>NZ_JBITLS010000017.1:0-276101 GCF_044465465.1 Nonomuraea sp. NPDC049655
GTCCGACCCCCGGCCCGAGCTGGCGTTCTTGTTGGTGGGGGGCATCGCCCGGGCGGGGGCCACGGCAACGGAACTGGCGGGTCGCTGACCCCCCTCGGGTCGCGGCCGGGGGGGCACACCCCGGCCCGCTACCTGATCGGAAAGGAACCTGACGAAGTGGCGAAGCTACGCGTAGGGGTTGTCTCACCCGAGCGTGAGATCTGGTCGGGCGAGGCCGACATGGTGATTGCCAAGACCGTTGACGGCGAGATCGGTATTATGCCGCAACACGCACCCGTGCTCGGCGTCCTCGTCGAGGGCGGCGTGCTGCGCGTCAAGCGGGAAGGTGAGCCCGAGCTCGTCGCGGCCGTTCACGGGGGGTTCATCTCCGTGGCCGATGATGAGGTGTCGGTGCTCGCCGAGGTCGCCGAGCTCGGTTCCGAGGTCGACGTCGCGGCCGCCCGAGACGCTCTCGACCGGGCTCAGGCCTCGATCGAGGCCAACCAGGAGGACGCCGACGCGGCGATCGAGGCGAAGCGGGCCAGGGCCCGGCTGCGCGCGGCGGGCGAAGAGGTTTAATACATACAACGGGATTCAGGGGGGCGGCCATGGTGGCGACGGTTTCGGTGTTGTTGTTGCTGCTGGTCGCCCTCGTGGTCCTTCGAGGGGTGACGCTCGCCCGTTCGCGCGGCAGCGTACCCTGCCGGCTGAAAGTGGGCAGCCGAGGGTGGCAGAGCGGGGTGGCCCGCTACGCCGACGGTGAGCTCCACTGGATTCCGCTCATGGGCGTCCGACTGAGGCCGCGCCACGCGATCGCGAGGCGCGGCCTCGTCGTTTCCGCCCGGCGTGAGATCGACGGCGGCCTCTACGCCGTCGACTGCGGCGGCACGACGCGCGGGTTGTCGCTGGCGATGAGCGCCGACGCCCTCACCGGCTTCCTCGCCTGGCTGGAGTCGGCGCCGCCCAGCGCGTACCTCGACGTCGCCTAACGGGTGCCGCCGGGCTTCCAGAGGATCTCGTTGCCGCCGTGGGCGATCCGGCAGGCGATGAAGAGCAGGTCGGAGAGCCTGTTGAGGTATTTGGCGGTCAGCGGGTTGACGTCGTCGTGGGCCTCTAGCGCCGCCCACGTGGTGCGCTCGGCCCGGCGTACCGTCACCCGGGCCAGGTGCAGCGCGGCCGTGGCCGGGTCGCCGCCGGGCAGGATGAAGCTGCGCAGCGGCTGGAGCTCGGCGTTGAGCCGGTCGCACTGCTCCTCCAGCCGGTCGATGTAGGACTGCTCCACCCGCAGCGGCGGGAACTCCGGCTCGTCCACCACCGGTGTGGCCAGGTCGGCCCCCACGTCGAACAGCTCGTTCTGGATGCGCACGAGGAGCGCCACGAGGTCGGCGGACAGGGTGCCGTGGGACAGGGCCAGGCCCAGGCAGGCGTTGGCCTCCTCGACGTCGGCGTAGGCGGCCAGCCGGGTGTCGGTCTTGGCCGCGCGGCTCATGTCGCTCAGGTTCGTGGTGCCGTCGTCGCCCGTACGGGTGTAGATGCGGGAGAGGACGACGGGCTTGTCCTTGTCGGCACGCGTCATGAGCCCAGCGTAATGACAAATGTCATCCGAACGGGACGCGCTTTCCATGTCGCGTCCATGATTTCCACGACTACCAGGGCGAACGCCGCCAAAGCCACAATCTACCCATGACGAGAGAGAGGACCTGATGCTCGAGATCAGCGAGCTGCGCAAGCGCTTCGCGGGCGGTCCCGACAACCCCGGCGGCAAGGTCGCCCTGGACGGGATCAGCTTCACGGTACGTCCGGGCGAGATGTACGGCTTCGTGGGCGCGAACGGTGCGGGCAAGACGACGACGATGCGCATCGTCATGGGCGTGCTCCAGGCCGACTCCGGTTCGGTGCGCTGGCGGGACCGCGCGCTGGGCTACGACGACCGCACGCGGTTCGGTTACATGCCCGAGGAGCGCGGGCTGTACCAGAAGATGCGGGTCAGCGAGCAGATCGAGTACTTCGGCCGGCTGCACGGGCTCGCCCCGGCGGCGGCGAAGAAGGCCGCCGACGAGCTCATCGAGCGGCTGGGGCTGACCGAGCGCAGAGGCGACGCGGTGCAGACGCTGTCGCTGGGCAACCAGCAGCGCGTGCAGCTCGCCGTGGCGCTGGTGCACGACCCGGAGGCGCTGGTCCTGGACGAGCCGTTCTCGGGGCTCGACCCGCTCGCCGTGGACGCCTTGGCCGGGGCGCTCCAGGAACGCTGCAGGAGCGGCGTGCCGGTGATCTTCTCCAGCCATCAGCTCGACCTGGTGGAGCGGCTGTGCGACTCGGTGGGCATCGTCTCCGGCGGCCGGATGGTCGCGACGGGCACGGTGGCCGAGCTGCGCGCCGCCGAGGGCGACACGTTGCGCGTGGAGGTCCGCGACCCCGCCCCGGGCTGGGCCGACGGCCTGCCGGGCACGGTGACCGTCCACGGCGACCTGCACACCCTGCGGACGACCGAGGGCGACGACCAGGAGATCCTGCGCCGCGCCATGAAGGCGGGCCGCGTCGAGCACTTCGGGGTCGAGCAGCCGACCCTCACCGAGATCTTCAAGGAGGCCGTGGCGTGAACGGACTGATGCTGGTCGCCCGCCGCGAGATCGTCACGCAGGTGCGCACGAAGACGTTCCTGGTCGGCCTGCTGGTGACCGCGCTGCTGGTGGCGGCCGTCTCCTTCGCGCCGAAGATCATGGGCGGGAACGACTCGTACACGCTGGGCACGGTCAACTCCCAGCAGCTCCCGCTGAAGGCCGCTGCGCCGGACGCCGAGTTCGAGTGGCGCTCCTTCCCCGACGAGGCCGCGGCCAAGAAGGCCGTGCTGGCCGGTGACGTGGACGCGGTGCTGGTCAACGGCGACAAGGTGCTCACCGACGGCGAGATCGACAGCAAGCTCGGCGTGCTCATGCAGAGCACCAACCGGGAGATGCGGCTCGGCGCGGCCGGGGTGACGATCCCGCCGCTGCAGATGGTCTCCGTGGGCGTGGACACCCGCTACCAGGCGGCCAGGACCGGCATCGCCGTGGTGCTGGTGCTCGTCCTGTTCATGCTGCTCATGGGCCAGGTCATGATGGTGGCGATGGGCGTGGTGGAGGAGAAGGGCAGCAGGATCGTGGAGATCCTGCTCGCGGCGGTGCGCCCGTGGCAGCTGCTCGGCGGCAAGATCGTCGGGCTGGGCGTGCTCGGGCTGATCAACCTGCTCACCATCCTCGCCGTCGGCCTGGTCGCCACGTCGGTGTCGGGGTTCGCCGCGGACTTCCCGCCGGGCGTGCCGGGGCTGGTGGTCGCCGTCCTGGTCTGGTTCGTGCTCGGGTACGCCTTCTTCGCCACGCTCGCGGCCGCGTTCGCCTCGCTGGTCTCCCGCCAGGAGGAGGTGAGCAGCGTGATGTCGCCGCTGACCATGCTCATCATGGTCACCTACTTCGTGGCCTTCTACGCCACCAACGATCCCACGGGCACGCTGGCCACGGTGATGTCCTACATCCCGCCGTTCTCCTCGATGATCATGCCGGTCCGGATGGCGGCGGCCGACGTGCCGATGTGGCAGGTGGCGGCGTCCATGGCGGCGATGGCCGTGGCCGTGCTGGCGGTGTTGTCGTTCGGCGCCAAGGTCTACGAGCGGGCGGTGCTGCGCACGGGCGCCCGGCTGAAGCTCGGCGACGTGCTGCGCGCGGGCTAGATGGACGCGATCACGCGGGCGCGGCGGCTGGCCCGCCGGATGCTGAACTCGACGCTCGTGATCATGTGGATTTTCCTGATCGCGTCGACCGTGTTCAGCCTCGGCTCGGGGGCGGCCGGCTGGCCGCGCCTGCTGCTCGCGACGATCGCGGCGCTCGCCTTCACCTGGCTCTACGTACGCGTCGTCGCCGCGGTCATGGAGCGCCGGTATCCCACGAGGGAGGTCGTGTGGACCGGCGCTCTGGCGTTCCTGGCGGCGGTGCTCGGCGGGGCCGACCCGATGGGCTGGGGGTTCGTGCCCATGGTCTGGCTGTCCGTGGTGGTGATCGGGCTGCCCGCGCGCCGGGCGCTGGCGCTGGGCGCGGCGACGTGCGCGGCCTGCGTCGGGCTCGGCGCACTGTCCGTGCTGGGCGGGACGGGCCTGCTGGCGCTGAGCGGTGACTCCTTCCTCGTCTCGTTGCTCGTCATCACCGCCCTCGACGTCGTGTGGGCCACGGCGCTGCCCTGCACCAACAGGATGTGGGCCTGGATCTGGTCGCTGGCCGTGCAGGCACACGACGGCCGCGAGGCGCACACCCGGCTGGCGCTGGCCGAGGAGCGGCTGCGCTTCGCCAGGGACCTGCACGACCTCGTCGGCCACCAGCTGTCCGCCATCGCCGTCAAGACCGAGCTGGCCGTACGCCTGGCCGACGCCGACGGCAGGGCCGCCAGGGACGAGATGGCGGAGGTGAACACGCTGACCCGCAAGGCCCTGCGCGAGCTGCGCCAGGCCGTGCGCGGCTACCGCGAACTTGACTTGACCGCTGAGCTGAATAGCGTGAAGGGAGTGCTCGAAGCGGCCGGCGTCCGCTGCGAGGTGCGCCTGCCGCACCGCGAGCTGCCCCACGGGGTCGCGCCGGTGTTCGCCTACGCGGTGCGTGAGGCGGTCACGAACGTGCTGAAGCACAGCGCCGCGACCTTCTGCGACATCACCCTGCGCTTCACCGACCAGGAGGCGGAACTGGCGGTGCGCAACGACGGCGTGGCCCGCAGGCAGGCCGACGACCTGGGCAGCGGGCTGACCGGCATGGGCGAGCGGGTGGCCGCCGTGGGCGGGCGCATGACGGCCCGTCCCACCGGCGACGGACAGTTCCTGCTGACGGCTGTCGTGTCACTCCCGATAGATGGGTAGGGGAGGAGAGCGGGGGTTTCGATCCCGGCGACCACGCCGTGTGCGTGATTGAGGAGGTGGCATGCGCGTCCGGCGCAATCCACGAGGCCAGACGGTGCGGATCGGTGCCCGGCTCGACGCCGGCACGTCGGCCGGCGTGCGTGAGCGGCTGCACGCCGCGCTCGACGCCGGCGAGGGCGACCTCATCCTCGACCTCTCCAAGCTGGAGATGATCGACGCCACCGGGCTCGGGGTGCTGGTCGGAGCGCATCGGCGCGCGATCAGCGTGCAACGCCGCCTCGTTCTTCGGGGGGTGCCCCCGCGGATCATGCGGATCCTGGCGGTGACCCGGCTGAATCGGGTCCTGCTCGTCGAGGTTCCCGCGGCCGCGGTGGCCTGAGGTCACATATCGGGGCCGGGCGCCGATCAGCCGTCGCCCGTGCCCTTTCACGAGCCGAATATAGAGGGAATGTAGATTTCGGCTGGCCCGCTATCACGGGCGTGGGCACTCGGAAAGAACTGTGAAAGTGATTATTCTGTGACCCCATCACTGCGGGTAATCGGCGGGTCACGACGGACTGAGGCTGCGGATGAAGATGTGCACCGCCACCTCGACCAGATCGTCGATGGCCGGCTGCTGGTCGGCCAGTATCCATTCGATCAGCAGCTCTTGCAGCGCGCCAATTACGCCAAGTGCAACCAGGCGCCGTTTCAGCGAGCGGGCCTGCAGGAAATCCGCCGACGCCTCCTCCACGAGCCGGGCGAAGGAGTCCACTGCCCGCTGACGCGAGGCTGTCAGGACGTCACCCGACCTGCGCACCTCCAGGTGCATGATGCGGGCCCGCCGCCAGTCGGCGGCGGCGAACTCGATATAGGCGCGAATCCCCGCCTTGACTCTTCCGTCAAGCGTGCCCGGCGCCTCCTGTAACGCTTTGGCCACAACCGCGAGGCTTTCCTCCACGCACCGCTCGTGCAGCGCCTGGAGCAACTCCTCGCGGCCGCCGAAACATTCGTAGAAGGCGCGGTTGGAGATCCGCGCCTCCGAGCACAATCTTTCGATGGTCGTCGCCGCGAAACCTGGTTTCGCGTATAGCGTGTAGGCGGCCGTCATCAGCCGCTCGCGTCTGTCCGCCAGCCTTTGCTCAGCCGACATTCCCCGGTAAGACCGGTTCACATTCCACCCGTCCAACATGATCGTGGCCCCCAGAGCACACAATTATGGACGGATGATCGGATTTGGGAAAGAGCGCGATGATTATCTTTTACGTCGTCCGTGCAAGAACGTGACAAGCCTGATCAGTCGCTCAAGCTCGTCGGGGCCTCTCCTGAAGGAGGTCAGGTTCATGCCGGGCAGGGCGAAGCGCTGGCGGGAGACCGCCTTCGGCCTGGTGAACTCGCGTAGGCCGTCGGCTCCGTGGATGCGGCCGAAGCCCGAGTCGCCGACCCCGCCGAACGGCAGGGCGGGCACCCCGGCGAAGGAGATGACCGAGTTGACGGCGGTCATCCCGGTACGCATCGCCCGCGCGAGCCGCGTCGCCCGGCGGGCGTCCCGCGAGAAGATCGTGCCCGCCAGCCCGTACGCCGAGGCGTTGGCCAGTTCCAGGGCCTCCTGCGCGTCGCGGGTGCGCCGGACGGTGATCGTCGGCCCGAACGTCTCCTCGCGCACGGCCGGGGAGTCCTCGGGCACGTCCGCCACGATGACCGGGTCGACGAACGGCGCCCGGACCGAGCCTGGGCCGCCGGTCACCACTTTTCCGGACTTGGTGGCGTCGTCGATGTGCCGCCGGATGATGTCGATCTGGGCGGGCATGGTGATCGGGCCGTAGTCCTGGCCGGCCTTGACCTCGGCGGCCCGCTCCGACAGCTCCCGCATGAACGGCTCGTACACCGCGTCGACCACGTAGACCCGCTCGACGCCCGCGCAGGTCTGGCCCGCGTTCGACATCGCGCCCCACAGGCAGGCGTCGGCCGCGGCGGGCAGGTCGGCGTCGGCGTCCACGATGAAGGCGTCCTTGCCGCCGCACTCGGCCACGAGGGGCGTGAGGTTCTCCGCGCACGCCGCCATGACCCGCTTGGCGGTGGCGGTCGAGCCGGTGAAGGCCACCTTCCGCACCCGGGGGTCGGCGGCCAGCGCCGCGCCGGTCTCGCCGAGCCCGGTCACCGTCTGCAACACCGGCTGCTCGGGCACCGACTCGGCGAACAGCTCCGCCAGTCGCACGCCCACGCCCGGGGTGAGCTCGCTGGGCTTGAACACGACCGCGTTGCCGGCGGCCAGCGCGTACGCGATGGACCCCATGGGGGTGAACACCGGGTAGTTCCACGGGCCGATCACGCCGACCACGCCGAGCGGCAGGTATTCCAGGGTGGCGGCCAGGTTGAGCCCCAGCATGCCGGTCGCCACGCGGCGGCGGCCCAGCACCTTGGCGGCGTTGCGGGCCGCCCAGTCGAGGTGCGTGACGGCCAGCACGATCTCCAGCGTGGCGTCGCCCACCGGCTTGCCGGTCTCCTCGTGCACCAGCGCGGCCAGTTCCCGCAGGCGCCGCGTGAGGACCGCCTTGTAGTCGAGCAGGCGGCGCCTGCGCTCGCCCGCGGGCAGGGCCGCCCACCACTCCGCGGCCGTCTCGGCCCTGGTCACGGCCTCGCGCACGGCCTGGGCGTCGTTCTTGGGGTGACTGCCGACGACCTCGCCGGTAGCCGGGTTCAGTGAGTCGAACGTCAGCGTGGTCATGGCGTCACGATAAACCGGTAAGCCGTCGCTTACTAGCTCCGGGGCGGACGCAGCATCCCCCACACCGGCGGCCCGTCCGGCAGCGTGAACCGCTCGGTGACCGCGAACCCGAACCGCTCGTAGAAGGGCACGTTCGACTCCTTGCTGCTCTCCAGGTAGACGGGCAGGCCGCCGCACCTGGCCAGGCCCGCGCGCAGCAGCGCGCCGCCCACGCCGGTGCCCTGGAGCTCGGGCACGGTGCCGAGCTGGGCCAGGTACCAGTAGGGGCCTTCCGGCTTGTGCCGGGCGAACTCCTCCTCCAGCAGCAGGCCCTGGCGCACCCGGTCGCCCATGGCCGCCACCAGGCCGGGCACGCCCGCCTCCGCGTCGGGCCGGTGGCCCGGCGGGTCCCACAGCGCGACCCCCGCCACGGCGCCGCCCCCGCTGAGCGCCGTATCGGTGAACGCGTGCATGTGACGGGCGATCGTGGTGAACATCCCCGCCGCGCCGCGACCGCCGGGCAGCAGCCAGCCGACCACCGGATCGTCGTGGAAGGCCCTGGCCAGCGCGTCGCCGGCGGCGTCGAAGTCGTCGGACTGCCTGATCTCCACCGGTCAGCCCTCCGCGAACCACGAGCCGTGGAAGCCCGCCGGCACCCGCCTGGGCAGCCGCACCGACGCGACGCCGGACAGGTCGCTCGCGTCCAGCACCAGCAGCTCGGACGACTCCCCGGAGGTGACGATCGACAGCAGCCACCCCTCGTCCTCGCCCGCGGCCCCCTCGGCCGGCACGAACACCGCCTCGCCGGTGGCGCCGCCGGTCTTCCTGACCTGGGCGGAACCGTCGCGCAGGTCGTACTTGACGACGGCGTCGGCGCCCACCGTGTACAGGTGGCGGCTGGGCCGGCCGAGCAGGTCCTCGTTGAACGTGGGGAACTCCACGCCGCGGTCGTCCAGCGCCTCCTCCGTGGCCGTGCCGGTGGCCGGGTCGAGGATCCAGCGGTGCAGGGCGGCCGCGCCGGCGGCGCCCGCGTGCCGGGCCGGGTCGGCGGCGCCGCCGATCTGCTTCCAGACGGCCGACCACGCGCCGGGGGAGTAGCGGGCGGCGTTCAGGACGACGCGCCCCCGCTCGTCCTCCCAGGCGTTGCCGACGTGGAAGACGTAGCAGGGGTCGACGTCGAACCAGCGGGTCGGGCCGCCCGTCCGGGGGGTGACGCCGATCCTGGCGCCGTAGTCGTCCTCCCACGCGTACGGCATGCCGCCGCGGTTCAGGTCGAACACCACCGGCAGGTCCAGCCAGATCAGGTGGTGCTCGGTGACGGCGAAGTCGTGCATCATCGTCGGCCCCGGCACCTCGATCTCCCTGCTCTCCACCAGCTCGCCGGCGGCCGAGAGCCGGTGGTAGGTGAGGAACGGCGGGAAGTACCCGTAGCCGAAGAAGTGCAGCTCGCCGGTGAGCGGGTCGTGCTTGGGGTGGGCGGTCATCGCGGTGGTCAGCCGTCCGCCGAAGTCGCACGGGCCCACGGTGGCCAGCTCGGGCGTCACCTCGTGCGGCAGGCCGTTCTCCACGAGCGCCAGGATGCGCCCGGCGTGCCGGACGACGTGCGTGTTGGCGGTCACCGCGGCGAGATCGACGCCGGTGTCGGAGACGAACGGCGCGTCGTCGGTGAACTTGCTGGTCCGCACCCACCGGTTGCGGTACCACTCGGCCCGCCCGTCCCGCAGGCGGACGCCGTGCAGCATGCCGTGCCCGGCGAACCAGTGGCCGGGATCCTCGCCCGGCCGCGGGTTGGGCCCGTTGCGGAAGTAGCGCCCGGTCAGCTCGGCGGGCAGCGCGCCCGTGACCTCCAGGTCGTGCGCCTCGATCTCGTCGGGGACCGGCGCCAGGTCGCCGCTGAGATACGCGGGAACGTCCATGAACACTCCAATCTCGATAGGTCGAAACTAGAACGTCCATGAGAGACGTGTCAACACAGGAATGTCAGACCATGGGAAGTCCCGGCCCGCTACGAGGCCGGGAGGAGCTAGAAGAGGGTCGGGTTCTCCGGCTCGATGCCGCGCAGGGCGGCGTAGTCGAGGGTGACGCAGTCGATGCCCCGGTCGGCGGCCAGCACGCGCGCCTGCGGCTTGATCTCCTGCGCGGCGAACACCCCGCGCACCGGCGCGAGCAGCGGATCGCGGTTGAGCAGCTCCAGGTAGCGGGTGAGCTGCTCGACGCCGTCGATCTCGCCGCGCCGCTTGATCTCGATGGCCACCGTCGCGCCCAGCGCGTCGCGGCACAGGATGTCGACCGGCCCGATGGCCGTCATGTACTCGCGGCGGATCAGCGAGTAGCCCTCGCCCAGGGTCGTGATGTGCTCGGCCAGCAGCTCCTGGAGGTGGGCCTCCACGCCGTCCTTGATCAGGCCGGGGTCGACGCCCAGCTCGTGGCTGGAGTCGTGGATGATCTCCGCCATGGTCAGGACCAGCTTCTCGCCGGTCTTGCCGTGGGTGACCGTCCAGGTCTCGCCGTCCTCCTTGAGCTTGCACGGAGGATTCATCCAGTTGAGCGGTTTGAAGGCGCGGTCGTCGGCGTGGATGCTGACGCTCCCGTCCGCCTTGATGAGGACGAGCCTCGGCGCCATCGGCAGATGCGCCGTGAGCCGTCCGATGTAATCCACGCTGCACCGCGCGATGACCAGCCGCATGACGGTCCACCTTAGCGGCTCTGGAAAACTGGTCGCATGGCGTTTGAAACGGTGGGAGTTGTCGGGCTCGGCACGATGGGCGCCGGGATCGCCGAGGTCTTCGCGCGTGCCGGGCTCCGGGTGATCGGCGTCGAGGCCGACGTCGAGGCGCTGGCCAGAGGGCGCGGGCACGTCGAGCGCTCCACGGCCAGGGCGGCCGACCGGGGCAAGCTGACGGACGGCCAGCGGGCCGAGATCCTGGGGCGCGTCACGCTGACCACCTCGCGCGAGGACCTGCGCGAGGCCGACCTCGTGATCGAGGCGATCCCCGAGGTGCTCGACCTGAAGATCTCGCTGTTCCAGGACCTCGACCGGATCTGCAAGCCCGAGACGGTGCTGGCCACCAACACCTCCTCGCTGCCGGTCACCGCCGTCGCCGCCGCCACGGGCCGGCCCGGGCGCGTGGTCGGCATGCACTTCTTCAACCCGGCGCCGGTGATGCGGCTGGTCGAGGTGGTGGGCACGGTGGTGACCGCGCCCGGAGTGGTCTCCGAGATCTGCGAGCTGGCCGGGCGGCTGGGCAAGACCGCCGTACCTGCGGGCGACCGGGCCGGGTTCGTGGTCAACCGGCTGCTGCTGCCCTATCTGAACCACGCCGCCGTCCTGCTGGAGCTGGGCATCGCCACGCGCGACGGCATCGACGACGCGATGCGGCTGGGCGTGGGGCTGCCGATGGGGCCGTTCGCGCTGCTCGACCTGATCGGGCTCGACACCGCGTACGAGGTGATGGAGGTGCTGTTCGACGAGACGCGCGACCGCCGGCACGCGCCCTCGCCGCTGCTGCGCGAGCTGGTCACCGCCGGGCGGCTCGGCCGCAAGAGCGGCCACGGCTTCTACGGGCCGCAGGAGCCGCCCAAGGAGCCGGAGAAGTCCACGGTCATCACGTTCGGCATCGACGGGCCCGACGTCCACGGGCTCGGTGAGCGGTTGCGGGCCTCCGGGTTCGGGCCGTCCGACGCGCCCGACACCGTGCTGCGCTGCACCGACCGTCCGGTGATCGAGCACGCCGTGCGCCTGTCCGACCCCACCAGGATGGTCGGCGTGCACGTCGTCGGCGACAAGGTGGCCGAGCTGGCCGGCACCGCGCTCACCTCGCCGGGGGCCGCCAAGGCGGCGCGCGACCTGATGCGGGTCGCCGGTCTGGTGCCCGTCTCGTGCAAGGACCGGGCCGGGTTCGTGGCCGACGCGCTGCTGTTCCCCTACCTCAACGACGCCGTCCGCATGTACGACTCCGGCTACGCCTCCATCGCCGACATCGACGCCGCCATGCGGCTGGGCTGCGGCTACCCGGCCGGCCCGTTCGAGATGCTGGGCTACCTCGGCCTGGCCAGGGTCCGCGACGGCCTCAGGGCCCTGTACGCCGAGTACCGCGAGCCCGCCTTCGCCCCCGCCCCCCTGCTCGACCAGCTCGTCACGGCCGGTGTGAGCGAGTTCCCCCGCTCATGAGCCCCCGCCGCGCCCGCCGGAGGGACGACTCCCGCCCGCTCGGCCTTCCCACCGGCAACGACAAGGTGGAGCAATGGCCGGACGGCGACTGGAAGGTGCGCATGCTCACGGGCGCGTCCTCGACCAAGACCTACCGCTGCCCCGGCTGCGACCAGGAGATCCTGGGCGGCAGGCCGCACCTGGTCGCCTGGCCCGACTGGCCGGGCGGCGACGAGGAGCGCCGCCACTGGCATCCGGCCTGCTGGCGCAAGAGACTCGACCGCGGCCCCGGCCGCAGCCGCTACTAGGAGGACCCCCGTGGAGATTCGCGCGGCCACCGTGCTGCCCGCCAGGCGTGAGCCGATCGAACTGCAGACGGCCGACGGCCTGACCCTGGTCGGCGAGCTGGCCCAGCCCCTCGACCGGCCGCCAGTGGCGACCCTGGTGACCCTGCACCCGTTGCCCACCCACGGCGGGTTCATGGACAGCCACGTCTACAAGAAGGCCGCCAACCGGCTGCCCGCGCTCGCCGACCTCGCCGTGCTGCGCTTCAACACGCGCGGCACCAGCTCCGAGCGCGGCACCTCCGGGGGCGCGTTCGACGGCGGCGAGGGCGAGCGGTTCGACGTGGCGGCGGCGCTGGAGTACGCCGAGTTCAACGACCTGCCGCGGGTGTGGGTGGTGGGCTGGTCCTTCGGCACCGAGCTGACCCTGAAGTGGGCCCACGACCCCCTGGTCGAGGGGGCGATCCTGCTCTCGCCGCCGCTCCACAGGGCCACCGACGACGACCTCGACGCCTGGGCCCGGTTCGGCCGGCCGCTGGTGGCGATGGTGCCCGAGTTCGACGACTACCTGCGTCCGGAGGAGGCCCGGCGGCGCTTCGCCAGGGTGCCGCAGGCCGAGGTCATCGGGGTCGACGGCGCCAAGCACCTGTGGGTGGGCGAGCCCTATGTCCGGATCGTGCTGAACGAGATCGTCCGGCGGGTCAATCCGGAGACGTACCCGCTGCCGACGGACATCTGACGGTCACCTCCAGCCCGCCCTGCGGCCGCGCGACCACCTCCAGCGTGCCGCGATGGGCCTGGACGACGGCGGCGACGATCGACAGGCCGAGCCCCAGCCCGTCGCCGACCGCCCGGCGGCCGCCCGCCAGCCGCTGGAACGGCTGGAGCAGCGTCGCGACCCGGTCGGGCGGGATCACCGGGCCGCTGTTGGCGACGCTGAGCGTGGCCAGGCCCGCCCGCACACCGGTGGCCACCGCTTGGGCAGGTAGTCGTCGGCCCCGATGCCCAGCCCGCTCACCCGGTCGTCGATGGTCCCGGCGGCGGTGAGCATCAGCACGCGCGCCGGATGGCCGCCGGCGGCCAGGCTGCGGCACACGTCGTCGCCGTGCAGGCCGGGCAGGTCGCGGTCGAGCACGACCACGTCGTAGTCGTTGACGGACGTGCGTTCCAGCCCGGCGGGCCCGTCCAGCGCCACGTCGACGGCCATGCCCTCGCGGCGCAGGCCGGCGGCGACGGTGTGGGCGGGCTCCTCGTGGTCTTCGACGATCAGCACCCTCATGGTCCGCCCAGCATGCCCAGAGCGGGGTTACAGCGGGGTAACCGCCGTCGTTCCCGGGCGGTAACCGGGGGCGGGGTTCGCTGGGAGCGTCGGACGAAACGGAGGAGTCATCATGAAGGGTTCGACCATCAGGCGGGTGGCCCTGGCCGCCCTGGGCTTCGCCGCCGTGGCGGGCGGGGCGGCGGCGTCGTACGGGGAGAGCGGGCCGGGCGACGGCGGGAAGGCGTTCACCGCCTGCGTGCGCGCGCACGGGCTGCCGGACTTTCCCGGGGTCACCGTCTCCGAGGACGGGCTGATCAACCTCAGCGTCGACGGCGAGTGGGTGGACGCGCTGTCGGCGACGTACGGGGCGGCGGTCAGGGCGTGCGAGTCGCTGCTGCCGCGAGGGGCGAGGCTGCCCGCCGCGCCGCAGGCTCCGGCCGCGCCAGCGGCGCCCGTCCTGTCGTGATTTGGGGCGGTACGGGCATAGCGCGGGCCGGGCAAGATTTGTAGAATCTTGTTCGGTTCCGAGCGAGGAGGCAGTGTGGGCGCGTTCGACCTGTCCGGCAGGACGGCTCTGGTCACCGGGGCGTCGAAGGGCATCGGGCGGGCCATCGCGCTCGCCTACGCCGCGGCGGGCGCCGACGTCGCCCTGGTCAGCAGGTCGGCCGAGCCCCTCGCCGAGGTGGCCAAGGAGGTCCAGGCGCTCGGCAGGCGGGCCGTCGTGATCCCGGCCGACCTCACCGACCGCGAGGCGGCCGCCGCGGCCGTCGCCGCCTCGATCGACGGGCTCGGGCACCTCGACGTCGTCGTCAACAACGCCGGCGGCTCGAACTTCCTGGTCGAGTTCAAGGACCTGCGCCTGTCCGGCTGGGACAAGCTGATGCGGCTCAACCTCGACTCCGCCATGGCCGTCTGCCACGCCGTCGCGCCCCACCTGCTGGGCCGCGGCTCCGGCTCGATGATCAACGTGGCCTCGGTGGCGGCGCGCGGCGCTCCGCTGCTCGCCCCGTACGCCGCCGCCAAGGCCGGGCTGGTGGCCCTGACCAAGACGCTCGCGGCCGAGTGGGCGCCGGCGGGCGTCCGGGTCAACGCCCTGTGCCCCGGCTGGACGGCCACCGACCTCAACCGCAACCTGTGGCAGGACGAGGCCGCCGCCGCGGCCACGGTCGCTGGCGTGCCCATGCGGCGCTGGGGCACGCCGGAGGAGATGGCCCAGCCGGCCGTGTTCCTGGCCGGGGAGGCGTCGGCGTACATGACCGGGCAGGTGCTGTTCGTCGACGGCGGGGCCACCGCGATCGGCTGAGCCCTCGTGCGCCGGGGGCCTCAGACGGCCCCGGGCTCGCCCGGTGGCTCGAACACGAAGACGACGTACGTCTCGAACGACCGGCCGCCGTTGCCCGCCACGCGGCCGGCGCCCATCCTGGTGGTGCCCGCCCGGACGAGCCGGCCGAAGTCGCCGGCGGCCTCCGCCCGGCCGTCACCGGCCGCCCGGTCGTGCCAGGCGGCGACCGCGTCCCCGGCGGTGGCGTCACCGGGGTGCCAGAAGAGGCTCTCGCCGGTGCCCGCGCGCAGGCCGTCGTGCCCGGCGCTCAGGCCCTCGTGCTCGGAGCGCGAGGCGGCCCTGGACCTGGCGTACCCGACCAGCAGCGGGTCCATCGTGAGCGGGGGCGCGTGGTGCTTGGCCCGGTGGGCGTTGACCTCGTTCAGCGCCTCCTGCAGGAAGGCGTTGTTGGTGGCGTCGGGGAGGGCGGGACGAATTCCGGCCATCGCTATCACCTCGCCTGGATTGTGCGTGCTGGGACCGCCGCAGGGCAACGTCCGGAAGCGGTCGGGCTTATCCCGGTATACCGGCATAGGTCAATAAGTGAATGTCTCCGTGAACCCGGCTACCGTGTGGTCCGTGCAGCTCTACACGAGATCGGCCGGGAGCGGACTCCCGGTTGTGCTGCTTCACGCGTTCCCGCTGTCGTCGGCGATGTGGCTGGCCCAGCGCGAAGGGCTGTCGACGGTCTGCCGGGTCATCACCCCCGACCTGCGCGGGTTCGGCGGCTCCAGGCTGGGCGACGACGAGCCCTCCCTCGATCTGATGGCCGACGACGTCGCCCGGCTGCTCGACGACGAGGGCATCGACCGGGCGGTGGTCGGCGGGTTGTCGATGGGCGGCTACGTGACCATGGCGTTCTGCCGCCGGCATCCCGACCGGGTGCTGGGCGTGGTCCTGGCCGACACCAAGGCCGGCACCGACCCGCCCGCCGCCAGGGACAACCGGGAACGCATCGCCCGCGCCGTGCTGGACGAGGGGAGCGAGGTGCTGGTCAGCGAGGTGCTGCCGGCGCTCATCGGGCCCACGACCAAGGAACGCAGGGCCATGGTGTTCGGCCGGGTCAAGGGTCTGGTGCAGTCGGCCCCGCCGGGGGCCGTGGCCTGGGCGCAACGGGCCATGGCCGCGCGTCCCGACTCCTTCGGCACGCTGGGCGAGCTGAAGGTGCCCCTGCTGATCGTCGTGGGGGAGGAGGACGAGCTGTCACCGCCCGCCGACGCCGAGGCCATGGCACGGGCCGCGCCCGAGGGCAGGCTGGAGGTCATCCCCAAGGCCGGTCACCTGAGCGCGGTCGAGCAGCCGGAGGCGTTCAACGCGACGGTGGCCGAGTTCCTCAGGACCGAGCTTGGCGGGGCAGCACGATCTCCCGGATGATCAGCGCGATGGCGGCGGCCACCGGGATCGCCAGCAACGCTCCGACGATGCCGAGCAGGGCGCCGCCGAACAGCGCGGCGATCACCGTCACGGCGGGCGTCACGTCCACCGAGCGCTTCATCACCCTGGGGTAGATGAAGTAGTTCTCGATCTGCTGGTAGACCACGAAGAAGATGGCGCAGGCGATGCCGGCGGGCAGCGACTGCAGCAGCGCGACCCCGGTGACCAGCACCGCGCCGATCGTGGCGCCCACCAGCGGGATCAGGTCGGTCAGGGCCACGACGAGGGCGAGCGCGAGCGCGTACTGCACCCCGGCGATCGACAGGAAGATCCAGGTCAGCACGCCCGCGATGACCGAGATGAGCACGTTGCCCGCGACGTAGCCGCCGATGCCGGTGAGGATCTGCTCGGTGATGGCCGTCGTACGCGGCCGGCGCGAGGCCGGGACGAGCTTGAGCAGGTACTCCTTGATCGTGTGCAGCGAGCCGAGGAAGTACAGCATGAGCACCAGCAGCGTCACGGTGGTGAACACGCCGTTGAGCACCACCAGGCCCGCGCCCATGATGCCGCTGGCCAGCGCGGGCCCGAGCGTGCTGGTCACGAACTGGCGCACCTGCGCCAGCACGTGGTACTCGGCCTCGATCTGGCGGACCGTCGGATGGTTGCTCAGATCGGTGATGTAGCCGGGCACGGCCGCGATGAACTCCGACAACTGCTGGCTGACCGGCGGCACCACGGCCAGGCCGAACAGCGCGAACGCCACGACCACCCCGGTGAACACGATCGAGATCGCCGGCCGCCTGCCCAGGCCGCGCCGCTGCAACGCCTCGACCGCCGGGTTGAGGCCCACGGCCAGGAACATCGCCACGACGATGAGGATGATCGTGCTGAGCGACTTCTCGATCATCTGCGCGAGCGCGATGGCGGTCAGCACGCCCAGCCCGCCCACCAGCCCGAACAGGAACGGCCCGCGGGCGAACGGCTTGCCCGGCAGCCCGTACGGCGCCGGCTCCTCGGCGGGCCCCTGCTCCTCGGCGGGACCGGGCTCCCGGGGCGCCTCGGCCTCCTCGGCGGTCCTGGGCTCGGCTTCTGCGGACACGGGGGGCTCCTAGGGGGACGGGAGGTGTCGGGAAACAGAAAGAGAGCCTAGCGACCCAAGGTCACCAGGCTCTCTCTCCAGCCGTTCGCTGCCCCCGTGTGCGGTCTCCCGTCTAGCCCGCCGTCACTCCTGCCACCACTCCGCGTCGTCCTCGCTCTTGGCCTCGACCTTGGGAGCGGGCGTCGTGGGCGGCGCGACCGGCTCGGCGGCCGGCGCGGCGATGGCCGGCTTGGCCGGGGCCGCGGCGACCGCGGGCTCCGGCTCCAGGCCCGGCAGGGCGGCGCCGCCGAGCAGCTGGCGCAGCTGGGCCAGGTGGCTGGTGATGCTGTCTCGCTGCCTGGTCAGCTCGTCGACCTGACGCTGCATCGTGGTGCGGGTGCGCTCGGCGTCGTTCTTCGCCTCGGTGACGATCGTCTCGGCGCTGGTCTTGGCCTCCGACATGATCGTCTCGGCGCTCTTGCGGGCGTTGGCGACGAGCTGCTTGGCGTGCAGGTCGGCCTCGCGGCGCGTCTGCTCGGCCTGCTGGGTGGCCTTCGTGGCGCGCGACTCGGCCGTGGCGGCCCGCTGCTCGGCCTCGGCGACCATCTTCTGCGTGTTGGCCTGGGCGGTGGCGTGGCGCTCGGCCTCCTGGCGCTCGGCCTCCTCCCGGCGGGAGGCGAGCTGGATCTCGAACTCCGCCTCGTCCTGGGCCCGCTTGGCCTCCGACTCCTCCAGCACCCGCTGAGCCTGCGCGCGCATCTCGTCGGCCTGCCGCTTGGCGGTGGTCAGCACCTCGTCGCGCTCGCGCTTGGTCGAGGCGCGCAGCTGCGCCACCTCGCGCTCGGTGGTGGTGCGCAGCTTGGCGATCTCGCGCTCGGCGTCGGCCCGCTTCTCGGCCACCTCGTGGTCGGCGGTGGCCCGCAGCTTGGCGGCCTCGCGCTCGGTGGTGTTGGTCAGCTCGTCGGCCTCGCGGCGGGCGGTGGAGCGGATCTCCTCGGCGTCCCGCTCGGCGGTGGAGCGCATGTCGTCGCTCTCCCGCGTGGCCTGGGCCCGCTTCTCGGCTGCCTCGGCCTCGGCGGCGGCCCGCAGGTCGGCGGCCTCGACCTTGGCGGCGGCCTTGATCTCGTTGGCCTCGGTCCGGGCGGCCTGCACGAGCTCGGTGGCCTGCTCCTCGGCCAGGCGCAGCAACTGCTCGATGCGGGCGCCGAGACCGGAGTACGTCGGACGCTCCTGCTCCTGCAGCTGGCGCTGGGAGTCGGACAGATCGCGCTGCAGGTTGGTGACCTGCTCCCTGGACTGGCGTAGCTCCAGGTCGAGCTGCTTGAGGTGGTCGTGCACCTGGTGCCGGTCGTAGCCCCTGAGCACGACGTCGAACTCGCGTGCCGGGGCGTCCTCGAAGAAGTTGTTGAGCTGGGCGTCGATGTCGGACTGCATGGAGGCTCGATCCTGGGTTGTCGAGACGGCTACACGGGCCGGACGGGGGGTTCGGGGCAGCCGAGCCAGGAGCCTGTGCCTCGCGGCAGGCTCCCTGTCCGGTGGGAAGCCAGCGTACTCCGCTGGTGCCACCTTCGGGCCCCGTCCAGCTTTCTGCGTGACTAGTTACTTATGTACGAAATTTCCGTTTGCTAGCGCGAGGCCGCTTGGACCAACTCGGTGAGCATTCCTCCCACATCTTTGGGGTGCAGGAACGCGATCTGTGACCCCATCGAACCGTGCCGCGGACGTTCGTCCAGCACCCTCACGCCCTTCTCGTTGATCTTAGTCATGGCCTCGGCGACGTCGGAAACCCCAAATGCCACATGGTGGACACCTTCGCCCCGTTTGGCGAGGAATTTCCCCACGGGCGAGTCGTCGGAAAGCGGTTCCAGCAGCTGGATGTAGGAGCCCCCGCCCTCGCCGTCGGCGATGTGCAGCATCGCCTCCTTGACGCCCTGCGCCTCGTTGACCTCGCGGGCCACGACGGTCAGCTCGAACGTCTCCGAGAAGAACGCGATCTTCTCCTCCAGGTCGTGGCAGGCGATCCCGATGTGGTCGATGCGCATGAACATTGTGTGGCCTACCTCCATAGCGGGCGAGCTCCTACTCGTGGGTATGGTGTCAAAGAACCCCTCGTGAGCACAGGAGGCCGCCGCCAATGTCCAGT
Organism: Nonomuraea sp. NPDC049655; assembly: GCF_044465465.1. Lineage (NCBI taxonomy): Bacteria > Bacillati > Actinomycetota > Actinomycetes > Streptosporangiales > Streptosporangiaceae > Nonomuraea > Nonomuraea sp. NPDC049655. Next base: position 19,153 of record NZ_JBITLS010000017.1, read on the forward strand.
TCCGTCATCGTCGCCGGAGCTCGTACCCCCATCGGCAAGTTGCTCGGCGCCCTGTCCGGGCTGTCCGGCGTGGAACTGGGTGGCATCGCCATCAAGGCCGCCCTGGAACGTGCCGGAGTGGCCCCCGAGGCCGTCGAGTACGTGATCATGGGTCAGGTGCTCCAGGCGGGCGCGGGCCAGATCCCCTCCCGCCAGGCCGCCGTCAAGGCCGGCATCCCGATGACCGTGCCCTCGCTGACGGTCAACAAGGTCTGCCTGTCGGGCCTCGACGCCATCGCCCTGGCCGACCAGCTCATCCGCGCCGGCGAGTTCGACATCGTGGTCGCGGGCGGCATGGAGTCCATGACCAACGCCCCCCACCTGCTGCCGGGGCTGCGCAAGGGCGTCAAGTACGGCGGCTCCGAGGTGGTCGACTCCATGGCCCACGACGGCCTGTTCTGCGCCTTCGACCAGTGCGCGATGGGCGAGTCGACCGAGCGGCACAACGCCCGGCTCGGCATCGCCCGCGACGAGCAGGACGCCCTGTCGGCCCGCTCCCACCAGCTCGCCGCCGCCGCCACCAAGAACGGCGTCTTCGAGGAGGAGATCGTCCCGGTCGAGATCCCGCAGCGCCGCGGCGAGCCGGTGATCGTCCGCGAGGACGAGGGCATCCGCGGCGACACCACCGCCGAGACGCTGGCCAAGCTGCGCCCGGCCTTCGCCGCCGACGGCACCATCACGGCCGGGTCGGCCTCGCAGATCTCCGACGGCGCCTGCGCCGTGGTGGTCATGTCGAAGGCCAAGGCCGAGGAGCTCGGGCTGCCGTGGCTGGCGGAGATCGGCCGGCACGGCAACGTGGCCGGGCCCGACGCGTCCCTGCAGTCGCAGCCGGCCAACGCCATCAAGCACGCGCTGTCCAAGCAGGGGCTGACCGCCGACGACCTCGACCTGATCGAGATCAACGAGGCGTTCGCGAGCGTGGTCCTGCAGTCGGCCAAGGAGCTCGGCGTGCCGCTGGACAAGGTGAACGTCAACGGCGGCGGCATCGCGCTCGGGCACCCGATCGGGGCCTCGGGGGCGCGGATCGTGCTGACGCTGGCGTACGAGCTGAAGCGGCGGGGCGGCGGCCTCGGGGCGGCCGGCCTGTGCGGCGGCGGCGGGCAGGGCGACGCGCTGATCATCCGCGTGCCCTGACCCGTCCAGGCCCCACCCCGTCGCTGTCGTCGGGTGGGCCTGTCTCCTGCCCCCTGTGCGCGGTCGCCGGTCAGGGCGCGGTCAATGAGCCGCGCCCTTGCCCGTGTGCCGCCCGCCCGCCGGGACCAGCTCGCACACGCCGTCGGTGCACTGGCGCTGCATGCGTCCCATCGAGACGAGCTGCACCAGCGCCATCACCCAGCACGCCGGGCACCCGCGCAGGGCGATCGCGCCGGGGACGGCGAGCACCAGGCTGACCGGCCCGGTCCACGGGATCAGCGCGATCGAGGCGATCAGCGCGCCGAAGCCCAGCGCGCCGCGGGCCAGGTGACGGGGCAGTGACGTCCCCGCGGTGGGCTCAGTCATGGAGGGCTCCTTGGGACAGCAGGCCGTGCACGGTCGCACGGGCGCGGTGCAGGCGGGACTTCATCGCCGGGACGCTCAGCCCGAGGGCGTCGGCGACCATGCGGCCGCTGAGTCCCTGGACGTCCCGCATGATGAGCACCCGCCGCTGGTCGGCGGGGAGTGCCGCGATGGCCTCGGCCACCCGCGCGGCCTCCAGCCGTTCGAACATCTCCTCCTCGGCCGACTGCGCGGCGGCCGAGGTGGGCGCGGGCGGTTCAGGACGCAGCATCAGGCGGGCCCGCCTGATGCACTCGTTGCGGATGATCCGGAACATCCACGAGGCCAGCGCTCCGGACGCGCGCAGGGTGCCGATCTTGCGGTACAGGACGATCAGCGCCTCCTGGGCGGCGTCCTCGGCGTCCTCCGGCGTGGCGCACAGCGTGTGGGCGAAGCGCCGCACGTGCGGGTGGGCGCCCGACACCAGCGCGGCGATCGAGTCGGCGTCGCCGGCCCGGGCCGCGTTGATCAGCTGCTCGTCCGACCAGGCGCGCCCGCCGCCGGCCGGCGCCGGCGCCGGGGCGCCGGGCGCGGCGGCCGTGCCGAGGCGCTGCGGGTCAGCCACGTTCCTTGCTCCTTCGCCGCAGTACGACGACGCACGTGCAGATCAGTACGGCCGCAGCGCCGGCCGCGATGGCGATCACCATGATGGTCTCCCATTGTCTCGTTCCGTTGTACGGACATGAGAGGCGCCGACCCCCGAAAAGGATTCAGGAGGCGCGGGTGAAGTCCGCCGTCCAGTTGGTCTCCCAGGTCGTCCCGCCGTCGGGGGAGAAGCGCTGCTCCCATCGGCACGACTCGGCGGTGATGTCCGACCAGACGTAGGCGACCTTGATCGGCCTGCCGTCGTACACGTCGTCGCAGGTGAACAAGCCGACTCCGGTGTCGTCGAAGCGGCCCACGACGGGCGGCAGGGACATGCCGGTGGCGCTGCCGGCCCAGTAGAGCGACCAGGTGCCGGCCGCCTTGTCGTACAGGCGCAGGGTGACCCCGGCCGAGCCCTCGCTGGGGAAGGTGACCTCGTCGATGTTGCCCGCGCCGTCCAGGACGCTCCAGCACCTGGTGCGGCCGGTGAACTCGTACCATTCGTCGCTGCCGGCCAGCGCCTTGCGCAGCCGTCGCTGCCGTGAGGTCCAGGTGCCGACGAAGAAGTCGAAGCTGTTGTCCATGCCCGGACGGTATGCGCCGATCCCTGACATCTTCCGTCAGTGTCCTGCCCACGCCGTACGAGCCCCCGCGACGTACGGCGTGAACGCGCGAAACCCCGGTCCGACCAGGAACGGGACCGGGGTGTCGCTGACGCTGCGCTCGCGCCGGCCAGGAATCCGGCGCCGGACGCGCCCCCTAAGGGGGCATCTCAGCCCGGCCGCGAGGGAGGTTGCGGCCGGGCTGCTTGTGGACGGTCATGAAGCCAGGAACTTGGCGAAGACCGAGCGGTGGCGACGCTCGGAACGCTGTCCCTTCAGCGCTTCCCGTACGCGCCGCTGCTCGGCGGCGGCCCGACGGAGTTCGGCGGCGTGGTGCTGCATGACGGAGTACTCGAGTTCGGCGTTCATCCGATGCTCCCGCTGTTCGTGTTTCCTTGTTCCCTGCACTCTTAAGACTCCTCCTAAGGCCCCTCCCGCCACATCGGGCGGATGTCCTATCTGCCGGGGTTCGGGCAGGTAGGGAGGTACTTAGGCAGACACGCCCATGGACTAAGGACGCCTCGGCATACCTAGGCGGGAACGCGGACGGGCCGCCCCACCCGAGGTGGAGCGGCCCGCAGGCAGGGTAAGGAGGCGCGTCAGGGCGCGTCGGTGAACTTCACGGTCACCTTGGCGAACCCGAGCGACTTGAGCATGCCGGTGAGCATCGCTCTGGTGTTGGCGTCGGCCCGCGCCCGCAGGTCGCTGGCCACGGCCGCCTCGGTGATCTTCTTCTCCGCCAGCAGGTAGAGCTCGCGCTGGTCGCCCGGGGAGCCCGACAGGAAGTCCTGGACGCGGTCGAGCAGGCCGCGCTGCTGGGCGAACACGTACGAGCGGCTGTTGTCCAGGTTGGGCTTCTCCAACTGGGCGCGCGGGAGGCGGACGGTGGCCTCGGTGCGCTCCTTGTTCACGGTCACCGCGCCCGCCCCCATGGCCGAGAAGTCGACGTAGGCGTCGACGCCGCCCGCGCCCACGAACAGCGTGCGGGTGCCCTTGACCGCGTCGGGCAGGAAGTTGGCGTCCTTCTCCAGGTCGACGACGACCTGGAAGGTGCCCGTGGCCGCCTCGAACCGGCTGAGGTCCTTGATGGACTGCAGCAGCACCGGCTGGCTGCGGTCGACGGTCTGCTCTCCGAACGGGTTGAGCCAGGTCCAGGCCAGCCGGCCGCCCACCACGAGCAGGACCGCCAGGACGAGGAACCCCGCCGCGTATCGCCACCTGCGCCGCCGCCGGGGAGCCAGGTCCGGCGACGTCGTCTGGGAAGTCGTCATGGGGCATGACTACCCGCTCGGCGATCATCAGTGCCACCCGCGGGGTGACATCTTCGTCCTCAGCCGGTGGTGCCCGCCGTGCCGGGGTCGGGATAGACCGGGTAGACGTGGCTGCTCTCGGGCGTGGCGCCGGTGGGGGGCGTGATGACGGCGGTGGGGGCCGGACCGCCGCCGAAGTGCGTGCTGGACAGGCGGCACGCCTGGAAGTCGCTGTAGAACATGCGCAGCCACTCCCTGCGCTGGTGCTCGTCGAGACCGGAGAACCAGGACGCGGCGTACTGGTGCTCGGGCAGCGGGCCACCGGGCAGCGGCTCGCCGCGCAGCCAGGCCATCACGATCTCCCGGTAGCCGTCGGCCGGCGTGCCGGGGCAGCGGGCGGCCAGCGCGTCGATGTACTCGTAGGCCGCCTCCTCGGCGAACCCCGCTGACAGGTCGGGCACGTGGATCGGCGCCAGGCCGTTGGAGGGCTTCAGCGGCTCGTCCAGCGGCCGCTGCTCCACCCGCGTGAACGCGGCCGGCGTGCCGGCCAGGCGCGAGGCGATCTGCGTGAACACCGCGCCCAGCTCGGTCTGCCCGGCCCGCATCCCGGGGTGCAGGCAGACCGTGATCGGCCACTCCTGGCAGGCGTAGGCGATGTCCTCGGCCGCGGCCGGCTTGGGATGGGCCAGCATCCGCGACACGCCCATGCCCGCGGCCAGCACGGCCAGCAGCGCGCACGCCAGCACCAGGGCCTGCCTGGTCACCAGCGCCGCCCAGCCGAGCAGCAGCGCGCAGGTGATGCCGAGCAGCCAGATCGTCTGGTCGAAGAACGGCGCCCCGCCCAGCCCCTGGAACAGGTCGTACGGCTCGCCCGTGCCCGGCACCAGCCGGTCGGCCAGCCCCCGGTCGTCGGCCAGCCAGGAGAAGGCGACGTAGCAGGCCAGCCCCGTGATCGGCGGCGTGAGCGCCTTGGGCACGACCCAGCCGGCCACCCACCCGATCACCGCGTAGAGCGCCAGGCCCGCCATGCCCATGCCCAGGCCGGACAGGCTGAGCCGCCCCGCCTGGTCGGTGAGCACGGTCTTGACCGCCAGCACCAGCACCGTCGCGCCGAACGAGCCCAGCACCACCACCACGATCGCCAGCGGCGCCTTGAGCGCCCGCCACGTCGTGAGCGACCGCCCGCGCAGGGCGCGCCGCTTGCGCAACGCCACCCACGCGGCGAACGCGGCCGCCACCGGCCCGGTCATCCGCAGCGAGCCGATGACCGCGGCCAGGATGTTCTCCCACGCGTCGACGCCGGGTATCAGGACGTTCCACGCCGCGACCAGGCCGAGAGCGAGCAGCACCGCCACTGTCACGGCCGCGCTGTGCTTCAGCTCCTCGCGTGTAACGCCCGAGTGCTCACGCACCCTGTATCCCGTTGATGTTCACCAAGCACCCCCCGTGCCCTCGGCAAAGCGGAAGAATGCCAGCCCAGACCCGTCCCCACGGCAGATGGACTTGGCTTCCGCGTCACCTTACGTGAGAGAACCATAACGGAGCGTGATGATTGACGGTCGGATTCTTGGTCAAGCGGTGAAGCCTGTCGCTCCAGGTAGCCCGACGAAACCGGGACGAGAGGCACGCTACCGTAGCGCTGTGTCCCAGCCGAAGCCGCTCAATCTGCCGTTCGATCCCATCGACCGCGCCGCGGAGAGCTGGCGTGCCCGCTTCGGGCCTTCCTCCGCGATGGCCGCGGTCACCTCGATCATGAGAGCGCAGCAGATCCTGCTGTCGCAGCTCGACTCGCTGCTGAAACCCCACGACCTCACCTTCGCCCGCTACGAGGCCCTGGTCCTGCTGACCTTCAGCCACACCGGCTCGCTGCCGCTGTGGAAGATCGGCGAACGGCTCATGGTCCACCCCACCAGCGTCACGAACACGGTGGACAGGCTGGAGAAGTCCGGGTTCGTCTGCCGCCTGCCCAATCCCCGCGACGGACGCGGCGTGCTGGCCGAGATCACCGGCAAGGGCAGGGAGGTCGTGCGCCGGGCCACCGACGACCTGATGGCCGCCGAGTTCGGCCTCACGATGTACGCCGAGGACGAACTCCGCCAGATCTTCGACCAGCTCCGCACGCTGAGGGTGGCGGCGGGTGACTTCGCGGGCCCGTCCATGCGGCAAGATGAGGAGCATGGCGGACTTCTCTAGGCCCGGGTCGCTCTACGGAGCTGTGGACCTGGGCGCGCGCAAACAGGCACTGGAGGCCCAGGCCCGGCGGGAGGCCGCCGGTCCCCAGGGGGCCACCTCGGCCTCGGTCGTCGACGTGACCGAGGAGACGTTCACGACGGACGTCATCGACCGGTCGATGACCGTGCCGGTGGTGCTCGACCTGTGGTCGCCGAGGGCGCCCGGCAGCGCCCAGCTCAGCCCGGTGCTGGAGAAGGTGATCGGCGACCTGGGCGGCCGGGCCGTGCTGGCCAAGGTCAACGTCGACGCCAGCCCCCAGATCGCGCAGGCGCTGCGGGTGCAGGCCGTGCCGACCGTGCTGGCCATCTTCCAGGGGCAGGCCGTCACCGGCTTCCAGCAGGTGCTGCCCGAGCAGGAGGTGCGCCGCTGGCTCGACGAGCTGATGGGCGCGGTCGAGCAGTTCTACCAGGCCAACCCCGACGCCCGGCCGCCGGCGGCCGAGGAGGGGCCGCAGGAGCCCGCCGGGCCGCCCGCCGACCCCGACCTGGTGGCGGCCGAGCAGGCCATCGACGCGGGCGACCTCGACGCGGCCGAGGCGGCCTACCAGCGCCTGCTGGCCCGCGTCCCCGGCGACGAGGACGCCAAGATGGGCCTGGCGGGCGTCGGCCTGATCAAGCGCACCTCCGCGGCCGACCCGGCCGACGTGCAGCGGCGCCTCCAGGACCCGTCCGACATCGACGCGCAGCTGCTGGCCGCCGACCTGGAGATGCTCTCCGGCGCGGTCGACGAGGCGTTCGAGCGTGTCGTGGCCGTGGTCAAGCGCACGTCGGGCGACGACCGCGACCGGGCCAGAAAGCACTTGCTCGGACTTTTCGACGCGTTGCCGTCAGACGACCCATCTTTGGCGAAAGCGCGTAGAGCATTGGCGAGCGCCCTGTTCTAACCTGGGGGTATGCGGGTCGTCACGATCTCCGCGACCTACGGCACGGCCGGCAGCCACATCGGCCCGGCCGTCGCCGAACGGCTCGGCGTGCCCTTCGTCGACCGTGCCATCCCCAGCGCCGTGGCCAAGGAGCTCGGCTGCACGCTGGAGGAGGCGCTGGCCCACGACGACCGCGCCGAGCACGGCCTGGGCAGGCTGCTGTCGGGCGCCATCCGGCTGCCCACGGTCACCTTCGGCGGCGTGGACATGTACGTGCCCGGCGCGATGCCGCTGCCGCCCGAGGAGTTCGTCCGGCGCACCGAGCGCATGATGAAGGAGATGGCCCTGGCCCAGGGAGGCGTCTTCCTGGGCCGCGCCGGCGCCCTGGTGCTGGCCGACCATCCCGGCGCCCTCCACGTCAGGCTCGACGCGCCGCTGAAGCGCCGGGTCCGCCAGACGGCCACGCTGAGCGGCACGAGCGAGCGGGAGGCGCGGGCCGTCGTCGAGGACAACGACCGGGCCAGGACGGCCTACGTCCGCCACTTCTACCGGGCGGATCCGGGTGATCCGTGCCACTATCACCTTGTGCTCGACAGCACGACGATTCCCGTCCCCGCGTGTGTCGATCTCATCGTCACCGCAGCGACGGCACTGGGTTGACCTGATGCCCCCTATCCTTGGATGACTTCTTGGTCAGTCCCGAAGGAGCGATTGACGTGGCGACCGTCCCGAGTGTGTCGTACTCCATAACCGTGCGTCTCGAGGTGCCCGCAGGCGGCAAGGCCGTGAGCCAGCTCACCCACGCCGTAGAGTCGGCCGGAGGCGTGGTGACCGCCCTCGACGTCACCAACGCGGGCCACGAGAAGCTCCGCATCGACGTCACCTGCGCCGCGCGTGACACCGACCACGCGCAGGCCATCGTCGACCAGCTGGAGGCGGTCGAGGGCGTCGTCATCCACAAGGTCTCCGACCGCACGTTCCTCATGCACCTCGGCGGCAAGATCGAGATGAAGTCGAAGGTGCCGCTGCGCAACCGCGACGAGCTGTCCATGGCCTACACCCCGGGCGTGGCGCGCGTGTCGATGGCCATCGCCAGGAACAAGGAGGACGCGCGGCGCCTGACGATCAAGCGCAACTCGGTGGCCGTGGTCACCGACGGGTCGGCGGTGCTGGGCCTGGGCAACATCGGGCCGGAGGCCGCGCTGCCGGTCATGGAGGGCAAGGCGGCCCTGTTCAAGCGGTTCGCGGGCATCGACGCCTGGCCGATCTGCCTCGACACCCAGGACGTCGACGAGATCGTCCGCACGGTGCAGCTGATCGCGCCCGGGTTCGGCGGCATCAACCTGGAGGACATCGGCGCGCCGCGCTGCTTCGAGGTCGAGCGCCGGCTGCGCGAGCTGCTGGACATCCCGGTCTTCCACGACGACCAGCACGGCACGGCGATCTGCGTGCTGGCGGCGCTGACCAACGCGCTGCGCGTGGTGAACAAGTCCATCGAGAACGTCAGGATCACGATGGCCGGCGCCGGCGCGGCCGGGAACGCGGTGCTGCGGCTGCTGCTGGCCGCCGGCGCCCGCAACGTGGTGGTCTGCGACTACCTGGGCGCCGTGCACAAGGGCCGCGACGACCTCGACGACTCGCTGCGCTGGATCGCCGAGCACACCAACGCCGACGGCTACGCGGGCGACCTGCGCGGCGCGGTCAAGGACGCCGACGTGTTCGTGGGCGTGTCCGCGCCCGGCATCCTGACCGGCGACGACATCGCGACGATGGCCAAGGACTCCGTGGTCTTCGCGCTGGCCAACCCCGAGCCCGAGGTCTCGCCCGACGACGCGCGCGAGCACGCCGCCGTGGTGGCGACCGGCCGCTCCGACTACCCCAACCAGATCAACAACGTGCTGGCCTTCCCGGGCGTGTTCCGCGGCCTGCTCGACGCGCAGGCCGGCGGGGTGACGCAGGAGATGCTGCTGGCCGCGGCGGGCGCGCTGGCGGCCGTGGTGACCCCGGAGGAGCTGGGCCCCAACTACATCGTGCCCAGCGTCTTCCACCCCGACGTGGCGACGGCGGTGGCCGCCGCGGTCCGCGAGAGCGCCGGCGGCCGGGCAAGAGGCTTCACCGAGGCGTGACGCGCAGGGGCCGACCCGGCAGGCTCGGCCCCGCACCCGGACGGCCCACAGAGCGAGCCGTCACGGCGGCGCGCCGGTGAAGGGTCAGCGGGCGTGACATGGAGGGCCACCAGCCGGAGTACGGCGGGTGGCTCGACCACGCGAAGCCGTGAAGACGGAAAGCGTGCAAGGGCCGTGAAGACGGAAAGCGTGCAAGGGCCGTGAAGACGGGAAAGCTCCCGCCTACCGGGTGACGGCGGGGATGAGGCGGTAGCTTTCCTGGAAGACCAGGTTGTGGGCGTCGGCGGCGGCGATGGCGCGCAGGGTGGTGAGCTGGCCCGCCGCGTCCGAGTGGTCGAAGACGTTCAGCGGCCAGTCGCCGACCGTGTTGCCGCGCAGGTGCGGGTGGTGGAAATCGGCGCCGTAGTGGGCCACGATCGCGATCGGCAGGATGTCCTTGTCGCGCTGCTCCGGCCACGTGAGCGACCACATGGCGTTGAGCCCGCCCTCCTGAGACCTGGTGAGCCCGCTGGCCACCACCTGCCCCGTGCCGAGGAGCAGGTCGGCGTTGAACTCGTCCAGCGTCGCCCGCGCCACCGGGTCGAGCAGCTCGACCGCTGTGGCGAACAGGCGTTCCTTGTCCTCCCGCGCGGTGACGCCGCCGTGGACGCCGTCGCGCAGGTCGGTGAAATGCCTGATCAGAGCCTCGTTCATGGCAGTGCGCATGCCTACCCCCTTCCCCCGGGACGGGGGCGACACCCCGTGCGGCGGCGATCCGCCGCACGGGACGCGCGGGTCAGGCGGCGAACGGCGCCGGACGCCGGTCGCGGATGCTCAGCTCGTAGATCTTCTCGTAGCCCATGGCCATGCCGAGCGCGTCGAAGTTGCGCTTGACGTGCATGCGGCAGTCGGCCGGGTTCAGGCCGCCCGCGGCCTCGACCGCCTCGGCCAGGTCGGCGGGGTCGTCGCAGACGTAACCGGTGATGCCGTCGACGAGGACCTCGCCCACGGCGCCGCCCCGCAGCGCGACCACCGGGGTGCCGCTCGCCATGGCCTCGATCATGACCATGCCGAACGCCTCCTCCCGGCGGCTGGGGAAGAGCAGGCAGTGGGCGTCGGCCAGCAGCTCGCGCTTGCGCGCTCCGTCGGCCTCGCCGACGTAGACGGCGTCGTCGCCGAGCCGGGGGCGGATGTGGCGGTCGAAGTACTCGTGCTCGGACGGCTCGTTCAACCGGCCGGCGAGCACGATGCGCCGGCCGGCCCGCCGGGCGGCGTCGATGGCCAGGTGGGCGCCCTTGCCGGGGCTGAACCGGCCGAGGAAGAGCGCGTAGTCCTCCTTGCGCTCGCGGAAGGGGAAGCTCTTCAGGTCCACGCCGTTGTGCACGGTGCCCAGCCAGTTGAGGTCGGGGGCCTGCATACGCTGGAACGTCGAGGTGGACACCAGGCCGATGGAGTCGCCGAGCCGGCGGTAGCGCTCGGCCTGCTCGCCCGAGGCCGGGCCGTGCACGGTCGTCACCGTCGGGATCCGGGGGTTCAGGGCGGTCACCGAGCCGGCCGGGGAGTGGTCGTGGACGACGTCCACGTCCAGGTCCGCCGGCCGGACGTCGGGGACCGCCGCCCTAGGGGCGGGTTCGTCGAGCGGGTGGGAAGGCGGCTCGGTGTAGGCGGCCAGGACGTGCGGGGACGTGCCCGAGCGGCCCGCGCCGATCAGGGTGACCTGGTGGCCCAGTCTGAGCAGGGACCGCGCGAGGTCGTCCATCATGACCTTGACACCGCCGTACGAGCGGGGCGGGTTCTCGAACCGCGGGGGAGCCACCATCGCGATGTGCAGCCGGGACTTGGCGGACATGACGTCACCTCCGTAGGGGCGGCAGAAGAGGGTTCGGCCGGTAGGCGGCCCGCCGCCTCGTCGGGAGGCGGCGGATGCGCCATCTCGGATTCCCCGTACCGGCCGCTTCGAACCTGTGAACTGCGGTGACGTTCGTCGCAGCCGCGGCGGCGGGGCGCCGCCGCGGCCCGGGTGACGGTCAGGAGAGGAGCTGCTCGATGCGGGTGCGGACGTCGGGCGTGTCGAGGCCGCGCACGGTGAGCGTGGTACGGCGGCGCACGACGTCGTCGACGGTGGCCGCCCACTCGTGGTCGCGGGCGTAGACGGCCTGGGCCCAGATGTCGGGCCCGTCGGGGTGGATGCGCTCGCCGAGCGAGGGGTCGTCGCGGATGAGCCGGGCCACGTCGAAGGCGATCGTGCCGTAGTGGGTGGCCAGGTTGCGGGCGACCAGCGGGTCCATGCGGGCGCCCGGCTCGCGTTCGGTCCACAGGCGCATGGCGACGGCGTCCGGGCTGGCCAGGCCCGGCAGCGGCACGGCGGGCAGGATGTCGGCCAGGTCGTCGCCGAGCGGCCGGCCCGGCAGGCGGGAGAGGGTCTCCAGGACGTGCCTGCCGATGTGCCGATAGGTGGTCCACTTGCCGCCCGCGACCGACAACATGCCGCCCGCGCCCCTGGTCACCACGGTCTCCCGCTTGGCGGCCGACACCTGCCCGGGGCCGCCGGGCAGCACGCGCAGCCCGGCGAAGGCGTAGGTGATGTCCTCACGGCGGAGCTGGCAGTCGCGTACGGCGTGACCGGCCTCGTCGAGGATCTGGGCGATGTCGGCGTCGGTGGCGCGCACGTCGGCCGGGTCGCCCTCGTAGGCCTCGTCGGTGGTGCCGAGCAGCAGGTGGTCCTCCCACGGGATGGCGAAGGAGACCCGGTACTTGTCGATCGGCGTGGTGAGCGCGGCCTTCCACGGGTCGTGGCGGCGCATGACCAGGTGGGCGCCCTTGGAGAGCCTGATGCTCGGCGCCGCGTGCGGGTCCTCCATCCGGCGCAGGTGGTCCACCCACGGGCCGGTGGCGTTGAGGACGAGCCGGGCGTCCACCCCGAACTCGGTGCCGTCGAGGCGGTCGCGCAGCTCGGCCCCGGTCACGTTGCCGGTCGCGTTGCCGCCCGACTTGCGCAGTCCGACGACCTCGGCGTGGTTGAGCACGACCGCCCCCGCGTCGACGGCCGCGCGCACGGTCATGACGGCGACGCGGCTGTCGTTCATCTGGTGGTCGCCGTAGACGGCGGCGGCGCGCAGACCCTCGCTGCGCAGCGCGGGGACGCGGGTCATGGCCTGGTGCGGCGTGATGACCTTGCCCATGCCGTCGCCGAACACCGACAGCGCGGAGTACAGGAAGACGCCGGCGCCGAGCTTGGCCGCGCCGTGCGGGCCGCCCTTGTAGATCGGCACCAGGAAGCTGAGCGGTTTGACCAGGTGGGGCGCGATGTCGGCGGCCAGGGCGCGGCGTTCGCGGTGGTTCTCGGCGACCAGCTTGACGTTGCCGGTCTGCAGGTAGCGCAGGCCGCCGTGGACCAGCTTGGACGACGCGCTGGAGGTGGCCCCGGCGAAGTCGCCCGCCTCGACCATCGCCACCCGCAGCCCGGCCTGCGCGGCCATCCAGGTGACGGAGGTGCCGAGGATGCCGCCGCCGATCACCAGCAGGTCGTACGTGGCGCGGGAGAGCTCGTGCCGGATCTCGGCCCGGTCGGCGCCGATGGCGATGTTCATGACGTGCTCCAGTCCTACTGTTCGACCCAGTCGAGGGTGCGGGCCACGGCCTTCTTCCAATTGCGGTACTCCCGCGCCCGGACCTGTTCGTCGATCTCCGGCCGCCACTCCGACGCCTTGTGCCAGTTGGCGCGCAGGCTGTCGAGGTCGGGCCAGTAGCCGGTGGCCAGGCCGGCGGCGTACGCGGCGCCGAGCGCGGTGGTCTCGGCGACCATCGGCCTGATCACGGGAACGGCCAGCACGTCGGCCAGCGTCTGCATGAGCAGGTTGTCGGCCGTCATGCCGCCGTCGGCGCGCAGCGTGGTCAGGTCGAGGCCGGAGTCGGCGTTCATCGCGTCGACGACCTCGCGGGTCTGCCAGGCGGTGGCCTCCAGGACGGCCCGTGCGATGTGGCCCTTGGTGACGAACCCGGTCAGCCCGGCGATCACGCCGCGCGCGTCGGAGCGCCAGTGGGGCGCGAACAGCCCCGAGAAGGCCGGGACGAAGTAGCAGCCGCCGTTGTCGTCGACGGTCTTGGCCAGCGTCTCGATCTCGGCGGCGCTGGAGATCAGGCCCAGGTTGTCGCGCAGCCACTGCACCAGCGAGCCGGTGACGGCGATCGCGCCCTCCAGCGCGTACGTGGCCGGGCCGTCGCCGATCTGGTAGCCGACGGTGGTCAGCAGGCCGTGCCGGGAGACGACGGGGTCCTGGCCGGTGTTCATCAGCAGGAAGCTGCCCGAGCCGTAGGTGCTCTTGGTCTCGCCGGGCTCGAAGCAGGTCTGGCCGAACAGCGCCGCCTGCTGGTCGCCGAGCGCGGAGGCCACCGGCACGCCGGCCGCGGTGTGGCCGTAGACCTCGGCGGACGGGCGGATCTCCGGCAGCATCGCGCGCGGCACGCCGAGGGCGGCGAGCAGGTCGTCGTCCCAGCTCAGCGTGTGGATGTTCATCAGCATCGTGCGGCTGGCGTTGGTCACGTCGGTCAGGTGGCGGCCGGTCAGGTTCCACAGCAGCCAGCTGTCCATCGTGCCGAACAGCACCTCGCCGCGCTCGGCCCGCTCGCGCAGGTCGTACGCGTCGAGCAGCCAGCGGATCTTGGGCCCGGAGAAGTACGTGGTCAGCGGCAGGCCGGCCTTCTCCTTGAACAGCCCCTCGTGCTCGGCGAGCGCGCGGGTGAGCGCGTCGGTCCTGGTGTCCTGCCACACGATCGCGGGGCAGACGGGACGCCCGGTCTCCCGGTCCCACAGGACGGTGGTCTCGCGCTGGTTGGTGATGCCCAGCGCGGCGATGTCGAGCCCCTCGGTGGCCTCGGCCATGACGGTCCGGACCGACTGCCAGATCTCCTCGGCGTCGTGCTCGACCCAGCCCGGCTTGGGGAAGATCTGGCGGTGCTCGCGCTGGGCGACGGTGACGATGTTGCCGGCCTGGTCGAAGACGATGCACCGGCTGGACGTGGTGCCCTGGTCGATGGCTGCGATGTAGTGCGGTCGAGGCACGAGGTTCCTCGCTTGGGAGTCGGGGTTCGACATTGTCGAACGATGTGAGCGATGTTACGTGTTTGCCCCGGTGTTGTTCAACCGGTCATCTGGCCAGATCGCGGGTGATCGCGCGGGCGGCGTCGCGGACGTAGGAGACGTACTCCATGGTCAGGGCGCCGTCGGAGGTCAGCCGTTCGACCGCGCCGCGGATGCCGATGGCGCCCACCACGAGGCCGCGCGGGTCCTTGATCGGGGCGGCGATGGCGACCTCGCCCTCGGTGAGCTCCTCCATCTCGGCCGCCCACCCCCTGGCCCGGACCTGCTCCAGGTCCTCCTCCAGCTTGGCGGCGTCGACCAGCGTCCGGTCGGTGTACGCCGGCAGCGGCGGGGCCGCGAGCGACTCCCCGTACGGGTCGTAGGCGAGCAGCACCTTGCCGAGCGCGCTGGCGTGCGTCGGCAGGTAAGTGCCGACCTGGAGGGTCTGCATGCTGTCGTCCGGGCGGAACACGTGGTGGATCACCAGCACGTGCCCCTCGTGCAGGGTGCCGATCCAGGCGCTCTCCCTGCTCCGCCCGGCCAGGGCGTCGGCCCAGTTGATCGAGCGGGTGCGCAGCTCGTTGACGTCGAGGTAGCTGCTGCCCAGGTGGAGCAGGGTGGCCCCGAGCCGGTACTTGCCGGTCGCGGCGTCCTGCTCGACGAAGCCGACGCGGACCAGCGTGCGCAGGATGCCGTGGAGCGTGCCCTTGGGCAGGCCCAGCGCCCTGGCCAGCTCCGCCACGCCGAGCTGGCGGGGGCCGGATGCGAGCAGCCGCAGGATCGCGGCCGCCCGTTCCACCGATTGAATCGTCTCTCCCACGGCGGCCACCCTAGCGCAGATCAGTTCGACATTGCCGAACGCTTGCGGGAAATCAGTGCTCCGCCGACCGTGAGTGCGGCGTTGACGAGCACCGCCACGATCACCCCCTGGAGCACGGTGCCCATCGCGGCCGTGGCCACGGCGCTCATGACCGGGATGCCCATGGTGATGCCGACCTGCTGCGTCATCGTCGCCAGGCCGGTGGCCAGACCCTGCTCGGAGTCCGGCAGACCGGACGTGGCCGTCACCATGAACCCGACGATCGCCACCATGTTCCCGATCCCGCCCGCGAACGTGGCCGCCAGCAGCAGCCAGATCCATCCGGGACCGGTGCCCAGCAGCGCAAGCGACGCCGTCGCGACGGCCTGAAGCCCGAACCCGGCCGCCAGCGCCCGCCCCCTGCCGAGCCGGCCGAGGACCCGGGGCGCGAGCACGCCGCCGAGCACGGTGCCGAGCCCCAGCACCCCGAACGCCAGCCCGGTCGCCAGGGCCGAGTAGCCGAGCACCTTCTGCAGGTAGAGGGTCATCAGGAAGACGAGGGACGTCTCCGTGGCGAAGGCGATCAGCCCGGCCAGGTTGCCCCAGGTGACGTTGGGCCGGGCCAGGATCGGGACGGGCACCAGGGGCGCGGCGGCCCGGCGCTCGACGTACCAGAAGGCGACGAGCAGGGCGGCGCCGGCGGCGAGCGCGCCCAGGCCGAGGAGGTCGGCGAAGCCGTGCTCGCCGGCCCTGGTCAGGCCGAAGACCAGCGCGAGCAGGCCGGCGGTCACGCTCACCGCGCCGGGCAGGTCCATCCCGGGCCGCTCGGCGGGACGGCTCTCCTTCAGCACCACGGGCGCGGCGACGACCACGGCCAGCGCGACGGGCACGTTGACGAAGAACGCCCACCGCCAGCTCAGCAACTCGGTCAGCAGCCCGCCCAGGATCGCGCCCGAGGTGAACCCGGCCGACATCAGCGCGCCGTTCAGGCCGAGCGCCCTGGCCCGCAGCGGCCCCTCGGGGAACGACGTGGTCAGCAGCGCGAGCCCGGCGGGCGTGACGACGGCCGTGGCCAGGCCCTGGGCGACCCGGGCGACCAGCAGCATGCCGGGTGAGACGGCCAGGCCGCCGGCCAGCGAGGAGACCCCCAGCAGCACCATGCCCGCCAGGAACAGCCGGCGCCGCCCGAACAGGTCGGCGATCCTGCCGAAGAGCAACGTGAACCCGGCGGCGGCCAACGCGAACGCCGTGGCCACCCACTGGAGGTCGGACAGCGCGAAGCCGAGACCTGAACCGATCACCGGCAGCGCCACGTTCAGAATGGAGAAGTCCACGGCGAGCATGAACTGGGACCCCAGCAGGAGCACCAGAACCAGCCGCTGCGCGGACGTCATGCGATCGGATCGGGGCCGATCGGCGAGCACGGTCATGCCATCCCCCTAATGGGACACTAGTTCCGTTAAGATGCGGCACGACGATAGCACGAAAGGGGCATTAATGGAACAAGAGTCCCGTTTGGCGGGGACTGTGCGGCCAGGGGGCCGCACCGCGCGCGTGCGCGCGGCCGTGCTGGAGGCCACTCAGGACGAGCTGGTCGAGCACGGTTTCCATGGGCTGACCATGGACCAGGTGGCGGCCAGGGCCGGCGTGGGCAAGACCACGGTCTACCGGCGCTGGGGCAGCAGGGCCGGGCTGGTGACGGACCTGATGACCGAGCTGGCCGAGCAGTCGTCACCGCACGCCGACACGGGATCCATCGAGGGCGACCTGCTGGCCAACGCCGGGGCCGTCGTGGGCGCGGTCACCGACCACCGGCTCGGGGCCACGTTCCAGGCGGTGATCGCGGCGGGCACCTCCGACGCGCAGGCCGTCCAGGCGTTGCGCGCGTTCTATCTGCGGCGCATCGAGGAGTGGGCGAAGGTCGTCGACCTCGCGGTGAAACGGGGTGAGCTGCCCGAGGGCACCGACGGCATGGAGGTGATCCGGGCGATCTCCGCGCCGCTCTACTACCGCCTGCTGGTCACCAAGGAGCCGGTGGACCTGGAGGTCGCCCGGGACGCGGCGCTGCGCACGCTGGCCGCGGCGCGGGCGGGCGCGTTCGTCCCGCGGGACGCCTGACGCGGCACGACGGGGCCTCTCGCGCCGGCGGGGGCACGGGCGGGGTCACAGGGGGCCGTCGGGGACCGAACGGGGCCAGACGGAGCCGTACCACCACATGATCCCGCCCATCACCACGAGCCCGGCCGCCGTCGCCAGCTTGCCCCACAGGTCGGACGGCGGCCCGGTGTACGGCAGGCGGCCGTGCCTGCGCTCCCGCCCCCAGGCGCAGTCGTTGCGCACCCGGGTGGAGTCGAGCAGCGTGTCGGGATGGGTGTCGGTGACCGAGAACGCCTCGATCTCGCGGGTGGTGCCCCGGTCGATCCGGACCGTCCTGACCACCTGCTTGCGGGCCGGGATCGAGCCGGTCGCCACGCTCCGCGCGTCCACCCGCAGGTCGAACCGGGCGAGCTGGGGGGTCTGGTTGCGCAGCGTGACCCGTACGGACCCCGAACCGCACGCGATCCGGTCGGTCGTCATCGTGAACGGATCACCCCGGTCGGGCAGCGGCCACGCCTGCGCGGACGACGGGAGCAGCACGGCCGCGCCCACGGGAAGGGCGGCCAGGACGAGGCGTGTACCGATGCGCATGTGCTCCTCCCGAGCCCCGCAAGCGTGATCTTTGCCACAGATCGTGCCCATAAGCGCACAGAAAGTAACATGGCCGAGCCGGGGGAGCGGAAGCCCGTCACACCCCTCATGATGGAGGTATGGCGGAAGCGATCTACGTCGGCGGTTTGTTGGTGGCGACGCCGCTTCTTGACGATCCCAACTTCCGGCGTAGCGTCGTGCTGATCCTGGAACACGACCACGACGGCGGCACGCTCGGCGTGGTGCTCAACCGGCCCAGCGACATCTCGGTCACGCAGGTGCTGCCGGTCTGGGACCCGCTGGTGACCGGGCCGCCGGTGCTGTTCGAGGGCGGTCCCGTGCAGACCGACAGCGCCCTCGCCCTCGCGGCGGTCCCGAGCGGGGAGGAGCCGCTCGGCTGGCGCAGGCTCCACGCCGGCACCCCGGCCGTCTCCCGCCTGGGCACGGTCGACCTCGACGCGCCCCCCGAGATCCTCCAGGGCGAGATCGCGCAGATGCGGATCTTCGCCGGGTACGCCGGCTGGACCTCCGGCCAGCTGGAGAGCGAGATCGCCGAAGGCGCCTGGTATGTCGTCGACTCCGAGGACGGCGACACCTTCCATGGCGACCCCGGCTCGCTCTGGCGGCACGTGCTGCGGCGCCAGCCGGGCGAGCTGGCCTTCGTGGCGACCTGCCCCGACGACCCCACGATGAACTAGGCCGCCGGGCGGGTGTCCCAGCCGGGCCGCAGCGACGCCTCGGCCAGCGCGACCGCCTCGGAGATGCGCGAGACGATCTCCGGCATGGTGGTCTCCCTGCGGGGGCACTCGAAGCCGATGCGCATGGTGGACATCGCGAACGCCACGATCAGGTACGTCAGCTGATCGTCCTCGGGGGCGACCCCTCTGCGGGCGGCGACGGCCTCGGCCAGCCGGGTCTCCGTCATGGCGCCCCGGGCCACCGACTGTCCCACCAGATGTGGATATTTATCGAATAGTTGCCGCAGCTTCAGGAACCTCTCGGTGTCCTCCGGCGTTGACCCCTGCATGTCGTCCACCATGGCCCGCAGGCCGTGCATGAGCGACGTGAACGGGGGCTCGTCCGCGGGACGAGCGGCGAACTCCTCCAGCAGGATCTCCTCGCCGTGGTCGTGGAACCACAGAACGAGATGGTCCTTGCTGGTGAAGTAGCGGAAGAAGGTGCGGGGAGAGACTTCGACGACCCCCGCTATCTGCTCGATCGTGGTGGACTCGTATCCTTGTTCGAGGAACAGGTCGAGCGCCGCGTCGAGGAGCGCGAGGCGCGTCTTCTCCTTCTTGCGTTCCCGTAGACCCACAGCGGACACCCCTTCGCCACCTTTCTGTCACAGTGTGCCAGAAGTCATGCGGCGTCTTTTTAAAATCGTTTGTCATAAGTCATCGCCTGACATACCCTACCTGAGGCTTACGAGACCTATGCCGCAGTTGAGCGGTATGTGACTGAGGGGGACCTTATGGCTAACGCGAAGGCGGTCGTCGAACCGTCGTCGCCCGGCCTCGGTAAGACGGGGACAGGTGGCGGAAACCCGTGGCTGGTGCTGTTGGCGGTCAGCCTCGGCGTCATCATGGTGATGCTGGACGGCACGGTGGTGGGCATCGCCAACCCCGTCATCCAGATGGAGTTGAAGGCGTCGTTGTCCGACCTGCAGTGGGTGACCAGCGGTTACCTGCTCGCGCTGGCCGTGTTCCTGATCACGGCGGGCAAGCTCGGCGACCTGTTCGGGCACAAGCGCGTCTTCCTGATCGGCGTGACCGGCTTCGCTCTGTCCTCGATCGGCATCGGTCTCAGCCAGGAACTGGCCGACATCGTTCCCGGCGTGTCGCCGGTCGGCGCGCTGATCGGCCTGCGGGTGCTGCAGGGCCTCTTCGGCGCCCTGCTCCAGCCGGCCGCCCTGGCCCTGCTGCGTGGCGCCTTCCCCGGTGAGAAGCTGAACCAGGCCATGGGGGCCTGGGGTGCGATCATCGGCCTGTCCAGCGCCGCCGGCCCGATCGTGGGCGGCGTGCTGGTGGAGAAGGTGAGCTGGGAGTCGGTCTTCTTCATCAACGCCCCGGTGGGCATCGTCGCGCTGATCATGGGCATTTTCCTGATCAAGGAGAACCGCGTCCAGACGTTCGCCAGGATCGACTGGCTCGGCGTGCTGCTGCTGTCGGGCGCGATGTTCTCGCTGGTCTGGACGATCATCAAGGCCCCCGAGTGGGGCTGGGGCGACTCGACGACGCTGACCTTCATCGGCGCGTTCGTGGTGCTCATCGCCGCGTTCATCTTCTGGCAGAGCAGGGCCAAGCAGCCGCTGGTGCCGCTGTCGCTGTTCAAGAACGCCTCGATCTCGATCGGCACCCTGCTGATGATGATGGTCGCGTTCGCCATGTTCGGCGCGATGTTCTTCCTGGGCTTCTTCTTCCAGGGCGTGCACGGCCTGACCCCGCTGGAGGCGGGTCTGCGGATGTTGCCGATGAGCGCGGGCATGATCGTGGCCTCGCCGCTGGCCGGCATGGCGATCGGCAAGCTGGGGCCGAAGATCACGATGGCCGCCGGTCTGCTGATCACCGCCTGCTCGATGTTCCTCATGTCGCGTCTCAGCATCGACGCCTCGTTCATCGAGAGCGGCCTGCCGTTCGTGCTGCTGGCCTTCGGTCTCTCGCCGGTGTTCGTTGGCGCGACCGAGATCATCGTGGGCAACGCGCCGGTCGAGCTGAGCGGTGTCGCGGGCGGCGTGCAGCAGTCGGCCATGCAGGTCGGCGGCGCGCTCGGCACCGCGATCCTGGGCGCCGTGATGGCCGGCGAGATCGCCGACACCCTGCCCGGCTACCTCGGCCCGGCGGCGCAGGCGATCCCGCCCGCGCAGCTCCCGCTGCTGGAGAAGGCAGCCGCGTTCGGCGCGGCGCCTCCCGGGCTGCCGCAGGTGGTCACCGACGCCGTGCACCACTCGTTCATGGACGGCATGCACCTCGCCTTCCTGGTCAGCACCGGTGTCGCGGTGCTGACGGCCCTGCTGACGCTGTTCGTCAAGGCCGGGCGGAAGAGCGAGGGCGCGCCGGTCCACATGGGCTGACCGCGTCCCGCCGGAACGGCCCCCGCCTGCGTGGCGGGGGCCGTTCCGCTGTCCGGGCCCAGTTGTGCGGGGTGACGGTTGTCCGGGTCCGGTTGTGCGGGGGTGACGGTTGTCCGGGTCCGGTTTATGCGGGGGTGACGGTCAGGACGACGCGGCCCGAGGTCTTGGTGGTGACGGTCAGGATGCGCCTGGCGGCGTTCCAGGCGGCGGTGCCGCCGTCCACCCGGGCGCCGTTCGGGAAGCCGCGCTCGGGCAGGTAGATCTCGGTGGGGCCGGTCTCGTTGGCGTCGAAGACCACCTGGAGGCGGTTCTCGCCGTAGCTCACGCCGACCGGGACGCCGCCGATCGCCCTCGGGTACGCCCTGACGTACGCGCCCGGCAACGCGGTGGCCTTCCCCTTCACGTCGTACGGCCCCCAGGCGTCGGCGTCCCGCGACCAGTAGGCCATGCCGGTGCCCACCTCGTCGCTCAGCCCCTGGACCTTCCGCACCAGGTCGGACGCGCCGGGCCGGGTCATGTCCAGCCCGAACTCGCCCAGCAGGACCGGCGCCCCCATGCGCTCGGCCGTCCGCGCGATGTTGTCGCGCCACCAGCCCAGCGTGCGGTCGGTCCACTCCTTGGAGCCCGCGGCGTAGTCGTCCCCGAGGTCCAGCGGCAGCGGGTAGACGTGCGGGGCGAAGGCGATGCGCGGCGGTCCGCCGCGCGGGTCGTCGAAGCGCGGCAGCGACGACGGCAGCCCCCAGTTGACGCCCACGGCCTGCGGCTCCAGGAAGATCCAGCTGTCCTGGTCGACCGCCCTGATCCGGTCGATGCTCTTGCGGTAGAGGGTGGCCAGGGGGCCGGTCTCGAACGCCGCGCCCTGGACCGAGCCGCCCCACGGCTCGTTCATCAGGTCGTACCCGAGAACGCCCGGCACGTCCTTGAAGCGGGCCGCGACCGCCGCCCACGCCTTGGCGTAGTGGTCCATCAGCTCGGGGTGCTCGCCGGTGGTGTTCCAGAAGTGGTCGAAGGCCCGGATGACGCCGGGTTCCAGGTAGTACATCTCCCAGGTGAAGTGGTCGGTGGCCACCGGCAGGCCGTCGGTGTGGGTGGCCCAGCCGGGCGCGCCGTTGCCGGCGACGCCGGTGGGGGTGATGCCGTTGCCCCACAGGTCCTGGTGCATGTCGAGCATGACCTGGTAGCCGCGGTCGGAGTACCACCGCACCCGCTCAGCCACCTTGTCCAGATATTTCGTGTCATAGGTGCCGGGGGAGGGCTCCACGGCCCGCCACTGGATGAGGAACCGCACGAAGTTGGTGCCCATGTCCCGGTACTCGCGGTCGATGTCGTCCGGGGTCAGCTCGGGCAGGGCGTCGGGGGCGCCCTTGGCGCTGCTCGCCGTGTTGAAGCCGTGCAGGATCAGCGCCCGTCCCCGGTCGTCGGTGACATAGCGGGGCGTGGACGGGGGAGCGTCCCTGGTCGCGGCGGCGACGGCGCCTCCGGCCAGCAGGACGAGCACGGCTGTCGTCGCGAGCAACCTGGCACGCTTCATCTGATCTCCGCGGATGCCGGGAAATGGGGTCTTCCATCAGAATCATGGACGCGGCTAGCCTGCCGAACATGAGCCTTGTTCGCAATAGCCTGCCGGCGATCGTCGCCTTCTTGATCGTCCTGGGGTTCGGTCTGTTCGGCGCGGCCCTGGTCACGAGGGTCGGCTACCTGGCCGTGCCGTCCGCGGTCGGGGCCCCGTACGCGCTGCCGGGCCTGCGCGTCGTCCCCCTCGGCGAGACGACGTGGCTGCTCACGCTCGCCGACACGGTCCTGGCGCTCGCCCTGGTCGGCGCGCTGGCGGCCACGCGCGGCGGCTTCTGGCGCACCTGGGGCAGGTTCCTGGCCGCCGCGGTCGTGGTGAACCTGCTGCGCGCGGCCCTGCTCGCCACGGTCGCGCAGGCCGGGATCGGCGCCTATCTGGGCTATCTCGGCGGCGGCCTGGCCGTGGGGCTGATCTGGGGAATCGTGCTCGGCTGGCTCCCCGGGCTCGCCGCGCTGCCACGCCGGCGCGGTACGCGGGACCGCTCGCCGGCGGGCATAAACTCGATGGGGTGAGCACGAAGATCCTCCCAGAGCAGGAGACCACGCCGCGCACCTCTCACGGTGACGGCGACCACGAGCGCTTCGCCCACTACGCGGACAAGCACAAGATCACCGAGAGCATGGTGACGGGCACACCCATCCGCGCCCTGTGCGGCAAGGTCTGGGTGCCCAGCCGGGACCCGAAGAAATACCCGGTCTGCCCCGAGTGCAAGGAGATCTACGAAGGTCTTCCGTCGGGCGGCGGGGGTGACGACAAGAAGCAGTGAGTGTTGCTGAAGCCCAATCCCCTCGGGTAAGGCTACGGTCGGTAATCTGACCAGCCCATACCGTCACGGGGGGATTGCATGGCCCGGCGCGCGACCGCCGTCTCGTTGGCATGCCTGCTGGCGGCCGGGCTCGCCCCGCCGCTCCCGCTCGACGCCACCCCGACGTCGCCCTGCCAATCGTCGGCCGCGCGCCTGAGCACGCGTCCGACTGCGCGCCCGACTGCGCGTCCGACCGCGCGCCCGACCGCGCGCCCGACCGCGCGCCCGACTGCGGGCGTGTCGAAGGCGACCGGCCCGCGCTCGCCGCTCCCCGAGGACGTCGCCAAGGTCATGGCCGAGCTGAAGGTGCGGCTGCGCGGGGTGGCCGTGCCTGCGCACATCACCGTGCCTACCCGGGTGGTCGTCCTCACCGACGGCCGCCGCAAGGTCTCCGAGCAGGCGGTCAAGGCCCAGATCGACGTGCTCAACGCCGCCTACGCCGGCCGCAACGGAGGCGTCGACACCGGCGTGCGCTTCAAGCTGGAGTCGGTCTCCGTCAAGGAGAACGCCGGCTGGTTCACCGACCCCGTCGGCGGCGAGAAGGACATGAAGACCCGCCTGCACCAGGGCGGCGCCCAGACGCTCAACCTCTACATCGCCCAGCTCAGCGAGCTCATGCTGGGCTTCGCCAGCTACCCCTACTGGTACGCCGGCGCCCCCGCCCTCGACGGCGTCGTGATCGACTGGCGCAGCCTGCCCGGCGGCCCGATGACCAACTACGACAAGGGCTACACCGGCGTCCACGAGATCGGCCACTGGCTCGGCCTGTTCCACACCTTCGAGAACGGCTGCGACGAGCCGGGCGACGGCATCGCCGACACCGCCCCCGAGGCCCGCGCGACCGAGGGCTGCCCCGAGGGCAAGGACACCTGCGCCCACGCCGGCTCCGACCCGATGCGCAACTACATGGACTACACCCACGACCGGTGCATGTCGGAGTTCACCCAGGGCCAGGCCGACCGCATGCACGAGATGTGGACGGCCTACCGACGCAGCGCAGATGCGTAGTTTGGGGGCAATTACGATGTGCAGGTGACAGCACCGAAGGCAATCGACGCTCCCGACACCTCACCCCCGATCCTCGGGCCCCAGTACCGCACCGCCACCTTGGGGATCCTTCTGGTGGTCACGCTGATCGCCTTCGAGGGCATGTCGGTCGGCGTCGTCATGCCGGCGGTCTCGGCCGACCTCGACGCGCTCAACCTCTACGGCATCAGCTTCTCGGCCTTCCTCATCGCCAGCCTGTTCGCCAACGTGGTCGCCGGGCTCTGGTCGGACCGGCGCGGCTACCCGCTGCCGTTCCTCGTCGGGGTGGTGCTGTTCGTCGCCGGGATGGCGCTGGCCGGCGCGGCGGACGCCAAGGAGCTGTTCCTGGTGGCGCGGGCCGTCCAGGGGCTGGGCGCCGGTTCCTCGATCGTGGCGCTGTACGTGATGATCGCCCGGGTCTACCCGGCGGTCGTGCGGCCCAAGGTCTTCGCGGCGCTGTCGGCCGCCTGGGTCGTGCCCTCGATGGTCGGGCCCGCCGTGGCGGGGGCCGTCGCGAAGGAGTGGGGCTGGCGTTTCGTCTTCTACGGGATCATCCCGCTGGTGGTGCCCGCGCTGGTGATGCTCGTCCCGGCGCTCCGGATGGCCTCGCCGGGGGAGGCCGACGAGAGCCCGCGCGGGCCGCGTTCGCAGCCGCTGGCGATGACGCTGGCCGCCACGTCCGCCGCCGGCGGCGCGGGCGTGCTGCTGTGGGGCGTGGACGAGCTGCACAAGCAGCCGGTGATCGGCGCGGCCACCACGCTCGGCGGGCTGGGCTTCCTCGTCTACGGCCTGCACCGGCTGCTGCCGCCGGGCGCGCTGCGGTTCGGGCGCGGGCTGCCCACCACCGTGCTGCTGCGCGGGTTCTTCTCGGCCGCCTTCTTCGGGGTCAACTCCTTCATCCCGCTGGTGCTCACGTCGGTCAAGCTCTTCGACGCCAGGGCCGCCGGGATCGCGCTGACCACGGGCGCGCTCGGCTGGTCGGCGGGCTCGTTCCTGCAGAGCAGGCGGACCGCCGAGCCGCACCGGCGGATCAGGCTCGGGGCGGTGTGCGTCACGGCCGGGATCGTGATCGCGCTGTTCGCGGCGCTGCCCGCGGTGAGCGGCTGGATCGCGGTGCCGGCCTGGATCGCGGCCGGGTTCGGCATGGGTCTCGGCATGACCACGGTCAGCGTGACCGCGCTCAGGCAGTCGCCGGTCAGCGAGCAGGGCGCCAACTCCGCCGCGCTGTCGGTCACCGACATGCTGGGCTCGGCCCTGACCGTGGGCCTGGGCGGCGCGGTGATCAACTTCATCGGGCACGGCTCCGGTCAGATCGCCGCCGGATTCGTGGTGATCTCGGTCCTCATGGCGCTCATCGGGCTGGCCGCCACGTTCCTGGCCGCGCGCACCCGCTGATCGTGTGATTCTGCCCCTCCCGCCACAGCGATCACGGATCGCCAGATCTTCGTCCCGAGGAGTGATAGGACAACGGGACGAGGAGGTGTCATGGAGGATGATCACCGGGTCTGGCCCCCCGCTTCCGGGCCCCGGCACCGCCGCACTCCTCCCCAGGACGCGGACTTCCCGGACGACCCCGACACCGACGACAGCGACAGCGACGACGACAGCGACGACGACAGCGGCGGCGGCGACGAGGAGGCCCCCTGGCCGCCGCGCCGGGGGCGCGACCCGTACGAGCGGACGGCGTGGAACCCGCGGATCCGCAGGACCGTCCCGTTCGACCCGCCGGCCGAGCCGCTGCCGCCCTCGGCCCGCCGCCACGCCACCCCCTCCGAGCCGCTGCCGCCCTCGGCCCGCCTCTACGGAACCCCCGCCGACCCCGGCCCGCTGGAGCAGGCGCCGCGGCGCGGACGGCGTCTGGCCGGCGTCCTGGTCGTGCTGGTGGCGGTGGCGGGGCTGGTCGCCGGGGTGAGCGCGGCGGCGTCCCGGCTGACCGCGCCGCCGCCGCGGCCCGACCGGCTGAGCGACGCCGTGGCCGGCGTGACGCTGCGGCTGCCGCCCGGCTGGAGCGCCGGGACGGTCCCGCCGGTCACCGGCTTCACCTCGGTCGCCAGGGACGGCAACGGCGCGCTGGTCATGGCCAGGCGGGTCGCCGAGCCCGTGCCGAACGCCAAGAAGGCCGCGGGGGAGGCCGCCGAGCTGTACTCCAGGCTGCTGCTCAAGGGCGACAAGGTCACGGTCGTCGACGACCGTGACATCCCGCAGGGACACACCCGGGCCCTGCGGGCCGAGTACCAGGACGTCGTCAACCGGCCCGCGTTCCTGCGCGTGATGCTTCTCACTCGCGCGGGCCGCGCCGTGCTGCTCGTCGGCCTGCTCCAGCCCGAGGCGGCCACCGGCAGACAGGCGCTCGACGCGGTGATGACGAGCTTCAGATAAGCCACATAGCACGTAGGGAAGACCTTGGCCAGAATCCTCGGTGCACGGCACGTCTTGTCGGTGAGCCCGATTACTCTTGGGTCACTGTGAGAGAGCGAAGCACACGAACCCCAGAGGTGATGCGGTGAGCACCTTCGCCGCGTCCCACCTTTCGCCTTCCTATCCAGACCGCGCCGCGTGGGGCACCGCGCCCAAACTGCGCGCCTGGCAGCAGCAGGCGTTCGACCTGTACTTCAGGCGCGAGCCGCGTGACTTCCTCACCGTGGCCACCCCCGGCGCGGGCAAGACGACCTACGCCCTGCGCATCGCCAGCGAGCTGCTGGCCAACGGGGTGATCAGGGCCGTCACCATCGTCACGCCCACCGAGCACCTCAAACGCCAGTGGGCCGACGCAGCCGCCCGGGTCGGCATCGGCATCGACCCGGAGTTCAAGAACAGCCAGGGCACGACCTCGCGCGACTACACCGGGGTGGCGGTGACCTACGCGCAGGTCGCGATGCACCCCGCGCTCCACCGGGCGCGCACCGAGGCCCGCAAGACGCTGGTCATCTTCGACGAGATCCACCACGCGGGCGACGCCAAGTCGTGGGGCGACGGCGTGCGCGAGGCGTTCGAGCCCGCCACCCGCCGGCTCCAGCTCACCGGCACGCCGTTCAGGTCCGACGACAACCCGATCCCGTTCGTCGGCTACGAGGAGGACGCCGAGGGCGTCAAGCGCAGCGTCTCCGACTTCTCCTACGGCTACGGCCCGGCGCTCGACGACGGCGTCGTCCGTCCGGTGATCTTCCTGGCCTACTCCGGCGAGATGAAGTGGCGCACCCGCGCGGGCGACGAGATCGCCGCGACGCTCGGCACCCCGCTCACCAAGGATCAGCTGTCCCAGGCGTGGCGGGCCGCGCTCGACCCCAAGGGCGACTGGATCCGCCAGGTCATGCAGGCCGCCGACCGCCGCCTGACCGAGATCCGCCGGGGCGTGCCCGACGCGGGCGGCCTGGTGATCGCCACCGACCACGAGACCGCCCGCGCCTACGCCCGCCACCTGCGTAACATCACCGGCGAGGGCGCGACCGTGGTCCTGTCCGACGACCCGGGGGCGTCCAAGAAGATCAAGCAGTTCGCCGCCTCCCACGACCGGTGGCTGGTGGCCGTCCGCATGGTCTCCGAGGGGGTCGACATCCCGCGCCTGTGCGTGGGCGTCTACGCCACCTCGACCTCCACCCCGCTCTTCTTCGCCCAGGCCGTGGGCCGGTTCGTGCGCGCCCGCAAGCGCGGCGAGACCGCCTCGGTCTTCCTCCCCTCGGTGCCCACCCTCATGGGGCTGGCCAACGAGATGGAGGTCGAGCGCGACCACGTGCTCAACAGGAAGCCCCCGGAGGACGGCCTCGACGACAGCCTGCTGGAGCAGGCCAACCGGCAGAAGGACAACCCCGACGTCCTGGGCGACGAGCTGCCGTTCGAGACGATGGAGACCTCGGCCACCTTCGACCGGGTGCTCTTCGACGGCGGCGAGTTCGGCACCGGCGCGGAGATCGGCTCGGCCGAGGAGGAGGACTTCCTCGGCCTGCCCGGCCTCCTGGAGCCCGACCAGGTGGCCACCCTGCTCCGCAAGCGCCAGTCCGACCAGCAGGCCGCCAAGCGCAGGCAGAGCCCGGCCGAGCAGCCCAAGGAGACGCTCGCCCCGCACGAGCAGATCGCCGAGCTCCGGCGCGAGCTCAACGGCCTGGTCGGCGCCTGGAACCACCGCACGGGCCAGCCCCACGGCGTCATCCACGCCGAGCTGCGCCGCACGTGCGGCGGCCCGCCGATCGCGCAGGCCACGGCCGAGCAGATCCAGGAGCGCATCGACGCCATCCGCCGCTGGGCCACCCAGCGGCGCTAGCCGCGCCCCCTTCGCCGGTTCCCCGCGAACCGGCGAAGGGGTCCGACGGGGGTTCGGCAGGGGACCCTGCACATTTGGACACAGAGCAGTGACCTTCCGTTAGAAGGCCGGCCAGAACGGCAACAACCCTCTTGGCTGTCTTGGGATACCAGAAGGATCTTGCCCATGTCGTCTGAGGCCCCCGGCAGGTCGACGCTCACCGTCGCTTCCGGCCTCTCCCGAAACGCCGTCATCATCCGGCTCGAAGGCGAGCTCGACGTCTACGCGATCCCGGTCCTGCGCGAGCACATGCAGCGCGTGTGGGAGCTGCCGGCCAAGCCGTTCCTGATCCTCGACCTCGGCGCGGTCGCCTTCTGCGACTCGATGGGCATGAACGAGCTCGTCGAGGTCATGCAGCGGTGCGAGTCGAGGGGCACCAGGCTGCTGCTCGCGGGGGTGCACGGGGTGATGGCGCGAGTGTTGTCGATCACGGGGCTGCGGCACGCGTTCGAGGTGTTCACCCGGTTCGACGACGCCCTGCGGCTGGCCGTGGCGACCCTCTAGGAGGCTCTAGAGGCCGGCGGGGGCCGGGATCCTCTTCCCGGAGCGGCCGTCCACCGGTATGTAGCGCTCGTCGCCCGGCAGCGGGACGGTCAGCGCGGCCCGGCCGTCCTTGACCCGGACGGGAAGGGTGCGCACACCCTGATGGTCACCGTTCAGCGGCCCCTCGTGCACCCACACCAGCAGCCGGCGGCCCTCCGGACGGGCGATCACCTTGGCCGTCGCGCACTCGCGCGGCGCGGCCGACCACGACAGCACGAGCTGCCGCCCGACCTTGGCCCACTGGGGGATCGGGGTGCGCTCGTCGCAGGCGGGCAGCGCGGGCGCCGGCGGCATGTCGTGGGCCACGACGGCGGGGCCGCGGCCGGAGGGCACGTCGCCCATCGCGACCGTCGCGACCTCCAGCAGCGCCAGCGTCACGACCGCCCCCACCCGCGCCCCCGGACGGCCCTTGACGAGCACCCAGAGGGCGAGAGGGGTGAGCAGCAGCCAGGCCACGCCCAGGGAGATGGCAAGCATGAGAAACCTCGCACAGGATGAAGAGTTATGACTCTACGTACTACTTCGACTGCGGAGAGGTTAGGTCATCCTTGAATATCACATGACCGCAGGGTTGCGCACTGTGTACCGTCCGTGATCCGGCTCGGTCGCGGCACAACCGCGGGTGGCCCCCGGGCGGGGCCGGTCAGCCCGCCTTGGGCGTGCCCTCCAGCGTCACGCCCGCGGCCTCCATCTGGGCCATGGCCGACTGCGTGGTCGCCGGGGAGACGCCCGCCGTGAGGTCGAGCAGCACGCGCACGGCCAGCCCGTTGGCCGCCGCGTCGAGCGCGGTCGCCCGCACGCAGTGGTCGGTGGCGATGCCCACCACGTCGACCTCGGTCACCCCGCGCTCGCGCAGCCAGTCGGCCAGCGGCGCGCCGTCGCCCGAGGCGCCCTCGAAGCCGCTGTAGGCCGCCGCGTGGGCGCCCTTGCTGAAGACCTCCTCCACCTCCGACACGTCGAAGGAGGGATGGAAGTCGGCGCCGGGGGTGCCGGCCACGCAGTGGGCGGGCCAGGACGTGACGTAGTCGGGGGTGTCCGAGAAGTGGGTGCCGGGGTCGACGTGGTGGTCACGGGTGGCCACGACGTGGTCGTAGCCGTGGTCGCCGAGATGGCGGGTGATCGCGGCGGCCACCTCCGAGCCGCCTGCCACGGCCAGGCTGCCACCCTCGCAGAAGTCGTTCTGCACATCGACGATGATCAACGCGGTGCCCATAAGAGCACGATACGTCAGACGAACTCCGTGGGGATCGCCGCGTACCCCCTCCCGAGGTGCAGCGCCTCCTGGGGGAGCAGCGCGACGGCCGCGGCGTGGCGGTCACGGGCGGCGGACAGGGGCTCCCGGCCGACGACCTCGCCGTCGCGCACCAGCTCGTGCAGCAGGGGGATGCCGCCGTCTGGGACGACGCCGCCGGTCGTGATCAGCTCGGTCTCGACGTGCCCGCCGTCGTCGAGCAGCCGGTACGCCTCCTTGCGCCCCCCGCGCGACGGCTTGCCCACCGACCGCTTGGCCACGGCCTCCAGCCGGCCCGCCCCGGTCTCCCGCGCCACCAGCTTGTACACCAGGGCCGCCGTGGGGACGCCGGACCCGGTCACCAGGGAGGTGCCCACGCCGTAGCCGTCCACCGGGGCGGCGGCGAGCGCGGCGATGGCGTACTCGTCGAGGTCGGAGGTGACCACGATGCGGGTGTCGAAGGCGCCGAGCGAGTCGAGCAGCTCGCGCACCTCCTGGGCGGCGGCGGCCAGGTCGCCGGAGTCGATGCGGACCGCGCCCAGCTTGTTGCCGGCCAGCTCGACCGCCGTGCGCACCGCCTGCTCGACGTCGTAGGTGTCCACCAGCAGCGTCGTGCCCACGCCGAGGGAGGCGATCTGGGCCTCGAACGCGTCCCGCTCGGAGTCGTGCAGCAGGGTGAACGCGTGCGCGGCCGTGCCCGCCGTGGGGACGCCGTACATGTGGCCGGCCATGAGGTTGGAGGTGGAGGCGAACCCGGCGATGTAGGCGGCGCGGGCGGCGGCGACGGCGGCGTACTCGTGCGTGCGGCGCGAGCCCATCTCGATGAGCGGGCGCTTGCCGGCGGCGTTGGCCATGCGGGAGGCCGCCGAGGCGATGGCGCAGTCGTGGTTGAGTATCGACAGCGTCAGCGTCTCCAGCAGCACGGCCTCGGCGAAGGTGCCCTCGACGATCATGATCGGGGAGGCGGGGAAGTACAGGTCGCCCTCGCGGTAGCCGTAGACGTTCCCGGAAAACCGGTAATCGGCGAGAAACGCCAGAGTCGATTCGTCGACCACCTCCTGCTCGCGGAGAAAGGTGAGTTCTTCGTCACCGAAACGGAAGCGTTCGAGCTCGTCCAGGACGCGTCCGATGCCGGCCACGACCCCGTACCGGCGGCCGCCCGGCAGGTGTCTGGCGAACACCTCGAAGACCGCGCGCCGGTGCGCCGCGCCGCTGCGCAGTGCCGCCTGGAGCATCGTCAGCTCATAGTGATCTGTGAGCAACGCAGTGCTCATGGTCATTCTCACGACTCGAAGACTACGACCCAGATAGGGCAGACTCGGGGATGTGGGTAGCACCGCTCCAATCACCGTCGAGCGTCCGTCATCGGACGTCCGGCCCGATCTGCCATGGGTGACCATCGTCTGGAACGACCCGGTCAACCTCATGTCCTACGTGACCTATGTCTTCCAAACCGTCTTCGGCTACACCAAGGAGAAGGCGGAGAAACTGATGCTGGACGTCCACCAAAAGGGCAAGGCGGTCGTGTCCAGTGGCACGCGCGAAGAGATGGAACGCGATGTGCAGATTCTTCACTCCTACGGCCTGTGGGCGACGGTCCAGCCGGATTCGGTCAAGTGAGGCGGCGGCAGTGAGTTCGGGGTTCTCGGCCGGGCGGAACGGCTCGGTCATCGCGCAGTTCGAGGCCGCGGAGGTCTCGCTGTTGCGCTCGCTCGTCTCGATGCTGCTCGGCCTGGTCGCGCCGGGGGAGACCAGCGACGATCCGCTGGAGCGGGCGCTCGGCATCGGGGCGGCCCAGGCGCCCACCGACCCGGTGCTGGCCCGGCTGTTCCCCTCGGCCTACGAGGACGAGCAGGAGGCCTCGGAGTTCCGCCGCTACACCGAGGCCACGCTGCGCGACGGCAAGCGCGCCGACGCCCAGACCGTCCTGGACACCGCGCGGCCGGGCGGCGCCGAGCTGACGCCGGAGCAGGCCCAGGCGTGGCTGCGCTCGCTCAACGACGTGCGCCTGACGCTCGGCACCAAGCTCGACGTGACCGAGGAGGTCCACGACGAGATCGCCATGATGTCCGAGGACGACCCCCGCTACCCGGCCTACGTCACCTACGACTGGCTGACCTACCTCCAAGACAGCCTGGTCCGCGCCCTCTGGTAGCTTCCGGGCATGCTCACGATCTCGCAGGAACTGGTGGACAAGATCGTCGCGCACGCGCGGGCCGACCATCCCGACGAGGCGTGCGGGGTGATCGCGGGCCGCGACGGCGTGCCCGAGCGGTTCGTCCCGATGGAGAACGCCGAGCGTTCGCCCACCTTCTACCGGTTCGACTCCATGGAGCAACTGCGCGTCTGGCGGGAGATGGACGACCGCGACGAGGAGCCCGTCGTGATCTACCACTCCCACACCGCCACCGAGGCGTACCCGTCGCGCACCGACGTGTCCTACGCCTCCGAGCCGCAGGCCCACTACGTCCTGGTCTCCACCAGGGACGAGAACGAGGTCGAGTTCCGCTCCTACCGGATCCTCGACGGAGTGATCGAGGAGGAAGAGGTAAGATTCCTCCCATGATGGTCCGGCCGGTGCAGAGCTACCTCTTCGCGCACACCCCGGCCGTCGTCGTCTACGACTGTCGCTGATCTGGAATCCGTACCAAGCCATCGGTGTTGCCGCCGATGGGACGACGACCAGATAAGAGGAGAATGACCGCGATGGCCATCGAGGTTCGCATTCCCACCATCCTGCGCACCTACACCGACGGCGCCAAGGCCGTCGACGCCGAGGGCGCCACCCTCGACGAGCTGATCAGCAACCTTGAGTCGCGCCACCCCGGCATCAAGGACCGCCTGGTCGACCAGGGCAGCCTGCGCCGATTCGTCAACGTCTACCTCAACGACGAAGACGTGCGCTTCCTCGGCGGCCTCGGCACCCCGGTGTCCGACGGCGACACGGTGACCGTGCTGCCCGCCGTCGCCGGCGGGTGACATGCGGTTCGACTCGCTGATCGACTCGGTCGGGCGCACGCCGCTCGTCGGGCTGCCCCGGCTGTCGCCCTCGCCCGAGGTGCGCGTCTGGGCCAAGCTTGAGGACCGCAACCCGACCGGGTCGATCAAGGACCGGCCGGCGCTGTGGATGATCGAGCAGGCCGAGAAGGACGGCCTGCTCACGCCCGGCTGCACGATCCTGGAGCCCACCAGCGGCAACACCGGCATCTCGCTCGCGATGTCGGCCAAGCTGAAGGGCTACCGGCTGATCTGCGTGATGCCGGAGAACACCTCCGAGGAACGCCGCCAGCTCCTGCGCATGTGGGGCGCGGAGATCATCTCCTCGCCCGCCGCGGGCGGCTCCAACGAGGCCGTCCGCGTGGCCAAGGGCCTGGCCGCGGAGAACCCGTCCTGGGTGATGCTCTACCAGTACGGGAACCCGGCCAACTGGCGCTCCCACTACGAGACCACCGGCCCGGAGATCCTGGCCGACCTGCCCACGGTCACCCACTTCGTGGCCGGGCTCGGCACGACGGGCACGCTCATGGGCGTCGGCCGCTTCCTGCGGGAACGGGTGCCCGGCGTGCAGATCGTCGCCGCCGAGCCGCGCTACGGCGAGCTGGTCTACGGCCTGCGCAACGTCGACGAGGGCTTCATCCCCGAGTTGTACGACGAGTCCGTGCTGACCACCCGGTTCTCCGTCGGCTCGGCCGACGCGCTGCGGCGCACCCGCGAGCTGCTGGCCGCCGAGGGCATCTTCGCCGGCGTCTCGACCGGCGCCGCGCTGCACGCCGCGCTGGGCGTGGCCGGGAAGGCCGTCAAGGCGGGCGAACGGGCCGACGTCGTCTTCGTGGTGGCCGACGGCGGCTGGAAATACCTGTCCACGGGCGCCTACGAAGGCACCCTGGAGGAGGCGGAAGACCGCCTCGAAGGCCAGCTCTGGGCCTGAGGACATGAAGAAGGGGGCGGCCGTCCCGGCCGCCCCCTTCTTTTCTTGCCTGGTCAGTTGAACAGGACCCGCAGCGAGAAGTCCGCCTCGGTGGCGCTCTGCTTGCCGCTCAGCCCGACGGCCCGCAGGACCTGCACGTTGGCCTTCTCGTCGCCCTCCATGCTCTGCAGGTACAGGTGCTCGACCTTGTCGAGGTCCACGAAGAGCGCGAAGGTGGCCTCGCCGGCGTCGGGGATGGCGGTCTGGAACGTCTCGGAGTCGCCCAGCGTGCCCTCCTCGGCCAGCTTCTTGGCGTACTCCTCGCTCGTCGCCGCCGTGAAGACGCCGTCACCGGGCACCTTGGCGAGCTGCGGAGCGGGCTGCCCACTGGCCGCCAGCGCCTTCTCGATCTTGCCGACGACCGCCTGGGCCTTGGCCGGGTCGGTGACCACGCGGACGCCCGCCTTGATCTGGTCGCCGTCCAGGCCCTGGCTGTCCACCGCGACCGTGAAGTTCTTGCCGAGCACCGTGGCGAGGTCGCCGGGCAGGTCGAGGCCGAACTTGGTCTTGGCCTGGTCGAGGAGCTGCTGCACCTCGGCGCCGCCGCCGGCCGCGGCCGACTTCTGGATCTGGGCCCACTGGCTGGTGATCAGCTGGTCCAGGCCGGAGACCGACAGGGCCCCGGCGGTGCCGGCGGGCAGCGTGCCCAAGGTGGCGGGCTGGAGGTCGTCCGAGGTCACGCCCTTGGCGCCCCTGACCAGGCCGGCCAGCTCGACGTAGGCGCTGTCGAAGCGCAGCGCGCCGGCGAACCGGGCGTCCTTGATGGGCTCGATGCTCGCGGCCTGCTCGGCGGGGATGGGGGTGAGCTTGGCCAGCCCGCCCATGTCCGCCCAGAACGACAACACGCCCTGCTCGCCGACGTCGCCCATGTCGTCGTTGAACTCGCTGTTGTCGGCGAGGGTGGCCTCGCCCTTCGCGAACTTGTCGGCCAGCGCCTGGGTCGAGGACAGCAGCGCGTAGTCGTCGCGGAAGGCGATGCCGTACTTGTCGCCGTCCATGAGCTTGGCGATGCCCGCCTTGGCCTGCGCCTGGTCCTTGACCTGCACGGCCACCGCGAAGTCGGGCTCGGACTTGCCGGAGGGCACGGCGGCGAAGCCGACCCTGCTGCCCAGCCACGGGTCCACGTCCTTGGCGAAGTCGACCTTCTTCTCGCCGCTGTCGTTGACCAGGTTGAACAGGGCCTGACGCGGGTCCTCGCCGGTGAAGGAGCCCTTGGTGACCGTGAACTTCCTGGCGAGCTGGAACAGCGCCAGCTTCTGGTTCGCGGCCGGGTCGAGGTCGAGGCGGGCGTAGGCGATCGCGTTGGCGGGCAGGACCTCGTCCGGCTGCGTGCCGCCCCCGCCGATCGCGCCCACGGCCCACACCGCGCCGCCGCCGAGCAGCACCACCGCGAGCGCGGCCGCGCCGGCGATCAGCCAGCCCTTGCGGCCGCCCTTCTTCGCCGGCTGGGGCGGGCCGAAGCCCTCGGGGCCCTGCTGCTGCCAACCTTGCTGCCCGTACTGGTCCTGCTGCTGCCAGCCCTGCTGCTGGTGCTGCTGCGCGTAGGGGTCCTGCTGCGGCCAGCCCTGTTGCTGGGCGTGCTGGTCCTGCGGCGGCCAGGTCGGCTGTTGTTGTTGCTGCTGTTGCCAGCCCTGCTGGGCCTGGCCGCCGTACGGGGCGCCGTAGGCGGGCTGCTGGCCGTAGGCGGATTGAGGGCTGTAAGCCGGCTGCCCGTACGAAGCTCCCTGCCCCGGCTGCGGGGCCTGCTGACCATACGGCTGCTGGTACGGCTGCTGCTGTTCCTGCGGCTGGTCCCAGCCTCCTCGGTACGCCGTCGTGCGCTCAGGATCCTGGCCAGGTGGGGGATTATTCGCAGACATCACTCAACTCACAATGTGGACTTTTGACCACAGAGAAGGTAGCTGATGTTGCTAGATGGCCGCTTGCAATGTGCTGAAGTCGGGATCAGGCCCGATTCAGCTCCTTTTTCAGCACATCGAGGTGGACTTCGCCATCTGTCCAGTCCGTCACGCAGGCCCAGGGCACGAACGTGCACCCGGCGTACACCGTCCGCGCCAGCGTCTTGGACAGCCAGGGCGAGCGGCCCTGACGGTCGCGGGTGAGCCCGAGCAGGACGGGTGCCCGCCGTCCCGAGACGACCAGGCCGTAGACCGTCTGGCTCTGCTGGAGGCCGCCCCTGTGCTTGTGGGCGCGGATGTCGACCACGTGGCCGACCCAGATCCCGTTGGAGTCCCACACCGACTGACCGATGAGTTCGGTGACAGTTGCCATGATCGAACTGTCCCATCCGGGTGGTGTTTCCGCAGGTAGGCGCGCTGATGTCGGAACGGCGTGGTGCGAACGCCGCAGCCCCGCGTAAAGTGGGGGACTACTAGAATATAGTTCCGTACGGTGAAGGCAGGGCGGGATGACCAAGTTCGACGAGGCCACACAGGCGATCAGGGTCGACGAGACCACCTATGACGTGTGCCTCGACCCCGGATACTCCATCGGCGGCCCGCTCAACGGCGGCTACCTGATGGCCGTGGTCCTGCGCGCCGCCGTGGACGCCTCGCCGTTCGAGCACCCGGTGAGCACCACCTCGCAGTTCCTCAAGTCGCCGGTCGCCGGGCCCGCCCAGGTCCGGGTCGAGCCGCTGAAGTCGGGCCGCACGGCCGCCTTCGCCAGGGCCACGCTCGTCCAGGACGGCGTGCCGCAGATCGAGAGCCTGATCACCACCGCCACCCTGACCGGCGCCGACCCCGTCTACACCGACGCGCCCTCGGTCGTCATGCCGTCCGTCGAGGAGTGCGTCAAGCTGCCCGACCCCAAGCCCGAGAACAACATGACCCTCAACGCCCAGATGGACATGCGCTTCGACCCGCCCACCATCGCCTGGCTGGCCGGCGAACCGAAGGGCAGGCCGGAGTCGCGGGCGTACTTCAGGATGGCCGAGCCGCAGGACGCCGACCCGTACGTGCTGGCCCTGGCCGTGGACGCGCTGCCGCCCGTGGTGTTCTCCGCCGGCGCCCGCGGCTGGGCGCCCACCGTCGAGCTCACCTGGCACCTGCGGGCCCTGCCCGCCCCCGGCTGGCTCACCCTGATCGGGAGCGGCCGCCTCATTTCGGACGGCTGGTTCGACGAGGAGGTCGAGGTCTGGGACTCCGCGGGCCGGCTCGTCGCCCAGTCGCGCCAGCTCGCCAGGGTCGGACGGGGCTGATGTGAGCAACCCGACAGTCGCGCCTTCATCAGGTGTGAGCATTCTTACGCGGTGTTGATCGAGCAGGTCGCCTACCCTCTAGAACGTGCCGGACGAGAGTATTGGGATCTTCGACAGCGGGGTGGGCGGCCTGACGGTCGCGCGCGCGATCATCGACCAGCTCCCCCACGAGTCGATCACCTACGTGGCCGACACGGCCCGCCAGCCGTACGGGCCGAAACCCATCGCGGAGCTGCGCGCCTACGCCCTTGAGGTGATGGACCACCTCGTCGAGCAGGACGTCAAGATGCTCGTCATCGCGTGCAACAGCGCCAGCGCCGCCGTGCTGCGCGACGCCCGCGAACGCTACGACGTGCCGGTCGTCGAGGTGATCCAGCCCGCCACCAGGCGCGCGGTGCGCGCCACCCGCACCGGCCGGGTCGGCGTGATCGCCACCCAGGCCACCATCACGTCGCTGGCCTACCACGACGCCTTCACCGCGGCCCCCGACGTGCAGCTCACCGGCGTGGCCGCACCCCGGCTGGTGGAGTACGTCGAGCGCGGGGAGACGATGAGCAAGGAGCTCATCGACGTCCTGCGCGACTACCTGGAGCCGATCAGGGCGGCCTGCTGCGACACGCTCATCCTCGGCTGCACCCACTACCCGCTGCTCACCGGCGCGATCTCCTACGTCGTCGGCGACGGGGTCACGCTGGTCTCCAGCGCCGACGAGACGGCCAAGGACGTCTACCGGATCCTGCACGACCGCGGACTGGCGGCGGGAGGCGAGGCCACCCCCCGGCACCGCTTCCGCGCCACCGGCGACTCCCAGCTCTTCGCCCGCCTCGGCAGGCGGTTCCTGGGCCCGGAGATCGACGTGGTCGAAGTCGCGCCAGTGGGGGGTACTACCTTGAGCGGGAGGCCCACATGAAGGTGACCATCGTCGGATGCTCGGGCAGCTACCCCGGCCCCGACAGCCCCGCGTCCTGCTATCTCGTCGAGGCCGAGGGGTTCAGGATGCTGCTCGACCTCGGCAACGGGTCGCTCGGCGCGCTCCAGCGCCACATCGGCCTCTACGACGTGGACGCCATCTGCCTGTCCCATCTGCACGCCGACCACTGCCTCGACGTCTGCGGCTACCACGTGGCCCGCACGTACGGGCCCGACGCGCCGTACCCGCCCGTGCCGGTCTACGCGCCCGAGGGGGCGCCGGCCCGGCTCGCGGCCGCGTACGGGATGCCGGACGAGCCCGGCCTGGAGACCGCCTTCGACTTCACGCCGCTGTCGCCCGGCTCGTTCGAGGTGGGGCCGTTCGTCGTCACCGCCGGCCTGGTGAACCATCCGGTCGAGGCGTACGGGTTCCGGGTGGCCAGCGACGACGTGTGCATGGCGTACTCGGGGGACACCGGGGAGTCGGCGGAGCTGGTCAAGCTGGCCGCGGGGGCCGACCTCATGTTGTGCGAGGCGTCGTTCGTCGAGGGGCCCGACCTGCCGCCCGACCTGCACCTGACGGGCCGTCAGGCGGCCGAGCACGCGGCCAAGGCCAACGCGGGCAAGCTGGTGCTCACCCACCTGGTGCCGTGGAACGACAACGCGAGAGTGCTGCAGGACGCGTCGAGGGGCGGCTACGCCGGGCCGATCGAGCTGGCCCGCAGCGGCGCGGTCTACGACCTGGCCTGAACGTCGTCGAAGTCGCGTAATCGGGGCAGCGGCGAGAACAGCAGCGGCACGAACGACACGACCCGGCCGATCATGAACACCCATAAGGCCGTCCGCACGCCGAACTGCTGGGCGACGATCCCGCCGAGCAGCGCGCCCAGCGGGACCGAGCTCCACATCAACGACCGGAACGAGGCGTTGACCCGGCCCAGCAGCTGCTCGGGGACCGTCGTCTGCCGGTAGGTGATCTGGCCGACCGTGCTCAGCGCCGCGCTCCACGACAGCGCGATCGAGGTGACGGCGAAGAACGCCACCCGCCAGTCGGCCTGGGTCATCGGCAGCAACAGGGCGAAGGGCGCCGGCACGGTGAGGGAGAGCCAGGTGATCCTGGCCGTGCCGACCTTCCTGGCCAGCAGCGCGCCGAGCAGGCCCGCGGCCACGCCGCCGAACCCGCCGGACATGAGCAGCACGCCGATGAGACCGGGCGCCAGCCCCACCTCATCGGCCAGGAACAACACCGACAGGCCGAGCACCGCGCCGACCGTCAGGTTCGTCAGCACCGAGGACGCGGCGAACATGCGCAGCAGGCGGTCGCGCCACACGTAGCGCAGCCCCACGCCGATGCCGCGCAGCAACGGCTCGGGCTCGCTCGCGGCCGGTGGCTTGTCCGGGGTCTTGATGGTGCTGAGGAACAGCGCCGACGTCAGCGAGCCCAGCGCGGTGGCGAACATCGTGAACGGCGCGCCGACGAGCTGCACCAGCAGGCCGCCGATGCCCGGCCCGGCCAGGAAGCCGCCGGAGCGCACCACCTCCAGCTTGGAGTTGCCGTCGCTGAGCTGCCGCGTGCTCACCAGGCTGGGCAGGTACGTCTGGTCCGCGACGTCGTTGAACACCTGCGCAGCACCCGCCAGGAAGGCGACCGCGAACATCATCCCGATCGACAGCAGGCCCAGGTGCGCCGCCAGCGGAATGCTCGCCAGCAGCACGAACCTGGCCAGGTCGGTGACCATCATCACGCGGCGCCGGCGCATCCGGTCGACCCACACCCCCGCGGGCAGGCCGAGCACGAGGAACGCGGCGGTCTGCAGCGCGGACAGCAGAGCCACCTGGGCCGGCTGCGCGTGCAGCGTGACGACCGCCACCAGCGGGAGGGCCACGCGCGAGATATTCGCTCCCAGTTCGTTCCCCACGTGCGACGTCAGGAACCGGAGGAAGTCAGGGTTTCGCAACACCCCCGTTGTCATTGCGTAAGGATCCATGTGTCGGACACATTTGGTCAAGAGTGTCGTGCCGCGGAGATAGGGTGATCTGCATGTCCCGACAGGATGGCCGCAACCCCGACCAGCTACGCCCCATCACCATCACCCGGCAGTGGCTGGCGCATGCCGAGGGTTCGGTCCTCGTCGAGTTCGGCGGCACGCGGGTGCTCTGCGCGGCCTCGGTGCAGGACAGCGTGCCGCGCTGGCGCAGGGGCAGCGGCCAGGGCTGGGTCACGGCCGAATACGCGATGCTGCCGCGGGCGACCAATACCCGTAATGATCGGGAATCGGTCCGCGGCAAAATCGGCGGGCGCACGCACGAGATTTCCCGGTTGATCGGAAGATCACTTCGCGCGTGCGTCGATTACAAGGCTCTGGGCGAAAACTCCATTGTGCTCGACTGCGACGTTCTCCAGGCCGACGGCGGCACCAGGACCGCCGCGATCACCGGCGCCTACGTCGCGCTCGCCGACGCCGTCGCCTGGATGAAGGCGCGCAAGATGTGCCCCGGAGACCCGCTGATCGGCTCGGTCGCGGCCGTCTCCGTCGGGGTCGTCGGCTCGGTCCCCATGCTCGACCTGTGCTACACCGAAGACGTCGCCGCCGAGACCGACATGAACGTCGTGATGACCGGCGAGGGCGCCTTCGTCGAGGTGCAGGGCACCGCCGAGGGCGTGCCCTTCGACCGCGCGGCCCTCGACCAGCTGCTCGACCTGGCCGCCGCCGGGTGCGAGGAGCTCACCCTGATCCAGCAGGAGGCGCTGAGCGCATGAAGATCGTGCTCGCCACCCGCAACCCGGGCAAGATCGCGGAGCTGCGGCGCATCCTCGCCGGGTTCGAGATCGTCGGCCTGGAGGAGTTCCCCGAGATCGGCGAGGTCGCCGAGACCGGCGTCACCTTCGAGGAGAACGCGCTGCTCAAGGCGCACGCCGTCGCCAATGGCTCCGGGCTGCCGGCCGTGGCCGACGACTCCGGGCTCTGCGTCGACGTGCTCAACGGCATGCCCGGCGTCTTCTCGGCCCGCTGGTCCGGCCGCCACGGCGACGACCAGGCCAACCTCGACCTGCTGCTCGCGCAGCTCTCCGACGTGCCCGCCGAGAAGCTGTCGGCGCACTTCGCCTGCGCCGCCGCGCTCGCGCTGCCGTCCGGTGAGCACCGGGTGGTGGAGGGCACGCTGCCCGGCCACCTGATCACCACCCCGCGGGGCACCAACGGCTTCGGCTACGACCCGATCCTGGTCCCGCTCGGCCACGACCGCACCACCGCCGAGCTGTCCCCTGACGAGAAGGACGCCATCAGCCACCGGGGCCGCGCCTTCCGCGCGCTGGCGCCGATCGTGCGCGACATCGTCGGCTCGTAACCACCGCGTAAGAACCTGCTGACCACGGGCGACGTAACGTCGTACCGTGCAGAAGAACGAGACGGCGCCCGCCTGGGCCGGCGCCCTGGCAGGGCTCACGGCGGGCGCGCTGGCGCTGGGGATCGCGCAGCTCGTCGCCGGGCTCGCCGGTCCTGAGACCTTTCCGGTGGTGGCGGTGGGGGACGCCGCGGTCGACCTGACGCCGGCGCCGGTCAAGGATTTCGCGATCAACACGTTCGGGGAGAACGACAAGACCGTCCTCATCGGGGGCGTGCTCGTGGTGCTCGCCGGGATCGCGGCCCTCATCGGCGTGCTGGCGCGGCGGCGGCTCGCGTACGGGTACGCGGGGCTGGCCCTGTTCGGGGTGGTCGGGGTGGCCGCGGTGCTCACCCGTCCTGGGGCGGCGGCGGCGGACGTGCTGCCCACGGTGGCCGGGGTCCTGTGCGGGGGGCTGGCGCTGGGGTGGCTGCTGCGGCGCGCGGGCGGTGGTCGCGGCACGGCCACGGCGGGCCCCGAGGTCGGTGGCGCGGTCGCGGGCGCTGAGGCCGGTGGCGAGGCGGCGCCTGGGGGCGGTGGCGAGGGGGCTGTGGAGCGGCCTGCCGTCATGCGGGCCGGGGCGGGGGAGCGCGGGTTCGACCGGCGGCGGCTGATCACCGGGGTGGCGGGCGGGATCGTGGTGGCGGGGGCGTCGGCCGCGCTGGGCCGGCAGCTCGGCGGGCGGCGGGAGCTGGCCGCGACGCGGGTGAACCTGGCGCTGCCCAGGCCCGCGACGCCCGCCCGCCCCCTTCCCCCCGGTACGGACTTCCGCATCCCCGGCCTGTCACCCTTCATCACGAAAAATCAGGACTTCTATAGGGTTGATACGGCGCTCGTCGTCCCCCAGGTGGACCCGCGCGCCTGGCGGCTTCGCATCCACGGCATGGTGGACAGACCGGTCGAGATCACCTACGCCGAGCTGCTGAACCTGCCGCTCACCGAGGCCGACATCACCCTGACCTGCGTCTCCAACGAGGTGGGCGGCCCGTACGTCGGCAACGCCCGCTGGCTCGGCGTGCGCATGGCCGACCTGCTGCGCCGTGCCGGGCTCCAGCCGGGCGCCGACATGCTGCTGTCCACCTCCGACGACGGCTTCACCTGCGGCACGCCCGTGGACGTCGTGATGGACGGCCGCGACGCCCTCTTCGCCATCGCCATGAACGGCGAGGCGCTCCCGTTCGAGCACGGTTTCCCCGTCCGCCAGGTGGTGCCCGGCCTGTACGGGTACGTGTCGGCCACCAAGTGGGTGGTGGACGTGAAGGTGACCCGGTTCGACCAGGACCAGGCGTACTGGACGCCACGCGGCTGGGCCGCCAAGGGGCCGATCAAGACGGAGTCGCGCATCGACGTCCCGAAGAACGGCGCCTCGCTCAAGGCCGGGCGCACGACCATCGCCGGGGTGGCGTGGGCCCAGCACACCGGGGTGGACGCCGTCGAGGTGCGGGTCGATCGCGGCGAGTGGCGGCAGGCGCGGCTGGCCGCCGTGCCGGGGCCCGACACCTGGCGGCAGTGGGCGCTCGACTGGGACGCCACTCCCGGGGAGCACACGATCGAGGCGCGGGCCACGGACGCGGCGGGTCACACCCAGACCGAACGGCAGGCGCCGCCCGCGCCCGACGGCGCCAGCGGGTGGCCGGCCGTGACGGTCCAGGTGGCCTGATTCGCGGACGTTTGTGCAGGTAAAGCCGTTCCCCCTGACGGATAATCTTCCCCACTTCCCCCTCTCGGACGCGACGGCGGCCCTACGATCGGTCGTCCAAGCAGGACAGGAGGCAGGACGTGGTCCGCGAACGCAAGTCGAGCGTCCGAGGGGTCCTTCCGGAGGGGCAGTACAACCCGGTGGTGGGGGAGGGGGTCCGGTGGCTCGACTACGAACGTGCCGCCGAGGACGTGCCCGGCGAAGCGCCCGCCACGACCGAGGTCCCCTCCTCCCGTGAGGGCTCGGCCCCCTTAACGCCCGCCGCCTCCAGCGCCCCCGACGAGGAGCCGCCGCCGCCACCCGGCCTCCGTACGCAGGCCCCTCCTCCTTCCCGCCCGTCCCCCCAGCCCGCCGCAGCCCCCGCCCCTGGCGTGGCCTCCGCCCTGGACGTGCTCACCGGTCTCGCCACGCGCCCGGCCCCGGCCCGCGCCGGCACGCCGTACGGCCTGACGTTCAGCCTGAACACCCTCAGCCGCCTCGCCCTCCCGGACGAACGGGAGGACGCACGTCCCGGCCTGCCGCCGACGGATGTGCCGGACGGTCCGGCGCCGCCTTCCACCGAGCCGACCGGCTGCGACGCCGACGCCGGCGCGGCGACCGACGGCCAGACCGCCACAGAAGTGCCGAACGCCGGGGAGACGCCGACCGGCACGTCCGGACATCGGGAGGGACGTCCTGACGCGCCCGACGCCCAGGAGCTCCCGGAGGAGGCGGCCGGTCGGGACATGGGCGGCCCGCCTGGGGCCGGTCCGGACGTGCGGGAGCCGGGGGAGTTCCCAGGGGGCGGGACCGGTGGGCCGGAGAGACCCGGGGGAGGGGTGACGCGGGGGTTCGGGGCGGCGGTCAGCGGGATGCGGCGGCTGGAGTTCGGGGAGAGGGACGGGGCTTGTGGCGCGGACGGACGGCATCCGCTGGAGGCCCGGATCGACCGGGCGAGGAACCGTGCCGCCGTCGACTGGTTCGAGGGCGAGCGGCGGCCGCCGAGGCTGGCCGACAGCCGGCCGTACGGGCTGCCCGGTGGGCTGGCACAGCCCGACCCGCAGGTGGAACGGGAGCTGAGGCAGGCGCTGGAGCTCGGCACCCGGTTCCCCGACCCGCGCGGCACCTGGGTCCGGCTGATCAACGGCGGCGGCCCGGCGGACGACCCGTTCCGGGCCTCCAACGCCGCCGACTGCGCCCTGGCCGTGCTGTCCACCTGGCACGGCGAGCCCGCCACCGCCGCCCCCAGGCTCCCCGAGTACGACGGGATCGG
Source organism: Nonomuraea sp. NPDC049655 (assembly GCF_044465465.1). Taxonomy (NCBI): domain Bacteria; kingdom Bacillati; phylum Actinomycetota; class Actinomycetes; order Streptosporangiales; family Streptosporangiaceae; genus Nonomuraea; species Nonomuraea sp. NPDC049655. The sequence continues at coordinate 63,886 of NZ_JBITLS010000017.1, forward strand.
CCGTCCGCTGCTCACCGGCGAGAAGGGCGGAGCGGCCCGGATCGAGCGGTGGACCGGCCAGCGGTTCCAGTACGCGGGCCAGGGGCGGCACGCCTATCCCATGATCGCCCGGCGGCTGCTGGAGGCCGGGCACGGCGCGAGCGCGGTCATCGTGGTGCGCTGGCCGGGCGGCGGGTCGCACGTCTGGAACGCGGTCAACTCCGGCAGCGAGGTGATCTGGATCGACGCCCAGCGCGGGCACATGTCGGTCGAGCCGCCGTACGCGACGGTGACGGGGGTGTTCTGCATGATCCTCGACCGGCAGGGGCGGCCGCGATGAACATGGACCAGGCCAGGGCGCTGGCGGAGGAGTACGTCAACGGGACGCGTCCGCCGGACGAGCCGCTGTCGGTGGGCCTGTACGGCTTCCACGACGGCTACGTCGCCTGGATCCGGGAGCTCGACCCCGACGACCCCACCACCCTGCCGGACACGGTCGGCGGGGCGTGCATCGTGATCGACAAGGCGTCCGGGGAGGTCGTGGTGCGGCCGCTGCTGGACCCCGAGACCGTCGCCGAGCTCTGGCCAGGTCGCACCCCGCGCTGACCGCGTGGCACACGCGGGGCCGGGCGCCGCCCCCATGGGGCGCCCGACCTGGCGGCACGTACGCGGCCGCGCCCCCATGGGGCGTCCGACCCGGCGTCCGACCTGGCTTCTGGTCCGGCGGCACGCATGTGGCCGCGCGGCCTCGGCGTCCCCCACGACACCCGTCCCATGAGGCCGCGCAGCCCCTGCGCGTACCCTCTATCCTGATTTTTCGCTTTTATTCGCTTTTATCAGGGATTAGCCCGTAGCCAGCGAGCCGACGATCGACGCCCTGGCCGCCCGCCGGGCCGGCACCACGGCGGCCAGCACGCCCGCCAGCCCCGAGAGCGCCACGAACAGCGCGATCTGCCCGAGCGGCGCGGAGAACACCGCACCGGGCAACATCGCCCGTACCGCGGCCCAGCCGAACACGCCGCCGAGCACCACGCCGACCAGCGCCCCGATCAGGCCGAGCAGCAGCGCCTCGACCGAGAGCATCCGCCGCAGCTGCGGCCGGGTCAGCCCGAGCGCCCGCAGCAGCGCCGACTCCCTGGTGCGCTCGTGCACCGACAACGACAGGGTGTTGGCGATGCCGAGCAGCGAGATCAGGATCGCCAGCCCGAGCAGCCCGGTCACGATCATGAGCAGCATGTCCAGGGTCTCGTCGAACTGCCCGCGTACCTCGGTCGAGCTGGCCATCTGGACGGTGGGATGGGCCGCGATCGCGGCCTTGACCACCTGGCGGGCCTGGTCGGTGGCGACGCCGTCGCGGATGTTGATCATCACGCGGGAGTCGGGCACCCGGTCGTAGTAGGTGTCGAACGGCCGCTCGGCGACGGTGAGCGGCGGCAGGGTGGAGTTCGTCCCGGCGAGGACGGCGACCACCTTCAGTGGCACGGACCCGGCCAGCTCGGTCTTCACCGTGACCGTGTCGCCGACCTTGACGCCCAGCGCGGAGGCCGCGTAGTCGAGCAGCGCGACCTGCCCGGCCGACAGGCCCGCCATCGAGCCGGACAGCACCTCGGGGGTGACGGTCCCGTGGTAGGTGCCGATGTCGAAGCGCCGGTCGCCCACCTTGCCCGGGGTCTCGCGGATCTGCAGCACCGAGGCCAGCTCGGGACGGCCGCGCAGCTTCTCGGCCACCGACCTGGGCACCCCGCTGTCCTGCACCTGGCCGGCCAGCATGTAGTCGACCGGGAACTGCTCGTCGAGCTTGTTCCACACGGTCAGCCGGGTGGAGGCGCTGAGCACCGAGATCAGCGTCATCAGCGTGACGCCGATGGTGAGCGCGACCGTGGTGGTCGCGGCGCGCCGGGGGTTGCGGGCCGAGTTGTCCAGGGCCAGGCGTCCGGGCACGCCGAACAGCTTGGCCGGGACCCAGCCCACCACCGCGCTCAGCGGGCCGACCAGCACCGGCCCGAGGATCAGCACGGCCAGGAAGACCAGCGCGCCGCCGGCCATCACGACGAACAGCGTGCTCGTCTCGCCCGCCGGCAGCCCCGCCACGCCGTACGCGGTCAGGCCCGCCCCGGCCAGCAGGAACAGCCCCGCGAACACCGAGCGCAGCAGGCCGGTGCGGAAGGCCTGCTCCTCCGGCTGGGCGCGCAGCGCCGCGACCGGCGGCACGCGCGTGGCCGCGCGCGCGGGCAGCAGGGCCGCGAACAGGGTGACCACCAGGCCGACGGCCAGGCCGATCCCGACGGTGGCCGGCGTCAGCGCGACCGCCGCGTCCGTGGGCATGGGGGCGTCGAACGCGGCCAGCAGCGTCAGGGCGAGCATGGCCAGCCCGTAACCGGCCAGCAGGCCGAGCGCGGAGGCGAGCAGTCCGACCGCGACCGACTCCAGCACGATCGAGCCGAACACCTGCCCGCGGGTCGCGCCGATGCAGCGCAGCAGCGCCATCTCCCGGGTGCGCTGCGCGACCAGGATGGTGAAGGTGTTGTAGATGACCAGCGCGGCCACCATCATCGCCACCGCCCCGAACAGCAGCAGGCCGATGGTCAGCGTGCGCATCGACAGCCCGGCTGCGGCCGCCAGGTCGTCGGCCAGTTCCGCGCCGGACTTGACCTCGTACGCGTCGCCGAGCGCCGCGGCCACGGCCTGCTTCAGCCCTGGGGCCGAGCCGGCGACGTCGATCTCGCGGTAGCCCTTGGCGCCGGTCATGCGCTGCGCGGTGGCCGCGGTGAAGCCGACCGCGCCGGTGAAGGACAGCTCCTGGTCGACCCCGGGGTCGAGCAGGCCGACCAGCCGGAACTGGTGGCGGGCCTGCTTGCGGTCGAGCACGGTGATCGTGTCGCCGAGCCGCAGGCCCTGCGACTTCGCGGTGTTCTTGTCCAGCACGGCCGCCTGGTCGTCGGTGCCCGGCCCGGTGCCCGCGACGATCGCGGTGCGGTCCAGCGCGCCGGGGACGATGGACAGGGCCGTGGTCGGGCTGCTGCCGACCGCCCTGCCGTCCTTGCCGAGCAGCGGCGCGGGGTCGCGGATCAGGCCCTGCGCCTCGGTCACGCCGGCCAGGGCGCGCACCCGTTCCAGGGCCTTCTCCGGCAGCACGCCGTCGCGCTCCTTGGGCAGGACGGCCACGTCCACCTTGTCGGCGTCGGCGGTGACGCGCTGGGAGAAGCCCGCCTGGATGGTGTCGTTCAGCACGAACGTGCCCGCGATGAAGCCCACCCCGAGCGTGATCGCCAGCGAGGTGAGCAGCAGCCTGAGCTTGTGCGCGCGCAGCCCGGCCAGCGCCGTCTTCAGCACCTCAGCCCTCCAGCTTCACGAGCGTGTCCAGGACGGCCTGCGGCGACGGCGAGGTGATCTCGGTGACCAGCTCGCCGTCGCGCAGGAACACCACCCGGTCGGCGTAGGCCGCCGCGACCGGGTCGTGGGTGACCATGACGATGGTCTGGCCGAGCTCGCGGACCGAGGTGCGCAGGAAGGACAGGATCTCCGAGCCGCTGCGCGAGTCCAGGTTGCCCGTGGGCTCGTCGGCGAAGATCACCTGCGGCTTGCTGATCAGGGCCCTGGCCACGGCCACGCGCTGCTGCTGGCCGCCGGACAGCTCGGCCGGCCGGTGCCCGAGCCGGTTTCGCAGCCCGACGGTGTCGATGACCCGGGCGAACAGCTCCTCGTCCGCCTGCCGGGCGGCGATGTCCAGGGGCAGCCTGATGTTCTGCTCGGCGGTCAGCGTGGGCAGCAGGTTGAACGCCTGGAAGATGAAGCCGATCCGCTCCCGGCGCAGCAGCGTGAGCTGCCGGTCGGCCAGGCCGGTCAGCTCGACGTCGCCGATGTGCACCGTGCCCGAGGTGGCGGTGTCCAGGCCGGCCAGGCAGTGCATGAGCGTCGACTTCCCGGAGCCGGACGGGCCCATGATCGCCGTGAAGGCGCCGGTGGCGAAGGCCACGTCCACGCCGCGGAGGGCGTGGACCTGGGCGTCGCCCTGGCCGTACACCTTGGTCAGGGCCTTGGCCACCACCGCGGGCGGTGCCGCGCGCCAGGACTCGGTGAGGGTCACTTTCACTCCTTGTCGCAATTTCTCGTCGCGACCAACGTTAGGAGTGGAAATTTCAGGAATTGTGGGCCCTGAGGAGGGACTTCGTGTAGAACCTCAGACGACCCCCGTCAGCCTTTCGGCCGATGCGCGGGCACGACGAGCCCTGCCTCATAGGCGTACACGACCACCTGGGCCCGGTCCCGCAGCCCCAGCTTGGCCAGCACCCGGCCGAGATGCGTCTTCACGGTGGCCTCGGCGACCTCCAGGCGGCCCGCGATCTCCATGTTCGACAGGCCGCGGGCCACCATGAGCAGCACCTCCCGCTCGCGCGGGGTCAGCTCGGTCGCCGCCGGCAGCTCCTCCACCGGCAACTGGGCGGCGAAGCGGTCCAGCATCCGGCGCAGCGTGCGCGGCGAGACCACGGCGTCGCCCGCGTGCACCTGCCTGATGGCGTTGACCAGGTCGGCCGGCGGCACGTCCTTCAGCAGGAACCCGGCCGCGCCCGCCTTGATCGCGGCCAGGGCGTACTCGTCGAGGTCGAACGTGGTCAGGATCAGCACCTTCGGCCCGTCGATGCGCCTGGTCGCCTCGACGCCGTCCATGCGCGGCATGCGGACGTCCATCAGCACGACGTCCACCTCGACGCGGTCCAGCAGCTCCAGGGCCGTGACGCCGTCGGCGGCCTCGGCCACCACGTCGATGTCGGGCTGGGCGCCGAGCACCATCCGGAACCCGGCCCGCAGCAGCTCCTGGTCGTCGACCAGCATCACCCTGATCATCATGCCGCCCTGGCCGTCGGGAGGCGGGCCAGCACCTCGAAGCCGCCACCGGTCAGGGGACCGGCCGAGACCGCGCCGCCGTACATGCCGACGCGTTCGCGCATGCCGATCAGGCCGTGCCCGTCCGGGCTGCGCGGCGCGGCGGCCCCCCGGCCGTCGTCGGTCACCCGGACGACCAGCTCCGGCCCGCCGTAGTCGATCTCGACCCGCGCCTGGACGTGCGGGCCGCCGTGCTTGAGCGCGTTCGTCAGCGCTTCCTGGACGATGCGGTAGACGGCGAGCTGCTGCCCTTCGGGAAGCTCGCCGGGCACGCCGCCGATCCGCAGGCTGGCGGGCACGCCGGCGCCGCGTACCAGCTCTTCGAGCTGGCCCAGGCCGGGCTGCGGGGTGTAGTCGGTGCCGTCGTCCTCGTTCTCGCGCAGCACGCCGACCATCCTGCGCATCTCGGCCAGGGCCGCCCGCCCGGTCTTGGAGATGTTCCGTACGGCCAGCCGGGCCTGCTCGGGGTCGCTGTCGAGGGCGAAGCCCGCGCCGTCGGCCTGCACCACCATCACGCTGACATTGTGCGCCACCACGTCGTGCAGCTCCCTGGCGATCCTCGTGCGCTCGGCCGCCGCGGCCATCCTGGCCTGCTGGTCGCGTTCGCGCTCGGCCCGCTCGGCGCGTTCCTCCAGCCCTTCGAGGTAGCGCCGGCGGGTGTTGGCGTACAGGCCGGCCAGCCAGATGGTGACGACGAAGATCGAGCCGCTGAAGAACATGCCGAAGGTGGCGACGGACCAGTTCACCAGCGCCAGGAAGATCCCCAGCTCGGCCACCAGCCCGGCGGCCAGCGCCCACCGGAACGCGCACTCGGAGGCGACCGTCCACAGCGCCACCATGACCGCGAGGTTGGCGGGCAGCGGGTCGACGTGGGCCAGCCACTGCCCGAAGGAGGCCAGCGAGATCACCGCGTAGGCCGCCAGCGGCCTGCGCCGCCACAACAGCGGCGCGATCAGCAGCACCGAGAGCGCGACGTAGCCCGCCACGCCCAGGTACCGGCTGCCCCCCGCCGGGGTGAGCGAGGCGTAGGGGATCGCCAGAAGCAAGCTGAAGACGGCGAGGGGGGCGACCCGCAGGACGCTCACCAGCCCGCCGTGGCGCCTCGACCACGCCCGTACCCTGCCGAACACATCATCACGATATGTAAGCCACGCCGCGGGTTTGTCCGCCTGGAGGGGGAAGTCCGCCTACGACCCAGGTCTTACATGGGTCTTACGGGGGACCAGGCATGGTGGTACCTGGGAGCGCCCCTCGCGGGCGAGTAAAGGGAGATCGTGATGGCGGATCATGATCGAGACGCGGGTCGCGCGGTGAAGAGGAAGCACCGCGCGACCCGGCCTCCCGGACGGCGCGGCCCGCGCGGCCACTGCGTGTGCGGGCGGGGGGACTCGAACCCCCACAGTGTCTCCACCAACAGGACCTAAACCTGCCGCGTATGCCATTTCGCCACGCCCGCGATCCCGCCGAGGCGGGGTGGGAACAGCTTAGCGCTCCGGCCGTGGCCGGGCAGCCTTCCGCGACGACCGCGGGCCCCCTGTCGGCGGGGCCCGCGAGCCGGGGTCAGGCCAGGCCGAGCTTCTTCTTGAGCGAGGCCACGTGGCCGGTGGCCTTCACGTTGTAGAGCGCCTGCTCGATCTTGCCGTCGGCGTCGATGACGAACGTCGAGCGGATCACGCCGATCATCTCCTTGCCGTAGAGCTTCTTCGGGCCGTACGCGCCGTACGCCTGGTGGACGGCGAGCTCCGGGTCCGACAACAAGGGGAAGGTCAGGGCGTCGCGGGCGACGAACTTGGCCAGCTTCTCCGGCTTGTCCTTCGACACGCCGAGGACGACGAAACCCTCGCCGGTCAACTGGCTGAGGTTGTCGCGGAAGTCGCAGGCCTGTTTGGTGCAGCCGGGCGTCATGGCGGCGGGGTAGAAATAGAGGATCACCCTCTTGCCGCGCAGGCTGTCGAGGGAGACGGTGCCGCCGTCGGCGGTGGGTAGCGTGAACTCGGGCGCGGCGTCGCCGGGCGCGAGCTTGGTCTCTGTCATGGGCCCTCCTGAGTTCCTCCGGCAAACCTACCGGCCCGGCCGCTGTGCCGTACGGCACGCCGACCTGACAGACTGATCACGACCAGAACGGACGGAGCTCGCGACGGACAACGTAGCGGGCGCGACCACGCGTACGGTCGAAAGGAGAGCCATGGCTGACACCGATCCCGACGAGTTGGAGCGGCGGATCGCGCGCACGCGCGCGGAGTTGGCGCAGACGGTCGACGCCATCGCCGACCGGGTGAGCCCCAAGCGGGTCGCCGAGCGTACGGTCGCCGATGTCAAGAGCCGGGCGGGCCACTTCGTGGCGTCCGTGGGGGACGCCCTCGGGGTGACCGCCCGCCTGGTCGACTACGGCGACAAGCCCGAAGGGGTGTGGGAGAACGAGCAGCCCAACCTGGCGCCGGTGCTCATCGGCGTCGGCGCGGTGCTGGTCGTCGGCGCCGCGATCGTGCTGTTCCGGCGCAGGCGCCGCCGGCGCTGAGCGCGTGTGCCGGGGCGGGGGCCGGGGTCACAGGAACGTCCGGCCCTCGCCCCGGTACGTCGGCACCGACTCGGCCAGGGTGTCGCCGTCCACGAGGTGGAGGGTGTCGAAGCGCTCGCACATCTCGCCCGCCTTGGCGTGCCGGAACCACACCCGGTCCCCGACCCGCAGCTCCTGGGCCGCCTGGCCCAGCAGCGGGGTCTGCACCTCGCCCGCGCCCTCGTCCTGCGCGTACCGCAGGCCGGCGGGCAGGTACGGCTGCGGCAGCCGGCTCGGCCCGGGAGGGCCGGAGGCGAGGTAGCCGCCGCCCAGCACCGTCACCGTGTCCGGTCCGGGCCGCCGGACGACCGGCAGCGCGAACAGGGCCGCCGGACGGCCGGTGAAACGCCGGTAGAAGTCGAACAGCCGCGGGTGGAAGAAGCCCGATCCGGCGGCGACCTCCGTGATCGCCTTCTCCCTGACCGTCGTCTCGATCGAGCCCGTGCCGCCGCCGTTGACGAACTCCAGGTCGGCGACCTGGCGCACGGCGTTCACGACGCGGCCGCGGCGGAGGATCAGCTCGCGGGCCGAGCGGGCCTGCATGACCCGGACGACGCGGGCGAAGGCGGCGTTGCCCGGCGGGGCGTCGCCCACCCCGGCGATCTGCGCCTCGTAGGCCATGAGCCCCACCAGGCGCAGCCCCGGGCGCTTGGCGATGGCCGTGGCCAGGTCGGCGGCCTCGTGGGGCTCGCGCACGGGGGAGCGGAGCGCGCCGGCCCTGAACTTGCCGCCGAGGGCGACGTAGCCGGCGTCCAGGTCGAGGGAGAGCCGCAGCTCGGCCCTCGGATGCACGTCCGACACGGCCTGCTCGACGAAGTCGAGCTGCTCGCGGGAGTCGACGGTGATCGCGATCTCGGCGGCGGCCCGCGGGTCGGCGGCCAGGGCGGCGAGCGCGTGCCGGTCGGCCGTGGGGTAGGCGACCAGGATGTCGGTGAAACCCTGCCCGGCCAGCCACAGGGCCTCGGGGAGGGTGAAGGCCATGATGCCGCGGAAGCCGTCCATGGCCAGGATGCGTTCGAGGACCGCGCGGCTGCGCACGGACTTGCTCGCCACCCGGATCGGCTTGCCGGCGGCGCGGCGCACCAGGTCGGCCGCGTTGGCCCGCATGGCCGCCAGGTCGACGATCGCGAAGGGCGGTTCGAGCGCGGCGGTGGCGCGGTCGTAGCGCCGGCGGTCATCCATGTCAGCAGGGTAACGGCATATCGGGCGAATGAATATGAGTGGGGTTCATATTCCTTTCCGGAGCGCGGGAGAGGTTCACTTTCCTTGGTGCGGCCGTAATGATCGGGCAAATGGGCGGCGAGGGCGCGGTCGCGGCCCCCGCGCACCCATGTACGTCTGTCGTTGTGATGACCACGCTTCAGCAGATGGTGCCCGCAGCCATCACCGCCCAGCACCACACCGGGCTGCGCAGGGCGAGACGGGCGCTCAGACCGGCGCGCACGCTGCCCGGCGCGCTCGTCGCGCTCGTCCTGGCCGCCGTGCTCGGCGCGACGACCGCCGAGGTGGTGACGTCGCTGCTCGGCAAGCCGCTGGGCTGGGTCCCGGTGAACGAGGCGGTCGAGCTGGCCGGCGCGCGGACCTGGCCGCAGGTCTCCTCGGCCGCGCTGCTCACCGCCGGGGCCGGGCTGCTGATGCTGCTGCTCGCGATCGTGCCGGGACGGTCCAGGACGGTCCCGGTCGAGACGTCCGACCCACTGATCGTCATCGGCATCACCCGCGCCGGGCTGCGGCGCACCCTGCGCGCGGCCGCCCAGAAGGTCAGCGGCGTGGAGCGGGCCCGGGTACGGCTGCGCCGGCGCACCATCGAGGTCACCGTCGTGACCGGGCCGGAGAGCTCGGGCGCGATGCTCCGGCAGGTCGGCACGGCGGTCGGCGACCGGCTGGCCGGCGTCGGCACGCTCGGCACCGGCGAGGTCGTCGTCCGGCTGCGCAGGAAGGGCGTGTGATGCGGCAGTACACGGGCAACCGCGTCGGCCTGGCCCTGGTCGGCCTCGCCCTGCTCGCCGTGGGCGGCTACGGCTGGCTGCGCGGCCGGGGCCTGCTGTTCGACCTGCCGCGCAACGCCAAGGTGCTGCCCGCCGAGTTCGCCCGCACGCTGGCCGCCGACCCCTGGACGTTGTGGCTGCTGGCCTTCGCCATGCTGATCCTGGCCATGCTCGCCGTGCGCTGGCTGCTGCTGAGCCTGGGCTGGGGCCGCCGGGGCGCGGCCAGCGGCACCGGCACGGCCATGCTGTGCGTGGGCCTCAAGGGCGTGGACGGCCTGGGCCGGGCGGCCGTACGGGTCGCCGACAACGGCCTGCGCGTCGCCCTGACCTGCCCCTCCGACGCGGACGTCGGCGCGGTGGTGACCAAGCTCGACCAGGACATCGTCGGCCGCATCCGCCGTGAGGTGCGCGACGACGAGACGCCTGCGGTCGTCCGCGTGCACGTCCGCCGCCAACCGGCCGAGCGCCGCTGACCAGTCAACCGGCTGCTCGTAGCTGAAGGAAGAAGGCGCGACTCGGCGCCTTCGTCGTCGAATCCCATCGGGAGGTCGTCATTCACCGCATCATCGGCGCGTTCGCCGCCGCAACCCTCGCCCTCGCGCTAGCCGCGCCCGCCGCCCACGCGGCGACGGGCGACGGCTTTCCGCTGATCCCCTGCAAGATCGGGGAAGACGGCCAGATGCACTGCGTGGGGGACCACCTGCCCGGCCTGCTGGCCCAGGCGCTCAGCCCCGCGGTCGGCCTGATCTGCGTGGACAGCCACACCACCACGGTCATCTGCCGCTCATCCGCCTGAACCCCGGCCCCCCGGCCCTCTCCCACGCGGAGGGGGCCGGGCGGGTCAGCACTCGATGACGTTGACGGCCAGGCCGCCGCGGGAGGTCTCCTTGTACTTGTCGAGCATGTCGCGGCCGGTGTCGCGCATGGTCTTGATGGCCTTGTCCAGCGCCACGTAGTGGCGGCCGTCGCCGCGCAGGGCGATCCTGGCGGCCGTGATGGCCTTGTTGGAGGCCACCGCGTTGCGCTCGATGCACGGGATCTGCACCAGGCCGCCGATCGGGTCGCAGGTCAGCCCGAGGTTGTGCTCGATGCCGATCTCGGCGGCGTTCTCCACCTGCTCGGGGGTGCCGCCCATGACCTCGGTCAGCCCGGCCGAGGCCATCGAGCAGGCCGAGCCCACCTCGCCCTGGCAGCCGACCTCGGCGCCGGAGATCGAGGCGTTCTCCTTGAACAGCACGCCGATCGCGGCCGCCGTGAGCAGGAAGCGCACCACGCCGTCGTCGTCGGCGCTCGGGACGAACTTGGTGTAGTACGTCAGCACGGCCGGGATGATGCCCGCGGCGCCGTTGGTGGGGGCGGTGACGATGCGGCCGCCGGCGGCGTTCTCCTCGTTGACGGCCAGGGCGAACAGCGCCACCCAGTCCATCGCCTGCAGCGGGTCCTTCTCGGCCGACTCGGCCTGCAGCCGCCGGTGGAGCTGGTTGGCCCGGCGCTTGACCTTCAGGCCGCCGGGCAGCACGCCCTCCTTGCCGATGCCGCGCCGCACGCACTCCGACATCACCCGCCACAGGTTGAGGATGCCCGCGCGGATCTCCTCCTCGGTGCGCCCGAACGCCTTCTCGTTCTCCAGCATCAGGGCGGAGATCGACAGGCCGGTGTTCGAGCAGTGCTTGAGCAACTCCTCGCCCGAGGCGAACGGGTAGGGCAGGACGGTGTCGTCGGGCTTGATGCGGTCGGCTCCGGTGGCCTTCTCGTCCACGACGAAGCCGCCGCCGACGGAGAAGTAGACCTTCTCGCGCACGGTCTCGCCCTGCTCGTCGCGGGCGGTGAAGCGCATGCCGTTGGGGTGCTCGGGCAGGGAGATCTTGCGCTCGAAGACGAGGTCCTGACCCACGACGAAGGGGATCTCGTGCTCGCCGTAGAGCTTGACCGTGCCCGCGGCGCGCATCTCGGCCAGGCGGGCGTCGACGGAGTCGACGTCGACCAGTTCCGGCTTCTCACCGGACAGGCCGAGCAGCACCGCCTTGTCGCTGCCGTGGCCCTTGCCGGTCAGGCCGAGCGAGCCGTACAGGATGACCTCGACGCGGGCCACGCGGGGGAGCAGGCCGTCGTCGTGCAGCCCGCGGGCGAACTTGTGCGCGGCGGCCATCGGGCCGCCCGTGTGGGAGCTGGACGGTCCGATGCCGATCTTGAAGAGGTCGAAGACGCTGATCGCCATTGATGGCGCCCTTCAGTTCAGGAAGTGCCGGGGCCCGCGGCGGGCCCCGGCGTTGGTGTCAGGACTCGCCTGAGGTGAGCGCCGTGTACTCCTCGGCGGACAGCAGGTCCTCCGCGTCGCCCTCCATGCGGACGCGGAACATCCAGCCGTCGCCGTACGGGTCGCTGTTGGCCAGCGACGGGTCGTCGGCCACGGCCGAGTTCACCTCGACGATCTCGCCGCCGACGGGCGCGTAGATCTCGCTCACCGACTTGGTGGACTCGACCTCGCCGACCGAGTCACCCGCCTCGACGGTCGAACCGACCTCGGGGAGCTGCACGAAGACGACGTCACCAAGAGCCTCGGCGGCGAAGGCCGTGATGCCGACGGTCACGGTGATGCCGTCGTCCACGCCCGACACCCACTCGTGCTCCTTGGTGTAGTTCAGGTCGTCAGGGATGTTGCTCACTTGTTCCTCCTGTAGAAGGGCAGCTCGACCAGGTCCATAGGTTCATGGCTGCCCCGGATGTCCACGGCCAGACCTGTGTCGGCCCCGGCGTCCACGTAGGCCATCGCGATGGGCTTGCCCAGGGTCTGGGAGGGCGCACCGCTGGTGACCTCGCCGACGACGGCGCCGTCGCGGGTGACCGGGTAGCCGTGACGCGGCACCCGGCGGCCCTGGGCGACCAGGCCGACGAGGCGGCGGCGGGGCTGGTCGTCCTTGACCGCCTCCAGTGCCGCCCTGCCGACGAAGTCACCGGGCTTGTCGAATTTCACCACTCTGCCCAGCCCCGCGTCGAACGGGGTCAGGTCGGAGCTCAGCTCGTTGCCGTAGAGCGGCATGCCGGCCTCCAGCCTGAGGGTGTCGCGGCTGGACAGACCGGCGGCGCGCAGCCCGTGCGGCTCGCCCGCGGCCTCCAGGGCGCGCCAGAGCGGCACGGCGTCCTGGTTGGCGACGAACAGCTCGAAGCCGTCCTCGCCGGTGTAGCCGGTACGGGCGATGAGCGCCTGGCGGCCGTCGACCACGCCGGGCAGGCCCGCGTAGTACTTGAGACCGTCGAGGTCGGCGTCGGTGAGCGTGGCCAGGATCTCCTGGGCCTTCGGGCCCTGGATCGCGATGAGGGCGTACTGCTGGGAGCGGTCATCGACCGCCGCGTCATACGACTTAGTGCGATTTTTCAGCTCATCCGCGACCTTGTCAGAGTTCGAGGCGTTGGCCACCACCATGAACTCCTCGTCCGCCAGCCGGTAGACGATGAGGTCGTCGAGCACCCCGCCGCGCTCGTCCACGATCATCGTGTACCTGGCCCGGCCGGGCGCGAGCGCCGACAGGTGGCCGACCAGCGCGTAGTCGAGGGCCTCTCCGGCCTGCGGACCGGTCAGGAAGATCTCGCCCATGTGCGAGAGGTCGAACAGCCCGGCCGCCTCGCGGACGGCTTTGTGCTCCGCCGACTCGCTGCCGTACCGGAGCGGCATGAGCCAGCCGGCGAAGTCGGTCAGCGTGGCGCCTAGGGCCTCGTGGACGTCTCGTAGCGGCGTAGGTCGGGACATTTGTCGCACCTCAGGACAGGGTTGGATGCCAGCATCCTCCCCCTCTGTCATGGATGCCTGAGAGCTTCGCCCGAGTTTTACCGGACTTTCACCTTCGGCGAGGCCCCGAGGGCCTGCTTTCCAGAGGTCACCTCCCCGTAAGAACGCCTTACAGGGCTGCCGCGCGGTCCTTTGCCTTGAGAGGTTCGCGGGGAGGGCTTGCTCCTTCAGGGACCCTGACCGGCTGTCAGGGTGCTCTCCCGCACGGTTTCGCCGGTGATGTCCGTCAGCCTAGTGCCGTCATGGGGGTGTTGTCGCGCTTCGCCCCCCGCCATCCGCGGCATCCGCGACATCCCGCACGCAGCGAAAAGCGGCCGCGGCCCCGGAGAGGCGGGGTCGCGGCCGCGTTGGTGGCCGCGCGCGAGCCGGTCATGGCAGGTCAGCTCGCACGCGGCAGCTCGGGGCGGGCCGGCGGTGACCGGCCCGCGCGGGATCGAACCCGGAGATCAGGTCCGAGGGTCAGGCCCGCGCCCAGAGGGCGGGCACGTTCGGCGGCTCCCAGCCCGGCAGGCTGGTGTGCGCCTGGAGGCAGCGGTAGCTGACCCCCTGGTAGGTGACGACGTCTCCGGCCGTGTACGACTTGTAAGCCGTCCAGGTGGTGCCCTGGCCGTCCCCTCCGACGGTCAGGGTGAAGGACGCGGAGTGGTCCGCCGTCGTCCCGTCGCCGTTGATCCCTATGGTGTACGTCCCCGCCGCGACGCCGCTGGCGGTGGCGATCGTGACGGTGGACGACTGGCCCGCCTGAACCGTGGACGGGCTGAAGGAGACGGTGACCCCGCTCGGCACGTTCCCGGCGGAGAGCGCGACGCTCTGCGCCTGGCCGGACGTGACCTGGGTACTGACCGCCGCGGTAGCCGACTGACCGGCCTGGACCGATGCCGACGACGGGGTCACCGAGATCGAGTAGTCGTTCTCCGTGGGCGTGCTGGTGCCCACGGCGAGCTTCCATATGGCGTAGGCGATGGCGTCGGAGTTGCGGTCGAGCGCCGTGGTGTTGATGGCGCTCGGGTAGCTGTCGCACGCGCTGTGGTAGCAGCGGTCGAACGCCTGCCCGGCCGAGCCGCCCCACTTGGCGGCCTGGGCCGAGCTCTTGACCGCCCCGGCCCCCGTGGCCAGGCCGCCGACCCGGACGCCCGCGCTCTTGAACGAGGCATGGTCGCTGCGGCCGTCGCCCTCCCTGTCACCCTCGGTCTGCAGGCCGATGGTGGCGAAGTAGTCGTTGAAGGTGCGCTGGATCGCCGCGTCGTCGTCGTAGACGAAGTAGCCGGCGTTGGTCGAGGCGATCATGTCGAAGTTCAGGTACACCTCGACGCCGCTCGCGCCGCCGTTCTGCACGTAGTACCTGGACCCGACCATGCCCGCCTCTTCGGCGCCCCACCAGCCGAAGCGCACGTGCTTGGTGAGGGTGGGCTTGCGGGCGGCCAGGGTGAGGGCGTTCTCCAGGAGCGCGGCCGAGCCGGAACCGTTGTCGTTGATCCCGGGGCCGGCCGCGACGCTGTCGAGGTGGGCGCCGAGCATCACGGTCTGGTTGGCCGGGCCGCCCGGCCAGTCGGCGATCAGGTTGCTGCCGCCGCTGAAGTTCTGCACGCGGGTGGTGAAGCCGGCCGCGTCCAGCTTGCCCTTGATGTAGTTCATCGAGGCGGTGAAGCCCGGCCTGCCCGAGGCGCGGTTGCCGCCGTTGCTCGTGGCGATGGACTGCAACTGGCTCAGATGCGCCGTCACGTTCGCGACGGGGATGTCGGGCGCGGGGTCGGCGGCGGCGCCGGCCGGTCCGGCCGGCGTGGTGAGGGTCAGGGCCAACGCGGCGGTGGCCGCGGCGCCCAGCCTGAGCATGGCGTTCACGATCTGTGGCTCCTCAAGGGGGTTGGGCGGCCACCCCGGCGTGGCCGCCCAGGTCGTGCGACTTAGACCGGCTGCCAGAGGGCAGGGGTGTTGGGCGGCTCCCAGCCCGGCAGGCTGGTGTGCGCCTGGAGGCAGCGGTAGCTGGTGCCCTGGTAGGTGACGGTCTGTCCGGCCGTGTAGGCCGTGTACGTCTGCCACGTGGTGCCCTGGCCGCCGCCCACCGTCAGGCTGAAGGAGGCCGAGTGGTCGGCGCTCGCGCCGTCGGCGTTCAGGCTGATCGTGTACGTGCTGGGCGTCACGCCGCTCGTGGTCGCGAACGTCACCGTGGACGACTGCCCGGCGGTGATCGTGGACGGGCTGAAGCTGACCGTCACGCCCGCGGGCACGTTGCTCGCCGCCAGGGCGATGCTCTGCGCCTGACCGGCGGTGACCTGCGTGCTGACCGTGGCGGTGGCCGACTGACCGGCCTGCACCGAGGCCGACGACGGCGTCACGCCGAAGGAGTAGTCGTTCGGCGAGCTCTGCCCGATCTGCAGGTTGTAGGTGGCCTGGCGGTCCACGTCGGCGCCGTCGGCTGTGATGGCGATCGAGTGGCTGCCCTGCGGGCTGCTCGCCGAGGTGTTGATCGTCAGCGTCGAGCTCTGCCCCGCGGTGATGGTGGCCGGGCTGAACGAGGCGGTCACGCCGGCCGGCAGGGTGCCGGTCCGCAGGGTGATCGACTGCGCCGAGCCGCCGGTCACGGTGGTGCTCACCGTGGTCGTGGTGCTCTGGCCGGGAGTCACGCTGCCGGAGGCGGGGTTCAGGTTGACCGAGAAGTCGTTGCTGCCCTGGGTGCAGGTCGGCTCGCCGGACTGGGCCCGTACGCTGACGCCGTCCCAGGCGTTCTTGACCACGTTGAACTCGGTGCAGCTGCCCGGGTACAGGGTCTTGGCGGCCTGGAGGGTGGCGACCCTGGCCTTGGCGTGCGTCCACGGCTGGGTCTTCATGTTCAGCGCGGACATGAACACCTCACCGGCCTTGCGGATGCCGATGCCGGTGATCGCGGCGCCGTTGTCGCAGCGGGTGCTGGCGGGCTTGCCCGAGGGGTTGGTGCCCTCGGCCACCAGGTAGAACCAGTGGTTCTGCGGGCCGGCCGCCGCGTGCACCTCGGTGTTGGGGATGGAGGCGCTGTAGCAGTTCGGGTGGCTGAGGGCCGACGGGTTGTACATGTTGCGGATCGGCCCGGCCCCGGAGAGGTTGACCTCCTCGCCGACCAGGTAGTCCGGCGGGTCGTTCGGGTTGTTGGCGTACGCCTCGGTGAGCGCGCCGAAGATGTCGCCGGTGGACTCGTTCATGCCGCCGGTCTCGTTGCCGCTGCCCGAGCCGCCGCTGGTGAACTGGAAGATGCCGTGGCCGAACTCGTGGCCGACCACGTCCATCGACGTGAGCTGCTGGGAGTTGGCGGAGTTGTGGCCGAAGGAGCCGTACTGGCCGTTCCAGTAGGCGTTGACGTCGGCCAGGCCGACGCGGGCCGGGTAGCCGCCGCCCTGGCCGTTGATGCCGTTGCGGCCGAGCCAGGCGCTCAGCATGTCCCATTCCCGCTGCGCGGCGTAGAGCGCGTCGACGCAGGCGGTCTCCAGGTTCGTGCCCGAGCCGTTGCCCCAGGTGTCGGTGGTCTTCGTGTACGGCGAGCCGTTCTGGCCGCCGCACGCCACGCCGCTCCTGCGGGGGTCGCGCATCGTGTACGAGGGGCTGGTGTCGATGGTGACGGTGCCGACGTAGTAGCTGTTGCCGGTGCCGTCGCGCACCTCGTCCCAGTCGTCGATGACCTTGCCGGTCAGGGCGTCCACGTAGACGTGGAGCTTGGTCTCGTGACCGGCGGCGGTGGCGCCGGTGACGAGCACCTCCCAGGCCAGCCGCGGGGTCGTCGTGGTGGCGTGCACGGACAGCACGGGCGTGGCGACGGTCTCGACCCTGGCCACCTTGGCCCTGGCCGTCACGGCGGCCTGGGCCGCGGTGACCTTCGCCTTCGTGCCGATCCCGATCTTCGTGCGCTGCCCGGTGGCGACCGTGTCGACCACCGCGCCGGAGGCGTCCGTGGCGACGACCACTTCGCCGCCGTAGACGGGCAGGCCCGCGTGCTTACGGGCGTAGGTCAGGTACTGCAGGCCGCGGACGC
Source organism: Nonomuraea sp. NPDC049655 (assembly GCF_044465465.1). Classification (NCBI taxonomy): domain Bacteria; kingdom Bacillati; phylum Actinomycetota; class Actinomycetes; order Streptosporangiales; family Streptosporangiaceae; genus Nonomuraea; species Nonomuraea sp. NPDC049655. Next base: position 81,081 of record NZ_JBITLS010000017.1, read on the forward strand.
CTTCGACGGTCGACGTCAGCGTGAACGTGTCCTGCTCGGATGCCAGCAATGCCGCCGAGTCGGCCAGGATCGCGTTGTGTGCGGTGGCGATCGCGTTCCTGCGCTCGTCGGGGCTGGGAGGATCGGCCGCCTGCGACGCTTGGGCTGTGGCGCTCGTGGCGCCCACCAGCGAGCTGGTGGTCAGGGCTAGCGCGAGCATTGCGGCAGCCCCCAACCTGAGTTTGGGGTTCACTCTCTGGCTCCTCAGGGGGGTGTGGAGTGGAAGAGCCCCGGCCGGCTGGGGATGAACACAGGGTGACACCGGGATGGCGCGACCCGGTACCCAACAAGTTTCCTATAACGCGGTGGTATGGCCCCTTGAGCTGGGATTTCGCGGGTTTTTAGGGCGCAGAAAAGGTAAAGAAGCTTTCCAGTAACGGTCTCAGCAGGCCGCCGTGAACGCCTCGAAGAGCGTCAGTCCGTCGCCCGCCTCCGGGTGCCACTGGACCGCCACCGCGAACCCGCCGGAGTCGAGCTCCACCGCCTCGATCGTCCCGTCGCCGGCCGTGGCGGTGACCGTGAGGCCCCGGCCGAGCCGGTCGATGGCCTGGTGATGGTAGTGCGGGACCGCCACCGGGTCCGTGCCGAGCACCTTCGCCAGGCGGCTGCCGGGGACGGGCGTGACCGGCAGGTGGCCGAACTCGCCGGGCGCGGGGGAGTGGCCGGTGTGCCCGGTCACGTCGGGCAGGTGCTGGTGCAGGGTGCCGCCGAGCAGCACGTTGAGCACCTGCAGGCCGCGGCAGATGCCCAGGAACGGCAGCCCGGCCTCCAGGGCCGCCGCCAGGAGGGCGAACTCGGCCTCGTCCCGGAACTCCCGGACGTAGCCGGTGCGCTCGTGCGCCGCCCGGCCGTACCTGGCCGGGTCGACGTCGCCGCCGCCGGCCAGGACGAGACCGTCGAGCCGGCCCACGACCTGGGCGGGATCGCCGGCCGGCGGCAGCAGCACGGGCTGCCCGCCGGCCTGGACGATCTTCTCGACGTACATGTACGGCAGCAGCGCGACGGGCAGGTCCCACACGGTGAACCGGGCGGGCTCGACGTACGTCGTGACGCCGATGACCGGACGGGTCACAGCGGCGTCACGTACGCGCCGGAGATGCCGCCGTCCACCAGGAACTCGGCCCCCGTGATGAAGGAGGCGTCGTCGCTGGCCAGGAACGCCACGGCGGCGGCGATCTCCGACGCCTCGGCGAAGCGGCCCACCGGAATGTGCACCAGGCGCCGCTGGGCCCGCTCGGGGTCCTTGGCGAACAGCTCCTGCAGCAGCGGCGTGTTCACCGGCCCCGGGCACAGCGCGTTGACCCGGATGCCCTCGCGGGCGAACTGCACGCCCAGCTCGCGCGACATCGCCAGCACGCCGCCCTTGGAGGCCGTGTACGAGATCTGCGACGTGGCCGACCCCATCACCGCCACGAACGACGCGGTGTTGATGATCGAACCCTTGCCCTGCCGCCGCATGTACGGGATGGCGTGCTTGCAGCACAGGTACACGCTGGTCAGGTTCACCTCCTGGACGCGGCGCCAGGCGTCCAGGCCGGTCTCCAGGATCGAGTCGTCGTCGGGCGGCGAGATGCCGGCGTTGTTGAAGGCGACGTCCACGCTGCCGTAGGTCTCGTGGGCCGTGGCGAACATCCGGGCGACGTCGTCCTCGCTGGTCACGTCGGCCTTGACGAAGAGGCCGCCGACCTCGCCCGCGGCCTTGGCCCCGGCCTCCTCGTCGATGTCGACGCAGACGACCTTCGCGCCCTCCTGCGCGAACCTGCGCGCCGTGGCCAGCCCGATGCCGCTGCCCGCGCCGGTGATCACGGCCACCCGGTCCTGCAATCGCTGCACTGTCACTCCCTGTCCGATTGGTCGTTCACCTTCCTCATTCGCTTCGCGAAGGGCTTCGTTCCTCAGCCCTTCACTCCGCTCACTGCGTCAGGTTCACTCCCATGAAATGAAGACGTTCTTGGTCTCGGTGAAGGCCGTCAAGGCGTCGGGGCCGAGCTCCCGGCCGAGGCCGGACTGCTTGAAGCCGCCGAACGGGGTCCAGTAGCGCACCGAGGAGTGCGAGTTCACCGACAGGGCGCCCGACTCCACCGCGCGGGCCACCCGCAGCGCCCGCCCGACGTCGCGCGTCCAGATGGAGCCGCTCAGCCCGTACGGGGTGTCGTTGGCGATGCGCACGGCCTCGGCCTCGTCGGTGAACGGCACCACCGACACGACCGGGCCGAAGATCTCCTCGGTGAAGGCGCGATCGGTGACCTTGGAGGTGAGCACCGTCGGCGGGAACCAGAAGCCCTTGCCCTGGGGGCAGTCGCCCTGGAGGTAGGGCGTGCCCTCGACGAAGCCGCGGACGCGTTCCAGGTGCTCGGCGCTGATCAGCGGGCCCATCTCGGTGGACTCGTCGAGCGGGTCGCCGACCTTGACGCCGCGCACCGCCGCCGACAGGCGTTCCAGGAACTCGTCGTACACCTCGGCCTGGACGAGGATGCGCGAGCGGGCGCAGCAGTCCTGGCCGGAGTTGTCGAAGACCGCGTAGGGAGCGGTCCGCGCCGCCTTGTCGAGATCGGAGTCGGCGAAGACGATGTTCGCCGACTTGCCGCCCAGCTCCAGCGTCACCCGCTTGACCTGCGCCGCCGCCTTGGCGGCGATCTCCTTGCCCACCTCCGTCGAGCCGGTGAACACGATCTTGGCCACGCCGGGATGCTCGACCAGCCGGGCCCCCGCGACCTCCCCTGCCCCAGGCAGCACCTGGAGCACCCCCTCGGGGAGGCCCGCCGCCAGGGCCAGCTCGGCCAGCCGCAGCGCCGTGAGCGGAGTCCATTCCGCCGGTTTGACGATCACCGTGTTGCCCGCCGCCAGCGCCGGGGCGACGCCCCACGACATGATCAGCATCGGGAAGTTCCACGGCACGATGACGCCCACCACGCCCAGCGGTTCCTGGAACGTGATGTCCACGCCGCCGGGCACCGGGATCTGCTTGCCGTGGTTGCGCTCGGGGGCGGCGGCGTAGAAGTGCAGCACGTCGCGGACGGCCCCGGCCGCCCAGCGCGCGTTGCCGATCGGGTGCCCGGCGTTGTCCAGCTCCAGCCGGGCCAGTTCCTCGCCGTGGGCGTCCACCAGGTCGGCGAAGCGGCGCAGCAGCCGCGCCCGGTCGCCCGGCGCCAACTCCCGCCAGCTCCGGTACGCCTTCGCGGCCCGCTCCACCGCCCGGTCGACCTCGGCCGCGTCGGCCATCTCGACCTCGGCGACGACCTCTTCCGTCGCCGGATTAACGATCCTCATGCCTACCGTCACATTCGCTCGAAACCACGGAACAGCTCCCAGTCCGTCACCGCCGCGTCGAAGGCGGCCAGCTCCACGCGCGCGTTGTTCGCGTAGTGCTCGACCACGTCGTCGCCGAACGCCTCCCTGGCCAGCTTCGACCCCTCGAACAGGGCGAGCGCGTCCCGCAGCGTGTGGGGCACGGTCTCGGCGCCGGAGTCGTAGGCGTTGCCCCCGAAGGCGTCCTCCAGCGGCAGCTCCCGGTCGATGCCGTCCAGCCCGGCCGCGATCAGCGCCGACACCGCCAGGTAGGGGTTGACGTCCCCGCCCGGCACCCGGTTCTCCACCCGCAGCGACGGCCCGTGGCCCACCAGCCGCAGGGAGCAGGTGCGGTTGTCCACGCCCCACTTGACGGCGGTGGGCGCGAAACTGCCGGGCACGTAACGCTTGTAGGAGTTGACGTTGGGCGCGTACAGCAAAGTGAGCTCGCGCATGCGGGCGAGCTGCCCGGCGATGAACCGCGCGCCGAGCTGTGAGAGCCCGTACGGCCCCTCGCCCGCCATCGCCAGGCCGCCGTCGAGGCCGCGCAGCGAGATGTGGATGTGGCAGGAGTTGCCCTCGCGCTGGTTCGGCTTGGCCATGAAGGTGATCGAGCGGCCCTCCTGGGCGGCGATCTCCTTGGCGCCGTTCTTGTAGATCGAGTGGTTGTCGCAGGTGCGCAGGGCCTCGTCGTAGCGGAAGGCGATCTCGTGCTGGCCGAGGTTGCACTCGCCCTTGGCCGACTCGACGTACATGCCGGCGCCCTCCATGTCGCGCCTGATGCGCCGGAGCAGCGGCTCGACGCGGGCGGTGCCGAGGAGGGAGTAGTCGACGTTGTAGAGGTTGGCGGGGGTCAGGTCGCGGTAGGCGCGCCGCCAGGCGTCCTCGTAACTGTCGTCGTAGACGACGAACTCCAGCTCGGTGCCCACGTACGCGGCCAGGCCCCGCTCGGTCAGGCGGGCGAGCTGGCGGCGCAGGATCTGCCGCGGCGAGGCGGTGACCTCGCCGCCCTCCTCCCAGGCCAGGTCGGCCATGACCAGGGCGGTGCCGTCCTGCCAGGGGACCCGGCGCAGGGTGGACAGGTCGGGCTTCATCGCGAAGTCGCCGTAGCCCCGGTCCCAGGAGGACATGTCGTAGCCGGCGACGGTGTTCATGTCCACGTCGACCGCGAGCAGGTAGTTGCAGCCCTCGGAGCCGTGGTGCAGCACCTCGTCCAGGAAGTAGCGGGCGGAGAGCCGTTTGCCCTGCAACCTGCCCTGCATGTCGGCGACGGCGAGCAGCACCGTGTCGATCCGGCCGGAGGCGACCTCGCCCCGCAGTTCCTCGACGGACAGGAATCCGTTGCCCGCTGGTTCGCTCACCCTAGGTCGCTCCGATCTGCTCTGAAGCGCTTTCCCGTTGATTGGGCTAGTCTCAGACCATTGATGTGCATGCCGGGATCGCTTGTCAAGACCTGAGGACACCTTGGACGATTCGGCGCGTTTGATGACAGTGCTGCGCCCGGTGAAGGCGGGAAACGCCTTCGAGGAGACCGTGGAACGGCTGCTCCAGGCGATCAAACTGGGCGTGGTGGCGTACGGCGACAAGCTGCCGCCCGAGCGCGAGCTCGCCGTGCGGCTGGGCATCAGCAGGGTCACCCTGCGCGAGGCCATCCGCGCCCTTCAGGACGCGGGCTACCTCGACGTGCGGCGCGGCCGGTACGGCGGCGCGTTCGTCACCTATGTCCCCCCGCGGCCCGACGCGGGCGACCTGCGGCAGGCGGTGGCCGACATGGGCATGGCCGAGCTGTCGGACGCGCTGACGTTCCGGCTGGCGGTCGAGTGCGGGGCGGCGCAGGTGCTGGCCGCGGCCGAGCTCACCCCCGCCCAGCGGGAGGTGCTGCTGCGCCGGCTGGCCGAGCTGGACGCGGCGCCCCTGGAGGACTACCGGCGCCTGGACACGGCCTTCCACCTGTCGATCGCCGAGCTGACCGGCTCGACGCTGCTCGCGGCGACGTGCGCCGACGCCCGCTCCCGGGTGAGCGACCTGCTGAACGCGATCCCGATGCTCCAGGTGAACATCGAGCACGCGGCCGCCCAGCACCGGGCCATCGTGGACGCCATCCTGGCCGGCGACCCGGACGCGGCGCGCCGGGCGATGGCCGAGCACCTGGAGGGCACGGCAGCCCTCCTGCGCGCCTTCCTGGCCTGAGCGTGGGCCGGGGCTGTCAGGCGGCGGTGTCCGGGGTGCGGACCTGGAAGGTGCTGCGGGTGCCGTCGGGCCAGGTCAGCGTGATCTCGTCAGCCGTCACCGCCGCCGACGGCACCGTCAGCGTGATGTCGGCCGCCGACGGCGTCCCGGCCTGGTCGCCGTCCAGGACGGCCGCGCTGACCGCCCAGCCGTCCGCCGCCACCCCCTCCAGCACCGGCACGGCCGCCGGAGCTCCGAAGGCGCTGCCCTCCGGCTCGTCGGCGACGTGGGCCCGGCTGTAGCCGCGCATCGCGACCAGCTCGGAGACCAGCCCGTCGCCGTCCCGGACCCCGACCCGGACGCCGGGCCCGCCGGCCTGGTGGGCGGCTGCGACGAGCGCCCAGCCGCTCTGCCGGACCGCCGAGCCGGGCGCGACCCGATGGACGCGCACCTCGACGGCCCCCCTGATCACGCTCAGGCTCTCCACACCGGCGCCCGCCGACGCGGCCCACGCCAGGTCGCCCGCCGAGCCCGTCCCCCGAGGGGTGATCGTGCCGCGCCCGGCGACCGTGCCGTCCGGGCCGACCACGCCGAAGTGGTTGTCGGGGACGCCCGTCGTCGGCGCGGTGCGGGTGGAGTAGGCGTAGCGGTCGTACAGGGGGTCGCCGGGGTGGTGCTGGCTGCCGTGGTTGAGCAGCCGGGCGACGTCGCCGGTGTGCTGGACGACCAGTCCTGGGCCGGGCAGCGCGGCCAGGCCGGTGGGTCCGGGCTCCTCGGGCGCGGTCCACACCGGATGGCCGGCCGGCAGCAGCAGCCCGAGGAACGCCTTCGACGCCCAGTACGGCGACGCCGAGCCGGAGTAGGACTGCAGCGAGGGCTCGTGGGGGCCGTGCCAGCCCAGCGTGAGCAGCCCCTCGGGGGAGAGCGCGCCCTCGTCGAGGAAGCGGCGCAGGACGCCGGAGGCGATGCGGCGGGTCTGGCCGGGGGAGAGCGGGGTGGCCTCCAGCAGGGCGCCGGCGAAGAGTGAGGTCGCCGCGGCGAAGCGGTAGGTGAGGGAGCGGCCGTGGTAGAGCATGCGGCCGTCCTGGTCGAAGGTGAGGGCGTAGCTCTCCAGGAAGCGGCGCAGGCGGGGGCCGGGGGAGCCCTGGCCCGCCAGGTGGGCCAGCAGGGCCGGGTAGAGGTGCATGGCCCAGCCGTTGTAGTGGTCGAAGGAGCGGTTGTCGCCGTCGGCGTACCAGCCGTCGCCGGCGTACCAGGGCTCGATGCGGGCCAGGCCGCGCTCCACCGCCGCGCCGGCCTCCTCGGCGTGCAGGCCGGCGGCCGACAGGAAGCCGCCCACCATGGCGGGGAACAGCCACCAGTTGTTGTCCACCGGCTCGTGGCGCAGGGCCCCGGCCAGGTAGGCGGCGACGCGTTCACGGGTGGCGGGGGACAGGCGGTCCCACAGGCGCTCGCGGGTCAGCCAGAGCGACAGGGCGATCGAGGCCGCCTCGACCATGGGCTGGGTGCGGTCCTCGATCGGCTGCCAGACGCCGGGGCCGGACTCCAGGCCGCGCGCGTACGGGGCCAGCAGCTCCTCGGGGCCGCCGCCGGCCACGCGGAAGGCGGCCAGCAGGAAGGTGCGCGCGTACCCCTCCAGGCCGTCGCAGCGCGACCAGCTCTCGCGTCCCGGCAACGTGATCACGGCGCCGTCCGCGGAGCGGTACGGTTCCACCGCGGCCAGCAGCCCGTCGGCCACCGCCTCCCAATGGGCGCGGGTCCAGCCGGTGTACGGGCTGAGCGTTCGATCCTCCGGCGGAAGCGGGAACATGCGGCACTCCAAAGGGACGTCCGGTCTCGGCCGGGACCTTAGCATCCTGATCGAACGAAAGCATCCGTTCAAAAACGAAAGCACTTCCCGCTAGGATCGTAGGGTCGAGTCAGAAGGAGTCGCGGTGTTCGCCGAACAACGTCATGAGCTGATCCTGCGCGAGGTGCGCGAGCGCGGTTCCGTACGCCTGGCCGAGCTGGTCGACCGGCTCAACGTCTCGATGGTCACCCTGCGCAGGGACGTCGAGCACCTGGCCGGCCAGGGCCTGGTCAACCGCGTGCACGGCGGCATCACCCGGCCCGAGTCCGTGCCAGCCCCGGCCAGGGAGCGCTCCCTGACCCTCGGCATGCTGGTGCCCTCGGCCACCTACTACTACCCCGCGGTCATCAGGGGCGCCCGCGAGCAGGCCGAACGGCTGGGCGCGCGGCTCGTTCTCGGCGTCTCGCGCTACGACGACGAAGAGGACCGCACCCAGGTCAGGCAGCTCGTGGACGGCGGCATCGAGGGCCTGCTGCTCACCCCGAGCAGGCAGCCGGACGCCTCGCACGAGGACTGGCTGGCCGAGCTGGGCGTGCCGGCGGTGCTCGTCGAACGGCGGGCCGAGCTGGGCGGGCCCGCCTCGCTGCTGGACGCGGCGGCCTCCCACCACGCCCACGGGGCCTTCCTCGGCACGCGGCACCTGGCCGAGCTCGGGCACCGGCGCCTGGCGATGGTCTCGCGGGACAGCCCGACGGCCCCCCGGGTGCGGCACGGGTTCCTCGCCGCCGTCCGCGACCTGGGGCTGGCCGAGCCCGTCCACCTCGACGTCGCGCAGGAGGGGCCCTCGCGCGAGCAGGTGGCCGACGTGGTCGCGGCGATCAGGGGCGGGGTCACCGCCATGCTCGTGCACAACGACGAGGACACGTTGCTGCTGGTCCAGCACCTGCGGACGGCCGGGGTGCGCATTCCCGAAGAGGTGTCGCTGGTCGCCTACGATGACGAGGTGGCGGCGCTCAGCGACCCCCCGCTCACGGCCGTCGCGCCCCCCAAGGCCGCGGTCGGCCGCTGTGCCGTCGACCTGCTGGTGAGCCGGATCCAGGAGGGCCCGCGGCGCCCTGCCCAGCACGTGGCGCTGCTGCCCGAGCTGAGGGTCCGGGAATCCACGGTCGCGCCACGTCCGTGACGTTACGCATCCATTTCGTTATTGATCGATTTGTGGCCTCTCTCTAGACAACCGATCGAGTATGAGCGAATGATGCCTTATCGATCGAAAGCGATGAGGAGCCATCGATGGGACGCAAGAGCGCCGGCATTGCCGGACTGCTGGCCGGTATGAGCCTGCTCGCCGCCGCGTGCGGCAGCACGGAGCCGGCGCAGCCCGCGGGCGAGGCGGGCAAGCCCGCCGAGGTCACCTTCTGGGGCTGGGCCAAGGGCACCCAGCAGGTCGTGGACGCCTTCAACAAGTCACACAAGGACGTCCAGATCAAGTACGAGGAGATCCCCTCGGGCAACGCGGGCGGCTACGCCAAGTTCTCCAACGCCGTCAAGGCCGGCAACGCCCCCGACGTCATGTCCGTGGAGTACCCGCAGCTGCCCGACTTCGTGAACCAGGGCGCCCTCCAGGACATCTCGGCCGACGTGGCCGACGTCAAGTCCAAGTACCCGGCCGAGGTCTTCGGCCTGGTCGAGCTGGGCGGCAAGGCGTGGGCGCTGCCCATGGACGCCGCGCCGCAGGTGTTCTTCTACCGCAAGGACCTGTTCGAGAAGAACAAGATCGAGGTCCCCAAGACCTGGGACGACTTCCGCGCCGCCGCCGAGAAGGTCAAGAAGGCCGACGGCAAGTCGCGCATCGCCACCTTCTTCCCCGACGACCCGAGCGTGCTGGCCGCGCTGTCGTGGCAGGCGGGCGGCAAGTGGTTCGGCACCGAGGGCGACGCCTGGAAGGTGACGATCAACGACGAGCCCAGCAAGAAGGTCGCCGAGTACTGGCAGGGCCTGGTCAAGGACGACCTGCTGAAGGTCCAGCCGTCCTTCAGCCAGGAGTGGAACGCCGCCTTCGAGGACGACACCCTCTGGGGCTACGTCGGCGCCAACTGGGGCGCGGGCGTCATGAAGGGCAACCACGCCGGCCAGGCCGGCAAGTGGGCCATCGCGCCGATCCCGAACTGGGGCACCCCGGCCAGCGGCATGCTCGGCGGCACCACGTTCGGCGTGAGCAAGGGGTCGAAGAACGCCAAGGCCGCCGTCGAGGTCGTCAAGTGGCTGACCGGCTCGGAGGAGGCGTGGACCGCCCGCCTGTCCTCGGGCACCTCCAGCGGCTTCCCGGCCATCGCCGACCTCGTGCCGGTCGCGGCCAAGAGCTTCGACGCCTCCTTCTACGGCGGCCAGGACATCTACGCGCTGTTCGCGGAGTCGTACAAGACGGTCCAGCCCGGCTGGACGTGGGGTCCGAGCATGGTCCAGACGCTGACCACCTTCAAGGACGCCCTCGGCAAGGTCTCCAGCGGCGGCACCACCATCCCCGGCGTGCTGGACGCCGCTCAGACGGCCACCGTCGGCGAGATCAAGAGCCGCGGCCTCAACGTCGCCCAGCAGTAGCACGACGCGCGCGGCGGAGCGCCGGCTCCGCCGCGACCCACTGAAAGGCAGCTTGTGACTTCTCCCCTAGGAAGCGGTCGCGGCGGCGAGGGGTGGCGGCGGCGGGGGGCGATCCTGCTGTTCGTCGGGCCGTTCTTCGCGCTGTTCGCGGCCGTGATCGTGGCCCCGCTGGCCTACGCGGTCTACCTCAGCCTGTTCAGCGAGAAGTCGTCGGGGCTCGGCTTCGGCGGCGCGGAGACCGTGTTCGTCGGGCTCGGCAACTACCTGGACACGCTGAAGGACTCCGCCTTCACCGACGGTTTCCTGGTCATCCTCGGCTACTGCGTGCTGTACATCCCGCTGATGATCGGCGGCGCGCTCACGCTGGCGCTGCTGCTGGACTCCGGGCTGGCCAGGCTGGGCAAGTTCTTCCAGCTCGCGCTGTTCATGCCGCACATCGTGCCGGGCGTGATCGCCGGGCTGATCTGGCTCTACCTGTACCTGCCCGGCATCAGCCCCATCGTGGACCTGCTCGGCGACGTCGACTTCCTCGGCGGCGACCACGTGCTCGGCTCGGTGGTCAACATCGCGCTGTGGGAGTGGGTGGGCTACAACATGATCATCTACTTCGCGGCGCTCCAGGCCATCCCGGCCGAGGTCGTCGAGGCGGCCAGGATGGACGGCGCGGGCCCGCTGCGCGTCGCCCTCCAGGTCAAGGTGCCGCTGATCCGCGGCGCCGTGGTCACCACCGTGCTGTTCACGATCATCGGCTCGCTGCAGCTGTTCACCGAGCCGATGGTGCTCGACAACGTCAGCGACGGCGTCGTCAGCACCTGGACGCCCAACATGTACGCCTACAACGAGGCGTTCGGCAACAACGACTACGGCCAGGCCGGCGCGGCCTCCATCCTGCTCGCGCTGCTCGCCGCCGTGCTGTCCTACGCCGTCACGAAGTGGGGGAACCGCCGGTGAAGTGGATGTCCCGCGCCACGGTCAACGTGCTGCTGATCATCTCCGCGCTCTACACGCTGCTGCCGCTGACGTGGCTGCTGTTCGCCTCCACCAAGTCGCTGTCCGACCTGTACTCGACGCCCGGCTTCTCCTTCGCCGGCTTCAACCTGTTCGAGAACATCAGGGCGGTCGCGCAGGAGGGCGACGGCGTCTTCTTCCGCTGGTACCTCAACAGCGTCCTGTACGCCGGGGTCGGCGCGGCGGTCAGCTCGTTCGTCACCGTGATGTGCGGTTACGCCTTCGACAAGTACTCCTGGTTCGCCAAGGAGAAGATGTTCGGGCTGGTGCTGCTCGGCGTGCTGGTGCCGACCACCGCCACCGCCGTGCCGCTCTACCTGCTGGCCTCCAAGATCGGCGTGGTGAACACGTTCTGGTCGGTGTTCGTGCCGGTGCTGGTCCATCCGTTCGGCGTCTACCTGGCGCGGGTGCTCTCCTCCGGGTACGTGCCCGGCGAGGTGCTGGAGGCGGCCAGGTCCGACGGGGCCGGCGAGCTGCGCACGTTCGTGTCCGTGGCGCTGCCCATGCTGCTGCCCGCGTACGTGACGATCTTCCTGTTCCAGTTCACCGCCATCTGGAACAACTTCTTCCTGCCCCTGGTCATGCTGAGCGACCAGCGGCTCTACCCGCTCAGCCTCGGCCTGTACGGCTGGGAGAAGCAGGGCAACGCCTTCCCCGAGTTCCACAGCCTCGTGATCACCGGGTCGCTGCTGTCCGTGGTGCCCCTGCTGCTGGTGTTCGTGTCCCTGCAGCGGTTCTGGAAGGCCGGGATGACGGCGGGCAGCGTCAAGTGAACGAGCTCTCGGGGGAGAACATGAACAAGCCGGTGACGGTCGTCGCCATGGCCGCCGAGGTCGCCGGGCGCATGCTCACCGGCGAGGTGCGCGCCCGGCTGGCCCGGGTGGCCGACGTCCGGGCCGAGGTCGCCGCCTTCGACGGCGCCGACCTGTCGCAGGCCGAGGTGCTGCTCACCTCGTGGGGCTGCCCGCCGGTGACGGCCGAGGTGCTGGCCCGCGCGCCCCGGCTGCGGGCGATCGTGCACGCGGCCGGCTCGGTCAAGCACCACGTCACCGACGCCTGCTGGGAGCGCGGCATCGTGGTCTCCTCGGCCGCCTCGGCCAACGCCGAGCCGGTGGCCGAGTTCACGCTCGCGGCGATCCTGTTCGCGAACAAGCGGGTGATCGACATCGCCCGCGCCTACCGGGCGCGGCGGGCCAACGACGACTGGGACGCCCGCTTCCCCGGCTTCGGCAACTACCGGCGGGTGGTCGGCGTCGTCGGGGCCTCCAGGATCGGGCGGCGGGTGATCGAGCTGCTGCGGCCGTTCGACTTCGAGGTGCTGGTCAGCGATCCGTACCTGGCGGAGGACCTGGGCGCGCGCCGGGTCGGGCTGGACGAGCTGGTCGCCCGCTCCGACGTGGTCAGCCTGCACGCGCCCGACCTGCCCGAGACCCGCCACCTGATCGACGCGGGCCGGCTGGCCGCCATGCGCGACGGCGCCACGCTGATCAACACGGCCCGCGCCGCCCTGGTCGACCAGGACGCGCTGATCGCCGAGCTGACCTCCGGACGGCTGTACGCGGTGCTCGACCACACCGAGCCGGAGTTCCTGCCCGCCGACTCGCCCCTCTACGACCTGCCGAACGTGCTCGTCACGCCGCACGTCGCCGGCTCGCTGGGCGGCGAGCTGGCCAGGATGGCCGACCTCGCGCTCGACGAGCTGGCCCGGCACGCCCAGGGCCTGCCCTTCGAGCACGGCGTCGAGCCCGGCACGCTGTCCCGGTCCGCCTGAAGCCCCCTCTGAACCGCTCTGAACCGCTCTGAACTGCTCTGAACTGCTCAGAGTTCGCCTGAAACACCCCCGGAGAGGAAACATGCGCCTTCAGTTAGTCGCGGCCCTGGTCGTGGCGGCCGGACTGGTCGCCACCCCCGCGGAAGCGGCCGCCGCCCGGAACATCTTCGTCGACTGTCAGGCGCCGGACGGCGGCTCGGGGCGCAATGCCGCCGGGCCGCTGAACAGCCTGGACGCCGTCAACGCCATCACCTTCCGCGAGAAGGACACGATCAAGTTCAGGGCGGGGACCGTCTGCGCCGGCCGGCTCGAACCGGTCGGCTCCGGCACGGCCGCGCACCCCGTCGTCTTCACCTCCTACGGCGAGGGCCCCAAGCCGATCATCCAGGGCGACGGCGGCGAGTGGGCCGTGCACCTGGTGGACAACAGCCACGTGACGCTGGAGAAGCTGCACATCACCAACCCGGCGGCCACCACGGCCAAGCGGACCGGCGTGCAGTACAACTCCACCACCCCCGAGCCGAAGGCCGGGCTGGTCCTGCGGGACCTGGAGATCTCCGACGTCGCCGGATGGGGCAACAAGACCGGGGCGAACGGCTCCTGGTTCGCCTACTCGGCGGGCATCAGCATCCAGGCGCTGCCCGAGGGCAAGGTCGGCTACCTCGACGGCATCACGATCACCGGCAACTACGTGCACGACACGGGCGGCGGCGGCATCAAGATCAGCCGCAAGGGCACCGACTACCACCGGAACGTGCTCATCGCCCGCAACACCATCCGCGCGGTCGGCGGCGACGGCATCGTGGTGCACGCCTCGGACCGGCCGCTGGTGGAGCAGAACCTGTTCGACGAGGGCGGCGCCGGTAAATACCCGTACGTAGACGGAAATTTCGCGGGAATGTGGCCGATCAACTCTGTTGACCCGGTATTTCAGTTCAACGAGGTGACCCGGCAGCGGCCCACCATCTTCGACTCCACCGCCTGGGACTGCGACGGCGGCATCAAGGGCTCGTGCGTCTACCAGTACAACTACTCGCACGACAACGCCGGCGGCTTCTACCTCGGCTGCCAGAGCTGCACCGAGTTCCCCAACTACAAGGCCACCGCCATCCTGCGGTTCAACATCGCCCAGGACGACTGCCGCATCGCGGGCAACGCCTCCGGCGACAACACGAGCCCGCTGTGGCTGTACAACAACACGTTCTTCTGCCCGTCGCAGAAGCTCGACGTGGCCGTGCCCACCGGGAACTCGAAGATCGTCAACAACATCTTCTACGCGCCGTCCGGCACGCTGCCCGCGGCCCCCGGCATCGGCTACGACTCCAACGTCTACCACGGCGGCGTGGCCGTGCCGGCGGCCGACGCCCGCGCGGTGACCGCCGACCCCGGACTCGCCGCCCCCGGCACCGCCGACGGGGCCGCCGACGTGAACGGCTACAAGCTGCTCGAAGGCTCGCCCGCGCTCGCGTCCGGCGCGGTCGTGGACGGTCTCGGCGACCGCGACTACTTCGGCAACCCGGTCGCCGGCACGGTCTCGCGCGGGGCCTACAACGGGCCGGCCACCGCGCCGGTCGTGGCGGGCTCGGTCGAGGAGGCGTACAACAACGTCGCGGTCAGCTCCGACCTCAACCCCAACGTCGGCGGCTTCTCCACCAGCGGCCGTAGCTACTCCGGCCAGGCGCTGGAGAAGGCGGGCCTGACGCCGGGCCGGACCGTGAACGTGCTCGGCGCCGACTTCGTCTGGCACCCGCGCCCGTACGGCATGACCGACAACGTCAAGGCCGCCGGGCAGACGGTCGCGCTGCCGGGGCAGGGCGCCAGGCTGGTCCTGCTCGGAGCCGGCGGCCTGAAGGCGCGCGAGGGCGTGTTCAAGGTCACCTACACCGACGGGACGACCGAGGACAAGACCGTCAGGTTCGGCGACCAGTGGGACGCGACCGCGCCCGCCGGTGGCGTGCTCGTGGCCCGCGCCGACTACCACAACATGACGCAGACCAGCTACAAGAACCCGGCCACCGGGCAGACGCGCGAGTCGGGCGTGTCGGTGTTCGGCTACGCGGTGCCGCTCGACGCGTCCAGGACGGTCGCCACGGTGACCTTCCCGGCGGGCAGCCCGCTGGCGAACGCGGGGTTCCACGTCTTCGACATGAAGATCGCGAGCTGACGCCGTGCCGAGCACCCCGGCCACCGGCCGGTCGCGCCGGGCGTCCGGCCCGCGTCCGGGGTTCCCGGCGCGCGGGCGGGTCCTGTGGGCGGCTCTCGCCCTGGCCGGGGTGCTCGTCGTCGGCATCGCGGTGTCGGGGAAGGAGACCGGGGGCGGGGTTCCGGCGCGGGCGGCGTCCGCGGGCGTGGCGGAGGTGCTCGGGATGCGTCCCGGGGACACGGTCGTCACGTTCGAGGGGGAGCCGGTGAGCGGGGCCGAGGTGCTCAGGGCGGCCGAGACCGTGCGCGCCGAGGTGATCTCCGAGTTCGCCGCCCAGGGGCTCGGCCCTGGCTTCTGGGACCGTCCCCGCGACGGCGTCACCCCGGCGCGGCGGCTCAGGGAGCGGGCGGTGCGGGCCGCCGTGCTGGACAAGGCGCGGCGGATCTGGGCCCGCGAGGCGGGCCTGCTCACCGACGTCAGCGAGCAGGGGTTCCAGCGCGAGCTGGCCGCCGAGAACGCCCGCCGCGCGCAGGCCGCGCGCTCCGGCCGCCCGATCCCGGGCGTGCCCTCCTACGACCAGTACACCTACGCGCAGGTGCGGGCCGCCGAGCTGGACTCGGCGCTCGGCAAGCTGCACGCGGCCACCCTCGACCTGTCCGAACGCCGCCTGCGCGACCGGTACGCCCGCACCGCGGCCCCCGGCGCGCCCCCTTTCGACCAGGTACGCGACAACATCAGGCGGCAGCTCGTCATCGAGGGCTACGAACGGGCCCTCCAGGCGAGAGCCGCCTCATGAGCCCTCCCGCAGCGGACATACAAGGCTGTTCCGGCTCGTACCATCGACTTCTAAGGTCATGGGGAACTGGTTCCAGAGCAACATCGTCACCACGGGACGGCTGCCGCTGTTCTGTTACTTCGTCACGCTCATCGTGGCGTTCATCGCCACCCGCATCAACGTCCGCCTGATCAGGGCCAAGGTCGGCTGGTTCCGCAACGTGAACGTGGGCGAGATGCACATCCACCACGTCGTGTTCGGCGTCGTGCTCATGCTCATCGGCGGCGTGACCGGGCTCATCGTCAACGGCGCCGCGCAGGCCGGGCAGGTGGTCGCCGCCTGCGTGTTCGGCGTCGGCTCCGCCCTCGTGCTGGACGAGTTCGCGCTGATCCTCCACCTTCACGACGTCTACTGGGAGGAGGAGGGGCGCACCTCGGTGGACGCGGTCTTCATCGCCGTCGCCGTGACCGGCCTGCTCCTCATCGGCCTGCGCCCCCTGACCTGGGACTACGGCACGCCGGTCAACCCGGCGGCGCTGATCGTGGCCAACCTCGCGCTGGCGGTGATCACGCTGCTCAAGGGCAAGATCTGGACCGGGATGGCGGGGCTGTTCCTGCCTTTGCTGCTCGTGGTGGGCGCCGTGCGCCTGGCCCGTCCCGGCTCGCCGTGGGCCCGCTGGTTCTTCCGCGGCGGACGCTCGCCCCGCAAGCTGGCCACCGCCGTCCACCGTGAGGAACGCTGGCGGCGGCCGGTCATCAGGGCCAAGATCGCGTTCCAGGAGTTCCTGTCGGGGCGGCACGACCTGCCCTCCAGCCGGCGCGGCCGTCGGCATACTTGACCCATGACACCGCTCGCGCCCCCCGCCGCGCTCTGATGCGCTTACCGCCGTTCCCCGAGCGCCTGCTGCGGGCCCTGTCCCCGGCCGGCGAGCGGCACGGGCTGCTGCTGGCGGGCGGCCACGCCCTGCGGGCCCACGGCTTCACCGACCGCCTGGTCGATGGCCTCGACCTGGTGACCGCCGCGGAAGGGCCCCTGCCGTCCGCCGCCGACGACGTCGTGGCCGCGTTGCGCGCCGGCGGGCTGGTCGCGCAGGTCGCCGAGAGCGCCGCGTGGGCGGCCCGCCTGACCGTCACGGACCCGTCCATCGGGCGCGACGCCGAGATCGTCCTCACCCGCGAGGCGCTGCGCGAGCCACCGGTCGTGTGCGACGGCCTGCCGGTGGCGGCCCCGGCGGACGTGATCGGGCTGCGGGTGCGCGACCTGCACGAGAGGGGGCTGCCGGCCGACGTCGCGGACGCGGCCTCGGCGGCGCACGTGTTCTCCTTCCGCGACCTCGAACGCCTCGCCGCCGTCCACCTCGACGACTTCTCGCCGCAGGAACTGCTCATGCGGCTGGAGTTCGTCGAGCTCATGAGCGACGAACGCTTCGAGGCCCACGGCCTGGACGAACGGCACATCGTGGATATCCGCGCCTTCGCCCGGGAGTGGGCCGAGGACATCAAGCTGCGCAGGGCCGACGACGGCGACGCCGACTACGACGACCCGGACCTGCCCGAGGTCGACTGATCCGGCAGGCCCAGAAGCACCGGCGCGAGCGCCGGGCGCTTGCACACCCGGCCGTCGCCGGAGGAGCGGCCCCGCAGGCGCCGGGCGATCCACGGCCCGGCGAACGAGCCCAGCCAGCGGGCCTCGGCCGCCGCCGTGCGCAGGCGGCCGGGCGGCGGCAGCACGGGCAGCGGCAGGTTCCAGCTGTCGTCGCTGCCGGGCAGCTCCAGCGCGTACGCCACCGACGCGGCGAACCTGGCGTGCCCGGCCGGGCTGGCGTGCAGCCGGTCGGGGCTCCACAACCGCGCGTCGGTCACCGCCGTGTCGGGGAAGGTGTCCACCAGCGTCACGCCGTGCCGGGCGGCGGACTCGCGGACGCGGGCGTTGAGGTCGAGCACGCGCGGCAGCAGCGGCCTGGCCAGCGGCGCGATCCGGCCGATGTCGGGGAAGGTCACGGTCACCACCCGCGCGCCCGCTCCGGTCAGCGCCGCGAACATGTGCTCCAGGTCGGCCGCGACGGCGGCGGCGTCGAAGCCGGGACGGATGACGTCGTTCATGCCCGCCATCACCGTGGCCAGGTCGGGACGGAGCTCCAGCGCGGCGGGCAGCTGCTCGGCGCGGATCTGGGCGGCCACCCGGCCGCGCACCGCGAGGTTGGCGTAGAGCAGGCCGGGATTGCCGCGGGCCAGGTGCTCGGCGAGCCGGTCGGCCCAGCCGCGGTGGCCGAGGACGTCGTCGCCGTCGCCGAGGCCCTCGGTCTGGCTGTCGCCGAGCGCGACGTAACGGGTGTAGGTCACGGGTTCTCCTCCGAGGTCCGGGCGGCGCGCTCGCCGAGCGTCCGGGCGGTGCTCAGGCACCAGTCGCGCATCTCCCGCTCCAGGCGGCAGCCCGCCAGGCAGGACAGGTACGGGCCGACCCGCTCGCCCTCGCGCAGGAACGACTCCTCGTCGCGGTCGCCGCGCAGGCGCAGCAGGGTCTGCTCGAAGAACTCGAGCTTGGCGGCGGCCTCCCCGGCGCGGTCGAGGAGCTGGGCGATCAGCGGCGCCGGGTCGAGCCGGTCGGCCGCGTGGACCTTGACGGCCAGGTCGTCGCGGAGCAGCAACGGCTTGGCCGGGGCCGCGGCGAAGGCGGCCAGCTCGTCCAGGCCGGCCGGGGTGACCGAGAACAGGCGCTTGTTCGGACGGCCGCGCTGGACCACCTCCCGGCCGGTGACCAGGCCGTCGGCCTCCAGCCTGGTGAGCTCGGCGTAGAGCTGCTGGGGGGCGGCGTACCAGAAGTTGGAGACGCCCACGTCGAAGATCTTGGTGAGTTGGTAGCCGCTGTACTCGCCGTCGAGCAGCGCCGCCAGCACGGCATGCCGCAACGCCATCAGCGACGCTCAAGAGCATGACTACTCATGGACATGACTATAGGGCCGCCGCCGATCCCGGTGCCAGGGGGCGGCGATCGCCCGTGCGTCTCCTTCTCAAGGAGGAGGCGTCAACGAAAGTTGACATACTTTGGTCGTCAATCTAAGTTGACCCTGGCGTGGCGGTGCGGATCGCGTTGCGCCATTCGTTGGGCAATTTCGAGAAATGTCGTGAGAGGAGTTGGGGTGCTCAAAGAGCTGCTGGCCTACCTCAGGCCGCATCGGAAAGTTCTGATCGCGGGCGGTCTGCTCGGGTTGATCGGCTCGGTGGCGGGGCTGGCGATGCCCCTGCTGGCCAAGTACGTCGTGGACGCCTTCGGAGAAGACCAGTCGCTGGCCGCGCCGCTGTTAGGACTGACCGTGGCGGTGCTCGTCGGAGCCGTCGTCTCGGCCGGGGGCACCTACCTGATGGAACGCACCGGCGAGGGCGTCGTGCTGGGCGCCCGGCGCAGGCTCGTCGACCGGATGCTCCGGCTCAGGGTCGCCGACGTCGACCGGCTCAAGCCCGGCGACCTGATGTCGCGGGTGACGAGTGACACGACGCTGCTGCGCGCGGTGCTGACCAACGGGATCGTGGAGTCGGTCAGCGCGGTCTTCATGCTGATCGGCGCGATCGTCATGATGGCCACCATGGACGGCGTGCTGCTGCTGGTCACGCTGCTCGTCGTGGTGGTGATCGGCGGCCTGGTCGCGCTCATCATGCCGCGCATCCAGCGGGCGCAGACGCAGGCCCAGGAGGCCGTCGGCGAGATGGGGGCCGTGCTGGACCGGGCGCTGCAGGCGTACCGGACGGTCAAGGCCAGCGGCGCGGAGGAGCGGGAGATCGCGGTCGTCGGGGAGGCGGCCGAGCGCGCCCGTGACCGCGGGCTGCAGGTGGCCGGCTGGACGTCGCTGGCCGGCGTGGCGACCTGGATGGCCGTGCAGATCGCCTTCCTGTGCGTGCTGGCCGTCGGCGGGTCGCGGGTGGCGTCGGGCGTGCTGGAGGTCTCGTCCCTGATCGCGTTCCTGCTCTACCTGTTCTACCTGGTGCCGCCGATCGGGCAGCTCGTCCAGGGCGCCGTCCAGCTCCAGAACGGGCTGGCCGCGATGCGGCGCATCAAGGAGATCGAGGACCTGCCCGGCGAGCCGGTCAGCACCGCCGTCCCGGTCGCGGGCACGCCGGTGGGCCTGCGGTTCCAGGACGTCGTCTTCCGGTACGGCGACGACCGTCCCGCCGTGCACGACGGCGTCACCTTCGAGGTGCCCGCGGGCGGGCTCACGGCGCTGGTCGGGCCGTCCGGCGCGGGCAAGTCCACGGTGTTCGCCCTGCTCGAACGCTTCTACGAGCACCAGGACGGCCTGATCTCCATCGGCGGCCGGGACATCCGCGACTGGCCGCTCGGCGAGCTGCGGGCCGCGCTCGGCTACGTCGAGCAGGACGCCCCCGTCCTGGCCGGCACGCTGCGCGAGAACCTGCTCTTCGCCGCCCAGGACGCCACCGAGGACGAGCTGCGCCGCGCCGTCACCCGCACCCGGCTCGACGACCTGGTCGCCCGGCTGCCCGAAGGGCTCGACACGGCGGTTGGCCACCGCGGCGTGCTGCTGTCCGGCGGCGAGCGGCAGCGCGTCGCCATCGCCAGGGCCCTGCTGCGCAGGCCCAGGCTGCTGCTGCTCGACGAGGCCACGTCCCAGCTCGACGCGGTCAACGAGCTGCGGCTGCGCGAGGTCATCGCCGAGGTGGCGGCCGAGACGACCGTGCTGGTCATCGCCCACCGGCTGTCCACCGTGACGAACGCCGACCGGATCGTGGTGATGGAGGCGGGCGGCGTACGGGCGGTCGGCACCCACGCCGAACTCGTCGCGGACGACGACCTCTACCGCGAACTCGCCGCCACCCAGTTCCTCACGAGCTAGAGGAAAAACAGTGGACCGCTGGACGCTTCGGGGACCGTAGGCGCGGGCTTCGCCTGCTGCCTACGGTGGACCGCCGGACGCTTCGGGGACCGTAGGCGCAGGCTTCGCCTGCTGCCTGCGGTGGACCGCTGGACGCGGTCCACCGTAGTCTTCGGGTGACAAAGGTGAATGTGTTCATTCAGGAGGGTCACCATGAGCCGCAGCGTGCGCGCACCGCGAGGCACCACGATCACCGCGAAGGGGTGGCCGCAGGAGGCGGCGCTCCGCATGCTCCAGAACAACCTGGACCCCGAGGTCGCCGAGCACCCCGAGCAGCTGGTCGTCTACGGCGGCTCCGGCCGGGCCGCCCGCGACTGGCCCTCCTTCGACGCCATGGTCAGGACCCTGACCACGCTGGAGGGCGACGAGACGCTGCTGGTCCAGTCGGGCCGCCCGGTGGGCGTCTTCCGCACCCACGAATGGGCCCCCCGGGTGCTCATCGCCAACTCCAACCTGGTCCCCGACTGGGCCAACTGGGAGGAGTTCCGCCGCCTGGAGGCGGCCGGCCTCACCATGTACGGCCAGATGACCGCCGGTTCGTGGATCTACATCGGCACCCAGGGCATCCTCCAGGGCACGTACGAGACGTTCGCCGCGGTCGCCGCGAAGCGGTTCGGCGGCTCGCTGGCCGGCACGATCACCCTCACGGCCGGCCTCGGCGGCATGGGCGGCGCCCAGCCGCTGGCCGTCACCATGAACGGCGGCGTCGCGATCTGCATCGACTGCGACCCCCGCTCGGTCACCCGCCGCATCGAGCACCGCTACCTCGACGTGCAGGCGGCCTCCCTGGAGGAGGCGCTGCGGCTGGCCTACGAGGCCCGCGACGCGCGCCGCCCGCTGTCCATCGGCGTCGTGGCCAACGCCGCCGAGGCCCTGCCCGAGCTGCTGGCCGGGGGCGCCGAGATCGACATCGTCACCGACCAGACCTCCGCGCACGACCCGCTGATGTACCTGCCGGTCGGCGTCGCCTTCGAGGACATGGGCGCCGAACGCGACAAGGACCCGGCCGGCTTCACCGAGCGGGCGCGCACGTCGATGGCCCGGCACGTCGAGGCCATGGTCGGCTTCAAGGACGCCGGCGCCGAGGTGTTCGACTACGGCAACTCCATCCGCGGGGAGGCCCAGCTCGCCGGGTACACGCGGGCCTTCGACTTCCCCGGGTTCGTGCCGGCGTACATCAGGCCGCTGTTCTGCGAGGGCAAGGGGCCGTTCCGGTGGGCCGCGCTGAGCGGCGACCCGGCCGACATCGCCGCGACCGACCGCGCGATCCTGGAGCTGTTCCCCGACAACGAGCCGCTGGCCAGGTGGATCGCGCAGGCCGGCGAGAAGGTGCACTTCCAGGGGCTGCCCGCGCGCATCTGCTGGCTCGGCTACGGCGAGCGCAACGTCGCGGGCGAGCGGTTCAACGACATGGTGGCCTCCGGCGCGCTCCAGGCGCCGATCGTGATCGGCCGCGACCACCTGGACAGCGGATCGGTGGCCTCGCCGTACCGGGAGACCGAGGCCATGGCCGACGGCTCGGACGCCATCGCCGACTGGCCGCTGCTCAACGCCATGCTCAACACCGCCTCCGGCGCGGCCTGGGTGTCCATCCACCACGGCGGCGGCGTGGGGATCGGCCGGTCCATCCACGCCGGGCAGGTCACGGTCGCCGACGGCACCGCGCTGGCCGGGGAGAAGCTCAACCGCGTCCTGACCAACGACCCCGGCACGGGCGTGATGCGCCACGTCGACGCGGGGTACGAGGAGGCCGCCGAGGTGGCCGAGGCCCGTGGCGTGCGCATCCCCATGCGCGAGTCCTGACCTCGCCGTCGCCGTCCCCCGCGCGGCGCGGGGGATGAGAATGCCGGTGGCGGAGTGTTGGAGGTGGCGTGGCTGACGGATATCACGGTGGGCTCGGCGTGCTGCTCGACGGCCGGAGGTTGTCGCCGGTGCAGCGCAGGATCGCCCATTACCTGGGCGAGCACCTCGACGAGGCGATCTTCCTGTCCAGCGTCGAGCTGGCCGAGCGGGCCGGGGTCAGCCAGCCGTCGGTGACCAGGTTCGCCATGGTGCTCGGCTTCGCCGGCTATCCCGAGCTGCGCCAGGCGCTGCGCCCGCTGGTGCTCGGCGGCGGCGTGGTCGCGCCCCAGGAGAGCCTGCTGCGCAACGCGATCGACAGCGAGATCCGCAACCTCGCCGCGGTCCGCGAGCGGCTGGCCGCCCTCCCGCTCAAGGAGCTGGGCGAGCAGCTCGCCGCCACCGAGCCGCTGCCGGTGCTGGGCCTGCGGGTCTCCTGCGGCCTGGCCACCACCTTCGCCTACTACGCCAGGCGCATCCACCCCGACGTGCGCCTGCTCACCCACGGCGGCTCCGAGCTGGTCGAGGGGCTGCACGCGGCGCGGCGGGCGGGCGCGGAGTGGGTGGTGGCGGTGGTGCTCCCGCGTTATCCCGCCGAGGTCGTGCAGGCGCTGGAGTACGCCGGGAAGCTCGGCCTGCGCGTCGCCGCCATCACCGACAAAGCGGACTTCCCGGCCGAGGTCGTGCTCGACGGCCCGGTCGGGGACCGCCTGGTGTTCGACTCCCACGCGGCCCCCCTGGCCCTGGCCATGGCCCTGGTCGAGGCCATGGCCGACGCCGCGCCGCTGCGTACCAGGGCCAGGCTGGAGGAGTACGAGCGGATGACCGACGAGGCCGGCACGTTCCTACCCGGCGATCCTGCGTAGCGACCGCGTCGACCAGAGCGTCGTGAGCACCGCGAGCACGATGAACAGCGCGAAGGCGATCGGGATCGACGAGTCGTCCAGCCGTCCGGCGAACAGCGCCCGCCCGGCCTCGACCGCGTGGTAGAGCGGGTTGACCGGCGCGATCGCCCGCATCCAGCCGGGCGCGAACGCGATCGGGATGAACAGCCCGGCCAGCAGCATGATCGGCAGCATGAACAGGTTGAGCGTCTGCGACATGCCGTTCTCGTCGCGCACGGTCAGCGCCAGCCCCTGCGACAGCCCGGAGGCGAACAGCCCGGTGGCCGCCATGAGCGCCAGCACCAGCACCAGCTCGACGCCGCCGATGCGCACGCCCATGGCCACGGCCACGACCAGCACCAGGACCGCCTGGCACACCAGCACGACCATGTCCTTGGCCACCCGCCCGAGCACGATGGCCGGCCGCCAGGCGGGGCTGACGGCGTACCGTTCGAGCGAGCCGTTGCGCAGCTCGGCGATCAGGCCGAACCCGGAGAACAGCGAGCCGAACACGGCGATCATCATCATCGACGCGGGCGTGAACATGCGCAGGGCGTCGACCGTGCTGCGGCCCGGCGTCAGGTCCTTGAGCAGCGGCGCGAACATCAGCAGGTAGAGCACCGGCTGCAGGATGCCGAACAGCGGCCAGACGGGGTTGCTGAAGGACTTCTTCAGCTCGTAGCCGGTGAACAGGGCGATGTGGCGGATCATGCGGCGGCTCCGGTGTCGCGCAGGGACCGGCCGGTCTTGGCCAGGAAGACGTCGTCGAGGGTGGAGCGGTCGAGCGCGATCGAGCGCAGGCCGATGCCCTGCTCCTCAAGGACGCGCAGCAGCGCGGGCAGGGTGTGCTCGCCGTCGTCGACGTAGACGCGCAGGGCGTCCTCGTCCAGGCGGACCTCGCGGGCCAGGGGCCGCAGCGCCTCGGCGGCCCGCTCGGGCTCGGCCAGCCGCAGCGTGACGACGTCGCCGGAGACCTCGCGCTTGAGCTCGCCGGGCGTGCCCTCGGCCACGATCCGCCCGTGGTCGACGATCACCAGCCGGTCGCAGAGCGCGTCGGCCTCGTCGAGGTAGTGGGTGCTGAGCAGCACGCTCGTGCCGGCCTCGCGGAGCTGCCTGATGCGGTCCCAGAGATTGGCGCGGTTCTGCGGGTCGAGGCCGGTGGTGGGCTCGTCGAGGAAGAGCAGCGGCGGGGCGTGCACCAGCCCCAGCGCGATGGCCACCCGCCGTTTCTGGCCGCCGGAGAGCGTGCGGCCGGGCCGGTCGGCCATCTCGGCGAGGTCGAAGCGGTCGAGCACGTCGGCCGTGGCCTGCTTCGGGTCGGCCACGCCGTGGATCTTCGCGGCCATCATGATCTGGGCGCGGGCGCTCGTGGTGTCCTCCACGCCGCCCGCCTGGCTGACGTAGCCGAGCCTGCGGCGCACGGCCTCGGGCTCCTTGCGCAGGTCGTGGCCGGCGACGACGGCGGTGCCGGAGTCGGGCGTGATCAGCGTGGCCAGCATGCGGATCGTCGTGGTCTTGCCGGCGCCGTTGGGGCCGAGCACGCCGAAGATCTCGCCCTTCTCGACGTCGAGGTCGATGCCGCGCACGGCCTCGACGGTCTGCGAGCCCTTGCGGCTCCTGGTGGTGAACGTCTTGCGTAACTCACGTGCCTCAATGATCATTTTTCTCCTCAGGGCAGTTCGTCCTTCTCGACCCGGCCGATCGCGCCTTCGACCCAGTCGAGCTGGGCCTGGAGCATGGCTTGGGTCAGGCGGAGGTTCTCGTCGAGGTGGCGGGGTTCGCCGTAGCGCTGCTTGGTGCCGTACGCGTGGTCGATGGTCTCGATGTTCAGTCGCAGTTGCCGAATCCTGCCATGCAGGGCGTCGAGAATCTCCTGCTTTTTCATCCGGTGCATGAACGTCAGCGCGACCTGGAAGGGGTCGACGACGGGTCTCACCTCGGACCAGCTGTGCATGAGCAGCCGGTGGAACTCGTAGCGGCCGGCCTCGGTCAGCTCGTAGACGACCTTGCCGCCCTTGCCGGCCTCGACGACCGCGAGCAGCCCCTCGTCGGCCATCTTGCCCAGGCCGTGGTAGATCGAGCCGAAGGCGACGTTGGCCCAGGTGTCGGCGCCCATCATCTCCAGCCGGCGGCGTACGCCGTAGCCGTTCATGGGGCCGTCGAGCAGGGAACCGAGGATCAGGATGCGCGTGGACGCCGACATGTGCTCAAGTTTGTACTCAAATTTGTATGACCGTCAAGGTCATAAACTCGGCCCCATGACTGAACGACCGACTGCGCTGGTCACCGGCGCTTCCCGTGGTGTGGGCGAGGCCGTGGCGCGGGCGCTGGGCTCCACGCATCACGTCATCCTCGGCGGCAGGGACGAGTCCGCGCTCGCCAGGCTGGCGGCCGAGCTGCCGGACGCCCGGCCCTGGCCCGTCGAGCTGACCCGGCTCACCGAGGCCGACGTCGACGGCGTCGAGCGGCTCGACGTGCTCGTGCACAGCGCCGGGATCGCCCTGCTCGGCCGGATCGCCGACCAGCCCGCCGGCAACTGGCGCACGACCATGGAGCTCAACGTCGTCGCGGTCGCCGAGCTGACCCGGCTGCTGCTGCCCGCGCTGCGCCGCGCCCGGGGGCACGTCGTCTGCGTGAACTCAGGGGCGGGGCAGCGGGCCAACCCCGAGTGGGCTTCGTACGCGGCCAGCAAGTTCGCCCTGCGCGCCTTCGCCGACGCGCTGCGCCTGGAGGAGCCCGAGCTGCGGGTCACCACCGTCTACCCGGGCCGGGTGGCCACCGACATGCAGCGCGGCGTGCGCGCCCAGGAGGGCGGCGCGTACGAACCGGACAAGTACCTCACCCCGGAGACCGTCGCGCGGGCCGTGCTCGCCACGATCAACGCCGGACCCGACGCCCACCTCACCGAACTGACCATCAGACCGAGTGCGGGCCCGGCCAACTGACATCTGAATGAATCCATTCACTACAGTGGACCCATGCTTGAACCACTCGCGCACATAGGACGAGATCCCCGCTCCGGCGGATACGTGAGAGACGCCTGGTCGGCCGCCGACATGGAGCTACGCGGGTGGTTCGCGGGCGAGGCCGCGCGCCGCGGGCTCGACCTGCGGGAAGACCGCAACGGCAACCTCTGGGCCTGGTGGGGCGACCCGTCGCGCCGGCCCGGCGTGGTCACCGGCAGCCACCTCGACTCCGTGCGCCACGGCGGCGCCTACGACGGCCCGCTCGGCGTGGTGTCCGCCTTCGCCGCCCTCGACCTGCTGCGCGAACGGCAGGTCACGCCGGGCCGGCCGATCGGCGTCGCCTGCTTCACCGACGAGGAGGGCGCCAGGTTCGGCGTGCCGTGCATGGGCTCCCGGCTGCTCACCGGCGCGCTGACGCCGGAACGCGCGCTCGCGCTCACCGACGACGACGGCGACACGCTGGCCGACGTCATGACGCGGGCCGGCCGCAAGCCGGCGGACGTGGGCCACGACGCCGAGACCCTGGCCACCGTCGGCACGTTCGTCGAGCTCCACGTCGAGCAGGGCCGCGGCCTGGTGCACGAGGGCCGCCCGGTGGGCGTGGCCAGCGCCATCTGGCCGCACGGCCGGTGGCGGTTCGACTTCCACGGCAGGGCCGACCACGCGGGCACCACCCGGCTGGCCGACCGCGACGACCCGATGCTGCCCTTCGCCCGCCTGGTGCTGGCCGCCCGCGAGGCGGCCGAGCGGCACGACGTGGTGGCCACGGTCGGTAAGACCCGCGTCTCGCCCGGCAACGCCAACGCCGTCCCCGGCCTGGTCACGGCCTGGCTGGACGCCCGAGGCCCGGCCGAGCCCGCGGTCCGCGCCCTGGTCGAGGAGCTGTCCGCGGGGGCCGGCGCGGACGTGCGTGAGGAGTCGTGGACCCCCGAGGTCGCCTTCGGCGCGGCGCTGAGGGACCGGCTGGCCCGCGTGGCCGGCGGCGACACGCCCGCGCCGATCCTGCCGACCGGAGCGGGCCACGACGCCGGAATCCTCGCCACGGCGGGCGTCCCGAGCGCGATGTTGTTCGTACGCAACCCCACCGGCGTGTCCCATTCCCCCGAGGAGCACGCCGACCAGGCAGACTGCCATGCGGGAGTGGTGGCACTCGCGGACGTGCTGGAGGATCTGTGTCGCTGACCTACTGGTGCGAGCAGGCCTGGTTGCCCGACGGGGTCGCCCACGGCGTCCTCATCGAGGTCGAGGGCGCCCGGATCGCCCGGATCGGGCGGGGTGAGCCCGGCTCGGCCGAGCGGCTGCCCGGCCTGACCATCCCCGGCCTGGCCAACGCCCATTCCCACGCCTTCCACCGGGCCCTGCGCGGCGCCACCCAGCGCGGCAAGGGCGACTTCTGGACCTGGCGCGACCAGATGTACGAGGTCGCGGGCAAGCTCGACCCCGACACCTACTTCCAGCTCGCCAGGGCCGTCTACGCCGAGATGGCGCTGGCCGGGGTGACCTGCGTGGGCGAGTTCCACTACCTGCACCACGGCCCCGGCGGCCGCCCGTACGAGGACAGGAACGTGATGAGCCACGCGCTCGTCCAGGCCGCGCGCGAGGCCGGGCTGCGCATCACGCTGCTCGACACCTGCTACCTGTCCGGCGGCATCGGCGTGCCGCTGTCGGGCACGCAGTTGCGCTTCAGCGACGGCAGCGCCGACGGCTGGGCGGCCAGGGCCGACGAGCTGGCCGCCGCCTACGAGGGGCAGCACGACGTGGAGATCGGGGCCGCCGTCCACTCCGTGCGCGCGGTGCCGCCCGAGCAGATGCCGGTGGTGGCCGAGTTCTCCCACCGGCACGGCGCCCCGCTGCACGCGCACGTCTCCGAGCAGCGCGCCGAGAACGCGGCCTGCGCCGAGACGTACGCCGCCACGCCGGTCCAGATCCTGCACGAGCGCGGCGTGCTGGGCCCGCGTTCGACCGCGGTGCACGCCACCCATCTGACCGACTCCGACGTGGAGCTGCTCGGCCAGTCGGGCACGTACATCTGCATGTGCCCCACCACCGAGCGCGACCTCGCCGACGGCGTCGGCCCGGCCAGGGCGGCGGCCGACCGCGGCACCCCGATCACGCTCGGCTCCGACGGCCACGCCGTGATCGACCTGTTCGAGGAGGCCCGCGCGGTCGAGCTCGACGAGCGGCTGACCAGCGAGCGGCGCGGCCACTGGAGCGCCGCCGACCTGCTCACCGCCGCCACGGGCGCCGGGCACACCTCGCTCGGCTTCGCCGACGCCGGCCGGCTCATCCCCGGGGCGTGGGCCGACCTGGTGTCGGTCCGGCTCGACTCGGTGCGCACGGCGGGCATCGGCGGCCTGGAGGCCGTGGTGTTCGCGGCCACGGCCTCCGACGTGCACTCGGTGGTCTCCGGCGGCCGCAGGGTGGTCGCGCAGGGCCGCCACGAGCTCGGCGACGTCGGGCACATGCTCTCCGAGGCGATAGGAAAGGTGCGATGACCACCACGCTGATCGACGGGATCGGGCTGCTCTACACCGGCGACCCCGAGCGCGAGGAGATCACCGACGCGGCGCTGGTCGTCGAAAACGGCCTGGTGGCCTGGGTCGGCCCCGCCGCCCAGGCGCCCGACGCCGACGAGCGCCTGCACGCCGGCGGCCGGGCCGTGCTGCCCGGGTTCGTGGACAGCCACGCCCACCTGGTGTTCGCCGGCGACCGTACGGCCGAGTTCCAGGCCCGCATGTCGGGGCAGCCGTACACCGGCGGGGGCATCAGGACGACCGTCGCCGCCACCCGCGCGGCGAGCGACGCCGACCTGGCCACGCACGCCCGCGCCCTGGTGGAGGAGATGCTCGCCCAGGGCACCACCACCGTGGAGATCAAGAGCGGCTACGGCCTGTCCGCTGAGCACGAGCGCCGCTCGCTGGAGATCGCCACCACCCTCACCGACGAGACGACCTACCTGGGCGCGCACGTCGTCCCCGAGGGCGCCGACGCCGACGACTACGTCCGGCTGGTGACGGGCGAGATGCTCGACGCCTGCGCCCCCTACGCCAAATGGGTGGACGTCTTCTGCGAGCGCGGCGCGTTCGACGGCGACCAGACCAGGGAGATCCTGAACGCCGGGATCAAGGCCGGGCTCCAGCCCCGGGTGCACGCCAACCAGCTCACCGAGGGGCCCGGCGTGCGCATCGCCTGCGAGCTGGGCGCGGCCTCGGCCG
This sequence comes from Nonomuraea sp. NPDC049655, assembly GCF_044465465.1. Classification (NCBI taxonomy): domain Bacteria; kingdom Bacillati; phylum Actinomycetota; class Actinomycetes; order Streptosporangiales; family Streptosporangiaceae; genus Nonomuraea; species Nonomuraea sp. NPDC049655. The sequence goes on from NZ_JBITLS010000017.1 coordinate 110,450, forward strand.
ACCACTGCACCCACCTGTCGGCCGCCGACGTCGACGCACTCGCGTCGAGCGGGACGGTGGCGACACTGCTGCCGGGGGCCGAGTTCTCCACCCGCTCGCCCTATCCCGACGCGCGGCGGCTCATCGACGCGGGCGTCACGGTCGCGCTGGCCACCGACTGCAACCCGGGCTCGTCGTTCACCTCGTCGATGCCGTTCTGCGTGGCGCTGGCGGTGCGCGAGATGGGGATGACGCCGCTGGAGGCGGTGCGCGCGGCCACGTACGGCGGGGCCCGCGCGCTGCGCCGCACGGACGTAGGCTGGCTGCGTCGGGGAGCCCGCGCCGACCTGGTCGTGCTCGACGCCCCCTCCTATGTCCACCTGGCGTACCGACCCGGTGTTCCCCTTGTCCACCAGGTGTTTCAGGCCGGTCTCCTCCTTTAGGAGGACGTCCAAGACCCTCCCTCTGGCGTAGCTGTTTAGGGAATCTTTGCTTCCGGCCGGACGTTGGCCGGATATAGGACGCAGCTGCGGAACGAGGTGCCAGGGGATGGCAAGGCCTACGGGGAGTCGCACGCAGGAGCAGCACGTCGCTGACCGCGACCTGCTGGGGACGTATCTGGCCGAGATCGGCCGGGTCCCGCTGCTCACGGCGGAGGAAGAGGTGGAGCTCGCCAAACGGATCGAGGCGGGCCTGTTCGCCGAGCAGCTTCTTGACAGCGGAGGCTCCGAGCCGCGCATCGGGGACGCGGCGGACGAGGAGCTGGAGCGCCTGGCCGTCTCCGGCCAGCGCGCGAAGGACGAGTTCATCCAGGCCAACCTGCGCCTGGTGGTGGCGGTGGCCCGGAAGTACTCGGGCCGGGGGATGCCGCTCATCGACCTGGTCCAGGAGGGGAACCTGGGCCTGGTTCGAGCGGTCGAGAAGTTCGACTACCGCCGGGGGTACAAGTTCTCCACCTACGCGACCTGGTGGATCAGGCAGTCGGTCGGACGGGCCATCCACGAGCAGGCCCGTCCGGTCCGGCTGCCGACGCACGCCGGCGAGCAGATGACCCGGCTGATGCGGGTGCGCCGCGACATGCTGGCCGAGTTCGACGCCGAGCCGACCGACGGCGACCTCGCCGAGATCCTCGACCTGCCGATCGAGCGGGTGCGCGAGCTGCGCCGCTGGGCGTCCGACCCGGTGTCGTTGCAGCTCGGCGTGGGTGACGAGGACGAGACCGAGCTCGGTGACATGATCGCCGACGAGACGTGGGCCGATCCCGAGCAGCAGGCCATCGACATCCTTGAGCGCGAGCGGCTCGACCAGTGGCTCACCGGCCTGGAGGGCGACACCAGCGAGATGCTGCGCTGGCGCTACGGGCTGCTCGACGGGCGCGAGCACACGCTGACCGAGGTGGGGGAGCGCTACGGCATCGGCCGCGACCGGGCCCGCCGCATCGAGCGCGACGCCCTGGCCCGGCTGCGCCGCATGGCCAACGCCGCCGCCTGACCTTTCTCCGCGTTTCCGGCCCCGCCGCCCGGCCTTCCGGGCGGCGCCGCCGTTTCCGTGGCCGTGCCGCAGCGCCTGAGCGCCTGCTACGGCTTGAGGACGCGGCGCAGGAACTCCTCCACGGCGGCCTCCGCCGTCGCCGTGTCGCCGCCCCTGGCGACCAGCAGGGCGCTCTCGTTGACGGCGGCCAGCAGCATGTGGGCGTGCAGGTCGACGAAGCCGTCGGGGACCGCGCCGGTCGCCTGCAGGGCCGCCTTCAGCATGCCGAAGGAGTACCGCTCCTCCATCGCCCGCCAGCTCTCCCAGCCCAGCACCGCGGGCGCGTCGATGAGCACGATGCGCCGGATCACCGGATCGCCCGCCAGCCTGACCCAGGCCAGCACGCCCGCCAGGAGCGCCGCCGCCGGGTCGGCGATGCCGCGCACCGCCTTGGCGATCTTGACGCCGATGGCCGACTCCGTGGCCTCCAGCACCGCCTCGAACAGCGCGTCCTTGCCCGCGTAGTGGTGGTAGAGGGCCCCGCGGCTCAGCCCCGACTCCTGGAGCACGGCCTCGATCGACGTGTCGTCGTAGCCCCGTTCGGCGAACAGCCGCGTGGCGATGGCCAGGACCTTGTCGCGGGTGGCCGCGCCGCGCTCCGCCTTGAGGTTCATGCCCTCACTCTAGACAAACCGACCAACGGTCGGTAATTTCCTAGACCGACAGTCGGTCTGTAATCGAGAGGGACCCGGCATGGACGGCATCAACTACGTGGACGTGGGCCAGGGCCCGGTGACCCTGTTCGTGCACGGGGTGGGCACCAGCTCGTACCTGTGGCGCAACGTCATCGCCGAGCTGCGCGACGAGCGTCGCTGCGTGGCCCTGGACCTGCCCGCGCACGGCGGCAGCGAGCCGCGCCAAGATCTGTCCATCCCCGCGCTGGCCGAGGCCGTGGAGGAGCTGTGCGCCGGGCTCGGCCTGGACGAGGTGGACCTCGTGGCCAACGACACCGGCGGCGCCGTCGCCCAGGTCTTCGCGGTCCGCCACCCCCGGCGCCTGCGCTCGCTCACCCTCACCAACTGCGACGTGCACACCAACACCCCGCCGGAGGCGTTCAAGGACACCGTGGAGCTGGCCGCGAGGGGCGAGCTGGCCGGGCTGGTGGCCGCCGTGCTGGACCACCCCGAGCTGCTGGCCAAAACAGCCCTGGGCGCCGGCTACGAGCACATCGACGACCCCGCCGCGCTGGTGGACGCCTACCTGCGCCCGATCCTGGCCAGGCCGGACGGCGGCCGCGCCTTCGAACGCCTGCTGGCCTCGATCGACGCCGCGGACATGGTCGCCATCGAGCCGCAGCTCACCGTGCTCACCGTGCCGACGCTGGTCGTGTGGGGCACCGGCGACGTGTTCTTCGACGTGAGCTGGGCCCGCTGGCTGCGCGACACGATCCCCGGCGTGCGGGAGGTCGTGGAGATCGACGGCGGCCGGCTGTTCTTCCCCGACGAGCGCGCCGCCGAGCTGGTCCCCCACCTGCGCCGCTTCTGGGGCCGGGCCTAAGCTCTCGATCATGCATGTCGAGACGTTGCGCCGCTATCCGGTGAAGTCGATGCTGGGCGAGGAGGTCGCCGAGAGCGAGGTGACCGAGCGCGGCCTGGCGGGCGACCGGGCCCGGGCGGTGCTCGACGTCGCCACGGGGAAGATCGCCAGCGCCAAGAACCCGCGGCTCTGGCGCGACCTGCTGACCGTCGAAGGCGCCCGCGCGCCGGGCGACGAGGAGCTGTCGAAGCTGCTCGGCCGCGAGGTGCGGCTGATCGACGTGCCGCCGGAGGGTGCCGAGCTGGAGCGGTCGGTGCCCGAGCGGGTGCTGGCCGAGGGCATCGAGGCGGAGGTGCCGTACACGGCAGGCACGCTCGGCGGGGCCTCGCCGGCGGGCACCTTCTTCGACTTCGCGCCCCTGCACCTGATCTCCACCTCGACGATCGACCGCATCGGCGAGCTCAGCCCGCGCGGGCACGTCGAAGCCCTCCGCTACCGGCCCAACCTGATCATCAGGACGGACGCGGCGGGCTTCGTGGAGAACGACTGGGTGGGGCGCGAGCTGCACGTGGGGGACGAGGTCGTGCTCCAGGTCATCGTGGCCAGCCCGCGCTGCGCGGTGCCGACGCTCGCCCACGGCGCGCTCGGCCGTGACACCGAGGCGCTGCGGGTGCCGGCCCGGCACAACCGGGTCCAGGTGCTGGAGGCCGGGCTCCAGGCGTGCGCGGGCGTCTACGCGCGGGTGCTGCGGCCCGGCCGGATCGTCCGGGGCGACCGGGTCAGGCCAGCGGGCTGAGGTACTTCTCCAGGTCGTCGAGGATCTTGCCGGCGGCGGTGACGCCGATGCCGGTCATCCAGATCTCGTCGTCCACGTCGTGGGCGTGGCCGGCCTTCACCGCGGCCAGGTTCTGCCACAGCGGGCCGCCGGTCACCGTGGCCTGCGACTTGGCGGCGGCCTCGCCGTAGGCGCTGTAGAAGACCACGTCGCCGTCGGCCTTGGCGATGTTCTCCTGGCTCAGCTTGCCGAAGCGCTTGTCGTCCTGGTCGGCCAGGCGCTGGGCCTCGGGCCGCTGGACGCCGGCGTCGCCGACCACGATGCCGCTGAACGACTCGGGGCCGTACATGCGGATCTCGGTGGGCATGAAGCGCACGATGCTCACCGACAGCTTGCCGAACTTCCCGCCCAGCGCCTCGGCCCGCTGCTCGTAGGCCGACAGCAGCCCGGACGCCTGCTCCTTCTTGCCCAGGGCCTCGGCGTCCAGCAGGAAGTTCTCCTTCCAGGTGACGCCCACCTTCTCGGTGAACACCGTCGGCGCGATCTTGCTGAGCTTGTCGTAGAAGGCGGCCTGGCGGAACTTCGAGCCGAGGATGAGGTCCGGCTTGAGGGCCATGATGGCCTCGATGTTGGGCTGCTGGAGCGTGCCGACCGGCTTGGTGGCCGACAGCGCCGAGCCGAGGTACTCCGGCCAGGTCTGGTTCTCGCCCGCCTGGGCCGCGCCGACGGGGGCCATCCCGAGGGAGACCATCGTGTCCAGCTTGTCGGTGTCGAGCACGACGACCCGCTTGGGGGTCATCGGCACCTTGGTCTCGCCCATGGCGTGCTTGACGGTCCGGGTGGGGCCGGCGTCCTCCGTGCCGGTCGAGGTGCCGCAGGCGGCCAGGGCGAGGACGGGGAGCAGGGCCAGAAGCCGGAGACGCATGAGGGATTCCTTGATCTATTAGGTTAGGCAATCCTAAGTATCTCATGACCGGATCGGCGCGTGTGAAGGGGCCGAAACCTACTCGAAACACCGTGCCGGTGAGATTCACCGCCGCGAAACACTGCAGGTCGAGCCACGAAACCCCGGCCGAACACGCTGTGGCAACACGTCACATGTAAGGAGGGTCGCGTCGTGAAGATCGATAGCGGCACCACAGCCTGGATGCTCGCGGCCACCGCGCTGGTGTTGCTGATGACTCCGGGTCTCGCGTTCTTCTACGGGGGCATGACCAGGGCCAAGAGCGTCCTGAACATGATGATGATGTCCTTCGGCGCCATCATCACGGTCACCGTGGCCTGGGTGCTGTTCGGGCACTCGCTCGCCTTCACCGACAACGGCAGCTCGCTGCTGAACAACGTCGTCGGCGGTTTCGACGCCCTGGGCCTGCAGAGCCTGGTGGAGACGGCCACCAAGGACGACGGCACCGGCATGCCGAGCCTGGTCTTCTCGGCCTTCCAGCTGACGTTCGCCATCATCACCGTCGCCCTGATCAGCGGCGCGATCGCGGACCGGGCGAAGTTCGGCGCGTGGATCCTGTTCAGCGTCATCTGGGCCACCGTGGTCTACTTCCCGGTCGCCCACTGGGTGTGGGGCACCGGCTGGCTCAACACCATGGGCATCGAGGACTTCGCCGGCGGAACCGTCGTGCACATCAACGCCGGCGCCGCGGCGCTGGCCCTGGCCCTCGTGATCGGCAAGCGCCAGGGCTGGCGCAAGGAGCCGATGCGGCCGCACAACCTGACGCTGGTCCTGCTCGGCGCGGGCCTGCTGTGGTTCGGCTGGTTCGGCTTCAACGCCGGCTCCGAGCTGGCCGTGGACGGCACCGCCGGGCTGGCGTTCATGAACACCCAGATCGCCACGGCGGTCGCCGCGGGGGCCTGGCTCGTCGTGGAGAAGCTGCGCGACGGCCACGCCACCAGCCTCGGCGTCGCCTCCGGCGCGGTCGCCGGCCTGGTCGCCATCACGCCGGCCTGCGGCTTCGTGGACCCGTGGGCCGCGATGGTCATCGGCCTGGCCGCCGGGGCGGTCTGCGCCTACGCCGTGGGCCTGAAGTACCGGCTGGGCTTCGACGACTCGCTCGACGTGGTCGGCGTGCACCTGGTCGGCGGCGTCATCGGCGCCGTCTCGCTCGGCTTCCTGGCCGCCTATCCCTTCCTCGACCAGCAGAGCAAGGGCCTGTTCTACGGCGGCGGCCTCGGCCAGCTCGGGCTGCAGGTGCTCGGCCCGGTCGCGATCGGCGGCTACTCGTTCGCCGCCACCTGGATCGTCGGCAAGCTCATCGACAGGACGATGGGCTTCCGCATCTCCGCCGAGGACGAGCTCACCGGCATCGACGTCACCACGCACGCCGAGACCGGGTACGACCTCGGCACGGTCTACGCCTCCGGCGTGACCACCCCGAACGGTCCGCTCACCCCGGCACCGGCTCCCAAGAAGGTGGAGGCATGAGGCTCATCACCGCGATCATCAAGCCGTTCAAGCTCGACGACGTCAAGGCGGCGCTGGAGCAGTTCGGCATCAAGGGCATGACGGTCAGCGAGGCCAGCGGCTACGGCCGCCAGCGCGGCCACACCGAGGTCTACCGCGGCGCCGAGTACCAGGTGGACCTGGTGCCGAAGGTGCGCCTGGAGGTGCTGACCGAGGAGGACGACGCCGAGGACGTCATCGACGTCATCGTCAAGGCGGCGCACACCGGCAAGATCGGCGACGGCAAGGTCTGGTCCGTGCCCGTCGACACGGCCGTGCGCGTACGCACCGGAGAGCGAGGGCCGGAGGCCCTGTGAGAGGAGAGGCGCGCTCGTACGCCGCGGCCCGCAAGGAGCGGACCGCGGACACCGACCGCTGGCTCAAGGACCTCTTCAGGACGGCGAGCGACGGCGACCAGGTCTCCCTGGTCGCCGTCGGCAGCCTCGGCCGCGGCGAGCCGGCCCCCGGCAGCGACCTGGACCTGGTCCTGCTGCACGACGGGCGGGCCGACGTGGCGCGGATCGCCGAGCGCATCTGGTACCCGATCTGGGACTCCGGCGTCGGCCTCGACCACTCCGTGCGGACCGTGGCGCAGGCCGTGGCCGTGGCCGGGCAGGACCTCAAGGCCGTGCTCGGCCTCATCCAGGCCAGGCACGTCGCCGGCGACCCCGAGCTGACCAGGAGGGCCAGAGAGGCGGTGCTGGCCGAGTGGCGGGCCGACTCGCGGCGCCGGCTGGGCGAGCTGCGCGCGTCGGCCGACCGGCGGGCCCAGGTCAGCGGCGAGCTGGCCTTCCTGCTCGAACCCGACCTCAAGGACGGCCGCGGCGGGCTGCGCGACGTCCAGGCGATGCAGGCCGTGGCGGCGGCGTGGGTCGCCTCGGCGCCGGGACCGCGGGCGCGCGAGGCCCACGAGTTCATCCTCGACGTGCGGCACGCGCTGCACGTCGTCACCGCGCGCGGCGCCGACCGGCTGGTGCTCCAGGAGCAGGACGCGGTGGCCGGGCTGCTCGGCCTGCTGGACGCCGAGGCCCTCATGCGCCGGCTCGCCGAGGCGGGCCGGACCGTCTCCCACGCCTTCGACGCCACCTGGCGCACGGTTGACAGGCTGCTGTCAGGGCCGGTCCCGCGAGGGCGCCGCCCGCTGGCCGACGGCGTGGTCGAGCACGGCGGCGAGGTGGTGCTCGCCAGGGGCGCCGACCCGCGCAAGGACCCCGTCCTGGTGCTGCGGGCCGCCGCCGCGGCGGCCGGCTCGGGGCTGCCGCTGGCGCCTGCCACGGTGTCCGTCCTGGCTGCTCAGTCGGCTCCGATGCCGGTGCCGTGGCCGGAGGAGGCGCGCGACGCGCTGGTGTCGATCCTCGGCGCCGGACGGGCCGCCGTGCCGGTGTGGGAGGAGCTCGACCAGGCGGGCGTGCTTGTCAAGCTGCTTCCTGACTGGGAGCGCGTACGGCACCGTCCGCAGCGCAACCCCATCCACCGCTTCACCGTCGACCGGCACCTGATCGAGGCCGCCGCGAACGCCGCCGGCCACGCCCGCGAGGTCTCCCGTCCCGACCTGCTGCTGATCGGGGCGCTCCTGCACGACATCGGCAAGGGCTGGCCGGGCGACCATTCGGCGACGGGCGAGGTCGTGGTCCGCGACATCGCCCGTCGCATGGGGCTGCCCGCCCGCGACGTCGAGACGCTGGCCACCGTCGTACGCCACCACCTGCTGCTGCCCGAGACCGCCACCCGCAGAGACCTCGACGACCCGGTCACGATCGAGAAGGTCGCCGCCACGGTCGGCTCCCGCGAGGTGCTCGACCTGCTGGCCGCGCTGGCCGTCGCCGACGGCAACGCGACCGGGCCGGCCGCGTGGAACGCCTGGAAGGCCGGGCTGGTCGCCGACCTCGTGCGCCGCGTCAGGTCCGTGTTGTCGGGCTCGCCGCCGCCCAGGGCGCCCTCGATCCCGCCCGAGCAGGCGGCGCTGGCCCGGCACGGCGGCGGCGCGGTGCGCGTCAACGGCGGGGCGGTCACCGTCGTCGCGCCCGACCGGGCCGGGCTGTTGTGGAGCGCCGCCGGGGTGCTGGCCGCCCACCGGATGGTCGTGCGCTCGGCGTCGGCCGCCTCGGCGGGCGGCACGGCGGTGATCGAGTTCGCCGTCGTGCCCGAGTACGGCTCGCCGCCCGACCCCGCCACCCTGGAGGCCGACCTCCGTCTCGTCCTTGCCGGCCGTCTTGACATCGAGCAGCGGCTGGCCCGCCGGACCAGGTCCGTGCGGCCGCCGCGGGTACCTGTGGCTCCACCTCGGGTGACACTGGTCGACGACGCCTCCGCGACGGCCACCGTGGTGGAAGTCAGGGCCCATGACAGGCCGGGGCTCCTGTGGCGCATCGGACGGGCGTTCGGGGAGTGCGGTCTTGACGTGAGAGCCGCCCGCGTGGAGACTCTCGGCGCGGAGGCGGTGGACGTCTTCTATGTCGTGGACCGCGCCGGTCGCCCCCTCAGCGACAGCGCGCAGCGAGCTCAAGTCCACGATCAGGTGCTGGCCGCACTGCGATAACCAACAGTGAACAACTGTCGGTCACATATGTAACGATTGTGTCCGAAATGCCTGTTAAGTCGGATGCTGCGGATACCTTGTGGACGGCTTGAACACCCGTCGTTTGAACGGGACGATTGAGGGGTAGCGAAAGCAGTGATCACGGGGAACTCCGACAGCGGCCATGCCGCGAGGCGGGACCGCGGGAAGCGGTCGCTGCCTCGCCTCGGCCTGCGGAACTGGCGCGTGAGATGGCGTCTGACGGCGCTCATCCTCGTGCCCACCATCGCCGGCGTCGTGCTCGGGGGAGCACGTGTGGTCGGCTCGGTCCAGAGCATCGGCGACTACGACCGCACGGCCACCGCGGCCGAGCAGTCCGGCCGGATCCGGGACCTGGTGCAGGCACTCGGCCTGGAGCGTGACACGGGGGGCTGGATCGGCGCCTATCCCAAGTTGCGCAAGTCGAAGGCCGGCGAACTCGCCGAGTACAAGGCCGCGGTCGACAAGCTGGTCACCAGCGTCCGCGCGGACCTCGACACCATGGACGAGTCCTACGGCGAACGCGTCGTCAAGGCCGCCGGCCAGGCCAAGTACGACCTCAACCGGCTGAGCAAGATCCGCGCCGAGGGCCAGGCCGACACCATCCGGTACGACTTCCTGACCGACACCCTGCTCAAGCTGCACGACGAGCTCGCGCTGCTGTCGGACGACTCCCAGATCATCGGCCACTTCCGCGCCCTGAGCGCGCTCGCGCAGGCCAAGGAGGAGATGTCCCGCCAGCGCGTGCAGCTGCTGAAGAACTCCTACAACGTCGAGCGCGTCGACGCCAAGGAGGTCGAGCGGTTCATCGCCTCCAACGCCCGCGAGCAGAGCGACATCGCCACCGTGGGCGCCGAGGCCGGCGTCGAGATCGGCCTGCAGCTGTCCAAGCTGCTGACCGGCAAGAACGAGTACGTCAACGTCCAGCTCACCAAGGCCCGCGCGGTCACCCTGGCCAGCGGCCGGGCCCCGGGCGTGCGGATCGCCGACAACCTGATCTCCTCCCGGTCCAACGCCCGCGAGCAGTGGTTCAACGACAACAAGGTCGCGATCGGCGTCCTGCACGAGATCGAGAAGGACCTCGCCGACAAGGTGAACCTGCGCAGCCAGGAGCTGCGCGAGGCCGAGATCCGCAACGCCATCATCGCCGGTGTGCTGATCCTGGCGCTGCTGCTGATCGTGCTGCTGCTGACCGTGGCCATCGCCCGTTCGATGGTCGGCCCGCTGCGCCGGCTGCGCACGGAGGCCCTGGAGATCGCCGGTTTCCGGCTCCCCGACGTGGTCCGCCAGCTGCGCGTCTCGGGCGAGGCCAGCACCGAGGTCCGCCCGATCGAGGTCGAGGGCCAGGACGAGATCGGCGAGGTCGCGCGGGCCTTCGACCAGGTCCACCGCCAGGCCGTGCGCCTGGCCGGTGAGGAGGCCGAGCTCCGCAGCAACATCAGCTCGATGTTCGTCAACCTCTCCCGTCGCACCCAGACGCTGGTCGAGCGGCAGATCTCGCTGATCGACGGCCTGGAGAAGGGCGAGCAGGACGGCGGCCGCCTGGCCGACCTGTTCAAGCTCGACCACCTGGCCACCCGCATGCGCCGCAACTCCGAGAACCTGCTGGTCCTCGCCGGCCACGAGGCCACCCGCCGGCGCAGCCAGCCGGCCAAGCTGGTCGACGTCGTGCGCGCCGCGCTGTCGGAGGTCGAGGGCTACGAGCGGGTCCAGGTCAAGGTCCACCGGGCCACGTCCGTGCAGGGCAGCGCCGCCAACGACCTCGTCCACCTGGTGGCCGAGCTGGTCGAGAACGCGATCCAGTTCTCCCCGAGCAACTCCCAGGTCCTGGTCTCCAGCAGCCTCATCGAGGGCGGCGGCGCGCTGCTGTCGGTGAGCGACTCCGGCATCAGCATGACCGAGGAGGAGCTGGCCGAGGCCAACCGCCGCCTGGCCGAGCCGCCCGTCGTGGACGTGTCGGTCTCCCGCCGCATGGGCCTGTTCGTGGTCGGCCGGCTGGCGCTGCGCCACGGCATCCGGGTGCAGCTGCGCAAGGGCGAGGGCGCCGGGTTGATCGCCATGGTGCTGCTGCCGCCCACGCTGATCGCCGACAACATGCAGCAGCCGCTGCCGCAGCGCCCCGCGTTCGGTGGCGGGACCGTGCCGCCGCCTGCGCCGAACGGCTCGTTCCGGTCGTTCGGCAGCTTCGACTCGGTCGAGGCGAACGGGGCCAGGCCGGCTCCGGGCGACCCGGCCAGGTTCGGCACCGGGCCGTCGGCGTCCCCGGCGGCCCCGGCGCCCTCGGGGACCTTCGACAGCGCTCCCTCCGGGCCGCCGTCCTTCGACAACCCGCCGCCGCCCGCGCCCAGGCACGGGCTCGGGGCGTTCAACTCCGACCCGGGCCGTCCGGTCAACGGCTTCACGGCCGACACCGACGGCGGCTCCTACCGGCGGCAGCCGTCCTCGTTCGACTCCGGGGCCTATCCGTCGTTGTCGTCGGGCACCGGCTCGTTCCCGCCGTACCCGGCGAGCGGCGGGACGTTCCCGACGCCGCCGCCGTACGCGACGAACTACGGGACGAACGACGTACGCCGTCCCGATCCGGCGCCCTCGGTGGACGTCTCGCCGATGGAGCCGGAGCAGGAGGAGTTTCTGCCGATCTTCGCGTCGGTGGAGTCCGCGTGGTTCCGCAGGCCGCCGGGGGAGTCGGCGCCCGAGGCGTCCTCGTCCGGCGAGAACGGCGGTGAGGCGAGGCCCGCGCAAGCCGTACCCTCTGGTGAGGAAGCGTGGCAGACGGCCGCGGACGCCGGTTGGCGTGCGGCGGCCAAAGCCAGCGAGCCCAGCCTCGGCGGCGTGACCGCCGCGGGGCTCCCCAAGCGCACCCCCAAGGCCAATCTGGTCCCCGGCACGGCCAGCCAGCCCGCTCAGCAGCAGGCTCAGCAGTCGCCGCCGCCGGCGCCACCGGTCTCTGCCGACCGGATGCGCAGCCGCATGGCCAGCTACCAGAAGGGTGTGCGACGGGGCCGCCAGGAAGTACGTGGACAGGAGGAACAGAGTGAGTAAGCGTCCCGCTGGGGAGGATGCGTGACAACGCTGAGCCATGAAGCCAACCGCTTCGACTGGCTGATCACCGACTTCGTGCGCAACACTCCGGGGGTCGCGCACGCCGTGGTCGTCTCGGCGGACGGCCTGTGCCTGGCCGCCTCCGAGGGTTTCCCGCCGGACCGGGCCGACCAGCTCGCGGCGGTCTCCGCCGGTCTGCTGAGCCTGACGGTGGGCGCGTCCAGGGTGTTCGAGGGCGGCGCGGTGTCGCAGACCGTCGTCGAGATGCAGCGCGGGCTGCTGCTGGTCATGGCGATCAGCGACGGCTCGGTGCTGACGGTGCTGGCGGGTCCTGATTGTGACATGGGGCTGGTGGCGTACCAGATGACGCTGCTGGTAGACAGAGCGGGACAGGCGCTCACGCCGGCCCTGCGCGCCGAACTCCAGGCCGCCAGGACCCGGTGATGTGATGGAACTGATGGGAGAGGGCCGTGTACGGCAGTGACGGGACCGGGGACGACGAGCCCCTGTTCCGTCCTTACGCGGTGACCGGCGGCCGTTCCGAGCCGCGGTATCACCTCGCGATGGAGACGCTGATCTCGTCGATGTCGATCCCGGACGACGAGATGGCCATGCTCACCCCCGAGCAGGAGGCCATCATGCAGCTCTGCAGGACGTTCCGGTCGGTCGCCGAGATCTCGGCCCTGCTCCGCGTCCCGCTGGGCGTGGCGAGGGTGCTAGTGGCGGACATGTCAGACGAAGGTCTCGTCCGCCTGCACCAGCCACGCCTCAGCCAGGGACAGCCAGACCTCAACATGCTCGAAAGGGTGCTCAGTGGACTTCGCAGGCTCTAGCCCCGGGCTCACTTCGACGAAGATCGTCGTCGCTGGTGGGTTCGGCGTCGGCAAGACGACGTTCGTGGGGGCGGTGTCCGAGATCCTCCCGCTCACCACGGAAGCGGTGATGACCGACGCGTCCGCGGGCATCGACGACCTCGGGTTGACGCCGAACAAGCAGACCACGACCGTCGCCATGGACTTCGGCCGGCTCTCGCTCGACCGCGACCTGATCCTGTACCTGTTCGGCACGCCCGGACAGCACCGGTTCTGGTTCATGTGGGACGACCTGGTACGCGGCGCCATCGGCGCGGTCGTGCTGCTCGACACCCGCCGCCTGGCCGACAGCTTCCCCGCCATCGACTACTTCGAAGAGGCCAAGCTGCCGTTCGTGGTGGGCATCAACGGCTGGGACGGGCAGTTCCCGCACACCGACGACGAGGTGCGCGAGGCACTGGCGCTGGGCTCGCACGTGCCGATCGTGCGCACCGACGCGCGCAACCGCGAGTCGGTCAAGACGACGCTGATCTCGCTGGTCGAGCACGTCGTACGGCTGCGCGCGGCCCCCGTCCGCTAGCCGCCGACCGCCCACGGGACGCTCTCCAGCGAGTTGAGCACGGGCACCAGCTCCCGCTCCTCGTAGTCGAAGTGGCTCTCCAGCTCGGCGGCGACGCGGTCGATCGCCGCCGGGTCGCCCGCCGCGCGCAGCTCCTCGACCAGCGCCGCGATCACCTCGTGCTCGCGGCGCAGCCGGTCGAGCGCCTCCTTCAGCTCCGGACGCGTGCCCTCCAGGTAGGGGAACGCCACCCGGTCCTCGCCGGAGTGGTGGAAGCTCAGCGCGTCGCAGAAGGTCAGGCAGTGTGCCCGCAGGTCGTCGGTGACGGCTCCGCCCGCGCGCAGCTTCGCCAGCTCGCCCCTGAACCAGTCGTGCACCTTGACCAGCTCGTCCCCGAAGGCCCGCACCCGCTCGTCCATGTCACTATCCTTTGCTCAGACGACGACAAATTAGCTTTGTGAACAAAGCTAATTTAGACAGCAAGGTATTGGCTATGTCAACCGACGGCTTGAGCGTGGACGAAGGCATCAGGACGCTGCTGCTCCTGATGCCGCGCATGGTGGGCCGGGCCAAGCGGCTCAAGGTGCCCGAGGCGCTGCGGTCGTTGGCGCTGGCCCCCCGGCACCTGTCGTTGCTGGCCTACCTGCTGTTCGACGGCCCGACCACGGTCAACGAGCTGGCCGGGCGCCTGGAGGTGGCGCCGGCCACCGTGAGCCTGATGGTGGGCGAGCTGAGCAGGAAGGGCGTGCTGGAGCGCCGCGAGGACGACGCAGACCGGCGTCGCACGATCGTCAGCATCGCCCCGGCCCACCAGGAGGCGATCACCGAATGGCTCGGCTACGGCGCCACGGCCTGGCGGGCCGCCCTCGACCCGCTGACGCCGCAGGAGCGGCAGACGTTCGTGCGCACCCTGCTGGCCTACGAGCAGGCGTTGTCAGCCCGCTGACCGGCTGTCGACCAGCACCTCGACGCCGTCGAGCACGCGCTGGAGGCCGAACTCGAAGGCGTGCTCGGGGCTGTAGGCGGCCTGCAGCGCCTCTCCGGCCGCCTGGCCGACGCGCGAGGCCGTGGGGAACATGGCGGGATCGGAGATCCGGCTGAGGAAGGGCGCGTGCGCGGCCCACCACTGCATGTCCGTCATGCCGGTCTGGCTCTCGGCCTGGGCGGCCTCCACCGCACCTCTCGCGGTGCCGTGCACGAAGCCGGTGACCAGCGTGATCACCGAGTCCATCTCCAGGTCGGTCAGGCCGATGCCGTCGACGGCGCGCAGCTCGTAGTCGTACTTGGCGGTGACGTTGGGGCCGAGGACCGGGCGGCTGGCCGCCACCTGGAGCAGCCACGGGTGACGCAGGTAGAGGGCGAAGTTCTCGCGGGCGATCAGCTCCAGGCGGGCCCGCCAGCCGCCCGGCACGTCCTCGGGGCGGGCGGTCTCGCCGTAGACGGTGTCGAGCATGACGTCGAGCAGCTCGGGTTTGCCCGGCACGTACGTGTAGAGCGACATCGTGCCCACGCCCAGCCTCTCGGCCACCCGGCGCATGGACAGCGCCGCCAGCCCCTCGGCGTCGGCGACGTCGATGGCGGCGCGGACGATGCGCTCGACGCTCAGCTCCGGCTTGCCCTTGCGGCTGGCCCGTTCGCTCGTCCGCCACAGCAGCGCGAGGCTGCGGGCCGGGTCGCCTTTGCCCGGGTACTCAACAGTCACCCTCGTACGGTACACCGTACGGTTGCATGCGTCGATCGTATGTTGTACGGTACGCCGTACGATTCGACAGGGAGGTGGCCATGTCCGCAGTGCTCGCCCAGGGCCTGCGCAAGACCTACGGCTCGACGACGGCGCTCGACGGCATCGATCTCGACGTGCCCGCCGGCACCGTCTACGGCCTGCTCGGGCCCAACGGCGCCGGGAAGACCACCGCCGTCCGCATCCTCACCACGCTCCTTCGCCCCTCGGCCGGCCGGGCGGAGGTGGCCGGGTTCGACGTGAGGGCCGAGCCCCGCCGGGTCCGCGCCGCCATCGGCCTGGTCGGCCAGCAGACGGCCGTGGACGAGATCCTGACCGGAAGGCAGAACCTGGAGCTGTTCGGCCGCCTCTACCACCTGAGCGCGCCGGCCGCCCGCGCCCGGGCCGCCGAGCTGCTGGAGCGCTTCGGCCTGACCGGGCACGACGGCCCGGCCAAGGAGCTGTCCGGCGGCCTGCGCAGGCGGCTCGACCTGGCCGCGAGCATGATCCTGGCGCCGCCCGTGCTCTTCCTCGACGAGCCCACCACCGGTCTCGACCCGCGCAGCCGCGCCGGGATCTGGAACGCGGTGCGCGAGCTGGTCGCGGGCGGCACGACCGTGCTGCTGACCACCCAGTACCTGGAGGAGGCCGACCAGCTCGCGGACCGCGTCGCGGTGATCGACTCCGGCCGGCTGGCGGCCGAGGGCACGCCGGAGGAGCTGAAGGCCAAGCTCGGCGGCGACCGGCTCGACGTGGTGATCAACGACCCGGCGCGGCTCGACGAGGCGGCAGCGATCCTCTCGGGGGCGTCCGCGGGCCCCGCCGAGATCGACCGGGACACCCGGCACGTCAGCGCCCCCGTGGCCGACCGCGTGAGCGCGCTCACCCGGGTCCTGCCCGCGCTGGCGGCGGCCGGCATCGAGGCCGCCGACGTCGCGCTGCGCCGGCCGACCCTCGACGAGGTCTTCCTGAACCTGACGACCGCGGGAGGCGATCGATGACCGCACTCAGATGGGCGCTGGCCGACGGCTGGACCGTCGCCCGCCGCGACCTGATCCACTGGGCCAACCAGCCCATGACGGTGGTCTTCGGGGTGCTCTTCCCCGTGGTGATCACCCTGGCCTTCGGCTACCTGTTCGGCGGCGCGGTCGAGGTGCCCGCGGGGGCCGACTACTTCGCCTTCCTCATGCCCGGCATGTACGGCATGACGATGCTCTTCGGCCTGAGCTCCACCATGATCGCCGTGTCCTCCGACGTCTCCAAGGGCGTCACCGACCGGTTCCGGTCGATGCCCATGGCGCCCTCGGCCGTGCTGGTCGGGCGGGCCGTGGCCGACCTGCTCAACTCGGTCCTGATCCTGGGCGGGCTGCTGCTGTGCGGGCTGGCGGTGGGCTGGCGGCCCGCCTCGGCCGGGGGCGCGCTGGGCGCGATCGGCCTGCTGCTGCTCCTGCGCTTCGCCCTGCTGTGGGCGGGCATGTACCTCGGCCTGCTCACCCGCGAGCCGGGCGCGGTGGTCGCGATCCAGACGCTGGAGTTCCCGATCGGCTTCCTGTCCAACGCCTTCGTCGCGCCCGGCACCATGCCCGGCTGGCTGGGGGCGATCTCGGAGTGGAACCCGCTCTCCTCCACGGTCGCCGCCGCCAGGCAGCTGTTCGGCAACCCGGGCTGGGGCGGCGACTCGTGGGTGGCCCAGCACGCCGTGACGATGGCGGTGCTGTGGCCGGTGGCTATCACCGTCGTCTTCTTCGTCCTGTCCGTCCGCCTGTACCAGCGTCTGGACCGTTAGACCGGGTCAGGCGTGGCGGTGGAAGGCCGTGGTGTCGGGGGCGAGGGGGGTGTTGCCGAGGATCAGGTCGGCGGACTTCTCGGCGAGCATCATGACCGGGGCGTAGATGTTGCCGTTGGTGACGTACGGCATGGCGGAGGCGTCCACGACGCGCAGGCCGTCCAGGCCGTGCACGCGCATGGTGGCGGGGTCGACCACGGCCAGGTCGTCCACGCCCATCTTGCAGGTGCACGACGGGTGCAGGGCGGTCTCGCCGTCCTTGGCCACCCAGGCCAGGATCTCCTCGTCGGTCCGGACGGCCGGGCCGGGGGAGATCTCGCCGCCGTCCAGGCCGGCCCAGGCGGGCTGGGACAGGATGGCGCGGGCGTGCCTGATCGCCTCCACCCACTCGCGGCGGTCCTGCTCTGTGGAGAGGTAGTTGAAGCGCAGCGCGGGCTTGGCGCGGGGGTCGGCCGACCGGATCCGCACCGAGCCGCGGGCGTCGGAGTACATCGGGCCGATGTGCACCTGGTAGCCGTGCCCGCCGGCCGGCGCCGAGCCGTCGTAGCGCACGGCGATCGGCAGGAAGTGGAACATCAGGTTCGGGTACGCGACGTCGTCGTTGGAGCGGATGAACCCGCCCGCCTCGAAGTGGTTCGTGGCGCCGGGGCCGCGCCGCAGGAACAGCCAGTCGGCGCCGATGAACGGCCGCCGCCACATCGCCAGCGACGGCTGCTGCGAGACCGGCTGCGTGCAGGCGTGCTGGACGTAGACCTCCAGATGGTCCTGGAGGTTCTCGCCGACGCCCGGCAGGTCGTGCACCACCCGGACGCCCACGGACTCCAGGACCGCCTTCGGCCCGACCCCGGACAGCTGGAGGAGCTGCGGGGTGTTGATCGCGCCGCCGCACAGCACGACCTCGCGCGCCTCGATGCGCTCGCCGCCGCACTGGACGCCCACCGCCCGCGTCCCGTCGAAGAGCACCTTCTCCACGTGGGCCCGCGTCCTGACCGTGAGGTTGGGACGGCGGCGCACCGGATGCAGGTAGGCGCGGGCCGCGCTGAGCCGGCGGCCCCGGTGGACGTTGCGGTCGAAGGCGGCGAAGCCCTCCTGGCGGTAGCCGTTCACGTCGTCGGTGAGCGGATGGCCGGCCTGCTGGACCGCCTCGAAGAACGCCTCGAACAGCGGGCCGCGGGCCGGGCCGCGCTCCAGCTTCAGCGGGCCGTCGTCGCCCCGGAAGGGGGAGCCGGGGTCGGCCAGGCAGTTCTCCATGCGCCTGAAGTAGGGCAGGCAGTGGGCGTAGTCCCAGTTCTCCATGCCGGGATCGGCGGCCCAGCGCTCGTAGTCCAGCGGGTTGCCGCGCTGGAAGATCATCCCGTTGATGCTGCTGGAGCCGCCCAGCACCTTGCCGCGCGCGTGGTAGATGCGCCGGTCGTTCATGTGCGGCTCTGGCTCGGACTCGTACTTCCAGTCGTAGAACCGGCTGCCGATGGGGAACATCAGCGCGGCCGGCATGTGGATGAAGACGTCCCAGAGGTAGTCCGGCCGGCCCGCCTCCAGCACCAGCACGGACACCGACGGATCGGCGCTCAGCCGGTTGGCCAGGGCGCAGCCGGCCGAGCCGCCGCCCACGATGACGAAGTCGAAGCTCAACGCGGGATCCAGTCCTTCCACACGATCTTGTTCTCCTCCACCCACTGCCGGGCGGCCTGCTCGGCGGTCTTCTTGCCGTTGATCATCTCGGCGGCCACGGCGTTCTGGTTGTCGTTGGTCCAGGTGAAGTTGCGCACCAGCTCGTACGCCTTCCCGCCGCGCTCGGCGAACCGCCTGCTGACGATCTTGTCCAGCAGGTACGGCGGGTAGTCGCAGGCGACCCTGGCGGGCACGTCGTCGCAGCCGACCGCGTACGGGGGCAGGTTGACCTTGACCAGTTTGACCTTGGTGAACAGCCATTGCGGTTCGTAGAAATACATGAGCAGGGGCGTGCGGGTGCGCGCCGCCGTCTGCGCGGCCTTGATCAGCGCGTCCTCGCTGCCGGAGTAGACGACCTTGTAATCGAGGCCGAGGTTCTTGATGAGAACCTCGTCGTTGGTGACGAATGTCGGGTCCCCGTCGAGTACCTGACCCAAATTTCCGGTTTTGGCGGTCCGGAATAGGTGTGCGTACTTGTTCAGGTTCCGATAGTCGGTGATGTCGGGATATTTCTTGGTCATCCACTCCGGGACGTACCAACCGATCACGCCTTTGTTGCCGGTGAGCCCGGCCGACAGCGCCACCTTCTTCTGCTCGATGTACTCCTTCTTCAGATCGTTGTGTCCCCAGTTCTCGACGATCACGTCGACCTTGCCGGATTCGAAATCGCGCCAGGAATCGCTCTCGTTGTTCTTGCGCGTGTTGACCTTGTAACCCAGTTCGTGTTCGAGCAGGTAGGCCAGGACGGCGGCCTGGGCCTCGTACCCGACCCAGGCGTGCACGTCGATGTTGACCGTGCCCTTGGCCGCGACCCCGGTCTCGGGGGCGCCGCCGGAGCAGGACGTCAGGAGCAGGGCCGCGAGCAGCGGCCCGGCCAGCTTCTTGGTTCGCATGAGAGGTCTCCGCGACCGCGTCCCCGCCGGCGGGCGGCCGGCGCAGACGCGGTCAAGAGGGGTCACTTGGGGAGCCAGGCCTGCCACTTGGCGGTGTTGGCCTCGACCCACTTCTTGGCGGCCTGCTCGCCGGTCAGGCCGTTGTTGGTCATGTCGTTGGCGACCGCGTTCTGGTCCTCGTTGGTCCAGCTGAAGTTCTTGACCAGCTCGTACGCCTTGCCGCCGGTGTCGGCGAACTTCTTGCTGACGATCTTGTCGAGGTCCAGCTCGGCGTAGTCGCAGGCGACCTTCTTGGCGTCGGCGTCGCAGCCCTCGGTGTACGGGGGCAGGTTCACCCGGGTCAGCTCGACCTTGTCGAACAGCCAGTGGGGCGTCCAGAAGTAGAACAGCAGCGCCTTCTTCTGCGCCTGCGCCTGCTCGGCCGCCTTGAGCAGGGCCGCCTCGCTGCCGCCGGTCACCACCTTGTAGTTCAGCTTGAGGTTCTTGACCAGGGCCTCGTCGTTGGTGACGTAGCTCGGGTCGCCGTCGAGGAGCTGGCCCTTGCCGCCGGACTCCGACGTCTTGAACAGGTCGGCGTACTTGTTCAGGTTCTTGTAGTCGGTGATGTCGGGGTACTTGTCGGCCATCCACTTGGGCACGTACCAGCCGATGACGCCCTTGTTGCCGGTGGAGCCCGCCGAGAGCGCGACCTTCTTCTCGTCGATGAACTTCTTCTTCAGGTCCGGATGGCCCCAGTTCTCGATGATGACGTCCACGTCGCCCGTCTCGAAGCCCTCCCAGGCGACCTGCTCCTTGATCTCGGGCAGCTGCACGTCGTACTTGAGCTCGTTCTTCAGCAGGTAGGCGACGACGTTCGCGCTGGCCTCGTAACCGACCCACGGGTTGATCGCGATCTTGACGGTGCCGGTCGTCGCCGCGCCGGAGGCGGCGGCCGACGGGGCGGCGGAGCTGGGGGAGGTCTCCACCTTGGCGCCACCGCCGCAACCCACGGCGGTGAGGCCGACAACGAGCAGGCCTGCGAGCAGGCGAATCTTCATGTGCGCTTCCTCTTTCGGGGGGAAGGACGCCTGTCGGCGCCCTGCGTGATGCGGTCGAGCATGACTCCGAGCAGGACGGTCGCGATGCCCGCCACGAAGCCCATGCCGAAATCCGTGCGCTGGGAGAAGCCGACGACCACGTCGTAGCCGAGCGCGCCCGCCCCGACCAGGCCGCCGACGACGACCATGGCCAGCGTCATCACGATGCCCTGGTTGGCGGCGAGCAGGATGGCCCGCCGCGCCATCGGCAGCTGCACCTTCCACAGCAGCTGGCCCGGGGTCGAGCCGGCCGACGCGGCCGCCTCGACGACCGTGCCGGGCACCCCTCTGATGCCGTCCTCCACCAGGCGCACCACGGGCGGCACCGCGTAGATCACCGAGGCGAAGATCGCGGTGAACCGGGTCGTCTCGAACAGGGCCAGCGCCGGCAGCAGGTAGACGAACGCGGGCATGGTCTGGGCGGCGTCCAGCAGCGGGCGCTGAACGGCCGACCAGCGCGGCGAGCGGGCCGCGGCCACCCCCAGCAGCAGGCCGACGACGAGGGTGACGAGCACCGCCACCGCGACCGTGGTCATCGTCTGCATGGCGTGCTCCCACACGCCGAGCAGCGCGATCGCCAGCAGGCAGCCGAGCGCGGTCAGCGCCGGGCGTACCCCGCTCACCCGCCAGGCCAGGGCCAGCACCGCGAGGGCGACCAGCCACCACGGGGCGGAGGTGAGCAGGCCCTCCAGCGGGTTGAGCAGGAAGGCCGAGGTCAGGTCCTTGACGAACGTCGTGACCGGGTACCAGGTCGTCTCCGCCCAGCGGACGGCGTCGTTCACCGCGCCGGCGAAGGTGACCGTCAGGCCGTCGGGCCAGCCCGCGGGCAGCGCGAGCCCGGCCGCCACGCCCGCGACCGCCAGCGCCGCCGCGACCGCCAGGTCGGGCCGGCCGAGCGACGCGTGCGCCTCGCGGCGGGCCACCGACATGAGCATGCGGTCGAGCACGACGGCCATGACCACGATGGCCAGGCCCGCCGGGAGCATGATGCCGACCTGGGCCCGCGACAGGCCGCGGATGATGTCGCCGCCCAGGCCGGGGGCCGAGATCAGGTTCGCGATCACGACCATCGACAGCGCCATCATGATGGTCTGGTTCACCGCCAGCGCCATCGTCGGGCGGGCCAGCGGCAGCCGCACCTTGAACAACGTCTGACGGCCGGTCGCGCCGAGCGACGCCGACGCCTCGACCGCCGTGGCGGAGACCCCCTCGACGGCCAGCGCGGTGATCCGGATCGCGGGCGGGATCGAGTAGATCATCGTCGCGATGGCCCCGGCCGGCGCACCGATGTGGAAGAACAGCACGAGCGGCGCCAGGTAGGCGAACGTCGGCATGATCTGCATGACGTCCAGCACCGGCGTCAGCACCTGCCGCACCCGCGCCGACAGCCCGGCCCAGACGCCGAGCGGCACGCCGACCGCCAGCGACAGCAGCACCGAGGCCGCCACCAGCGCCAGCGTGTCCACGCTCGACTGCCACAGGCCGAGCACCCCGAACGCGCCCACGCCCGCCGCCGCGAGCAGCGCGATGCGCCAGCCGCCCGCGAGCCAGGCCAGCGCGGCCAGGACGCCGATGAGACCCGGCCAGTTCAGGGCGGTGAGCACGGTCTGGAAGAAGGTGTAGACGCCGTCGACGAACAGCCGGATGTAGTTGAGGAAGTACAGGAAGAGCGGGCTCTCGTTGCGGTGGTCGTCGATCCATTCGCGCAGCTCGGTGACCGCCAGGAACTGCGGCGCCTCCTTGTCGTGCGGCAGCGTGCCGGTGCCGCGGAAGACCAGGTACGCCACGGCGAACAGGACCGCGACCCCGGCGGGAGCGGCCCATCTGGGGATCTTGAGCCTGGTGGGGGCGCTGACCGCGGTGGTGCTCACGCGCCTGCCCTCACCGCGGCGTCCGCGCCGGCGAGGAAGGACAGCAGGTCCACGCGGTCCACGACGCCGGCCAGCTCGTCGCCGTCCATCACCCGGATCGGGCGGGAGGAGGCCGAGGCCGCGGCGATGGCGTCCTTGACCAGGGTGGTGGCGGGGAGCTGGGGGCCGTCCAGCGGCTCGCCGGGCTCGGGGGCGCGGCAGATCCAGCGCAGCGTCAGCACGTGGCTGCGCGGCACGTCGCGGACGAAGTCGGCCACGTAGTCGTCGGCCGGCGCGCCCACCAGCTCCTCGGCCGTGCCCAGCTGCACGATCGAGCCGGCCCGCATGATGGCGATGCGCTCGCCCAGCTTGAGCGCCTCGGACAGGTCGTGGGTGATGAACACCATCGTCTTGCCGACCTCGCGGTGGAGCCGGATCACCTCGGTCTGCATGTCGCGCCGGATCAGCGGGTCGAGCGCGCTGAACGGCTCGTCGAACAGCATGACCTGGGGATCGACGGCCAGCGCGCGGGCCAGGCCGACGCGTTGCTGCATGCCGCCGGAGAGCTGGTCGGGGTAGGCGCCGGCGTACCCGTCGAGGCCGACGAGGGTGAGGATCTCGGCGGCCCGCGCGTGCCTGGCGGCCCTGGGGGTGCCCTGGATCTCCAGGCCGTAGGCGACGTTGTCGATGACCCTGCGGTGCGGCAGCAGGCCGAAGTGCTGGAAGACCATGCTGACCCGGTGGCGGCGCAGCTCGCGCAGCCGGGCGGGGGAGGCGCGGCCGACGTCCTCGCCGCCGATGCTGATGCGGCCGGCGGTGGGCTCGACGAGCCTGGTCAGGCAGCGTACGAGGGTGGACTTGCCGCTGCCCGACAGGCCCATGACGACGAAGACCTCGCCGGGGCGCACCTCGAAGCTCACGTCGCGGACGGCGGCGGTGCAACCGGTCTTCTCTCGCAGAGCGGCGGGGTCGAGGTGTCTGTCCTCGCTGTCCAGCACCTTTTGCGCCCTGGATCCGAAGATCTTCCAAAGCCCTTCGACGCTGATGGCCGCGCTGTCGGGAGAATCCCGCACCCTCGCCTCCTCGATTGCCGAGGGCTCAACATATGCGGTGAATAACGCAAATCTCAACGCTGTGACCTGTGAGAGACCTGGCTGCTCCTCCCGTGTTATGCGCTTGGAACGCACTAAACGCCCATAGATGGACATATGAATGTATAGGGGGCTATTTCTGGTTGGACGGACGGCGAGATGGGGCTCCAGCTTTCGTCCCACTGGACACAGAAGTTGAATTTCGCACCGATATGTGCGGGTGGCCACCTCCGCTTAGGATGTGTTCCAATTACCCGCACTTGCTGATTTCTCCCAAGGGCCACATCCCTGACAAATACGCCGATTCGGGCGAGGTGCGTTCGGTGACAACACAGCTGGGCGAGCGGCAGGCCGTCGAAGGCAACTGGCGCCTGCGCAATTGGCGCGTACGTGCGCGCCTGGTCGCCCTCATCCTGGTGCCGACCGCCGCCGCCGTGCTGCTGGGCGGCGTCCAGGTGCTGTCCTCGACGGGCGCCGCCGCCGACTACGACCGGACGAACCGATTAGCCGCGCTGTCGGAGCAGGTGGGCGACCTGACCCACCAGCTCGCCGGTGAGCGGGCCAAGACCGCCTGGTACATCGCCAGGAACCGGCCCGTGAACGGGCTCGGCGGCGTCCGGTCCCAGATGGACCAGGTGGACGTCGCCATCAGGGAGGTACGCGGCACCGCCCAGCAGATCCTGGCCGACGTCGAGGGCCGTACCGCCGACCAGATCGAGAACATGCTCACCCGCCTGGACGACCTGACCTCGCTGCGCGAGCAGGCGATGGACGCCGACCTGCTGCCCGGCCCCGCCGTCGACCTCTACACGACGGTGATCGGCGACCTCCTCTCCATCCACACCGAACTGATCAAGGGCAGCTCCGACGACGAGCTGTTCCGCCAGACCCGCATGCTGGACGGCCTGGCCAGGGCCAAGGAGAGCGTCTCCTACCAGCAGGCGCTGCTCACCACCGTCCTCGTCGAGGGCGCCTTCGGCCAGGACCAGCTCAAGCGCTTCCTCGGCGAGCTGTCCGCCGAGACCGCCGACCGCAGGGGCTTCGCCGCCGAGGCCACCGCCGATGAGCGCCGCTTCTTCGACGAGACCGTCAACGGCCGCAGCGCCGACCGCATGTTGTTCCTGCGCGAGCTGGTGCTCATCAGGGCCTCGGCCTCGCTGCCGCTGCGCGGGCTGGACCTGGCCAAGCGCGACGACGCCAAGGAGTGGTTCGACGCCTCCAACGTCGTCGTGGACTCCATGCGCAAGGTCGAGCAGCGCCAGGCCGCCGGGATCGTGGCGCGCAGCGCCACGCTCAGCGCCGAGGAGCAGCGGCGGGCGCTGGTCATCGCGGGCGCGGTGCTCGCGCTGCTGGTCGCCGTCCTGCTGATCACCACCGGCGTGGCCAGGTCGCTGGTCCGGCCGCTGCGCAGGCTGCGCGGCGAGGCGCTGGAGATCGCCGGGCGCCGTCTGCCGGACTTCGTCCAGCACCTGCGCGAGTCGCGCGACGGCGCGGTCGACGCCGAGGTGCCGCCCATCGGCATCTTCTCCAAGGACGAGGTCGGCGAGGTCGCCCGCGCCTTCGACGAGGTGCACCGCGAGGCCGTCCGGCTGGCGGGCGACGAGGCGCGGCTGCGCTCCAACGTCAACGCGATGTTCGTCAACCTGTCGCGGCGCAGCCAGACCCTGGTGGAACGGCAGCTCACCCTGATCGAGCGCCTGGAGCGCGGCGAGCGCGACGACGAGCGCCTCGGCGACCTGTTCAAGCTCGACCACCTGGCCACCCGCATGCGCCGCAACAGCGAGAACCTGCTGGTCCTGGCCGGTCAGGAGGCCGCGCGCAAGTGGAGCGAGCCGGTCGAGCTCATGGACATCGTGCGCGCGGCGCTCGGCGAGGTCGAGAGCTACGACCGGGTCAGCGTCCAGGCGCAGTCGGACGTCGCCATCGCCGGGCAGGCCGTCACCGACGTGGTGCACCTGCTGGCCGAGCTGGTCGAGAACTCGGTCTCGTTCTCCTCCAAGGACACCAAGGTGATCATCTCCAGCAGCCGCATCGACGGCGGCGGGCTGATGGTCTCGGTGACCGACAACGGCATCGGCATGACCCCCGAGGAACTGGCCGAGGCCAACTGGCGGCTGGCCCACCCGCCGGTCGTGGACGTGTCCGTGTCGCGGCGGATGGGCCTGTTCGTGGTCGGGCGGCTCGCGCTGCGGCACAGCATCAAGGTGCAGCTCCGCCGCCAGGACATCGGCGGGCTGACCGCGATGGTGCTGATCCCGGAGATGCTGCTCGCCGCCGTCCCCGGCACGGTGGCCGGGCACCTGCACGGCTCGATGGCCGCGGCCGCGCACACCCCGGCCATGTCCGCCATGGTTCGCCCGGACCAGGGACGCGCCGAGCCCTTCCAGACTGCCGACCCGTTCCAGAGCGCTGAGCATTTCCGCAGCGCTGAGCCTTTCCGCAGCGCCGACCCGTTCCGTAGCGCCGAGCCGTTCCAGAGCGCCGAGCCCTTCCAGAGTGCCGACCCGTTCCAGAGCGCCGAGTCCTTCCAGGGCGCCGAGTCGTACGCGCCGCCCACGGCCCCGATGCCCGCCTACGGGCACCCGTCGTTCGACCCCATGCCGTCGGCGTCCGAGTCGTCGTGGTTCACCTCGTCCTCCTCGCAGTCGGTCGAGCAGCCGGAGCCGCCGGCGTCCGGGGCGTCGTACCCGTCGTTCGCCACAGGGCCCGAGCCGGCCGAGCCGGCGGCCGGGAACGAGTTCCTGCCGATCTTCGCCTCCGTCGAGGAGAGCAGCTGGTTCAGCAAGGCCGCGCCGACCGCCGACCGGCGGGACCCGGCCTGGTCGTCGCCCGCCGACCAGGGCTGGCAGGCGGCGAACACGACCGCCGAGCCCGCCCAAGGCGGCACCACGAACTCCGGCCTGCCCAAGCGCACGCCGCGAGCGAATCTGGTACCGGGTGCCGCGGTTCCCCAGCCGCCGCCCGTGCCGGTTCCTCCGCCGTCCCCCGACCGGCTGCGCAGCCGGCTGGCCAGCTACCAGCAGGGCGTGCGCAAGGGCCGAGCCGAGCTAGAGGAGGACTGATGAAGGAACTGAGCCAGGGGGCCAGGGACATCAACTGGCTGGTGAGCGCGTTCGTCGAGGAGGTGCCCGGCGTGGCCCACGCCGTGGTCGTCTCCGCCGACGGCCTGCCGATGGCCTTCTCCCGCGGCTTCCCCAAGGACCGCGCCGACCAGCTCGCCGCCATCGCGGCCGGGCTGGTCAGCCTGACGCAGGGGTCGGCGCGGGTGTTCGAGGGCGGCGGCGTGACGCAGACCCTGGTGGAGATGGAACGCGGGCTGCTGCTGGTGATGTCGATCAGCGACGGGTCGTGCCTGGCGGTGCTGGCCGCGCCCGACTGTGACATGGGCCTGGTGGCGTACCAGATGACGATTCTGGTCGAACGCACGGGGCAGGTGCTGACCCCTGCCGTACGGGCGGAGTTGTCATCCGCGCGCCCCTGGTGATGGGAGTGGACGTTGGCATCGTGGCATGACGGGGAGCCGGAGCCCCAGCGCAGCTCGCTGGTGCGCATGTACGCCGTCACCGGCGGCAGGACGGCGCCGCGCACCGGCCTGGCCATGGAGGCGCTGGTCTCGTCGGCGACCTCGGCCCGGCTCGGCATGACCTACACCCGCGAGTACCGCGCGATCAGCGAGCTGTGCCGCCAGGTGCGCTCGGTGGCCGAGATCTCCGCGCTGCTGGCCGTGCCGCTCGGCGTGGCGCGGGTGCTGGTCGCCGACATGGAGGCGGACGGGCTGGTCAAGGTCTACCAGCCGCAGCTGGAGGCCGGGCTGCCGGACCGCAGGCTGCTGGAGAGGGTCCTGAGTGGACTTCGCCGGCTCTAGCCCAGCGCTCACCTCGACGAAGATCGTCGTGGCGGGCGGGTTCGGCGTGGGGAAGACCACCTTCGTCGGCGCGGTGTCGGAGATCGTGCCGCTGACCACCGAGGCCGTGCTGACGGACGCCTCGGCCGGCATCGACGACCTCGGGCACACACCGGGCAAGTCCACCACCACGGTCGCGATGGACTTCGGCCGCGTCTCCCTCGAACGCGACCTGATCCTCTACCTGTTCGGCACGCCCGGCCAGCACCGGTTCTGGTTCATGTGGGACGACCTGGTCCGCGGCGCGATCGGCGCGGTCGTGCTGGTGGACACCCGCCGCCTGGCCGACAGCTTCCCCGCCGTGGACTACTTCGAGGAGGCCGGGCTGCCGTTCGTCGTCGGCCTGAACGGCTGGGACGGTCGCTTCCCGCACGTGGAGAGCGAAGTGCGCGAGGCGCTCACGCTCTCACCGCAGGTGCCCATCGTGCGCACGGACGCGCGGGCCCGCCAGTCGGTCAAGAACACCCTGATCACCCTGGTCGAGCACGTGATCGGCGCCCGTCCCTACTGAGCGTTCCACCAGTACGCGGCCACCAGCTCGGCCACCAGCGTCTCGGTGAGCAGCGCCACGCCGGGGTCGTCGTCGTGCGCGTAGCGGATCGCCGCCGCGGCGTCCTTCACCTCGCCGCCCACGGAGAGCACCGTGGAGCCGCGCTCGCGCACCCAGTCCATGGCCTGCTCGTCGTAGCGGGAGCCGGGGAAGAGCAGCGCCCGGTAGTCGAGGGTCTTGGTGAGGTAGACGTCGACGTGCGACCAGTCGCCCGCCTCGCAGGCGTCGGCCGCGCGGCGCGGGCCCTCGCGGAACATCAGCGCCGACTGCTCGGCCGACGACAGCCGCTCGGCGGGGGCGATCGTGTAGACGCCGTCGGGCCCGTCCAGGAGCTCCATGGTCAGCGGGAGCCATTCGTCCCGGCGGTCCAGGAGGTCGCGGGTGGCCTCGGCGGCCCGGGTGAGCAGCGCGGGCAGATCGCCGCCCGTCCCGGTGAGCCGGGCTTCGAGCGCCAGCAGCAGGGCCAGCGTGTGCTGGAACGTCCGGCAGGCCACGCCGCCGCGCTCCTCGCCCGCGCCCATGGGGACGACCAGGTCGGCCGCCTCGGTGACGGGCGAGCCGGGCACGTTGGTGATCGCGGCCACGTACGACGGGCCCCCGGCGTAGCGGGCGAGGGCGTCGAGGGTCTCGCGGCTGCCGCCGGTGGCCGAGATCGGCACGACCAGTGTGTCCGGCCCGGCCGGGTAGGTCGCCGCGGCCGAGGCGTAGTCGGCGTAGGCGTCCACGCCGGCCGCGCGCAGGCGCAGGGCCGCCACGCCGGCGGCGTACCGGGAGCTGCCCATGCCGAGGAACAGCACCCGGCGCACGCCCTCGGGCAGCCCGGCGAAGGGATCGGCCACGCGCAGCCCGTCGGCGAGGGCGGCCAGGGCGGCGGGCTTGGCCTCCAGGTCGGCCAGGTAGAGCTCGGGATTCACGGCAGGTTCTCCTCGGGGTACCAGGTGCGCAGCACGCCCATGGGGGCGTAGCGCCAGCGGGGCAGGTGGCGGGCGGCGTAGATCAGCTCGCGGCACTCCTGCTCGACCTCGAACGGGCGGATCAGGGTCTCGTCCAGCAGGTCGGAGCGGCCGAGGCCGGACAGGCGGTCGCGGTAGGCGTCCAGCAGGCCGGCCCGGGCCCGCGCCGCCCAGGCCGCGGCGTGGGCGGGCGGGGTGCCCCGGCGCTTGACGGCGACCTGGGCCACGTGCTCCAGGCTGGTGGTGAGCTGGGCGACGTCCCTGGCGGCCGGCTGGCGCACGCCGGTGTCGGCCACGGTCGGGTTGCCGTCGAAGTCGATCACGGCGTAGCCGTCGCGCCACCGCAGGATCTGGCCCACGTGCAGGTCGCCGTGGATCCTGATCACCGGGCCCGCGAAGCCCGCGCGCAGCGGCTCCAGCTCGCCGGCCAGGGCGCCGGCCCGCGTGGCCAGCCACGCGCCGTCGGCGCCGCCGGTGAGGGCGAGCGCCTCGGCCAGCGCGTCCGCGGCCCGCGCCGCCGGGTCCGCCTGCCGCGCGGACGAGCCGCCGGGCAGGGTGGACAGCGCGACGTGCAGGTCGGCGGCCAGCCGGCCGAGCTCGCCGGCGAAGCGCGTGCCGCCGGACTCGGCCTCGTCCACGCACCACTCCCACCCGTCGCGCGCCTCGGGCAGGTAGCCGGTCACCAGCGCGAGCAGCTCCTCGCCGGCGTCCGACGCGCGGGTCAGCGCCAGGTACGGGGGCGCGGTGCCGGTGAAGCCGACCTCGACGAGGTGGGCGAAGATCTCGGGCGTCGGGTGGGGCAGCGGGACCGGCGGGGCCAGCCACTTCACGACCATCCGCTCGTCCACCACGACCGAGTGGTTGGTCTGGTCGACGTGCGGCCCGAAGCCGCGCTCGGCGGCCGTCTCCGAGAGGACGGGAAGGTCATGGAACCGGCGGACGGCGAACGGGGGCGGCGGGTCGTGCGCCAGCGCCCGCAGCAGGCTCGCGGACAGACCGTGATCCCGGTCGGAGACGGGCTCCGCCGCGAGGGCGGCGAGCCGGGGCGCAATTGAATCCCAGTTCAACAGATTGACCATCGTTCCCGATCGACGTGTGGAAGGAAGTCTCGCTCATGTTGATATCGGCTGCAACTTCGCCCTCTTCGGAGCCCGTCCGCGCATTAGGGGAAAAGCGCCTGCGCCGGTCAGGAGGGTACGGTCCCGTTCCCGGTGCTCGCTCCGGGCCGCCCCTGTCTCCGTGCGCGAGCGGGGTCCGCGCGGTGTCACCGCGACCGATAACCCGCTCTGGGCGGATCCCGATCGTTCGCCCGTTCGCTGAGCACCCGCCAGGGATCGCACGCTCCCGAGCCGATAGATTACGGCTGGGAGAGATGGCGCGAAGAGCGCGGCCCGAAGGCGGTCCGTACGCGAGGTGAGAGGTCCCTCACGGACCGGGATGAGGCGACTCCGTTATTGAATCTCGATTCAACACTCTGATCAAACTTCCTGGTAGCAATGTCGGGAAAAGTCTTGCTCATGTTGATTTCTGCTGCAACACTCCTGCTCTGGTCTGCCGTGTCCAGTAAGGTCGCGCGACCCCTCAATCCTCAGCACCAGAAGGAGTAGCGGCCGTGTCCCGTAACCGGTTCACCCGTCGTCTTCCGGCCGCCGTGGCGGTGGCCGGCCTCGCGCT
The DNA here is from genome assembly GCF_044465465.1 of Nonomuraea sp. NPDC049655. Lineage (NCBI taxonomy): Bacteria > Bacillati > Actinomycetota > Actinomycetes > Streptosporangiales > Streptosporangiaceae > Nonomuraea > Nonomuraea sp. NPDC049655. Next base: position 140,800 of record NZ_JBITLS010000017.1, read on the forward strand.
AGCCGTCGCGGCGTGCGGCGGTGGGTCGTCGAGCAGCTCAGACGGCACGACCGCGGCCAAGGCCGAACAGCTCCAGCCCAACGCCGACCTGACCAAGCAGTCGCTCCAGGTGACCGTCTGGCCGGGCTACACCCCGGAGGAGCTGCCCGAGAAGGTCAAGCAGCAGCTCAAGGTCAAGGAGATGGGGATCACCAACCACGACACGAACGAGCTGGCGATGGCCAAGCTGACCGCCTCCGGCGACAGCGGCATCGACGTGGCCTTCGTGTCCGGCCAGTACGCCCAGGCGCTCAACGCCCAGGGCCTGCTGGAGCCCATCCACGCCGAGCTGATCCCCAACCTGGCCAATCTCTACCCCGAGGCCACGCAGCTCTCCTACGACAAGGGCAACAAGTACTCGGTGCCCTACACCTGGGGCACCACCGGCATCTGCTACCGCAGCGACCTGGTGAAGACGCCGCCGACGAGCTGGAACGACATCCTCAAGCCCGCCTCCTGGGCCGAGAAGAAGGTCACCATGATGACCACCGAGCGCTGGCTGGTCCTGCCCGCGCTCAAGGCGCTCGGCTACTCGGTCAACACCGAGAAGGACGAGGAGATCGCCAAGGCCAAGGAGCTCCTGGTCTCGCAGAAGCCGCACCTGCTGCGCTACGACGACACCACCTTCGGCGACCGGCTGAAGTCCGGCGAGGCCATCATGGTCGAGGCGTGGGACGGCTGGTGCCCGACCACGGACGAGAAGCAGAACATCAAGTTCGTGGTGCCGAAGGAGGGCAGCGACCTCTGGGTGGACACCATGGTGATCATGAAGTCCTCCAAGAACAAGGAGGCGGCCCACGCCTTCATCAACATGATCCTCGACCCGGAGATCCACCGCTGGGCGGCCGAGAACATCAACTACAAGGTCCCCAACAAGGCCGCCATGGACAAGGTGACCATCCCCAAGGGCTCGCTGCTGGACATCAAGCCGGCGGAACTGCTCAACGGTGAGTCGATCATCGACCTGGGACAGGCGTCGACCAAGTTCAGCCGCCTGTCGCAGGAAGTCACGGCCGGATAGTCGTTGGTGCAGTGAGATCCGAGGTCAAGGCCCGGCCGGTGTCCCGTAAGCGGGGTCGCCGGCTGGGCGCGTTCGTTTTCCTTTCGCCAGGTCTGACGTACCTGGTCGTGCTCCTCCTCGTGCCGCTGGCGCTGGTGCTCAGCTACACCGTCTTCCAGCGGGGGCGCTTCGGGGGCATCGTCTACGAGTTCACGCTGGAGAACTTCCAGCGCCTGTTCGACTCCCTCTACCTGAACGTCGTCGGCGACTCGCTGAAGATGGCGACGATCGCCACGCTGATCGCGTTGCTGCTCGGCTACCCGACGGCGTACCTGATCGCCCAGCTCCCGTCGAAGTGGAAGACGATCGCCCTGGTGGCGGTCGTGCTGCCCTTCTGGACGAACTTCATCATCCGCGTCTACGCGTGGATCATCATGCTCAGCAGTCAGGGGCTGCTCAGCTCCCTGCTGGGCAAGGAGATGGAGCTGCTGTACACCCAGGGCGCGATCGTCACCGGGCTGCTGTACTCGTACCTGCCGCTCATGGTGCTGCCGTTGTACTCCTCGATCGAGAAGCTCGACCCGCAGTTGCGCGAGGCGTCGGCGAACCTCGGGGCCTCGGCGTTCACCACGTTCCGGAAGGTGACGCTGCCGCTCACCCTGCCCGGCGCGCTGACCGGGGCGATGTTCGTGTTCGTGCCGAGCTTCGGCAACTTCGTCATCCCCGAGATGCTCGGCGGCAACAAGTCCATCATGGTGGGGAACCTGATCCGCAACCAGTTCCTGGTCGCGCGCGACTGGCCGTTCGGCTCGGCGCTGGTGCTGGCGCTGATCGCGGTGCTGATCCTGCTGCTGCTCGTGCAGGCGTGGGCGGCCCGCCGTGCGTAGACCCAAGCTGCTGTACGTGCCGTTCTGGGCGACCTACGCCTTCCTGTACGTGCCGATCATCGTCCTGGTCGTCATGTCGTTCAACTCCGGCAAGTCGGCCTACACCTACGAGGGCTTCAGCCTCAAGTGGTACGGCGAGCTGGCCGCCGACGAGAAGATCCGAGAGGGCCTGGTCAACACCCTGATCGTGGCCCTGGGCTCGACGGCGATCGCCACCGTGCTCGGCACGCTGCTGGCCGTCGGCCTGGCCCGGTACACCAGGTCGAAGCTGCTCGACGCGATCTCGCTCATGCCGGCCGTGCTGCCCGACCTGGTGCTCGGGATCGGGCTGCTGGTCCTGTACGCCCTGATCAACACCTTCCTGGCCCAGTGGGACGCCCAGTTCGCGCTGGGCCTGCCCACGGTGACCATCGCGCACGCGGTGTTCTCGATGGCGTTCGTCGCGGCGGTGGTGCGCACCCGGCTCACCAACGCCGACACCTCGCTGGAGGAGGCCTCGCGCGACCTGGGGGCCGGGCCGGTGGTCACGTTCATGAAGGTCACGCTGCCGCAGCTGGTGCCCGGGATCGTCGCCGGGGCGCTGCTGGCGTTCACGCTGTCGCTGGACGAGTTCGTGATCGCCTTCTTCACGATCGGCAACGCCGAGCCGACGCTGCCGATCGTCATCTACTCAATGGTTCGTTTCGGGGTGACCCCGAAGATCAACGCGCTGGCCGCGATCCTGCTCCTCGTGAGCTTCACGGCGGTGATCGCCGGGCAGCGGATGACCAAGATCGGGAAATCACGTGCTCAGGATTGACGGGGTCACCCGCAGGTTCGGTGACGTCACCGCGCTCGACGGCGTCTCGCTGGAGATCGAGCAGGGCGAGTTCTTCGCCCTGCTCGGGCCCTCCGGCTGCGGCAAGACCACCCTGCTGCGCATCATCGCCGGCTTCGAGACGCCGGACGCCGGCACGGTCACGCTCGACGGCGAGGACCTGCTGTCCAAGCAGCCCAACCGGCGGCCGATCAGCCTCATGTTCCAGTCGTACGCGCTGTTCCCGCACATGACCGTGGCCAAGAACGTGGCCTACGGCCTGGAGCGGGAGAAGCTGCCCCGGCAGGAGATCAAGCAGCGGGTCGGCGAGGTGCTGGAGACCGTGGGCCTGTCGGCGCACGCCTCGCGCAAGCCCGCGCAGCTGTCCGGCGGCCAGCGGCAGCGGGTCGCGCTGGCCCGCTCCATCGTCAAGCGGCCGCGGCTGCTGCTGCTCGACGAGCCGCTGTCGGCCCTGGACAAGAAGGTCCGCGCGGACATGCAGCTGGAGCTCAAGCGGCTGCAGAGCGAGGTCGGCATCACCTTCGTGGTCGTCACGCACGACCAGGAGGAGGCCATGTCGCTGGCCGACCGCATCGCGGTCTTCGACAGCGGCACCGTGCGCCAGGTGGACGCCCCCGTGGCCCTGTACGAGCGCCCGCGCTCGCCGTTCGTGGCCGACTTCGTCGGGGCGAACAACCTGTTCGAGGGCGTCTGCACCGGTCTGGACGGGATCAAGAGCGAGGAGTTCGGCATGCTGGCCGGCACGCCGCTCGAAGACCTGGCCGCCGACTCCAAGGCGCTGCTCGCGGTGCGGCCCGAGAAGATCGAGCTGGCCGACGAGAACGCGGCGCGGGGCCTGAAGGGCAGCGTCCTGGACGTGAGCTTCTACGGCGGCGTCTCGCACATCTCCGTGGACGTGCCGGGACGGGCCAAGCCCGTGCTCGCCGCGGTGCAGGGGGCGAGCACGGTGCAGCCCGGCGCCAAGGTGAAGGTGCGCTGGGAGGCCCAGGACGCCGTCATCATGGCGGTCGATCAATGAGCCAGGTCGTTGCCCGTCGCCGCCCGCGCGTACGACAGGATCAGCTCGGCCGCCTCGTCGGGGCCGATCAGCGGATGCCTGGCGGTGATGCGGTAGCCGTAGGCGTCCTCCAGGGCCACCAGGTTGCGCGCGACGGTCACGGAGTCGGCCGTCAGCCGGAAGACCCCGAGCGCGGCCCCGGTGTCCAGGATCGCCTGGTACATCGACACCTGGCGGTCGTACAGCGAGGTGAGCAGCACGCCGTAGACCCGGTTGCGGCCCGCGGCGCCGCCCAGCTCGTTGAGCAGGCGGACGTCGGGGTCGAGCGGCCCGGTCGGCAACCCCGACCGGATCGTGACGACCAGCTTCTCGACCGGGTCGGTGAAGTCGGCCAGGCGGCGCATGCGCAGCTCGTAGAACCGCTCCATGCCCGCGTGCTGCGCCTCGACCAGCAGTTCGCCCAGGTCGGGGTAGTGGTAGAGCACGGCGCCGGAGGTCAGACCGGCCTCCTCGGCGACGTGCGAGAGCTGTACTCCGTCGATGCCGTGGCGGATGATGGCTCGGCGCGCGGCCTCGATCAAGTCGATGCGCCGGTCACTACGGCTTTTGCGCTGGGCCACGACCACCACCCCCCGTGCGTTTGGTCACCATTCAGATCGGCCGTGACCATAGTGCACTTAACTTGCGCTTCACGCTAGATGAGTATTTGAATTCCTCTTCAATTTGACGAGTTCCCCCGGAGTTCACGATGTCCCTCACCATCCTGTTCATGCCAGAGAGCGCGTACGGCCCCACGAACAACTGCATCGGCGTCGGCGACATTCTCCGCCGTCGCGGGCACCGCGTCGTCTTCGCCGCGGAGTCGTCCTGGAAGGGCAAGCTCGAAGCGCTCGGCTTCGAGGAGGACCTCGTCGACCTGGCCCCGCCGCCCGAGAACGCCGAGGAGCAGGACGCCGGCCAGTTCTGGAAGGACTTCATCCGCGAGACCGCGCCGGAGTACCGCAAGAGCACGCTGGAGCAGCTCGACACCGTCATCAAGCCCATCTGGGACTCCCTCATCGACGGCGCCAAGTACTGCGAGCCGCAGCTCAAGGCCATCATCGAGCGGGTGAACCCGGACGTGATCGTCGAGGACAACGTGATCACGTTCCCGGCGCTGCTCACGGCGGGCAAGAAGTTCGTCCGGATCGTCTCCTGCAACCCGCTGGAGGTGCGCGGCGAGAACGTCGCGCCGGTCTTCTCCGGCCTGCCCGCGGACGACCGCTCCGGCTGGGACGCCTTCCGCGCCGAGTACGACCGCACTCACCGCGAGATCTGGACCGCCTTCAACGAGTGGTGCGTCGAGCAGGGCACCGCCCCGCTGCCCGACCTGGACTTCATCCACGAGGGCGACCTGAACCTCTACGTCTTCCCCGAGATCCTCGACTACACCGACGCCCGCCCGCTCGGCCCGAGCTGGCACCGGCTCGACTCCTCGGTGCGCGAGACCGACGAGGACTTCACGCTGCCCTTCCAGCGCAACGACGGCTCGCTGATCTACTTCTCGCTCGGCTCGCTCGGCTCCTCCGACGTCGAGCTGATGCAGCGCGTGATCGACATCCTGGCCGGCACGCGGCACCAGTACATCGTCTCCAAGGGCCCGCTGCACGAGGAGATCAAGCTCGCCGACAACATGTACGGCGCCGAGTTCCTGCCGCAGACGAAGATCATCCCACTGTGCGACCTGGTCATCACGCACGGCGGCAACAACACCACCACCGAGGCGGCGCACTTCGGCAAGCCGATGATCGTGCTGCCGCTGTTCTGGGACCAGTACGACAACGCCCAGCGGGTGGACGAGCTGGGCTACGGTGTCCGGCTCTCCACCTACACCTTCACCGACGAGGAGCTGACCGGCGCGGTGGAGCGCCTGCTCGGCGACACCGAGATGCGCGCGAGGCTCGCCGCGGCGGGCGAGGAGATCCGCCGCCGCGACGGCCTGCGCAAGGCCGCCGACCTGATCGAACAGCTCGGCCAGTAGGGATTTCGAGGACTTTCCATGCGTGAACTGATCAACCCCGCCACCGGCCTCCCGTGCGCCGAGATCCCGGACACCCCCGTGGCCGACGTGGCCGCGGCCGTCCGGACCGCCCGGGGCGCGTTCGAGGAGTGGGCCCAGACCACCCCCGCCGAGCGCCAGCGGCTGCTGCTGCGCCTGGCCGACCTGGTGGAGGCCGACGCCGAGGAGCTGACCCGGCTGGAGGTGGAGGAGACCGGCAAGCCGGCGGCCGTCTTCAGGGACGGCGAGCTGCCCTTCGCCGTCGACAACCTGCGCTTCTTCGCCGGCGCCGCCCGTTCGCTCGAAGGGTCGGGGGCCGGGGTGTTCAGCGCCGGTTACACCTCGGTGCTGCTGCGCCGTCCGGTCGGGGTGGTGGGGTCGATCGCGCCGTGGAACTTCCCGTTCGTCATGGCGGTGTGGAAGGTCGGCCCGGCCGTGGCCGCCGGGAACGCCGTGGTCATCAAGCCGGCGCCGCAGACGCCGCGCACGACGCTGCGCCTGGCCGAGCTGTTCGCCAAGGCGGGCGCGCCCGAAGGGCTCGTCCAGGCGGTCACCGGCGACGCCGAGGTCGGCCAGGCGCTGGTCACCGACCCGGGCGTGGACATGGTCAGCGTCACCGGCTCGACCGGCACCGGCCGGGCGGTCATGACCGGCGCGGCGGCCACGCTCAAGCGGGTGCACCTCGAACTCGGCGGCAAGGCGCCCGCCCTGGTCTTCCAGGACGCCGACCTGGCCGAGATGGCTCGCGGCGTGGCCATGGGCGCCACGTACAACACCGGCCAGGACTGCACCGCGGCCACCCGCGTCTACGTCGCCCGGGAGATCTACGACGACGCCGTCGAGGCCATCCGGGCGACCCTCGCCGAGATCACCGTGGGCGACCCCTGGGACCCGGCGACGGACATCGGCCCGCTGATCTCGGCCGCCCACCGCGAGCGCGTGCACGGCTTCGTCGCGCGCTCGGGCGGACGGGTCGTGCACGGCGGCGCGCCCGTCGAGGGGCCCGGGTTCTTCTACCCGCCGACGCTTGTGACCGATGTCGCACAGGACAGCGAGATCGTCCAAGGTGAACTTTTCGGACCGGTCCTTGTGGCGCTGCCGTTCGACGGCGAGGACGAGGCCGTCCGGCTGGCCAACGACACCCCCTACGGGCTGGCCTCGTCGGTGTGGTCGCGCGACGTCGCGCGGGCGATGCGCGTGTCCCATCGGCTCGACGTGGGCGTGACCTGGGTGAACGATCATCTGCCGATCGCCAGCGAGGCGCCGCACGGCGGCGTGAAGGGCAGCGGGTTCGGCAAGGACATGAGCCAGGAGGCGGTGCAGGAGTATTCGGTGACGCGTCACCTCATGGTCAAGCACGCGGCGCCCGTGGAGCGGGATTCGTTCCGGCCCGCCTGAAAACGTGTACGGCGATATGACGCCCAAAGTGTCGCTTTGGGTGCATTTAGTGGGAAATGTGCGGTTGGCCGTCTGGTACGGACTGTGTTCCAATTACCCAGCCGGACAGAATCCCATGCGCCACACGCGTGTCTGATTTCTTTCGAGCACGTACCGGCGAGAGGTAGCGAGAGTCAGTGAGGACGGAAAACCCCAGGCACACGAGGTCAGGGGAGTACACAGGCGGAAGGTTCCGGCTGGGGAACTGGCGTGTGCGCTCGAGGTTGATCGCGCTGATCCTCATCCCCACCATCGTGGGCGTGCTCCTCGCGGGCGTGCAGCTCGCCAACGCCATCGGGACGAGCTCCGAGTACCGCCGGCTGACCCAGGTCGCCGAGCTGGTGCAGCGCATCGGCGGGCTCAACCACGAGCTGGCCAAGGAGCGCACGCTCACCGCGTGGTACGTGACCGACCAGTCGAAGGCGGGGCGGTTCGTCCAGCTCAAGACCCAGCGCGCGGCCGTCGACGCGGCCAAGAAGAAGGTGCTGGCCTCGGCCAACGCCATCGACGCCGCGCACTCGGCCCGTATCCGCGACGGTGTGGAGAACATGCGCCGGTGGCTCACCGGCCTCGACAGCCTCCGCACGTCGATGGTGGCCGAGGGCACGCCCCCGCGAGCCGCGATCACCACGTACACCACCATGATCGGCGTCTTCTCCGCGATCCAGGGCGACCTGGGCGACGGCGTGAACGACGACGACCTCCAGGGTGACGTGGCCGCCCTCGGCTCGCTGCAGCGGGTCAAGGAAGAAGTCTCCAGGCAGCAGGCCATTCTCATGATCGCGCTCATCGAGCGTGAGCTGGACTACGACGACCTGTCGGAGTTCCTCGGCTCGTGGAGCCGCCAGCAGGCCGAGCTGACCGCCTTCGAGCGGGAGGCCGACCCGGCGGACCTGCGCGCCTACCAGAAGAGCATGCGCGGGCCGGACATCGACCGCGCCGACGCCATGCGGCAGCGCGCCCTGGCCCAGGTCCGCGAGTACAACCGGATCCGCGACCTCGACGTCACCTCCGCCCGCGACCTGAGCCGCTGGTACGACAGCACCACGCTGGCCGGCAACACCATGCGCAAGGTCGAGGACTCCCTGGCCACCAAGATCGTGACCAGGGCCCGCGAGCTGAGCGACACCGAGCAGCGCAACGCCATCATCAGCGGCGCGACCATCCTCGTCCTGCTGCTGCTGGTCCTGATCATCACCACCCGGGTGGCCGGTTCGCTGGTCCGCCCGCTGCGCCGGCTGCGCGCCGAGGCGCTCCAGGTGGCCACCACCCGGCTGCCCGAGACCGTCCGCATCCTGCGCGAGTCCGGCGACGGCGCGCAGATGCCCGAAGTGCCCTCGGTCGGCGTCAACACCCGTGACGAGATCGGTGAAGTGGCGCGGGCCTTCGACGAGGTCCACCGCGAGGCGCTCCGGCTGGCCGGCGACGAGGCCAAGCTGCGCGCCAACGTCAACGCCATGTTCGTCAACCTCTCCCGCCGCAGCCAGACGCTGGTCGAACGGCAGCTGCAGCTCATCGAGGGCCTGGAGCAGGGCGAGGAGGACGAGCAGCGGCTCGCCAACCTCTTCCGCCTCGACCACCTGGCCACCCGCATGCGCCGCAACAGCGAGAACCTCCTGGTCCTCGCCGGCCAGGAGGCCGCGCGCAAGTGGAGCGAGCCGGTGCCGCTGGTCGACATCGCCCGCGCCTCGCTGTCGGAGGTCGAGAACTACGAGCGGGTCCAGATCAAGATCCCGTCCGGGACGCTGATCGTCGGCCCGGCCGTCACCGACGCCGTCCACCTGCTCGCCGAGCTCATCGAGAACGCGATCTCCTTCTCGCCGCGCGAGAGCAAGGTCGAGGTCTCCAGCGTGGCCGCCGACGGCGGCGTCATGATCTCCATCAACGACCTGGGCATCGGCATGAGCCCCGAGGAGCTCGCCGAGGCCAACTGGCGCCTGGCCAACCCGCCCGTCGTGGACGTCGGCGTCTCCCGCCGCATGGGCCTGTTCGTGGTCGGCCGCCTGGCGCTGCGCCACGGCATCCGCGTCCAGCTCAGCATGCGGGAGACCGGCGGCCTGAGCGCGCTGGTGATGATGCCCGACATGCTCATCAGCGGCGGCGCCGGCATGCCGCAGCAGCCCGGCAGCCAGTACGAGGCGTTCACCACGTTCGACCCGAGCCAGTTCGGCATCGCTGCCGCGCCCGCCGAGGCGAGCCAGAACGGCGCCCCCGTCTCCGCGCCCGACGCGGCCGACCGGGTGCTGGACACGCAGTGGCCGGGCTCGCTGCCCGCGCCGGGCACCGGCAACTGGCCGTCCTTCGCCGACGAGTCGGCCCAGGAGGAGACCCGCTGGGGATCCTTCGGCGAGGAGCCGGGCCGGGACGAGCCGCGCTGGCCGTCGTTCGCCGAGGAGCCCAAGCCGTCCTTCGGTGACGAGCCCAAGCCGTTCTTCGCCGACGAGCCCAAGCCGTTCTTCAGCGATGAGCCGAAGCCGTCCTTCGGTGACGAGCCCAAGCCCTTCTTCGGGGATGAGCCCAAGCCGTTCTTCGGCGACGAGCCGCCCGCGGCCCAGCCCCAGCCCCAGCCGCAGCCGCAGGCCCAGTCCCCGTGGGGCGAGCAGCGCTGGCCCTCCTTCGCCGAGCAGCCGCCGCCGCTGCAGGACGACGAGCCCCGCTGGCCGTCCTTCGCGACCGAGCCGCCGCAGAGCGGGACGGAGGAGCCCCGCTGGTCCTCCTTCGGCTCGCCGTCCTTCGGCGACACCTCGCTCGGCCAGTCGGCCTTCAACGAGGAGCCGCCGCGGCGGTCCCTGTTCGAGTCGGTCGACCCGCCGCGCCCCTCGGCGTTCGGCGAGGAGCCCTACCGGGCGGCGTTCGGCGACCTGCCGGGGTTCGGCGCGGAGGAGCCCAAGCCCGCCGACCAGTACGAGCAGAGCCGTCCGGGCGCCTACGGCCCGTTCGGCCAGGGCGACTACTCCTCCCAGGACCTGACCGGCCCGCTGCCCGTGGTGCGCACCTCGCCCCTGGAGGAGCAGAGCGAGGAGTTCCTGCCGATCTTCTCGTCCGTCGGCTCGGACTGGTTCCGCAGGCCCGACCCCGAGCAGCTGCGCCAGCAGGAGCAGGAGCAGGAGCCCGAGATCACCGCCGTGCATCCGGCCGTGCCCGCCGACCCTCCGGCGGCCGCGCCGCCCGCCGCCCCGGCGGTGGGCCGGTCCGGACTCCCGCAGCGCAGGCCCGGCCAGTCGGGCGCCGGCGCGTCGTGGTCCTCGCCCGCCGACTCCGGTTTCCAGGCGGCCCAGGCCGCCGCGCAGCCCGCCCAGGCCGGCACGACGTCCTCGGGGCTGCCGCGCCGGGTGCCCAAGGCCAACCTCGTGCCCGGTACGGCCAGTCTCGCCGAGCCGCAGCCCACGTCACCGCCGCCGCAGATCTCGCCCGAGCGGTTGCGCAGCAGGCTCTCCAGCTTCCAGCAGGGAGTGCGGCAAGGCCGCGCGTTCACCCGCGGAGAAGAGAATGAGGAGGACAAATGAGAGAGATGAGCCAGGGAGCGCGTGGCATCAGCTGGCTGATCACCGACTTCGTGAACAACGTGCCGGGCGTCGCGCACACCGTCGTGGTGTCGTCCGACGGCCTGCCGCTGGCCTTCTCGGAGGGTTTCCCCAAGGACCGGGCCGACCAGCTCGCCGCGGTCGCCTCGGGCGTGATCAGTTTGACGCAGGGCGCCGCGCGGGTCTTCGAGGGCGGCATGGTCACCCAGACCGTCATCGAGATGCAGCGCGGGCTGTTGATGATCATGTCCATCAGCGACGGGTCCTGTCTGGCCGTCCTCGCGGCTCCCGACTGTGACATGGGCCTCGTGGCGTACCAGATGACGCTGCTGGTCGAGCGCGCCGGTCAGGTGCTCACCCCGGCCGTACGCGCTGAGCTGCAAGCGGCCCGCCCCCGCTAGCGGGCGGTGACAGGAGATCATGGTGTCAGGTCAGGGTTGGGCTGGTGATAGCACTCCGCCGCATCCGGCGGCCCCTCGTCCGCAGAAGCCGAGTTCCCTGGTACGGCCCTATGCCGTGACCGGGGGGCGCACCGCGCCGCGGATGAAGTTCGCCATGGAGGCTTTGGTGTCCTCCGTGACGTCGGAATACCAAGACATTTCCCTACTGAGTCCGGAGTATCAGGCGATCATTCAGCTGACCCGGAACGTCCGGTCGGTTGCCGAGATCTCCGCCCTTTTACGCCAGCCCCTTGGTGTGGTCCGGGTGCTGATCGCCGACATGGCGTCGGAGGGCCTGATCCGCGTGCACCAGCCTGCGCTGGACGCGGGAAAGCCGGACCTCAACTTGCTCGAAAGGGTGCTCAGTGGACTTCGCAGGCTCTAGCCCCGGTCTGACCTCGACGAAAATCGTCGTGGCCGGGGGCTTCGGCGTGGGGAAGACGACGTTCGTGGGAGCGGTCTCGGAGATCCTGCCGCTCACCACGGAAGCGGTCATGACGGACGCCTCGGCCCACGTCGACGACGTCTCGCTCACGCCGAACAAGACGACCACGACCGTGGCGATGGACTTCGGACGTGTGTCGCTGGATCGCGACCTGATCCTCTACCTGTTCGGCACCCCCGGACAGCACCGGTTCTGGTTCATGTGGGACGACCTCGTGCGCGGCGCGATCGGTGCCGTCGTCCTGGTGGACACGCGCCGTCTGGCGGACAGCTTCCCCGCCATCGACTACTTCGAAGAGGCCAAGCTGCCCTTCGTCATCGGCATCAACGGCTGGGACGGCCAGTTCGCCCACGCGGAGGACGAGATCCGCGAGGCGCTGTCCGTCGGCGGGCACATCCCGATCGTCCGCCTCGACGCCCGCCAGCGCGACGCGGTGAAATCCACCCTGATCACGCTGGTGGAGCACGCGCTCACGCGCCACTCCCACACGCCGGTATAGCCCGACGCGCCCCGGGCGCCCGGCTGAGGCCGGGCGCCCGACCGCGCGTCAGACGGTGGTGGCGTGGCCGCGCACCAGGCGGCCGACCTCGGCGCGGAGGTGCACGAAGTCGGGGTGCTCGCGGGTGGTGATCTGGTCGCGCGGCTCGGGCAGATCGACCTTGAGGTCGCCGACCACGTGCGCGGGGGCCTTCGACAACACCACGACGCGGTCGCCGACGTAGACGCTCTCGTCGATGTCGTGGGTGATGAGCACGATCGTCATCTGGTGGTGGCCGCGCACCTTCAGCACGAGGTCTTCCAGGTCTTCGCGGGTCTGGGCGTCGACCGAGCCGAACGGCTCGTCCATGAGCATGAGCGAGGGCCGGTAGGCCAGCGCCCGCGCGATCGCCACCCGCTGCTGCATGCCGCCGGAGAGCTGGAACGGGTACTTCTTCTCGGCGCCCTGGAGCCCGACCGACTCCAGCGCCTCCTGGGCGGCCTCGCGACGCTGCTGCTTGTCCATGCCCCGGCGGCGCAGCGGCAGGGCCACGTTGTCGGCCACCGACATCCACGGGAACAGCGAGCGGCTGTAGTCCTGGAAGACCACCGCCAGGTTGTCGGGGGTCTGCCGCACCAGCTCGCCCTCGACCCTGACCTCGCCGCCGGTCGGCCTGATCAGCCCGGCGATGGAGCGCAGCAGGGTCGACTTCCCGGCTCCCGACGGCCCGACGATGCACAGCAGCTCGCCCGCGGCGACGCTCAGGTTGAGCCCTTCGATGGCGTGGTGAGCGTTGGGGCCACCGCCGCCGTACACGTGGGAGAGGTTCTCTATCTCGAGCATGGATGTCCTAGGGGGCGAGGCCGCGAGCGGAGGACCGACTCGGGAAGCCGGAAATGTCGGTATGGCTCTACGGTGTCGGATCTTACCCTTGAGTCTTCGCGGCTGTCATGGGATGCGTACGCTCCACGACTCCCGCTCGTTCAGCGCCCGGACGTCGGCGTCGGAGATGCGCCGCTGGGCCCCGGCCATGGCGGCCAGCTCGGCCTCCGCCAGCACGTCGGCGATGTCGGCGAACCCGTCGGGCGCGCGCTCGGTCACCAGGCCGATCGTATCCTCGATGGGCAGCGCCCGATGCGCCATCACCAGCGCCGACGTGGGCGGACGCCGTTCCTCCTCGTACGCCTTGAGCGCCGTGACCGGGTCCCCGGACGTCGCCAGGCACCGGGCCAGCACCCGCGCGTCGAGCACCGCCTGCGAGCCGCCGTTCGAGCCGATCGGGTACATCGGGTGCGCGGCGTCGCCCAGCAGCGTCACCCGGCCCTCTCCCCAGACGGGCAGCGGGTCCCGGTCCACCATCGGGTACTCCAGGATGCGCGGGGAGGCCGCGAGCAGCCCCTGGACGTCGACCGGCCGGTACCGCCAGTCGGCGAAGTGCGCGGCCACCTCCTCCAGCCGGCCCGCGCGCGACCAGTCGGCCTCCGCGGCGACGCCGGGCTCGGCCACCTTGACCTCGGCCACCCAGTTGACCAGCCGGGGGTCGCGGGCCGAGATGTGGTAGGTGACGAACTTGCCGGCCCGGTTGGAGCCGCCCACCAGCACGGTGGCGCCGTCCAGGACGCGGTCGGCCTCGGCCACCCCGCGCCACATCCTGATGCCGGACCACAGCAGCGGGTCGTCCGACGGGTGCAGCAGCGCCCGCACCGTGGACTGCACGCCGTCCGCGCCGACGAGCACGTCCACGCGTTCCTCCACGAGCTCGCCGCCCTGCCGGAGCCGGACGAGGACCTGCTCGCCGTCCTGCTCGAAGCCCTCCAGGCGGACGCCCGTCCGCACCGGGACGGCCCGTTCCTCGACCGCGGCCAGCAGCGCCATCTGCAGCTCGCCCCGGTGGATGCTGTACTGCGGCCAGCGGTAGCCGGCCGACCGCCCGCGCGGCAGCGCCAGGATCACGTTGCCGTGCCGGTCGGCGAAGGTCATGAAGGTCGTCTCCACGCCCAGCGCGGCCAGCTCGCCGGCCAGCCCCAGCTCGGTCAGCTCCCGTACGGCGTGCGGTTGCAGGTTGATCCCGACGCCGAGCGGCCTCAGCGTGGCGGCCGCCTCCACGACCACGCACTCCAGCCCGGCCGCCGCCAGGCTGAGCGCGGTGGTGAGCCCGCCGATCCCGGCGCCCACGACCATCGTCCTCACGTCGCCCCCAGTGGTCTCGATCCGGTCCCACGTGTCCCTGACGGGGAACATGACGATAAGTTTCTCGCCCTTTGCAGGCCGAAGACCAGAGTTATCCCATTAACCTCGTTCCTATCTGGGTGTGAGGTGTGTGATGCGCGGATTCAGCGACGGGGAGTTCGCCTACCTGCTGGAGCACGACCTGGCCCGGCTCGCCACGGCGGGAGCCGGGGGAACGCCGCACGTCGTGCCCGTGCGGATCCATCTCCAGCCGGACCGCGGCATGATCGCGGTCGGCTCCCGCCTGCTGCCCGGCGGCGTGCGTCCCCGGCGGTACCGCAGGGACGTCAGGGACAACCCCGAGGTGTCGCTCGTCGTGGACGACTTCACCGAGGACGGGCCGCGCGGCGTCCTCGTCCAGGGGGTCGGGCGGGTCCACGCCCAGGGCGGCGAGCGGCTGAAACCCGGGTACGAGCCCGTATGGGTGGAGATCATGCCGCTGGCCGTCGCGTCGTGGGGCATCGACTCGGGCGCCTACGAGCCGCCGCGCAGCCGCCCGGTCGCCGCCGGCACGTTCACCGCTCCGTGAGCCGCCCGCACGTTCACTGCTCCGTGAGCCGCTGCGCGCCGAGGTGCCAGGCCAGCACCCGCCGCTCGGCCACCAGGAACAGCTCGTTGAGCAGGTAGCCCAGCACGCCGAGCAGCACGATCCCGGCCCACATCGCGGGCAGGTCGAACGTCGAGTACGCGGTGGTGAGCTGGAACCCGATGCCGTTGGAGGCCCCCGGCAGCAGCTCGGCGAAGACCATGACGATCAGCGACAACGACAACGACAGCCGCAGCCCGGCGAACATCTTCGGCAGCGCCGACGGCAGGACGACCCGCAGCAGGCGTTCGGTCCCCGACAGCCGGAACACCCGCCCGGTGTCCAGGTGCAGCGGATCGACCGCCCGCGCGCCGTCGGCGGTGTTGAGCAGCACCGGCCACACGACGCTGAACATGATGAACGCCAGCTGCATGCGCAGCCCGAAGCCGAACACCACCAGGAACACGGTGACCAGCGCGGGCGGCGGGATCGCGCGCAGGAACTGCAGCACGCCGTCGAGATAGTCGTAGACCCGCGCCGACAGCCCGAACGCCAGCCCGAGCAGCACCCCGGCCACCGCCCCGCCCGCGAACCCGGCGGCCATCCGGCCCAGGCTCGGCAGGACGTCGTCCATCGCCGCGCCGGTCAGGAACAGGCTGCCGGGCGGGCCGGAGAACCACATCTGGTGCATCCGGGCCACGATCGTCGTCGGCGGCGGGAAGAACGAGCTGCCCGCCAGCCGCGTGCCCGCCTCCCAGGCCAGGACCAGCACGGCCAGCACGGCCACCCGGAACGCCGTGCCGCGCGTGCGGTCGCGCGCCGACGGCCCGCGCCGGGCCCCGGTCACGACCCCTCCGTCAGCCGGGCGTGGTGCCAGCGGAAGGCGCGCTGCTCGGCCGCCACCAGCAGCGCGTTGACCAGCACGCCGAACAGTCCCACCCAGAACACCCCGGCCAGGATGTCGGTCATCCTGGCCGGGACCGCGATCCCGGCGAAGAAGATGAACACGCCGATGCCCTCCCCGCGCCCGGCCACGATCTCGGTGCTGACGGTCAGGATGAGCGCCACGGACGCCGCCAGCCGCACGCCCGTGGTGATGAACGGCGCGGCCGACGGCAGACTGACGCGCAGCAGCACCGACAGCGGGCCGAAGCCGTAGGAGCGCAGGGTCTCCTTGGCGACGGGGTCGACGCCGCGCAGGCCGTACATGGTGTTGTAGAGGATGGGCCACATGGCGGCGTAGAGCACGAGCGTGACGCGGAGCTGCAGGCCGGTGCCGATCACGAGGGCGACCAGCGGGATCAGCGCCACCGACGGGATCGGCCGCAGGAACTCCACCACCGAGCGGGTGGCGGCGTCGATCACCGGCACGCTGCCGAGCAGCAGGCCGAGCGGCACCGCCACCAGCACCGCGAGGCCGAGCCCGAAGGCCCAGGCCAGCAGGCTGGTGCGGGCGTGGGTCAGGAAGGCCGGATCGGCGAGCAGCGCCAGGCCACGCCCGACGATCCGCGTGGCCGGCGGCAGCACCTCGGCGTCCACCAGCCCCGACCGGCTCAGCAGCTCGACGAGGACGGCGAAGCCGGCCGCCCCCGCCGCCCGGCGCGACCACCGGGTGGCGACGCCGGCCGGACGGCGGACGACGCCCGTCGCGGTGCTGCTCACCCCGACGTCGTCGGCGACATCAACGTCTTGACGTCGATCTCCTTGCCCAGCCACTTGGCCTCCCACATCCAGTCGGCCACCCGCTGCAGCCGCACCGGGTTGTCGGAGCTGGAGAAGTAGGGGAAGGTGACCGTCGCCGCCGTGGACGCGTCGATCTGCGTGAAGTTCGGCAGCACCTTGGCCACCACCTCACGGTTGTTCTCCATCAGCTTGGCCGCGTTGTGGATGGCCCGCTGGAAGGCCGCCGCCGTCCTCGGGTTCTTGTCGTACCAGTCCTGGGTGCTGATGTATCCCGAGATCGGGAACTCCGCCGCCGGCCCGGAGGCCGGGTCGAGGATCTTGCGCGCGCCCATCGACGAGGTCGCCGCGGTGACCTGTGGCTCGCCCAGGTAGGCGGCGTCGATCTGGCCGCTCTTCCACGAGGCCATGATGTTCTGGAACGTCACGGGGACGTACTTGATCGTGCCGGGGTCGATGTTGTTGGCCTTGAGCACCTGGGTGAGCGCGAGCTCCTGGAAGTTGTGCAGGACATTGACGTTGATCGTCTTGCCCGCGAGGTCCTTCGGCGTCTTGATGGGGGAGTTGGGCAGCGCCATGATGCTGAGCGAGTCGGGGGCGGCCCGCGAGCCCTCGGCGAGCACATGGATCTTGATCGCCCCCTTGTCGTGCGCCTGGAACATCGACACGTAGTTGCCGAACATGGCGTCGATCTCGCCGTTGACCAGCATGGGGATCGCCTCGGGGGCGGCCTGGACGACCTGCGGGGTGACGTCGAGACCCTCCTGCTCGAAGAGCTTCTGGTCGATGGCGACGTAGATGGCGGCACTGTCGATGGCGGGCAGGGTGGCGATCTTGAGCTTCGTCTTCTCCAAGGCGCCGCCGCCGCCGTTCGCGGAGGCGGAGGGTGGTGCGCTGGCGGTGGTTGAGCCGCCGGTGCTGCACGCTACGGCGCCTAAAGTCACAGCGAACCCGATGATGGCGGCCTTGGCGGAGCGGCCAAGCCTCATGTCAGGGACTCCCTTCAAGACGTGGAGCCGGGGGGACCGGGTGGCTGAACTGCCCCCGGGGCTGAGTGCCTGACGAACAAGCAGGAATCGACCGTAGCACCACATTGGCAGTCATTATCAAGAAAATGACTCTTGTGGTTGCAATGTCCGTTTGCCGCTCTATCGTAAATAGAGGCGTGAGATGTCTTTGTCCGTTTTGGGAAAGAGGGTGGCGACCGAGGCGTCTGTTACTGGTGGGACTAGCTGACCTGGATCGTTCCGCGGGCGGAAGGGGGCTTGCGGAACACGTTTCGGCTGCCCGTTTTTGCAGGTAAACGGCGGTCTACCAATTTTGTCACAATTTTTGGACAATTCGGGATACAGGCCCCAGAAGGGCACTATAGGTGGTTGGTCCTGACCGGTACCTGTGCTCAAATGGCCCTCATCTCGATTGTACATATTGCCCCACGTGCATTTACCTGCATGGTCTTCGAGAATTCCCCTCCGGGGCGAGAGGTTGCGAGGCAAGTGAGAACGCAGAGCGCTGAAGCTTCCGCTGACCGCGAGCCGCACGGGCACCAGAAGCGACGGCTGCCCAAACCTGCTTCTAACAGGTTCGGATTGGGCAATTGGCACGTACGATCGCGCCTCGTGGCGTTGATCGTCGTACCCACGGCTGTCGCGGTGGGCCTGGGCGGGCTGAACGTGATCACCTCCCTCAGGGACGCCGACACCTACCAGACACTCAGAGAGGTGGCCGAGCTCAGCGAGCAGCTCGGCGCCGTCACGCACGAACTGGCCTTCGAACGGGACGAGACCGCTCTCTACATCGCCCAAGGCCGTCCGGAGAGCCGCGCGGCCCAGCTCCGCACCACCTACAGCGGGGTCGACAACCTCATCGACGAGGCCAAGGTGCGGGCCGGCGCCCTCACCGACACCCACGCCGACTCCGTACGCCCGGTGCTGCGCCGCCTGGAGGAGATCCAGACCCTGCGCGACACCGCCGTCAAGGGCAAGATCCAGCCGCTGCCGATGATCCAGAAGTACTCCCAGATCATCGCCACCCTCCTGCAGTTCCACGACCAGGTGGGACAGGTCGCGGTGGACGACGACATCTCCCACAGCGCCAGCTCCATGGCGGCCATCGCGCGCGCGAAGGAGCAGGCGTCCAAGCAGCGCGGCATCCTGGCCAGCGCCCTGGACAAGAAGAGCTTCGACAGCGGCGAGCTCGACGCGCTCTCCGACGCCAAGGCGCGGGAGGAGAGCGAGGAGACCCTCTTCGCCACCCTCGCCAGCATCGACCAGCTGGAGCTCTACCGCGACACCGTGGTGGGCAGGGACGTCGACCAGACCGACCTGTTCCGGCTGCGGGCCATGGCCCAGTCCGTCGAGGCCAAGCCCCTGAGCATCGGCGTACGGCCGGACAAGGACGTCGGCACCTGGTTCGACGTCAGCACGGGCAAGATCGACGCCCTGCGCAGCGTGGAGAAGTCGCTGGCCTCCTCGGTCATCCTGCGGGCCCGCGCCCTGGAGGAGGCGGCCAACCGGTCGGCGCTGATCTCCGGCGTGCTCATCATGATCCTGCTGATCGTGGTGCTGATCATCATCACCTTCATCGCCCGCTCGCTCATCAGGCCGCTGCGCAGGCTGCGCCGAGAGGCCCTGGACATCGCCGGCAAACGCCTGCCGGAGACCGTGCGGGCGCTCCGCGAGGCGGGTGACGGCAAGGTCGGGCCCGTCCCGCCGATCGGGGTGGACACCCACGACGAGATCGGCGAGGTGGCGCGCGCCTTCGACGAGGTCCACCGCGAGGCGGTCCGGCTGGCCGGCGAGGAGGCGCGGCTGCGCTCGAACGTCAACGCGATGTTCGTGAACCTGTCGCGCCGCAGTCAGACGCTGGTGGAGCGGCAGATCACCCTGATCGACGGTTTGGAGCAGGGTGAGCAGGACGAGCAGCGGCTCGGCAACCTGTTCAAGCTGGACCACCTGGCCACGCGTATGCGGCGCAACAGCGAGAACCTGCTGGTGCTGGCCGGTCAGGACCCGCCGCGGCGCTGGAGCCAGCCGGTCAAGCTGGTCGACGTGGCCCGCGCCTCCCTGTCGGAGGTCGAGAGCTACGAGCGCGTCGTGCTCCAGGTGCCCGACGGCGTGTCGGTGGCCGGCCAGGCCGTCAACGACGTCATCCACCTGCTGGCCGAGCTGGTGGAGAACGCGCTGTCGTTCTCGCCGCGCGAGACCCGGGTGGCGGTGTCGGGCAGCAGGATCGACGGCGGCGGCGTGATGTTGTCGATCACCGACTCCGGCATCGGCATGACCCCCGAGGAGCTGGCCCAGGCCAACGACCGCCTCACCGACTCGCCCAGCGTCGACGTGTCGGTCTCGCGGCGGATGGGCCTGTTCGTGGTCGCCAGGCTCGCCCACCGGCACGGGATCAGGGTGCAGCTCCGTCCGCACAGCTCGGGCGGGCTGACCGCCATGGTGCTCGTCCCGGAGAACATGCTCGGCACGCAGCCGCCCGGGTTCGCGGGCATGCAGCCGGCGGCGGCCGAGAGCACGTCCGGGAGCGAGCCGTACGTGGGGCCGCACGCGGCGCCCCCGGCCACCGACTGGCCGCCGATCTCGGCTCCGCCCGAGGCCGACTGGCCCGCGGCCGCCTCCGCCGCCGGGGCCGACTGGCCGCCCGCGCCGCCCGCGCCGGGAGCCGACTGGCCGCAGGCGCCGCTCACACCGGCGGCCGACTGGCCGCAGGCGCCCCCGGCCGCCGGACAGGACTGGCCGCGGCCCACCTACCAGATGGGCCCCGCGCACCCGTCGTACCCGTCGAACCCGGAGGCGGGGGGCAACTGGCCGCAGTGGCCGTCGTCCGACGGCTGGCCCTCCGACCCGCACGGCGGCGGCTTCGACAGCCACGACATCTGGTCGCCGCCGCGCAACAACGGCGATCGCGGGCTGCCCAAGCGTCCCCCGGCCGAGCCGCCGCCCCCCTGGAAGCAGGACGGCTTCCAGCGCCCGCGGCCCGACTTCCCCGAGACCGAGTCGGCGGCCACCGGCCCGATCCCGCCCGTGCCGCCCGCCTCCGCCGGGGACGACTACCTGCCGATCTTCGCCGCGGTCGAGTCGGCCTGGTTCGGACGCGACGAGGGCGGCTGGGGCTCGACGAAGGCCGACGCCGGCTGGAGCGCCGCCGAGGCGGCGGCCGAGCCGGCCCGCGACGGCACGACCGCGGCCGGCCTGCCCAAACGGGTGCCCAAGGCGAACCTGGTGCCCGGCTCGGCCGACACCTCCGCCTCGCCCAAGGGCGTGTCCCCGATGCCCTCGGTCTCGCCGGACCGGGTGCGGAACAGGTTGTCCAGCTTCCAGCAGGGCTTCCGGGCGGCCCGCGACGACATCACCGGGGGCAAGGCGTTCCAGCCGGGCCCTCGCGGCTCCTACAACGGTGAAGCCCACAACAGTGAAAGAGAGGAGGGCGCATGAACGACCTGAGCCACGCGGCGCGCGGAGTCGACTGGTTGATCACCGACTTCGTCAGCACGGTCCCCGGTGTGGCACATGCGGTGGTCGTCTCGTCCGACGGGCTGCCGCTTGCGGCCTCGTCGGGTTTTCCGGCTGACCGGGCCGACCAGCTGGCCGCCATAGCGTCGGGGCTGGTGAGCCTGACGCAGGGTGCGGCCAGGGTGTTCGAGGGTGGTGCGGTCAACCAGACGATCGTGGAGATGCAGCGCGGGCTGATGCTGATCATGTCGATCAGCGACGGCTCGTGCCTGGCGGTGCTGGCGGCTCCGGACTGTGACATGGGGCTGGTGGCGTACCAGATGACTCTGATGGTGGATCGCGCCGGTCAGGTGCTGACCCCGGCTGTGCGGGCCGAGTTGCGCGCCAGCCAGACCAGGTGATGTAGGTGACGGACCAGAGATGGAACAGCGGCGGCTGGGCGCCTCCGCCCAAGCCACAGCCCCAGTCGCAGCTGCACCCCGACCCCGCCTCGCCCGTCCGCCCGTACGCGGTGACGGGTGGGCGGACGGCGCCCAGGGTCAAACTGGCGATGGAGGCCCTGGTGTCGTCGGCGACGGCCGAGCACCGGGAGTTCTCGCACATCACGCCGGAGTACCAGGCGATCAGCCAGCTGTGCAGGCAGGTCAGGTCCGTGGCCGAGGTGTCGGCGCTGCTGCGGATCCCGCTGGGCGTGGTGCGTGTTCTGATCGCCGACATGGCGGCCGAGGGCCTGGTCCGCGTGCATCAGCCACAGCTGGACGCCGGCAGGCCGGACGTTAATCTGCTCGAAAGGGTGCTCAGTGGACTTCGCAGGCTCTAGCCCCGGCTTGACTTCAACGAAGATCGTGGTGGCCGGCGGTTTCGGGGTGGGCAAGACGACGTTCGTCGGCGCGGTCTCGGAGATCATGCCGTTGACCACCGAGGCGGTGATGACCGACGCCTCCGCGGGGATCGACGACCTGGGCATGACGCCGCTGAAGTCGACCACGACCGTCGCGATGGACTTCGGCCGCGTCTCGCTCGACCGTGACCTGATCCTCTATCTGTTCGGCACGCCGGGCCAGCACCGGTTCTGGTTCATGTGGGACGACCTGGTGCGCGGCGCGATCGGCGCGGTCGTGCTGGTGGACACCCGCCGGCTGGCCGACAGCTTCCCCGCGATCGACTACTTCGAGGAGGCGCAGCTGCCGTTCGTGGTGGGCGTCAACGGCTGGGACGGCCAGTACCCGCACAGCGACGCCGAGGTCCGCGACGCCCTCACGCTGGCCCCCCACATCCCGCTCGTCCGGCTGGACGCGCGCTCCAAGGACGCCGTCAAGAGCGCGCTGATCCAGCTGGTCGAGCACGCCCTGTCGATCAGGATGGCGGTGCCGGGCTGGAGCGGCGGCAGCTGATCCGGCCCGCCGCCGCCCCTCGCGCTCAGCGGGGCCGGGCCTCGATGAGGCTGGCTCCCGAGCCCAGCTCGACGACCTCGGCCAGGCGCAGGTCCGCCCGGTCGAGCAGTGCCGTGTACTGCTCCCGGCTGCGCTCGGCGCCGCCGTCGAAGATCGCCAGCATCCGCATGTCGATGTCCTTGCCCAGGTGCGGCGCCTCGTCGTCGGGCAGCACCACCTCCAGCACCAGGACGCGGCCGCCGGGGTTCATCGCCCGGCGGACGTTGCGCAGGATCGTGACCGCGTCCTCGTCGTCCCAGTTGTGCAGGACGCTGGCCAGCAGGTAGACGTCGCCGCCCGCCGGGACCTCGGTGAAGAAGTCGCCGGTGACGACCTCGCTCCGCTCGCCCAGCCCCTCGGCGGCCAGCAGCTCCCTGGCCCGGTCGGCCACGTGCTCCAGGTCGAACAGGATGCCGCGCATGTCCGGGTTGGCGTGCAGCACCGTGGCCAGGATGTGGCCCTTGCCGCCGGCCACGTCCACCATGGTCGCGGTGGCCGGGAAGTCGTACCGCTTGGCCAGGCCCTCGGTGAAGGGGATCGCGCGGGCGGTCATGTAGTCGTCGAACAGCTTGCCCGCTCCGGGGTTGGCCGCCAGGTAGTCGTACAGGTGGCCGTAGCGGGCGGCGAAGGCCGAGCCGCCGTCGCGGACGGTCGCGGGCAGGTTGCCCATGGCGTGCCAGAAGCCCTCCTCGCCGAGCATCCTGATCGACGAGCGCACCGAGTCGGGCACGTCCGAGCGCAGCGCCGTGCCGCGCTCGGTCAGGTCGAACGTGTCCGGCCCGGCGCCGCGGACCACGCCCATCCCGGCCAGCTCGCGCAGCACGCGGCGCAGCCGGGGGGCGTCGGCCTCGCAGCGGGCGGCCAGGTCGGCGGTGGTGAGCGGACCGTGGGCGAGATGGTCGGCCAGGCCGAGCTCCGCCATGGTCAGCAGAGCGGCGAAGCGCGAGATGTCGGCCACGGCCCCCCAAAGGAGGTCATCCGAGTGGGGCATGGGGTCCTTCCAGAAGTCAGACGTTGCGGTTGGCCTGCCGGTGCCACACCAGCAGGCGGCGCTCGGCCAGCACGAACAGCGAGTTCACCAGGTAGCCGAGGATGCCGAGCAGGGCGATCGCGGCCCACACGCCGGGCCCGTCGAAGCTGCGCTGGGCCTGCAGGAGCTGGTAGCCGATGCCGTCCGTGCTGCCGAACAGCTCGGAGATCACCATGAGGATCAGCGCCAGGGACAGGCTCAGCCGCAGCCCGGCGAAGATCTTCGGCGAGGCGGCGGGGAGCACGACGACGCGCAGGCGCTGTGCCTTGGACAGGCCGAACACGGTGGCGGTCTCGGTGTAGGTGCGGTCCACGGCCCGGACGCCCTCGATCGTGTTGAGCAGCACCGGCCAGATCACGCCGAACACGATCGTGGCGAGCTGCATGCCGAGCTGCGCGTACTCGGTGCGCGCGAACAGCGCGACGAACAGCGGCAGCAGCAGCGGCGGCGGGATCGCCCGGCCGAACTCGAACAGCGCGTCCACGTAGTCGGTGGCCGCCTTGGAACGGCCGAGCGCCACGCCGAGCAGCACCCCGAGCAGCGAGGCCAGGATCCAGCCGCTGAACATGCGGCCGAGGCTGGGCAGGATGTTGCCGATCGCGTCTTCGGTGAGGAACAGGTGGGAGGCGGGCCCGGAGAACCACATCTGGTACATGCTGGTGACGATGGTGAGCGGCGGCGGGAAGTCGCTGTCGTCGATGAGCCGCCCGAGCAGCTCCCAGACGACCAGCACGACCGGCACCACCCACAGCCTGGACAGCCGCCTCACGACTCCGACGCTCCCATCCGGACGCGGTGCCAGCGGAACAGCCGCCGCTCGCCGGCCAGCAGGACGAGGTTCGCGAACACCCCGAACGCCCCGGCCCAGAACGTCGCCGCCATGATCAGGTCCATCCGGTTGCCGCTGCCCGCCTGGATCGTGTAGACGCCGATCCCGGCCGTGCCGCCGGCCAGCAGCTCGGCGCTGACCGCGAGCACGAGCGCGATGCCGGCCGCGATCCTGATGCCGGTCGCGACGAAGGGGGCGGCGCTCGGCAGGCTGACCCGGGCCAGCACGGCCAGACGGCCGAAGCCGAAGCTGCGCAGCGACTCCTTGGCCAGCGGGTCCACGTCCTGCATGCCGTACAGGGTGTTGATCAAGATCGGCCACATGGACGCGTACACGATGACCGAGACCTTCATCAGGCCGTCCACCGGGATCAGCAGGATCGCCAGCGGGATGATCGCCACCGAGGGGATCGGGCGCATGAACTCCAGCAGCGGCCGGATCGCCCGCTCCACCGGCGGCACCGCCCCCAGCAACACGCCCAGCGGCACGGCCACGACGATGGCGGCGAGCAGGCCGAGCGCCCAGTTGGTGAGGGTGGTGACCAGGCCCTCCGTGAACACCGGGTCGGCGAGCAGGCGCACGGCTTCGTACAGGATGACGGAGGGCGCCGGGAAGATCACGCCGTCGCTCAGCGCGAAGCGGATGACCAGCTCACCGGCGATGAGGAACCCCGCGGCGCCGGCGGCGCCGCGGAGCAGACGCGCGGTGTTCATCAGCTTGCAGGGGCGGCGATGACCGACTTCACGTCGACCGGGCTGGTGAGGTACTTGTACTCCAGCATCAGGTCGGCGACCTTCTGCAGCCGGTTCTCGTTCAGCTCGCTCGGGTACGTGCCGAGCGTGATCACCGAGGCCGTCTTGGCGTCGATCTTGGTGTACTTCGGCAGCGTCTCCTCGATGACCTTGCGGTCACTGGAGGCGAGCTGCTGCGCCTTGGCGATGGCCCGCTGGAAGGCGGCCAGCGTCTTCGGGTACTTCTGCACCCAGTCCTCGGTGGCCATCCAGCCGGCGATGGGGAAGTCCTCCGTCTGGCCGGTCATGGTGTCGGCGAGCTTGCGGAAGCCGAAGGCGCTCTGGTTGGCGGTGATGAAGGGCTCGGTCATCCAGCCCGCGTCCGCCTGCGCGGAGTTGATCGCGTTGCCCTGCTCCGGGAACGGCTTCTCCACGAACTTGACGTCGGACTCGGTCAGGCCGGCGACCTTGAGCTGCGTCTCCACGGCCAGGGTGGCGATGTTCCTGAGGTTGTTGACGTAGATCGTCTTGTCCTTCAGGTCCGCCACCGTCTTGATGGGGGAGTCCTTGGGCACCATGATGTTGAACGTGTTCGGCGCGGCCTGGTACATGTCCGCGACCAGCTTGATCTTCTTGCCCTTGCTCACCGCGAGGAAGGTCGAGACGTAGTTGGTCTGCGAGATGTCGAGCGCGCCGCTCTCGATCTGCGGCAGCGCCGCCGCGCCACCGGTGATGGTGACCGGCTCGACGGTCAGTCCCTCTTCCTTGAAGAAGCCCTTTTCGTTGGCAAGATAGACCGACACAACGTCGGGCACGGGGAGGGCGCCGACCTTGATGGTGGTCTTCTCCAGGCCCTTGCTGTTGGCCGAGCTCTTCGCGGTCTCGCCGCTGCCTCCGCCGCAGCCGGCAAGGGTGAGCGCCAGAGCCACGCCGACGACAATGGCGTGACCGCGCATAGTGCGTGTCATGGGGGGTTCTCCTACCAGGGGGAAGTTCCGGAGATCGGCACGGGATGCCGGGCGTGAAGCGTACCGGAGCCGACTTCGGATCTACAGCGCTATGCCGCGTATATGTTGGTTTATCGCGAAAATATGACAAATCGGCGCTATAGATGTAAATCTGAAGATTAAGTATGTTTAGTGGTGATATGTCCGTATTGGGATGGTGGTTGCGCTCCGTGTGCGCTGGTATGCGACGTGAAGGGAGTGCGA
Organism: Nonomuraea sp. NPDC049655; assembly: GCF_044465465.1. Taxonomy (NCBI): domain Bacteria; kingdom Bacillati; phylum Actinomycetota; class Actinomycetes; order Streptosporangiales; family Streptosporangiaceae; genus Nonomuraea; species Nonomuraea sp. NPDC049655. The sequence goes on from NZ_JBITLS010000017.1 coordinate 167,031, forward strand.
TGTGGAACGGTTGAAAACCACCGAAACGTTGGCCTAAGTATGAGGTTTGTGCTCAAATTGGGCCTCGAACTTGCCTGCGATCACTCGTCCGCGTGACGAAGCCGCTGATTCCCCCTGAAGCAGGCCATGGCGAGAGGTTGCCACCAGTGAGGACAACAACGACCGGATCCGGTCGTGGCCGGGCTCCGGACGCCCCGGAAAAGGCCGCGGACGGCGAGGTGCGGCAGGCCCACCCGCCCAAGGCGGGCAGCCCGTTCGCCCTGCGCAACTGGCGCGTGCGTACCCGCCTCATCGCCCTCATCGCCATTCCCACGCTCGTCGCCGTCGTCCTCGGCGCCCTGCGGGTCACGACGTCGATCAACAGCGCCCAGCAGTACCAGGACATCAGCAGCGTGGGGACCCTGGTCGCACAGCTCGGCGAGCTCTCCCGCGACCTCGGGCTCGAACGCGACCTGGCCACCCGCCACGTCGCCACCAACCGCGGAGCCTCCGACGAGCAGCGGTTGCAGAGCCAGCACGAGATCGTCGACAAGCGCATCGCCGGCACCCTTGAGGCGGGGAAGAAGTCCGAAACGTCGCTGTCCGACCTCGGCAGGAAGTCCCTCGACCACATCCGGATCCGGCTCGGCCAGATCCCCACGATGCGCAAGGCCGTCGCCGAGACCAAGCTCGGCCCGCTGCCCACCAGCGAGAAGTACTCCGAGGTCATCGCCGAGCTGCTGCAGCTCTACGACGAGCTCGGCCAGGGCTCCACGGACGAGGAGATCATCGCCACCAGCGCGGCCCTGCGCGCCGTCGCCCGCGCCGAGGAGGAGGCCTCCAAGCAGCGCGGCCTGCTGACCAGCGCCCTGATCAGAGGCTCGTTCGAGGAGCCGGAGTACAACGCCTTCCTCGACGCCCGCTCCCGCCGCAACAGCGAGCGGGACTCCTTCCGCGCCGTCGCCACGCCCGCGCAGCGCCAGTTCTACGACAACACCGTCGCCAGCCTGAAGATCGGCCGCGCCGAGTTCTACGCCAGCCGCGCGGTGCTGCTGCACAACGCCAACCAGTCACTGCGCCGGCTCGACACCTCGACCAGGGACGACACCGACCAGTGGTTCCAGTCCATCACCGAGACCGTCGAGCGCCTGCACACCGTGCAGAAGTCGCTGTCGGAGCAGATCGCCACCCGAAGCGCCGACATCGCCAGCAGCGACCGGCAGCTCGCCGCGATCAACATCGGCATCGTGGTGGGCCTGCTCGTCCTGGTCCTCGCGATCACCGCCCTGATGGCCGGCTCGCTGGTACGCCCGCTGCGCCGCCTGCGCTCGGACGCCCTGAAGATCGCCGGCCAGACGCTGCCCGACCTGGTCCGGCAGCTGCGCAACACCGACGTCAGCCCGGAACAGCTCCAGGTACCGCCGATCGAGGTCAACTCCAAGGACGAGATCGGTGAAGTCGCCCGCGCCTTCGACGAGGTCCACCGCGAAGCCGTCCGGCTGGCCGGCGAGGAGTCCAGGCTCCGCTCGAACGTCAACGCGATGTTCGTGAACCTCTCGCGCCGCAGTCAGACGCTGGTGGAGCGGCAGATCACCCTGATCGACGGTTTGGAGCAGGGCGAGCAGGACGAGCAGCGGCTCGGCAACCTGTTCAAGCTGGACCACCTGGCCACGCGTATGCGGCGCAACAGCGAGAACCTGCTGGTGCTGGCCGGTCAGGACCCGCCGCGGCGCTGGAGCCAGCCGGTCAAGCTGGTCGACGTCGCCCGCGCCTCCCTGTCGGAGGTCGAGAACTACGAGCGCGTCGTCCTGGAGGTGCCCGAGGGCGTCTCCATCGCCGGCCAGGCCGTCAACGACGTCATCCACCTGCTGGCCGAGCTCATCGAGAACGCGCTGTCGTTCTCCCCGCGCGAGACCCGCGTCCCCGTCTCCGGCAGCAGGATCGACGGCGGCGGGATCATGCTCTCCATCAGCGACTCCGGCATCGGCATGACCGGCGAGGAACTGGTCCAGGCCAACGAGCGCCTGACCGACGCCCCCACCGTGGACGTGTCGGTCTCCCGCCGCATGGGCCTGTTCGTGGTCGCCAGGCTGGCCCACCGGCACGGCATCAGGGTGCAGCTGCGCCCGCACGGCTCCGGCGGCCTGACCGCCATGGTCCTCATCCCCGAGACGCTGCTCGGCGCGCAGCCCGCCGCGGTCGCCGGCGCGGGCGGCAACACCGCCGCCACGACCGCCCGCGAGGACGCCTTCGCCGCCTCCCAGCCCGCCGCCGGGGCCCAGCAGTGGCCCAGCGCCTCGGGCTTCGGGCTCGCCCCCGGGCACCCGTCCTACCCGTCGTACCCGTCCGAGCCGGCCGGCGGGTCGTGGCCGTCGCTGCCGAACTCGCTGCCGAACTCGATGCCGTCCTCGATGCCGTCCTCGATGTCGTCGTCCATGCCGTCCGCGATGCCGCAGTGGCCCTCGACGGAGTCGACGAACACCGGCTCCGACTGGCTGCCGGACTCGTCGTCCGACGTCTGGGTGTCCTCGCGCGGGCCGGTCACCGGGGAGCACGCGCCGCCGCAGCGCGGCCTGCCCCCCGAGGAGCCCCGCGCCTGGTCGGCTCCGCCGCAGGAGACGTCGCCCGCGTCCAAGTACGACTACCCCGAGACCGAGTCGGCGGCGACCGGCCCGATCCCCGTCGTCAAGCCCGCCTCCGGCGGGGACGAATACCTGCCGATATTCGCCGCGGTGGAGTCGGCCTGGTTCGACCAGGGCGAGCCGAGCGCCACCTGGGGCTCGGCCAAGGCCGACGCCGGCTGGAACGCGGCGGCGTCCGTGGTGGAGCCCGTACGCGACGGCTCGACGGCGGCCGGGCTGCCCAAGCGGGTGCCCAAGGCCAACCTCGTGCCCGGATCGGCGGACACGGCGTCCGCGCCCAAGGGCGTGGCTCCCATGCCGTCGGTCTCGCCCGACCGGGTGCGCAGCAGGTTGTCGAGCTTCCAGCAGGGCTTCCGAGCAGCGCGTGACGACATCAGCGAGGGCAGGACATACCAATCCGGCCCGAGGAACGACAGTAGGGAGGAGGGCGCGTGAATGACCTGAGCCACTCGGCGCGCGGAGTCGACTGGTTGATCACCGACTTCGTCAGTACCGTCCCGGGGGTCGCGCACGCGGTGGTCGTGTCATCCGACGGGTTGCCGCTCGCGGCTTCGTCGGGTTTTCCGGCTGACCGGGCTGATCAGCTGGCCGCCATCGCGTCGGGACTGGTGAGTCTCACGCAGGGCGCGGCCAGGGTCTTCGAGGGTGGTGCGGTCAACCAGACGATCGTGGAGATGCAGCGCGGGCTGATGCTGATCATGTCGATCAGCGACGGCTCGTGCCTGGCGGTCCTGGCGGCTCCGGACTGTGACATGGGGCTGGTGGCGTACCAGATGACCTTGATGGTGGATCGCGCCGGTCAGGTGCTGACCCCGGCGGTGCGCGCGGAGCTGCGCGCCAGCCAGACCAGGTGATGTAGGTGACGGATTCCTGGAACAGCGGTGGTTGGGAGCCCCAGCCGCCGGTCAGCTCGGACCCGGCCTCGCCGGTGCGCCCGTACGCGGTGACGGGCGGGCGTACCGCGCCCAAGGTCAAGCTGGCCATGGAGGCCCTGGTCTCGTCGGCTACGGCCGAACACCGGGAGTTCTCCCACATCACCCCCGAGTACAAGGCGATCAGCCAGCTCTGCCGTCAGGTCCGGTCGGTCGCCGAGGTGTCGGCGCTGCTGCGGATCCCGCTCGGTGTGGTGCGTGTTCTGATCGCCGACATGGCGGCCGAGGGCCTGGTACGGGTGCATCAGCCGCAGCTGGATGCAGGTAGGCCGGACGTCAACCTGCTGGAAAGGGTGCTCAGTGGACTTCGCAGGCTCTAGCCCCGGTCTGACCTCGACGAAGATCGTGGTGGCCGGCGGCTTCGGCGTGGGCAAGACGACGTTCGTCGGCGCGGTCTCGGAGATCATGCCGCTCACGACGGAGGCCGTCATGACGGACGCCTCCGCGGGCATCGACGACCTGGGCATGACGCCGCTGAAGTCGACCACGACCGTCGCGATGGACTTCGGCCGCGTCTCGCTCGACCGCGACCTGATCCTGTACCTGTTCGGCACGCCCGGACAGCACCGGTTCTGGTTCATGTGGGACGACCTCGTGCGCGGCGCCATCGGCGCCGTCGTCCTGGTCGACACCCGCCGCCTGGCCGACAGCTTCCCCGCGATCGACTATTTCGAGGAGGCGCAACTCCCCTTCATCGTGGGGATCAACGGCTGGGACGGCACGTACGCCCACAGCGACGCCGAGGTCCGCGACGCCCTCACGCTGGCGCCCCACATCCCGCTGGTGCGTCTCGACGCCCGCCAGAAGGACTCGGTCAAAAGCGCTCTGATCAACCTCGTCGAGCACGCGTTGACCGTCCGGATGGCCGTGCCAGGCTGGAGCGGCTAGGAGAGCGGATAGGCTGAAGTCTTAGACGTACATTCGCTTCGAGGACTGGCCAACCACGTGTTCGAGACGCTTTCCGACCGGCTGACATCGGTCTTCTCCTCCCTCCGATCCAAGGGTCGGCTGTCCGACGCCGACATCGACGCCACCACCCGCGAGATCCGCATCGCCCTGCTCGAGGCCGATGTCGCGCTCCCGGTGGTCAAGGCGTTCGTCGCCCAGGTCAAGGAGCGCGCCCGCGGCGCCGAGGTCTCCCAGGCGCTCAACCCGGCGCAGCAGGTCGTCAAGATCGTCAATGACGAGCTGATCGAGATCCTCGGCGGCGAGACCCGCAGGCTCCGCTTCGCCAAGACCGCGCCGACCGTCGTCATGCTCGCGGGTCTCCAGGGCGCCGGCAAGACCACCCTGGCCGGCAAGCTGGCCCGGTGGCTGCGCGATCAGGGCCACGCGCCCCTGCTGGTCGCCGCCGACCTCCAGCGGCCCAACGCCGTGCAGCAGCTCCAGGTCGTGGGCGAGCGCGCCCAGGTCGCCGTCTTCGCGCCCGAGCCGGGCAGCGGCGTCGGCGACCCGGTCGACGTCGCCCGCCGCTCGATCGACGAGGCGCGGCGGCTCAACCACGACATCGTCATCATCGACACTGCCGGTCGCCTGGGCATCGACCAGGAGATGATGAAGCAGGCCGCCGACATCCGCGACGCGGTCCGCCCCGACGAGGTCCTGTTCGTGGTCGACGCCATGATCGGCCAGGACGCCGTCACCACGGCCCAGGCGTTCATGGACGGCGTCGGCTTCGACGGCGTCGTGCTGACCAAGCTCGACGGCGACGCCCGCGGCGGCGCCGCGCTGTCGGTGCGGCACATCACCGGCCGCCCGATCATGTTCGCCTCCACCGGCGAGAAGCTGGAAGACTTCGACGCCTTCCACCCCGACCGGATGGCCTCCCGCATCCTCGACATGGGTGACATCCTCACCCTGATCGAGCAGGCGCAGAAGACGTTCGACGAGGAGCAGGCCGCCAAGATGGCGGGCAAGCTCACCTCGGGCGAGAACTTCACGCTCGACGACTTCCTCGAGCAGATGATGATGGTCCAGAAGATGGGCCCCATCAAGAACCTGCTCGGCATGATGCCCGGCATGGGGCAGATGCGCGACCAGCTCAACTCCATCGACGACCGCGACCTCGACCGCATCGCCGCCATCATCCGCTCGATGACGCCCGGCGAGCGGCAGGACCCGAAGATCATCAACGGTTCCCGCCGCGCCCGCATCGCCGCCGGCTCCGGCGTCACGGTCAGCGCCGTGAGCAACCTCGTCACGCGCTTCTTCGAGGCGCAGAAGATGATGAAGCGGGTGGCCGGGGGCATGGGGCTGCCGGGCATGCCCGGGGGGCGCGGGAAGGCGTCCAAGGCTCAGAAGAAGGCCAAGAAGGGGCGGCGCGTCAGCGGCGACCCGCGCAAGGCGGGCCTGGAGAAGTCGGCGTCCCCGTCGCCCGACGGCGAGGGCGGCGCGCCCAAGGCCGGGGGAGTGCTGGGGAACCTGGGCGGCAAGCTGCCGCCGGGGCTCGAACTGCCGCCGGGCTTCGACCCGTCGAAGCTGAAGCTGCCCGGGCAGTAGCCGCGCCGACCGGGGCGGGCCCCCGTTCCGCCCGCCCCTGCCCGGCCTGCACGTCTGTCCGACCTGCACTTTTGCCGGGCCTGCACCTTTACCGGTCCTGCGGGTTTGCCCGGCAGCCTGCGCGTCTGCTTGGGCCTGCCGCGTCCGCCTCCCGCGCCTGCTTGTCGGGCAGGTCCCTTTCACGTGTTGTCTGGCGTGTAGCTGTCTATTGCGTGGCCATCTGTCGCGCGCATCCTTGCCGGGCGCGCGCCTGTCCCTGACCACGACCCTGGGCTGGCCGACCGGCGCGTCTGTCTGTTCGCCGCGCCTGTCTGGCGCCCGACTCGGAGCCGTGTCTCTTACGCGTGCCATGGCGGGCCTCGCCCCGCACCGGAAGCTCTGGGCATCCAGGCGCGCCCTTACACCTGCGTCCCTTGCGGCGGCGGCCCCTTGCGGTGGCGGCCCCTTACGTCGGCGGCCCCTTGCGATGGCGCCCCTTACGTCCGCGCCCCTTGCGGTGGCGGCCTCTGTGCTGGCGGTCCCTGTGCTGGCGTCCCTTGCGGTGGCGGTCCCTGTGCTGGCGTCCACTGCGGTGGCGGCCCTGTGCTGGCGGCCCTTGCGCCGTCGGTCCTGTGCTGGCGGGTTTTGGCGCCGGTCTTTCTCGCCCCGGCGCCCTTTTCGCGCCGGTCCTTCTCGTACTACCCCTACCCGCGCCGCCTTCATGACGGTGGTTTGTGCGTCGGGGCTGTGCCGCTGTTCGGCGGTGTGTTCGCGCTCGCCCGAACGGGTGCGCGCCCGGGACCGTGGTCGGTCACCGGGCGCGCGGACGTGAGGTCGTTCGGCCTGCTCTAACGGCAGAGGAGCATCCACTGCAGAGCGGGGTCCATGAGGAGCCATCCTGAGGCGGCCGTTATGGGCATCCACATCGGCAGGCCGGTGAGCGGGGACCTCTGGGTCACCCAGGCGTCTTCGTGCGCTGGGCCGAAGTCGCCGCCGTGGTCGCCGGGCCATTGATGACCGCCGGGGCCGCCGTGGTGGTGCGGCTCATGCGGGCTGTACGGCCACTCGCAAGGGGGCCAGTGGCTCTTCTCGTACGGCTTGTGAGTCTTGTGCGGCTTGTGAGTGCAGTCATGCGTGGGCGTTGGGCTCGGCGTGGGCGTCGGCGTCACAGTGGGCGTCGGGTTCGGCGTCGGCGTCACGATGGGCGTCGGCGTGACCGTGGGTGTGGGTGTCACGGTGGGTGTGGGCGTCACCGTGGGTGTGGGCGTCACGGTCGGTGTGGGCGTCACGGTGGGGGTCGGTGTCACGGTGGGCGTCGGGTTCGGCGTCGGCGTGACCGGAGGCGTCGGTGTCACGGTGGGTGTGGGCGTCACGGTGGGTGTGGGCGTCACGGTGGGGGTGACCGTGGGGGTGGGTGTCACGGTGGGCGTGGGAGTGACGGTGGGCGTGGGTGTCGGGGTCACCGTGGGGGTGATCGTGGGCGTCGGGGTGGGCTGGTTGGGGACGCAGTTGACCTCCACCCGGCCGATGGTGACCTCCGTGAGCGGCCCTTCGTAGACGACGTTCCCCTCGGCGTCACGCAGGCTGGCCGAGATCGAGATCGTCATGTCCGCCTCGGCGGAGGTCGCGTCGTTCGTCGTGGCGTTGTCGGTCCTGACCACCGTCAGGATCCCGTCGTACACGCCGGGGTACCCGAGCTGCGCGCCCGTCGCGGGCACCTCCGTGGTCCCCTGGTCCACGGGCACGCCGAGCACCGTGATGGTCCCCGGCGCCGCCTGCACGGACGCCATCGCCGGAGCCGGCGGCGTGCACCGCGCGTGCGTCTCCACGTTGCCCGTGACCAGCAGCGGCTCGGACGCGTCCGGGTTGAGTTGAAGGGTGTTGACGACCAGTTGGGCGCTGGCCTCCCAGACGTCCGGCGTGTCGAGGCCGTCGGCCTGGATCTGCTCGTTGGCCAGGCTGACGAAGTCGGTGACCCCGTCGGGGTCGCTCCAGTCGCCGGTGTCGGTGCCGGGGTCGGGCCCGACGGACGCCGTGCCCCAGGTGCCGGAGAAGCCCGGCTGGCCCAGTTCCGGGATCTCGGTGATGGTCAGGCCGATACCGTTGGCGTTGGCGAACTCGCCCGCCGCTGCGGTGGCCGTAAGCCCGAACAAGGCGCCGGTGAGCAGGACGGACGCGCCGGCGGTGAGCAGCCGCGCGCGCGTGAACAGCGGATTGGTCGTGGTCGTCACCCACCCATTCCGCAGGGAAGTTGATCAAGTCGGGCGAGGTGACACGCGGCCCTTGCCGAGCCTTTGCCGCGGCCTGCCGGGACAGGTCGAAGGCACTGTCCGCGGTCTGGCAGAATGACATGTTGGAACATCGTGACCAGGTGGGTGCCCTCTCATCTCCTGCCGGCCACGCCTGTCCCTGGAACGTCCTCTCATCGTGCCCCACTCGATGAGGTGCCGTTCACCCACGCTCGAATGCAGGAGAGACCACACCAGTGGCAGTCAAGATCAAGCTCAAGCGGCTCGGCATGATCCGCAACGCTCAGTACCGAATCGTCGTCGCCGACAGCCGCACCAAGCGTGACGGCCGGGCGATCGAGGAGATCGGCCTGTACCACCCGAAGGAAAACCCTTCGCGCATCGAGGTCAACGCCGAGCGTGCGGCCTACTGGCTGGGTGTCGGCGCGCAGCCGACCGAGCCGGTGCTCAAGCTGCTCAAGCTCACCGGTGACTGGCAGAAGTTCAAGGGCGAGGCCGCCCCGGCGCCGCTGCTGGTCGCCGAGCCCGCGCCCGACCGTCACGCCCTCTACGAGGCCGCGGCCAAGGAGGCGCTGTCCGGTGGCGACACCGGCACGGCCGCCACCACGGCGCCCAAGCGTGCCAAGAAGAAGGAAGAGGCTGAGGCCGCCCCCGCCGCCGAGACCCCGACCGAGGGCGAGGGCTGACGTGCTCGAGGAGGCTCTCGAGCACCTCGTTAAGGGCATCGTCGAACATCCCGACGATGTCCGGGTCCGTGCTCGCCGCATTCGCAGCGGGCGCGTCCTGGAGGTCCGGGTGCACCCCGAGGACCTGGGCAAGGTCATCGGACGCGGCGGGCGCACCGCCAAGGCGCTGCGCACCGTTGTGAACGCCCTGGCCGACGGGAAGTACGTACGGGTCGATCTGCTCGACCTGGACGAAGCAGTCCGTTAGCGTCAGGAATTCGCGCCCTCATCGGTCCCGAAAGGGCTGATGGGGGCGCTTGCGTTAGGAGAAGGTGGATTTACGTGCAGCTGGTCGTCGGCCGGATAGGCCGTCCGCACGGTGTACGCGGCGAGGTCACCGTGGAGGTGCGCACCGACGATCCCGAGCTGCGCTTCGCCGAGGGCGTGGCAGTCGCGACCGACCCGGCGAGCGCGGGGCCGCTCGTGGTCGAGAGCCGCCGCTGGCACAAGGGCGTGCTGCTGATCGCGTTCGAGGGGGTTCACGGTCGCGACGCCGCCGAGGAGCTCCGGGGCACCATGCTGGTCATCGACTCCGCCGACGTGGAGTCGTCGGACGACCCGGACGAGTTCCACGACCACCAGCTCGTCGGGCTGGCGGTGGAGACCGTGTCCGGCGAGCCCGTCGGCGAGGTCACCGACGTGCTGCACCACGGCCAGGACCTGCTGGTCGTACGCCGGCGCGGGCAGGACGACGCGCTCATCCCGTTCGTGAAGGCCCTGGTGCCCGAGGTCGATCTGACGGGCGGGCGCCTGGTCGTCGACCCGCCAGAGGGCCTGCTGTGATGCGCCTCGACATCATCTCCATCTTCCCCGAGTACTTCGCCCCGCTCGACGTCTCGCTGATCGGCAAGGCGCGCGAGCGCGGCACCCTCGACGTACGCGTCCACCAGCTCCGCGACTGGGCGCACGACGTGCACAGGACGGTCGACGACACGCCGTACGGCGGCGGTCCCGGCATGGTGATGAAGCCCGAGGTCTGGGGCGAGGCCATCGACTCGGTGATCGGCGACGGCGCGCCGCGGGTCATCGTGCCGACGCCGAGCGGGCGGCCGTTCACCCAGGAGATGGCCCAGGAACTGGCCGCCGAGTCGTGGCTGCTGTTCGCCTGCGGGCGCTACGAGGGCATCGACTCGCGCGTCATGGCCGAGTACGGCGCCCGGCTGCGGGTCGACGAGGTCAGCATCGGCGACTACGTGCTGGCCGGCGGCGAGGTCGCGGTGCTGGTGATGGTCGAGGCCGTCGGCAGGCTGCTGCCCGGCGTGCTGGGCAACGCCCAGTCGGCCGTGGACGACTCCTTCGCGCCCGGTTCGATGCAGAACCTGGTGGAAGGCCCGGTCTACACCAAGCCGCCGGTCTGGCGCGGGCACGAGGTTCCCTCGGTGCTGCTGTCCGGACATCACGGAAAAGTCGCCCGATGGCGACGGGACGAGGCGCTCCGGCGTACGGTGCGTAACCGGCCGGAACTGGCTGCGGCGCTCGATCCCGAGACGCTCGACAAGCACGACAAAAAGCTGCTCGACGAGCTCTCGTTTCGCGTCCGGCCGGAAGATGTGGCAAACTGAATCGCTGCCGACCATCACACGGTTGGTCCGTCATGCCCGGGTAACGGTCCCGGGTTCACCAAATCAGCAAGCGTGTCCGCCGCGAGCTCCGGCCGGGTGGACCTCCGCGTGCTCGCGAGGACTTGAGGACAGCTCTCATGCACACGAAGATCCAGGAGCTCGAGAAGGCGACCCTTCGGAGCGACGTCCCGGCGTTCCGCCCCGGTGACACGCTCGAGGTCCACGTACGAGTCGTCGAAGGCAACCGCTCCCGTATCCAGGTCTTCAAGGGTTTCGTGCTGCGCCGGCAGGGCAGCGGCGCCCGCGAGACCTTCACGGTCCGCAAGGTCAGCTACGGCGTCGGCGTCGAGCGCACCTTCCCGGTGCACAGCCCGGTCATCGAGAAGATCGTGCTCGTGACCCGCGGTGACGTGCGTCGCGCCAAGCTCTACTACATGCGCGACCTGCGCGGCAAGGCCGCCCGTATCCGCGAGAAGCGTGAGGCCACGCCCGCGAAGTAACCCCAATCTTTTCCGAAAGGCCCGTGCACCGCACGGGCCTTTCGGCTTTGCGGGGCCATTTCCTTTATGTGGAGCGACTCGTGCGTGGGTGTAACGTCGGTCGAGGCTTGTCGAGCCGTTCCATCATCTAGGCTCGTCAGCGATGACAAGCGAAGACCAGGAGTACGGCGCTTCGCGCCGCCCTGTCGAGGACGAGGTGGACGTGGTCGCCGAAGAGACTCAGAAGCCGGCAAAGGGCGACAAGGAGAAGAAGGGGTCGTTCTGGAAAGAACTCCCCGTACTTGTCGTTGTGGCCCTCGTGCTGGCCCTGATCATCAAGACGTTCGTGATCCAGGCCTTCTACATTCCGTCGGAGTCCATGGAGAACACCCTGCTCAAGAACGACAGGGTCCTGGTCAACAAGCTCGTCTACCACACCCGTGACATCGAGCGCGGCGACGTGGTCGTCTTCTCCGGCGTCGACTCCTGGGACGGCGAGTTCGAGGTCGAGGAGCCGTCCAACCCGATCGCGGGCTTCTTCCGCTGGGTCGGCACGGCCTTCGGCGTCGTCCCCGGCGAGAAGGACTACATCAAGCGGGTCATCGGCGTGGGCGGCGACCACGTCAAGTGCTGCGACTCCAAGGGGCGCATCACGGTCAACGGCACGGCCATCGACGAGGAGAGCTACCTCTATCCGGGCAATGTGCCGTCCGACCGGTTCTTCGACATCACCGTGCCGCCCGGGCGGCTGTGGGTGATGGGCGACCACCGTTCCGTCTCGCTCGACTCTCGCTCGCACACCGGCGACCAGGGCGGCGGCTCGATCCCCGAAGGTCAGGTCATCGGCCGGGCCTTCGTGATCGTCTGGCCGTTCAACCGGGCGGGCGTGTTGTCCATACCCGACACCTTCGCGCAGCCCGCGCTCCAGGCACTCGGAGGGGCCGTACCGCTGGTGGCCGGGTTCGGGCTGGCCGTACCCTTGGTCCTGGTTCGTCGGCGCCGGTTGGGGAGGAAGCGCTGATGGCCGTCACCAAGAAGGCGGAGGGCGTGGCCAAAGAGAAGAAAAAGGGCGGCTTCCGGGAGACCGTCCTGCTGCTGGTGCTCGGCGTGGGCATCGCGTTGTTGCTCCAGGCGTTCGTGATCGGGTCGTTCTACATCCCGTCGGAGTCGATGGAGAACACCCTGCTCATCAACGACCGGGTCTTCGTCAACAAGCTGGCGGGCGATCCCGAGCGCGGCGACATCGTGGTCTTCAAGGGCTGGCGCACCGGCGAGGACACCATCAAGCGGGTCATCGGCGTCGGCGGCGACAAGGTGGTGTGCTGCGACTCCAAGCACCGCATCAGCGTCAACGGCACGCCGCTCGACGAGGAGTCCTACCTCTACCCCGGCGACTTCGGCGGCGGCGACAAGTTCAGCGTCACCGTCCCGGCCGGCAAGCTGTGGCTGATGGGCGACCACCGCACCGCCTCGGCGGACTCGCGGGCCCACATGGACGAGCCCGGCGGCGGCTTCATCTCCGTCGACGACGTGATCGGCAAGGCGGTCGTCCGCTACTGGCCGCTGTCGCGCGGCTACCTGTTCTCCACGCCCGAGACTTTCGACAAGGTCAAGTAAGGGGCTTTCGGTCGCGGTTTGCGGCGAATGGGGCGTACGCTTCGAGTGTCATGACAGTTGCGTTCCGCCCTCGACCGAGCGTCGTCCGGCGCGATTCCGGACTCTACGCCTACGAGCGGGCGCTGGCCCGCCGTGGGCTGACCCCGATCGCGGGCGTCGACGAGGCGGGCCGCGGCGCCTGCGCCGGGCCGCTGGTCGTCGCGGCCGTCGTCCTGCGCAGGGAGATCGACGGTCTCGGTGACTCCAAGGTGCTGTCCCCGCCGGTGCGCGAGCGCCTGTACGACCGCGTCGTCGCCACCGCCCACGTGGGCGTCGTGGTGATCCCGGCCGCCGAGATCGACGCCCGGGGGCTGCACAGGAGCAACATCTCCGGAATGCGGCGGGCTGTGGCGCAGTTGCCATGTGATCCGGAGTACATCCTCACGGACGGCTTCCCGGTGCCCGGAATGCCCGCGCCGTCCCTGGCGGTGTGGAAGGGGGATCAGGTGGCCGCCTGCGTGGCGGCCGCGTCGATCGTGGCCAAGGTGACGAGGGACCGCCTCATGGTCGAGCTGGATCGAAGGTTCCCTCAGTACGGTTTTGCCGAGCACAAGGGGTATGTCACGCCAGGACACCGTTTGGCACTGGAGAGACATGGCCCGTGCCCCGAACACCGTTACTCCTTCGTCACGGTGGCCAGGGGGATGGGTGAAAATGAGATGGGGGCCGGGGTTGCCTGAGCAGGCGAACCGGGGGACCGGTACGACAGGAGGACCGCGATGAGCGCAGAGGATCTCGAAAAATACGAAACCGAGATGGAGCTGCAGCTTTACCGCGAATACCGTGATGTCGTCGGTTTGTTCACATACGTCGTGGAGACTGAGCGTCGGTTCTACCTGACCAACTCGGTCGACCTCGACGTCCGTACGGCGGAGAACGGCGACGTCTTCTTCGATGTGAAGATGCAGGACGCCTGGGTGTGGGACATGTACCGGCCGGCGCGGTTCGTCAAGAACGTGCGGGTGGTCACGTTCAAGGATGTGAACGTGGAAGAGCTGGCCAAGGCCGACCTGGAGATGCCCAAGGAAGGGTTCTCGGGGTAGGTCGAAGGGCGCCGTCGAGGCGGGGGCGGGTGGGGCGGGCGCCGGGTGTTGCTGGTGCGTCCGGCGGCGTGTCGGCTCGGTTGACGTTGTGCTCGCTCCGGGAGGTCCGGGGTTCTGGTGTTGTGCGTGACGCTGCTGGTGTCACGCCGCATCGGGGGACTCATCGCTCTGGGCGGCTATTGGTCCCAGGAAGTCTTGTTGCTGGTTGACCAACGCTGACCTCATCGGCCCGATGCCTTGCACGACGCATGCCTGCAAGCATGCTGAGTCCCGCATCCTGCACGCTGGTGACCTGCTCTGCGCTGTGGCGCCCGCCGGGTGCTTGCTGGGCAGTGTCGGCACACGTTGGGCCCTTTCGGGGCACGTTGGCTCCCTGCCGGGACACGCTGAGCGCTGCGGGCACACGCTGAGCGCTGCTGCACACGCTGAGCGCTGCTGCACACGCTGGGCGCCATCAGCGCGTGCTGGGGCGTCGTCCGGCTTGCGATGGTCGTCGCCGAGCGCAAGGTGAGGGTCGCCGGGCAGGCGGAAGCACTAGCCAGCTCAGGGTAGCGACGCCTGGCCTGCGATGAGCGTTGGCAGCCGGCTCAAGATGAGAGCCATCTGGCCCACGATGCAGGCGTCTGCCCGCCTCCCGCTACACGCTGCCGCCCTCTGCCAGTGCTTACCCGCCTCCTCCTACGTACTGCCCGGCATGTGCTGCCTCGTGGGATGGGTACCGCGTCCTACCTACACCGTCGCCGCCAGCCGTCCGCATCGCTTCAGGGGCCCGCGGAGGGCCGCAGGGCTCATGGTGCGCCTCCGCCGCCCCTGCGCTGTGCAGTGGCCGACTGTCGTGCCACGGGCGAGCCGCCTCGGGCAGGACAGTCACACCGCACCTGATCACACAACGTTCCGAACCGTTCCGTCATCCCGGCATGGATGCACAGATGACACCCCTCGATGGCCCGGCAACGAGCCTCGGTTGCGTGGAGTTATCCACAAGCCGCCGCCCAGCTCTCCCCGCTATCCCCAGAATCCCGTTCGCCTCCGTCTGATCTCCCCGCCATCCGTCAAGGTCGGTGACCGAACACAGCACCGACGACGGACGAAGGGACGCCCCCATGGCCCCGAAAGACGAGCTCGGCAAAGAAGGCGAGCACCTGGCCGCGATCTACCTCGAAGCCAAGGGAATGACGATCCTCGAACGCAACTGGCGCTGCCGTCGCGGCGAGATCGACATCATCGCCCTGGACGGTCAGGTCCTGGTGGTCGTCGAGGTGAAGACCAGATCGAGCAGATCCCACGGCACAGCCCTGGAATCCGTGAACCAGACCAAACTGGCGCGGCTCCGCATGCTGGCCGCCAAATGGCTGTCGGCGCAGTCCCGGTCCTTCGAAGCCGTACGCATAGACGTGATCGCCCTTGAGCGCTTCGCGGGCAACTTCGCCCTGCGCCACATACGGGGGGCGATCTAGATGGCCGTTGCCCGCACCCGCAGCGTCGCGCTGGTCGGTGTGAGTGGCCGCAGCGTCGAGGTCGAGGCCGACGTGGGCAACGGCCTGGCCGGCATCCACCTCATCGGTCTGCCCGACACGGCGCTCAGCGAGGCCCGCGACCGGGTGCGATCCGCCGTGGTCAACAGCAGTTACCCATGGCCGGACGCCCGCATCACCGTCAGCCTCTTCCCCGCCAGCCTCCCCAAGCGCGGATCCCAGTTCGACCTCGCCATCGCCATGGCCATCCTGGGAGCCGCAGGAGTCGTCCCGGCGGAGCGCATCGCCGAGCCCTTCTTCCTGGGCGAGCTCGGCCTCGACGGCCGCATCAGGCCCGTGCGCGGAGTGCTCCCGTCCATCCTCGGCGCCGCTGCGGCGCACGAAGACGCCACGATCATCGTCCCGTCGGAGAATTCGGGGGAAGCGGGCCTGGTCCCCGACGTGAACGTGGTCCCGGTGGCTCACCTGCGCCAGCTGGTCGAGTGGCTACGCAAAGGCGACAAGCCACCCGAACCCGAGATCGCTGGCCGCGTCGACACGCCCAAGCCCGTGGCCCAGCCCGCCGTCGACCTGGCGGACGTCGTCGGCCAGCCCGTGGCCCGCCGAGCGTTGGAGGTGTGCGCCGCAGGCGGCCACAACCTGTGGATGGTGGGCCCGCCCGGCACCGGCAAGACCCTGCTGGCCGAACGCCTTCCCACCCTCCTGCCGGACCTGGAGCTCGACCATGCCCTGGAGGTCACGGCCATCCACTCCGTCGCGGGGCTGCTGCCGCCCGACAGTCCCATGATCAACCGTCCGCCGTTCGTCAGCCCCCACCACACGGCGACGGCGGCCGCCATCATCGGTGGTGGCAGCACGGTCGTCCGTCCGGGAGCGGTCTCCCTCGCGCACAGGGGCCTGCTGTTCATGGACGAGGCCCCCGAGTTCCCTCGTCACGTCCTCGACTCGTTGCGGCAACCGCTGGAGTCGGGGCGTGTCACGGTGTCCAGATCCGCGGCGTCGGTGACGTTCCCCGCCCGGTTCATGCTGGTGCTTGCCGCCAACCCGTGCCCCTGCGCCCAGGCCGACGACCAGGCCGGCGCGACCTGCCGCTGCTCGCCCACCACAAGACGTCGATATCTGGGCCGGCTGTCCGGGCCCCTCCTCGACCGCATCGACATGAAGGTCACGGTCGCCCGTTCGTCCAGACGCGAGCTCCTGGCCGACCGCCACTTCGTCGAATCCAGCGAAACAGTGGCCGAACGCGTCCTGCTGGCCCGCGAGCGCGCCGTCAAACGCCTGGCCCACACCCCCTGGCGGACGAACGCCGAGATACCCTCATCCGTCCTCCACTCCGACTTGCGTCCGTCCGATGCGGCGATGAAGCCCATGACCTCCTGCCTCGACTCGGGCTCCCTCACCGCCCGCGGCCTCGACCGCACGCTGCGCGTCGCCTGGACCCTCGCCGACCTCGCCGACAAAGACCGCCCAGAAGAAGACGAGACCACCGCAGCTCTCGGCTTCTGGCTCGGAGTACAACCGTGACCCCGGCCGTCCGCCTGCACACGAACCCGCCCATGAAGATCACCAGGAGGTCCCCGTGATTAGTCCAGAGCATGAGGCACGTGCGGCCCTCATGCGAGCCGCCGACGTGGGCGACACGGCCATGGGCCGCCTGGTGGCCCACCTCGGTGCCTCCGGCGCGGTGGAGGCGATCCGCGAGCGCGCACTTCCACCGGCCTTCACCGCCCAGGAGTCCCGGCAGGAACGTCCGTGTGACCTGTCGGGGCGGCTGAACGCCTGGTTCCTCCGCCTGGCTGCGTCGAAGCCCGCCGCCGATCTGGAGGCCGGCGAGAAGCACGGAGCCAGGCTGATCGTCCCAGGCGACCCCGAATGGCCCACGCAACTGGACCATCTCGGCCCGAGCCGCCCCCTGGGCCTCTGGTTGCACGGCACGGCCGATCTCCGCTTCGCCTGCCTGCAGTCCGTGGCCGTCGTAGGAGCCCGAGCCGCCACCCAGTACGGTCTGCACATCGCGGCCGACTTCGGCATCGGCCTCAGCGAAGCGGGCTGGTCCGTCGTCTCCGGCGGCGCCTACGGGGTGGACGGCGCGGCCCACAAGGGCGCCCTGCTGGCCGGCTCACCCACGGTGGTCGTTCTCGCCTGCGGAGTGGACATCTGCTACCCGAGCGGCCATCAGGAGCTCTTCGCCAAGGTCCGCGAGCAGGGCGTCGTGATGAGCGAATGCCCGCCCGGCGTCCATCCCACCCGCGCCCGGTTCCTGATCAGGAACCGCCTCATCGCCGCCCTGACCAGAGGCACGGCCGTCGTGGAGGCAGCCCTCCGCAGCGGTGCCCTGAACACCGCCGGCCACGCGCTCACTCTCAACCGTCACCTGGGGGCGGTGCCCGGGCCCACCACGTCCGCGTTGTCGGCCGGCTGCCACAAACTCCTGCGCGAACGCAAGGCGGTCTGTGTCACCACTCCGGAGGAAATGATCGAACTAGTCGGCGTCATGGGCGACGACCTGGCCCCGCAGACCCGAACGCCCATCGTCCCCCGCGACGGTCTCAGCGAATCCACCAAGAGAGTCCTGGACGCCATCCCCACCCGCGGCGGCGCCGGTCCGGCCTCGATAGCGGTCTCAGCAGGCGTCAGCATGGACATCACACTGAGCGCCCTGGGCGGTTTGGCCGCAGCCGGATACATAGAACGAGCGGGCGGCGGCTGGCGCCTCCGCAAAACCACATCCAGCTACCCGAAAGCCCCCGAAACCATGGCCCTGACCCCACCCCCGGCCAACGAAGCCCCAGCCACAGACCCTCCGCCACCTGCAGAAGACGACACCCCACCCCCGCCCCACCCCGACGAACTCGCACCCCTTACCTGACCAACCTTTGTGACGTAGGGGCATGCAGCACCGCCGATGTGACAGCCACCATGAACCAAGGGGCGAGTGCATCGGGTGAGATGGTGAAGGAAGAGGGCATGTAGGCGATCGAAAATGACTGACATGTGGGCAATGTGATGCGCAACCAAGCCGCAGCCGACGTCCGCGCCGTGCCGCGCCGTGCCGCGCCGTGCCGTGCCGTGCTCGGCCGCTCGGACGGACGCTCGGGCGGTTGAGCTGCACACCGCTCCCATGGCGAGCCCGAGGCATCAGGCGGCACAGCAGTGACACAAGGGGCGAATGTTTCGTGCGGACAATAGGTGAAGCCTTGAACAACGACCTGAACGACAGCCTGAACCGCGACCCAAATCCCGACCTGAACCCCGACGTGAACGCCGGTCTGAACCCCGATGTGAACGCGGACTCGAACCCCCACGTGAACGCGGACCTGGATCGTGGCCTGAACTCCGGTTTGAACCGTGACGTGAATGCCGACGAAGTGCTTGCTGAGTTCGAGAGGTATTTGCGGTTCGAGCGAGACCTTTCCCCACATACAGTGCGCGCTTATCTCTCCGACATCACCGCCCTCCTCGACCATCTCCATGGACGGCTTGACGGCCTGGACATCAGCGAGCTGAGAGGCTGGCTGGCCGACCAGCACAGTGCAGGCAAGGCAAGAGCCACGCTGGCCCGCAGAACGGCCTGCGTCCGTACCTTCACCGCGTACTGTCACCGCCGGGGTTGGCTGGCCGCCGACCCCGGCCTGTTGTTGGGCAGCGCAAAGGCGCCCCGTCCCTTGCCTGCCGTGCTCGACCAGGAGCAGGCCCAGACCGTCCTGAGCGCGCCCCAGTCCACCGGCGATCCCAAAGACCTTCGAGACCAGGCCCTCCTGGAACTCCTCTACGCCACGGGTGTGCGGGTGGGTGAGCTCTGCGCCCTCGACGTCGATGACGTGGACCGGGACCGGCATGTCATCAGGGTCCTGGGCAAGGGACGAAAGGAGCGTTCCGTGCCGTTCGGGCTGCCAGCGCTTCGAGCTCTGGACCGATGGTGCATCAACGGGCGTCCCATCTGGGTTCGGGAACGCTCCGGGCCGGCCCTCTTCCTCGGTGTCCGTGGTGGCCGGATCGACGCCGGCACCGTACGACGGGTGGTGCACGCGCGGCTGGCTCAGACCGAGGGCGCCCCCGACATGGGCCCACACGGACTGCGGCACACCGCCGCAACCCACCTGCTCGAAGGAGGCGCAGACCTGCGTAGCGTCCAGGAACTACTCGGTCACGCCTCCCTCAACACAACCCAGATCTACACCCACGTCTCGATCGACCGCCTCCGCACCGCATACCGCCAAGCCCACCCCCGCGCCTGACCACAGACACCAGCACGCCATTGCCTCTCTCACCCACCCCTCGCTCCCCGGCTGAGCGGCAAGGGCCATAAGACGTCGAACCAAGCATCCACGCAGGCATTGGGCCCGGCCGAGCCCGCCGCCAGGCGGCGCGGCACGACGCGTTCGGGCGTGCTGCGCAGTTCCCACACCGACGCCAACTACCCAAGACCTGTAGCCACGTCGTCCAGAGAACCCGACGGCGCGACGACACGGCAGTGTCGTCATTGCGCGAGGGATGCGAAGGGGCGAGAGGCAATGACGCGAAGAGCATGTTCCTGCCGCGCAGGCAGTGCTGGATTCACGGGGTGGAGCGAAAGACCGGCGGCGACCACCTAACCGACGGTTGCTCTACCGGATAGGCGCGCGGGAGTCGAGCGCGCGGAGGTGTGGGTGCGAAGGTGTGGGTCACGTGCAGCGCCTTGATCGAGGACCCGATACTCCTGGCTGCCGCCGGCTTGCTGGACGTTTCAGACACGCGCCGCCATCCCACAGCAGGACGCGTCTGTACCTGGCCCCCTCCGAGGAGGAACGGGGAACGAAGGACTCGTACGAACGCGGCGCGGACGGTAGAGGAAGAAACCACTCCGGCGTTGGAGTATTCGCGGGCATGGTCTCCCATCAGGGGCCAGCCACAGCCTGGGAGTCTCTCATCCCAGCAGGGGGGCGGGGGCTTCAGCGCGGGTCGGTCTAGCCGCCGCTTGGATGAGTCCCCGCCCCAGGGGGGTGGGGGCTCCGGCGTGGGTCTAGCTACCGTCCGGGTGAACGCCGCCCACTGGGGCGCAGGTTCCGGCGCGGGTCTAGCCACCGTCCGGGTGAACGCCGCCCCCCTGGGGTACGGGCTCCGGCGTGGGGCCAGCCCTCGCCCAAGTGAGTCCCGGGTTTGTTCGGTCCCCTGCTGACGAGCTCCCCCTACGGCGCATAGAAGCGTCTTGCTACAGGGGAGCGGCGGCCATGTGGCGACTGGGCTGACCTACGGCGGCCAAGAAATGAGTGGTCGCCATTCACATGGCGTTGGTGGCCTGTGCCGCTACAGGCAACCAACCACAACCACGCACGGCGCAGGTGCCGTGCGCTCGACGTAGGCCGCAACTTGGCAGTGCGGTCCTGGTGCACCGTACTTCGGTGCCTGGCTCGGCGGTGAGGGGCGCAGAGGAGCAGAGGGCGCGAAGAGCAAGAAGCGCGAAGGGCGGAGAGTTCAGAGACGGTTGGTCGGTGTCGGTGTCGGTGTCGGGCGTCGGCGGTGGGTGGTGGGCGGACGGCGGTGGCCGGACGGCGGTGGGGGAATGGCGACGGCCGATGGCGACGGCCGATGGCTACGGAGGCGGCGGACGGCGGCTGGGCCGCGAGGCCGGAGGGCGAACAAGGCGCTCTTATTAGTTGGGGCTTGGTCCGGATCAAGGGCGCACGCGTTTCCCGATGAGATTTGACGGTCGTGTTCATCCAGCGGCGGTGAATGGATGGGCATCTTGGTTGCCTTGAGGGCATTTCTGGCTTGATGCGGGTGGCCGTTGTGGGGGTCTCGTTGTGAGCTTGGAGGTTCTTGGCAGGTGTCGGGTTTAGGGCTTGAAGAGTGAGTCTTTGAGGGGGTCAGGAGGAGCGTCGTGAGGGTGGGGTGGGGCGTCTGTGGAGCCCTTCTATTGGGGGTTTGCGGTGTTGGCCGCTTCTTGAGCCGTGGTGCTTCTTGTGGGGGCGTCGGCGGCGGCGTAGGGCTGTGATCAGGAGAGCGGCGCCGAGGAGGGTGCCCAGTCCGATCGCTGGGGCTGCTGGCAGCGATGCCGCATGTGTCAGGAGGCGGAGGACGGTTGCAAGGGATCTGGAAGGGGCGTGAGTTGAGTCATGCCACTGCTCGGGAGTTCTGGCTGATTGGTTGCGGAGGGGGAGGTCGCTGGAACGCATCTCCGGGCGTGAGGAGGTGACCGCAGGGGTGATGAGCGGGGTCTCGGGGGTCGGCTCTGCGGTGAGGCCAAGTGCCTGCGGGACGGTGGAGTAGGGGGCTGGGAGCGCGTTGTGTTGGTTCGCGGATGAGTCGTGGTGCGCGAGAACTGTGAGCAGGGACGGGGGGAGAGGGACGAAGAGCGGGGGCGGAGGAGGCACGGGGGCATTGGGGAGCAGGCTCCGTGTGAGCGGAGCAGGCGGGTTCAGGTGTGGAAGCAGGGGCGGGTTCGGGCGGTGGAAAGCGGCGGACACCTTGGTGAGCAGGGGGAGGGCGGGTGGGGTTGAGGTGCTGCCTGCGAACGCCTCCGAGGGGTTGGATGAGACGTCAAGCGGGGCTTCGGAGTGCTCAAGGGGGACGGCAAGGGGTGCGTCGGAGGGCTCGACGGGGACGGCATCGGGCGCTTCGGAAGGCTTGGAGGGATAGATAAAGGGTGCTTCGGAGGGTGTTTTGGGGGCCGGAGGGAGCAGGGGTGGGGTGGTCCGCGGTGGGGCGGTCTTGGGCCAGATGGGGAGGAGGCGGATGGGGGCGTGGCCCAGGAGGAGAAGAGGGTCCAGGTAGCGGGCGCTTTGGATCAGGCCCCAGTGCAGGCATGACTCCTGGCAATGGCCGTGTTCGGCTTGTACGACTCCCAGACGGCTGCCCATCGTGATCGGCTCACCCTGCTTCACCGAGGCGCTGATCGGCAGGTACGTCGTTCGGAGGCCGCCTGGGTGGTCGATGGTGACGACTCCCCTTCCGCCTACTGGGCCTGCGTAGCGGACGGTGCCTGAGCCCGCGGCCAGGACGGGGGTGTCGGCGGACGCGGCCAGGTCGATGCCGCGATGTCCGGCCAGCCAAGGAGCCAAGGGCGGGGCGAAGCGGCGCAGGACGCGGGGGCTGCCGTCGAGTGGCCAGCGCCAGGCGGGTGGGGCGGCCTTCGCCAGCGGAGCCGGGGTGGCGATGGTCGTGAGCGTGATCGCTGTTGTGAGCACGACCAGGGAGATCGCGGCACGGCGGCCCACGTTCTGCGTGCGTGGTCTCGGCGGTGGCGGTGCTGAGCAAGGGGACAGGGCGGGGAGGGGTGCTGAGCGAGGGGGCAGGGCGGGGAGGGGTGGGCGAGGGGGCATGGCGGGGAGTCTTGCCGGGAGCGGCCCGTGGAGGTCGAGGCGAGCGGGATTCTGTGGATACAGGAAGCGGTGGGGAGCCTCCTGTGGACAACCTGCCCTGTGCCGAGCCCGCCGCCCGCCCGCCCGAGTGGAAATCCAATGGACGAGGTCATCCGGGCGATGCAAGAGTCCCACCGTGAGCCCGACTGCAGCGTCCCCCGCACCCGTCCCGCTGGCCGACGGCCTCGTTCTGCGGCAGGCACGGCCGGCGGACCTCGACCAGATCAGCGCGCTGCTCACCGAACGTGGCGACTCGGCCGACGCCCTCGACCACCGGCTGGTCGTCTCGGACCCGGAGGTCGGCTGGTCCGCCTGCGCCGTGGTCGTGGATGGAGAGCGGGTCGTGTCCACCGCGACGCTTCTCGACGAGGAAGTGCGCGTCGGCGGCATCCGCCTACCCGCCGGCCAGGTCGAACTGGTCGCCACCGACCGCGAATACGAAGGACGCGGACTCGTACGGGCGCTCATGCGATGGGCTCACGACCGCTCCGCCGCCCGTGGTCACGTCGTTCAGGTGATGATCGGGATCCCGTACTTCTACCGGCTGTTCGGCTACGAGTACGCCATCGACATACCGTCGGCGCTGACTGTGCACACGCCCCCGGCCGGTGTGGGCACGCCCGCACTCCGCGTCGCCCGGCCCGCCGACATTCCCGCCATGGCAGCTCTGCAGGACATGGCTCAGGACGGGTTCGACGTGGCCATGCCGCATTCGGCGGCATGCCGGCGATGGCTGCTGGACCACCAGGCGAGCACCTCCTGGGTCCTGGAGCGCGCCGGCACCGTCATCGCCACCGGACGCACCACGCCTCCCGACGACGACGAGGTGCTGCTGGCCGAGGCTGCCGCCGCCAACGAGGCCGCGGCCCGCGACCTGCTCAGTGCCGTCGTCGCCCAGTTCCCCGGGAGTGAGCTGAAGGTCGTCCATCGGGCCGGATCCGTGACTGCCACCGCCTGGCAGGAGTTCCTCGACCACGAACCGCGGAAGCGGGCGGAGCAGTACTACGTGCGCATTCCGGACGTCGCGGTGTTGCTCGACCGGCTCCGGCCGCTGCTCTGGCAGCGCCTCACCGCAGAGGGGACGGACCGCACCGGCGATGACATCGTCATCTCCACCTTCGGCGCCCATTACCGGATCCCGGTCGCCGCCGATGGCCTCGGCGAGGTCGTCACAGGCGGCCCGATGCAGAGACCTGGAGCCGTGAAGGGCGTCGGAGTGGCACCCGACCACCTGCCCGCCCTGTTGTTCGGCCCGCACGGGATCGAGGGGCTGACCCGCATCCGGCCCGACGTCTACACCGGAGAGGAAGAGCTGTTCCAGGCGCTCTTCCCGCCGCTCACCGCGGATCTGCTCAGCTACTACCTGCCGTATTAGGCCCGTCCCGTCCCGGCTTCAGGTCGCTGTTCGGCGGAGCTTGAGGGCCGAGTGCTGCGGCTCCTGGGCGGCCATCAATGGCCGGTTCCGGCGGTGACGGCTCAGGGTGGCTTCGGGACGTTGATGAAGTGCGCTGGCGCGAGGCAGGTCGATCTCTGCCTGGTCAGCATGGGTCACACCATTGCGTCACCACCATGCGGCTGGTGCGGCGATCGATCCAGAGCTGCGCCAAGAGCTGGAGAAAGGCTGTGCCCAAGGAACGGGCCGCCCTCAGTGACGGTAACCGCCGACGCCGGGAGGTGAAGGCACTGACCGTGGGAGGGGCGTTGTAGGCCGTTAGGGCGAGGGTTCTGGCTGTGTGCCGTACGACCGGTGCAGGCGCCGTGGGTGTACGTGCGGTTGGCGAGATGGCAAGGGGCGGAGAGGGGGCAGCGGCGGCGGGAGCGAGACGTAGTGGGGTCCGTACGGGCGAAGTGCGGGATCTGGGGGAGTGGAGGTGGCTAGATGACTGAGTGGCGCTTGGATTCGATCAGGTTCTTCAGTGTCTGGGGGCTGGGGTTGTGAGGGGGCGCGGGTGGGGTGTGGGAGGTCTGAGGGCGGTTGGGACGTAGGGGGGAGAGCCAGATCCAGAGGCTGCTCAGGGCGATGCCCGCCGCGCTGAGAAGGATGACCGGGCGCAGGCCCATGAACTCGGCCAGTACGCCGCCCACCAGGCCGCCGACGGCCAGGACGCCCTGTACGGCGAAGGTCATGGTGGCGTTCACGCGGCCTCGGAGTGCGGTGGGGGCGTCGCGGAGAGTGATCACGCCCATGCAGGTGGCGAAGGCGACCACGATGACGCCGGTCATGACGCCCGTCAGGCCGAGGACGGTGAGCTTCACCCAGAGGGGGCCGGTCAGGAGGCCGACGGCGAGGATGTCCAGCGGGAAGAACAGGACCGAGACGAGCAGGATGCGGTTCTCGCCGTAGCGCTTGGACAGGCGGGAGGTGAGCCAGGCGCCCAGGAGGCCGCCCGCGCCGCTCAGCGCCGTGAGGAAGCCGATCATTCCCTTGGGGATGTCGAGCGTGTTGACCATGTAGAGCATGTAGACGGCGATGTACGCCATGGCGAAGAAGTTGATCGTCACGCCGGCGCCCAGGACGGCTCGGAGCGTGGGGTGGGTGAGGCTGGTTCGCAGGCCCTCGACGATGTCGTGCCACATGCTGGACGAGCGGGTGGGCTCGTTGTGCTCCGGGGTGCGGATCGAGCGGAGCAGGATGGCGGAGGCGAGGAACGACAGCGCCTCGGCCAGTACGGCGAACGGCGCGGTGAGCGTCTGGACCAGGATGCCGGCCAGGCCGGGGCCGCTCACGGAGGCTACCGAGTACGAGGCATGGAAGCCCGCCATGGCCTCGGTGCGCTGCGACGGGTCCACGACCGCGGCTATGTAGGGGAAGTTGGCGGATTTGAAGATGACGCCGGCCGTACCGATGACCACTGCCACGATGATCAGCCAGGGCACGGTGAGGACGCCGAGCAGCCAGGCCAGCGGGACGGTGGCGGCGGCGGCGCAAGAGACGAGTTCGCAGGCGATCATCAGCGGGCGGTGCCGGGTGAGACGGTCGGCGATGGCGCCCGACTGGAGGCCGAACAGCAGGGCGGGCAGCGGCGCGGCGGCGGTCAGCAGCCCCATCTCGGCGGGTGAGGCGGTCAGCAGCGTGATGGCGGTCAGCGGGACGGCCAGCTTGGAGACCTCCGAGCCGGTGATCGAGATCGTGCGGGCGCTCCACAGCAGGCGGTAGTCGCGCTGTTTGCGGAGGGGGAGTGGGGGCGTCGTGTCCATGCTGGGGTCTCCGGTGGCGAGTTCGGGGGGAGCTGAAGGGGGGCCGGTCGGACGGGTGGGGAGAGATGTGAAAGGAAGACTTCATAAGTATGAAGGGATCCCTTCAGAGTTGTAAAGGGAATGCTTCACATCTCCCGCCGGGTACCTTTGGCACATGACGCAGGACATGGAGGGGCTCAGCGATCCCAAGATGATGCGGGCGCTGGCTCACCCGGCGAGGCTGTTGATCCTCAACCGGCTCGGCGTGCAGGACAGCGCCACCGCGACCGAGGTGGCCGAGATCGCGGGGATCACGCCCAGCGCCGCCAGCTATCACCTGCGCATGCTGGCCAAGTACGGCTTCGTCGAGGACGCCCCGCCCAGAGGGGACGGACGCGAACGGCTGTGGAGATCGACGCACAAGCCGTTCAGCGTGGGAGTGCTTCCGGACGACCAGCCGGAGGTCCGAGACGCCAAGACCCTGTTGATCAAGGCGTTCCGCAAGGAGGCCGGCGACGAGGCCGACCGGGCCCTGGCCAGGACCGAGCACGACACTGACGAATGGCGCGACGCGACGCGCTTCAGCCGCACCCGGATCAGGGTCGACGCGAGCGAGCTGGGACGACTGAGCGCGGAGATCGAGAAGCTCCTGGAGCCGTACATCGCCCACCAGCGCAGCCAGGAGGACGCGCCGAGCGGCGCCAGGATCGCGGAGGCGCAGATCAACCTCTTCCCGGTCGCTCCCAGGACGTCGCCCGGGTTGCCCACGGAGGACCACGATGTGGGGTGAGCCGTACCCGGTATGTCGGTTTGACCTCCGACGGTCAGCCTGGGGCGGTGTGGGAGGTAGACTTTTCGATGGCCTGTGGCAACAGGCCGACTTCGCATGCCCCGTTGCGGACCGCACCCTCGGTCCGGGCCCCGGCCCGGCTGGAGCGGTTTTGGGGCATCAGGGCGGTAGACAACGCGCTGCCGCGGCACAACCGAGAACTGCGCCCATCCGCAGGGCGCCCAGACCTGGAGGACCATCACATGGCCCCCGTCGTCACCATGCGACAGCTGCTCGAGAGCGGCGTTCACTTCGGCCACCAGACCCGCCGGTGGAACCCGAAGATGAAGCGCTTCATCTTCACCGAGCGCAACGGCATCTACATCATCGACCTGCAGAAGTCGCTGTCGTACATCGACCGTGCCTACGACTTCGTCAAGGAGACCGTCGCCCACGGCGGCACGATCCTGTTCATCGGCACCAAGAAGCAGGCTCAGGAGGCCATCTCCGAGCAGGCCGCGCGGGTCGGCATGCCGTACGTGAACCAGCGCTGGCTGGGCGGCATGCTCACCAACTTCTCCACCGTGCACAAGAGGCTTCAGCGTCTGAAGGAGCTCGAGGAGCTCGACTTCGACAACGTCGCCGGCTCGGGGCTCACCAAGAAGGAGCTCCTCATGCGCCGTCGCGAGAAGGACAAGCTCGAGCGCACGCTCGGCGGCATCCGTGACATGGGCCGCGTGCCCAGCGCGGTGTGGGTCGTGGACACGAAGAAGGAGCACATCGCGATCAGCGAGGCCAAGAAGCTTGGCATCCCGGTCGTCGCGATCCTCGACACCAACTGCGACCCCGACGAGGTCGACTACCCGATCCCGGGCAACGACGACGCCATCCGCGCCGTCGGCCTGCTCACCAGGGTCGTCGCCGACGGTGTCGCCGCCGGTCTGATGGCTCGCTCCGGCGCCGCCCGCGGTGACGAGAAGCCGGCCGCCGCCGAGCCGCTGGCCGAGTGGGAGCGCGAGCTCATCGAGCAGGGTCAGGGTCAGGCCGCCGAGGCCGCCCCTGAGGCTGCTCCGGAGGCCGCCGCCGAGGAGGCCCCCGCTGCCGAGGCGCCCGCTGCCGAGGCTCCGGCCGAGGAGGCGCCCGCCGCCGAGGCCGCTCCGGCTGCCGACGCGACCCCCGAGTCCGAGCCGCAGGCCTGAGACACGGCCGCCGCGCCCGGTTCGTGAGGCCGGGCACGGTACAGGCGCCGGCCCCGCGCCGCAGGTCGTCATCGACCGCGGTGCGGGGCGGGCAGCCGGCCGACAGAGGGTGAGCGGAACCGAGGTCCTGCGCGGGCCGAGGTTGTGAAGGGCAAGGCCGAGGTCCTGTGCGGGCTGAGGCTTGGTAGGGCAAGGTACGCGTCTCGACTGGGCAAACGGCCGAGCCGGGACGGCAAGCCGGACAGGACGGCACCCCGCCGAGGCGATAAGTCAAGGCAGGGTGGCGATCTGGCTGGGGCGAGAGCCTAGGCAGGGTGGCGATCAGGTTCGGGCGGTAAGTCAGGGCCGGGCGTCGGAAGCCGAGGCGATGAGCCGAGGTGGATGACCATCGGGCCGGAGCGATAAGCCGAGCCTGGCTGGGCAGTATGCCGAGCGAGGCGGAGCGGAGCTCCACCGGCGGAGCCCGTCCTGCTGAGCGGAGACCTGGGCGAAAGCCCGGGCCCGAGCGGAGTCCGCGCCCAGGCCGGACGAAGCCCGAGCCCAGACCAAGCCCAGGTACGAGCGAAGGTTCCGGAGGCAGCCGGACGGGCCAGGCGAAAGCCGGGCCAGTCAGGTGAAGGCCAAAGGGCCGGGCGGAAGCCCAGCCGGCACGACCCGGCGCCATCGCTTGAGACCGTGCAAGACCCGGGCAAGACCGCGCACGACCGAGGCAGAACGCACGACCCGCGCACGACCCGCGCACGACAAGGCCCTGGTGCGGCGCGCGCCTGCCGCACCGACCAGGGGCGGGCGCCCAGGGCGTCCACTCCGATCCACGACGACGACGAAATCCCACAAGGAATAAGAGCAATGGCTTCCGTGAACATGGCCGACGTCAAGCGGCTTCGCGAGATCACCGCTGCCGGCATGATGGACTGCAAGAAGGCGCTTGAGGAGTCCGAAGGCGACTTCGACCGCGCCATCGAGCTCCTGCGCCTCAAGGGCGCCAAGGACGTGGGCAAGCGCGAGGCCCGTACGGCCTCCAACGGCCTCGTCGCGCTCCAGCAGGACAGCGACTCCTCCGCCGCTCTTCTCGAGCTCAACTGCGAGACCGACTTCGTGGCCAAGGGCGAGCGCTTCCAGGAGCTGGCCGCCGGTGTGGTCGCCCACATCCTGGCGAGCAAGCCCGCCGACGTGGCGACGCTGCTCGACTCCTCCTTCGACGGCAAGACCGTCAAGGAGCACCTGGACGAGGCCAACGCCGCGCTCGGTGAGAAGATCGAGATCCGCCGCTTCGCCGTGCTTGAGGGCGGCTACATCGGCTCGTACATGCACAAGACGGACCCGGCGCTGCCGCCGGCGGTCGGCGTGCTCGTGCAGCTCGACAAGCCGAACGCCGAGGTCGCCAAGGACATCGCCCAGCACGCCGCGGCGATGGCCCCGCAGTACCTCAAGGCCGAGTCCGTCCCCGCCGAGGTCGTCGAGAAGGAGCGCAAGCTCTTCGAGGAGATGACCCGCGAGGAGGGCAAGCCCGAGGCCGCCATCGGCAAGATCGTCGAGGGTCGCGTCAACGGCTGGTACAAGGACTTCACCCTGGTCCAGCAGGCCTTCGTGAAGGACAACAAGAAGAGCGTGGGCAAGTACGCCGAGGAGAACGGCGTCGAGGTGCTCGCCTTCGTCCGATTCAAGGTCGGCCAGGCTTAGGCTTGAGCGAACTGCCAGCCCAGAGTTCCACCCAATGAAGGAGGCCGCCGCCGTGCAGGACCACCGGGAGTCAGCCCACGAATCCACACGGACGGCGGCTTCCTCATCACCCAGCCCGCAGGGTCCACTGAGGTGGAAGCGGGTGATGTTGAAGCTGTCAGGCGAGGCGTTCGCCGGAGACGACCCGCTGGGCATCGACCCGGCCGTCGTCGACCACCTGGCCGACTCGATCACCGAGGCCGTGCGCGAGGGCGTGCAGGTCGCGGTCGTGGTCGGCGGGGGGAACATGTTCCGCGGCGCCACCCTGTCCCAGGGCGGCATCGACCGCGCCAGGGCCGACTACATGGGCATGCTCGGCACGGTGATCAACTGTCTGGCGCTCCAGGACTTCCTGGAGCGGCGCGGCGTCGAGACCCGCGTCCAGACCGCCATCACCATGCAGCAGGTCGCCGAGCCCTTCCTGCCGCGCCGCGCGATCAGGCACCTGGAGAAGGGCCGCGTGGTCATCTTCGGGGCGGGTCTCGGCTCGCCGTACTTCTCCACCGACACCGCGGCGTCGCAGCGGGCCCTGGAGATCGGCGCCGAGGCGCTGCTCAAGGGCACGCAGGTCGACGGGATCTACGACTCCGACCCGCGCAAGAACCCCGACGCGGTCCGGTTCGACCATCTTGACTACGGCGAGGTGCTGCTGCGCGACCTCGCGGTCATGGACGCGACCGCGATCAGCCTGTGCAAGGACAACGATCTGCCGATCGTGGTCTTCGACCTGATGGGCGAGGGCAACATCCTGCGAGCGGTACGCGGTGAGAAAATCGGCACGCTGGTGAGTCCCGCAGGCAAATGAGGGAGCTAGCCCGACACCGCCAGCTAGTAGACAGGGAGCCGCTGTGATCGACGAAACCCTCCTCGAAGCCGAGGAAAAGATGGACAAGGCCGTCTCGGTCGCGAAGGAAGACTTCGCGACCATCCGGACCGGCCGGGTCACCCCCGCGATGTTCAACAAGATCAATGCGGAGTACTACGGCACTCCGACTCCGGTGCAGCAGTTGGCCTCGTTCCACCTGCCCGAGGCGCGCATGGTCATCATCCAGCCCTTCGACAAGAGCGCGATGGGCGCGATCGAGAAGGCCATCCGCGACTCCGACCTCGGCGTCAACCCGACCAACACCGGCGACGTGATCCGCGTGACCTTCCCGGAGCTGTCCGAGGAGCGCCGCAAGGAGTACATCAAGGTCGCCAAGAACAAGGGCGAGCACGCCAAGGTGTCGATCCGGAACATCCGTCGTACGGCCAAGGAGGCCCTCGACAAGATGATCAAGGATGGCGAGGCGGGCGAGGACGAGGTCCGTCGCGCGGAGAAGGAACTCGACGACCTCACCCAGAAGCACGTCGCCAAGATCGACGAGCTGCTCAAGCACAAGGAAGCCGAGCTGCTCGAAGTCTGAGCGGCACGCCTCGCGGCCCTCGCCGGAAGGCGGGGGCCGTGGCTATGGAGAGTGTCTGTGGAAGAACGTACGGCCGGCACCGGCCCGGACGGCGGCAGCCGTACCGGAAGGAACCTGCCGGCCGCGATCGCGGTGGGTGTGGGGCTGGGTGCGCTGGTCCTCGGTACCCTCTACACGATCAAGGAGCTCTTCCTCCTGGTGATCGTGGTGTGCGTCGGCGTGGGCGTGCTGGAGCTGACCAAGGCGTTCGCCACGCGCGGGATCAAGGTCCCGGCCGTGCCCGTGCTCGCGGGGCTGGTGGCGATGCAGGCCGGGGCGTACTGGGGCGGGCCGTTCTGGCTGCTGGGGACGTTCGCGGTGTTCGCGTTCGTGCTGCTGGTCTGGCGGATGTTCAGCGACGGCACCGACGGCTACGTGCGCGACGGCACCGCCTCGGTGTTCACGTTGTTCTACCCGGCGATGCTGGCGGCGTTCGCGGCGTTGCTGCTGGCGCCGCACGACGGCCGCGACCGGGTGCTGATCTTCATCGCGGTGACCGTGGCCAGCGACATCGGCGGATACGTCGCGGGTGTGCTGTTCGGCAGGCACAAGATGACGGTCATCAGCCCGAAGAAGACCTGGGAGGGTTTCGCCGGGTCGGTGATCGCCTGCACGCTGGTCGGCGGCTGGCTGGTGACCTGGCTGCTGGACGGCCCGCTCTGGCTGGGCGCGCTGATCGGGGCGCTGGCGGCGCTGCTGGCGACCGTGGGCGACCTCATCGAGTCGATGATCAAGCGGGACCTCGGCATCAAGGACCTCGGCACGATCCTGCCGGGGCACGGCGGCCTGATGGACCGCCTCGACTCGCTGGTGACCACGCTGGTGCCGGTCTGGCTGCTACTGACGCTGTTCCTCTAACGCCTCCGTCGTGACGGGCGTGAGCCACAACCACCGGACGGCCTCCCCGCCGAACGCGAACCCCGACATGTCAGGCATGTCGGGTGGGTCGGCCCGCATGAGCACCCCCGAGTACTGCGGCCCCAGCGGGAACGTCGAGGGCTCGTGGTACCACTTGGCCGTGTGCCCGTGGCCGAGCCAGGTCACCGAGTGCCACGGATACTGGGCCAGCCACACCAGCAGCAGCGCCGCGTCCCTGGGGTCGTCGTGGGTGGCCACGGCCAGCTCGATCCGGGCGTAGGCGTCGGGGCGGTCGATCCACTGCTCGACCGTCGGCATGCGCTGGCAGCTCATCCCCACCGTGGACAGCACGGTCGGCTCGCGGCCCGCGTACGGCGGCCGTTCGGTGATGCCGACGGTCGGCAGGCGCTCGCCGCTGGCGTCCCAGTAGCGGCCGGCCGGGCCGAGCACCCGGTCCAGATGGCCCATGACGAACTGCTGGAACGACGGCCACGACCCCTCGCCGTGCCGCCAGCGCCAGTAGGACGTGGCATTGGAGATACGCGGCCGCAGCCCCTCCAGCGCCTCCGACAGCGCCCACGCGAACGGCGACTCGCCCACGGCGTCACGGGCGTAGCCGGGCATGCCCCTGCTCATGTCGGCCCAGCCGGGGATGACCGCGAGCAGGTCGTCGTCCTCGTAGAGGGCGACGCCGTCGCCCTCCTCGAACCACAGGGCGGACAACTGGCCGAGCGGCCTGCGCCCCTCGGGGTGCGTCGTGCTGCCCCTCGGCATCAGCGGGGGCAGGCCGGAGTTGATCCGGGCCAGGTCGACCACGGCCGGGGCCGGTCGGTGGTTGGCCAGCCAGACCGCTCCGTGGACGGCGCCCTCCGGCGAGCACAGGTAAGCTACCGAGGAGTCCTCGTCCCGCTCGACCACGAGCGTGCGGCTGCCGTAGGGGTTACCGGCGGCGAGGACGACCTCGGTGCCACCCTCGCCAGATGCCGACCGGAAAATCGCCATACGAGATGACTGTAGATCGGGCGGTGACCCTGACGCGAGCCGTACCGTGATCAGGAATGCCTCCTCCGCGGCCGGCGTTCACTAACCTGGCCGGTGAGAAATCCCGGAAGTCCCAAGCAGAGTCCCGGAAGTCCCCCAAGCAAAGGCAGGAACGTGTCCCAGCAGCCAGGCCAGCTCACCTTCGTCGCACCGCGACGGGCCAAGCCCGCGCGGCACCTGGCGGACCTGTCCATGGCCGAGCGCCGGGCCGCGGTCACCGAGCTGGGGGAGAAGGCGTTCCGCGCCGACCAGCTCTCGCGCCACTACTTCGAGCGCCACACCGCCGACGTCGCCGAGATGACCGATCTGTCCGCGGCGGCCCGCGACAAGCTGTCGGCGCTGCTGCCGACGCTGCTCACGCCGGTCAAGGAGCTGACCACCGACGGCGGCACGACCCGCAAGACCCTGTGGCGGCTGTTCGACGGCGCGCTGGTCGAGTCGGTGCTCATGCGCTATCCCGAGCGGGTCACGATGTGCGTGTCGTCGCAGGCCGGTTGTGGCATGAACTGCCCGTTCTGCGCCACCGGACAGGCGGGCCTGACCCGGAACATGTCCACCGCCGAGATCGTCGAGCAGGTGGTCTCCGGCGCCCGTGCGCTGGCGGCGGGCGAGGTGCCGGGCGGTCCCGGCCGGGTGAGCAACATCGTCTTCATGGGCATGGGCGAGCCGCTGGCCAACTACAAGCAGGTGATCGGCGCCGTGCGCCGCATGGTCGAGCCCGCGCCGCACGGTCTCGGCATCTCCGCGCGCGGGGTCACGGTCTCCACCGTGGGGCTGGTGCCCGCCATCGGCAAGCTCGCCGACGAGGGGCTGCCGGTCACGCTCGCGCTGTCGCTGCACGCGCCCGACGACGAGCTGCGCGACACGCTCGTCCCGATCAACACGCGCTGGAAGGTGGCCGAGGTCCTCGACGCGGCCTGGTCGTACGCGGCCAAGACCAAGCGCCGCATCTCCATCGAGTACGCCCTGATCAAGGACGTCAACGACCAGGAGTGGCGGGCCGACCTGCTCGGCAAGCTGGTCAGGAACAAGCTCGTGCACGTCAACCTGATCCCGCTCAACCCCACGCCCGGCTCCAAGTGGACGGCCTCCCGGCCGGAGGACGAGCGGGCGTTCGTGCGCCGGCTGGAGTTCCACGGGGTGCCGGTGACCGTGCGTGACACCCGGGGCCGCGAGATCGACGGCGCCTGCGGCCAGCTCGCCGCGGCCGAGTAACCGGCCCCGGCCCGAGCGGGTAGCAGCCGGCCCTCTTCGAGCAAGCGACCGGCCCCGACCGGCGGCCGCCGAGCAGGGCGGCCGGCCTATCTTGTGGCGGTCGAGCGGGCGGCGAAGGTCTCGATCAGGTCCGCGATCATGGCCGCGCCCCGGCTGTTGAGGTGCACGGTGTCGGTGGTGAACCGCAGGCCGCGGCTGCTGGAGATGGCGTCCAGGCTGCGGCCGAGCAGGAAGTGCTGCATCGCGGCGGTCTGCGCCTGGTTGCTCTCGGGACGGTAGTGGGTGCGGGGCGAGGTGCCCTCCAGGTCGGCGGTCATGCGCTCGTTGAGCGGCAGGTAGGTCACGCCCTGCTCGGCGGCGACCGTCCTGACGATCTCGGCGAACTCCTGGGTGCGGCGCACCGGGACCGAGTCCAGGTCCTCGCCGATGACCGGCGGGGACAGCAGCGCCACGCGGGCCATGGTCTCGTTCTGCAGGCGGGCGGCGATGGCCGTCAGGTTGGCGGCGTACGCGGCGGGCGTGGGGGTCTCGGCGAGCTTCCAGCGCTTGCGCAGGGCCCTGGCCCGCTTCTCGCTCAACGTGGCGTTGGCGTCGTTGGTGCCGATGAGCACGGTGACCACGTCCGGATCCTGCCGTACGACGTCGTCGAGACGCTTGAGCAGCTCGGACGACGGCTCGTAGTTGACGCCCGCGTTGATCACCGTCTCGCCGGGCAGCCGCTCGCGCAGCATGGCCACATAGTCGACGCTCACCTGTCCGCGGGTGATGCTGTCACCCAGGCAGATCACCTTCACCGTTGCCTCCTCAGGGGTGAGTGGACGCTTACTAACCTACCCTACGGCGCCTCCAGGCATACAGGGCGAGTCCCGCCAGGCACCACACCAGCGAGATCGCGGACAGTTGGGGCAGCTGGTCGAGCAGCTCGCCGGCGCCGGCCGTACGCATCCAGACCACCAGCGGAACCGTCAGCCAGTACGCGGGGGACGCGCTGAGCAGCAGCATCACCAGGTAGCCGAGCACCAGCGACATGATCGAGACCGCGGGGGAGCGCAGCACGGCCCGGCTGGTGAGCGCGCCGAGCGCCGTCCCGGCGAGCACGGCCAAGGCGTGCAGGACGAGGGCCGCGCCGAGCACGTCCCGGCCGGGGCGCTCGCTCAGGCCGAGCAGGACGGCCCACGCGAGGCCGACGGCGGCCAGCGCGGCGCAGGCGACCAGGCTCGCCACGAGCCCCGCGGCCACCTCCTTGCCGCGCCCGCCCGCGGTGACCGCCGACAGCTCGCGCTGCCGGTCGGGCTCGGTGTCCAGAAGGCTCCGCGTGGCCCAGGCGAGGATGGGGATGATCAGGACGGCGCCGTCGGCCAGCACGGCGGCCTCCGTGCCCTTGGGCGCGCGGCTGCCGTAGACGATCGCGAGCATGGCGAGGGTGAGCAGAAGCGCCTGATGCACGCGATGCGACCGCACATAGGCGGCCAACCGGAAGACGGCCAGGGCGATCATCCGGGCTCCTCGGGGGTGTGGGGGTGGTCGAGGGTGGAGGTTCGGTAGCCCTGGTCGCGCATCCTGGTCAGGAAGAGCGGGAGCTCGTCGGCGGGCAGGGTGACCGCCACGGTGGTCAGCGGGCGTTCCGGAGCGTGAGTCGCGGGGGCCACAGAGGCCGCCGGGGCCGCCTGGGCCACAGCGGCGGCGGGGGTCGGGGCCGCGGCGGTCACCGGGGCCGCGGCGGTCACAGAAGCTGTGGGGGTGGCCTCTTTGAGGTGGCCGTCCACGAGCGACCATGAGCGCAGCCCGGGGAGGCCGCGCAAACCGCCCTGGTGGTCGCTGGCGACGACGATGCCCCCGCGCCCGGCGACCTCGGTGACGATGGCGGGCAGCGTCTCGCGGGCGTCGGCGTCCAGGCCGGCGAAGGGCTCGTCCAGGATCAGCAGGCCGGGGTCGGCCATCAGGGCCTGGACCAGGCCGACCTTGTGCGCGCTGCCCTTGGACAGCTCGCCGAGCGGCAGGCTGAGAAGGTGGCCCATGTTCAGGCGTTCGGCCCAGGGCCGCCACCGGGCGCCGCCCCGTACGGACGCCATGTGCGTCAGGTAGGACGTCACCGTGAACGGCTGGGCCGTCGGGAAGCGGTCGGGGGCGAAGCCCACGACGCCGGGACGGTCGGTGATGTGGCCCCGCGTCGGCCGCGCGAGCCCCGCGAGGAGCCGCAGCAGCGTGGACTTCCCCGCCCCGTTGGCCCCGGTCAGCTCGATCGCGTCGCCCGGCGCGAGCTGCCCTTCGGCCTCTTCGAGGACGAAGGGCTGACGTCTTCGGTAGCGAAAAGAGACCTGTAACAGTCGCATGGTGCTGTAACGGTATATGTCAGGGCGCAGGGCCGTGATAAAGGGCCTCACCGCTATAACGGGCCTCACCGCTATAAAGGGCCTCACCGTGATGAAGGGCCTCACAATGGAGAAGCCCCCGGCACACCTCAGGAGGAGTCGGCTTGAACCGCTTTCCGCGCGTCATGGGTATGCGTTCAGGCTATGACCCCGTGGAAGTCGACGCCCTGATCGCGCGTATCGAGTCGACCCTGGGCAGAGGGCCGCACACGGTCGAGCCCGTCACCGCCGACGAGGTCCGCACCGCGACCTTCCGCGCCAAACGCGGCGGCTACCACGAGACCGCGGTGGACTTCGCGCTGGAGGCGTTCGTCGTGGCCCTGGAGACCCAGGCCAAGCGCCCGGTACGGCTGGCCAT
Source organism: Nonomuraea sp. NPDC049655 (assembly GCF_044465465.1). NCBI lineage: Bacteria > Bacillati > Actinomycetota > Actinomycetes > Streptosporangiales > Streptosporangiaceae > Nonomuraea > Nonomuraea sp. NPDC049655. The sequence continues at coordinate 203,747 of NZ_JBITLS010000017.1, forward strand.
GGCCGAGCCCACCGGCGAGTTGCTGCGCGAGGAGTGGTTCGAGACCCAGGCGGCCCGCGTCGAACGGGTGGCCTTCCGCCCCGGCCGCATGGGCACCGGCTACAACGAGGACGAGGTCGACGCCTTCCTCGACCGCATCGTGGCCACCCTGCGCGGCACGACCGAGTTCGCGGTGACCGCCCAGGAGGTGCGCGAGGCCCGCTTCTCGACCGTGCTGCTGCGCGCCGGCTACCTGATCGCCGACGTCGACTCCTTCCTCGAAGGCGTCGCCGAGATCCTGGAGAAACCCCGCTAGGCCCGCCGCGGTGCGGCCCCAGTGCCGCCGTCAGGCTCGTTCGACGGCGGCGAGCAGGCCGCGGAGGTCGGGCAGGACCACCCGGACGACCTCGGGCCCGGCGGGCCGCTCGCCGTGCCGGTTGATCCACACCCGGCGCACGCCCAGCCGCTCGGCCGGGATCATGTCGTGGAAGTGGCTCTGCGCCACGTGCACCCACTCGGCCGGCTCGTAGGCCCTGCTGAAGTGCTCGAAGTGCGCCTCGTCCGGCTTGTAGGCCCCGGCGTCCTCGGCGGTCACCACCGCGTCGAACGGCACGGGCAGCCGCCGCAGCGTCTGGGCGATCAGGTCGCGGTCGCAGTTGGTCAGCAGCGCCAGCCGCCGGCCCGCCGCGCGCAGGGCCGACAGCTCGGCCCCTACCTCGGCGTACACCGGCCAGTAGGGCAGCGTGGCGGCCAGCACCGAGGTGTCGTCGTCGTTCAGCGGGACTGCGGTCTCGGCGCAGGCGCGGCGCAGCGCCTCGGCCATGACGTCCCGGTAGCGGGCCCGTGGCGTCTCGGCCTCGACCGCGCTCTCGTGCCGCAGGTACGCCGTCAGCAGCTCGTCCCCCCTGCCGGGCGCGATCAGCTCAAGGCTGGTGCCGATGCCGTGCCGCCAGTCGACGAGGGTGCCGAAACAGTCGAACGTGATCCATCGCATAGGTCACATGATGACCCTTCCAAGCACCTGGTCGAGCGCCCGGCCGACCTCGCCCTCGACCGCCGGTCCTTCGGCCCGCCAGGCCACGTAGCCGTCGGGGCGGACCAGGACGGCGGTGGCGTCGCCGTAGCGTTCGGCCCAGGCGTCCTCGACGTCGAGCACGTCACCGCCCACCCGGTGCACCCGCACGCCGGGCCCGGCGGCCCGCGCCCAGTCCGCGCCGCCGGGGCCGCACAGCAGGACGAAGGCGTCGTGGAACAGGTCGTGGACGCCGATGCGCTCGCCGTCCTGGTCGAGCCAGAGGTGCGGGGCGCGGGTGCCGGGACGGGCGCCCTGGGCCGCCGGGTCGCCGAGCACCGTCTCGTGGGTGGCGCCGACCACGGCCGACGAGCGGTAACGCTGTCCCAGGATCGCCGCGACGTGGTCCAGCGGGTCGTCCTCGGGGTTGGGGCCGAACCTGGCCGCCTGGCTGCGTACGGTCAGGTCGGCCAGCTCCAGGGCCACCGGGCGGCGCTCGGCCTCGTAGGTGTCGAGCAGCGCGTCGGAGGCCCGGCCGGCCAGCACGGCGGCCAGCTTCCAGGCCAGGTTGTGGGTGTCCTGAACGGCCGAGTTGGCGCCCAGCCCGCCGGCCGGCGGCCAGACGTGCGCCGCGTCGCCGACCAGGAAGACCCGTCCCTCGCGGTAGCGCGCGGCGACGCCCACCGCCTCCTCCCACGCGGCCCTGCTGACGATCTCCACGGGCAGGTCGCGGCCGATCAGCTCCTTGGCCGAGGCGATCAGCCGCTCGTCGGTGAAGTCGTCCGGCGACTCGGCGGCGGGGTCGTACGTCAGAGCCATGCCCCAATGGCCCGGCAGCGCGTGGGAGACCATCGCACCCGAGGCCGTCCCGCCGGGCGCGCCGAGGATCCAGAACAGCGCCCGCTTGGTGACCAGCTCCGACAGGTCGGCCCTGAAGACGAAGGACTGGTAGGCGCGCAGGACGCCGAGCCCTTCGCGGGCGATGCCCAGCCGCTCCCTGATCGTGCCGCGGTAGCCGTCGGCGGCGATCAGGTAGCGGGCGCGCAGGGTCCGGCGCTCGCCGGTGCGGGCGTCCTCGGTCACCACCGTGACGCCGTCCGCGTCGGGCTCGATCGACCTGCATATGGTGTCGAAGCGCAGGTCGGCGCCCCGGGCGCGGGCGGCCTCGGCGAGGATCGGCTCGACCGTGCTCTGGTCGGCCATGCCGTACTCGCCCGCGGTCAGCTCGGGCAGCGCCCGGGAGGAGCCGCCCTCGAAGAGCCACTGCCATTCGCCGGCCAGCGTCTCGCAGCGGGCCACGCCCCCTTCCTCGTCGAAGGGCCGCCCGGCCTCCTTGACGGCCTGCTCCAGGCCGAGCGGCCGGTAGATCTCCATCGTGCGCGGGGTGATGCCGCGCGCCCTGCCCAGGAGCGACACGCCGGGGTGGCGGTCGACGAGCACGCAGGGCACCCCGTGGTGCGACAGGAACAGGGCGGAGGTGAGCCCGGCGTAGCCGCCGCCGACGATCAGCACGGGAATCTCGGTCATGACGCCCTCAGGGCGGTCTGCTGTGGTCATGGGGAAATAGTTGCATTGCAACTAGTCTCAAGTCAACTAGTTGCCGTGCGGCTACGATGAGGGCCATGGCTCTCGACCGCGGCTCGCCGCTCGCCCTCACCGTGCTGGCCCTGCTGCGGTCCCGGCCTCTGCACGCGTACGGCATGCAGCGCCTGCTCAAGCAGTGGGGCAAGGACCAGGTCGTCAACGTCGGCCAGCGGGCCGGGCTCTACCGCACGATCGAGCGGCTGGGAGAGGCCGGGCTGCTCAGGGTCAGGGAGACCGGCCGCGACCAGCAGTACCCGGAGCGCACGGTCTACGAGCTCACCGACGCCGGGCGCGAGCGGCTCGACGTGTGGCTCGACGACATGCTCAGCCGTCCCAAACAGGAGTTCCCGCAGTTCCCCGCCGCGCTGTCCAACGCGATGCTGCTCCCGCCCGGCGTGCTGGCCGACGCGCTGGAGCGGCGGGCGGCGGCCGTGGAGCAGACGCTGGCCGAGCTGGAGTCGAGCCTGTCGGCCGAGCAGGACCTGCCGCGCATCACGATGCTGGAGTCCGAGTACCTGCGCGAGGTGACGGCGGCCGAGGCCCGCTGGCTCCGCGCCGTCATCGCCGACCTGCGGGAAGGCCGCATCCAGTGGTCGCGCGAGCAGCTGGAGGCAGTCAGCTCGGCCCGGGAGTGATCAGGTGCGGGCGCGGCCGCCGCAGCAGCGCGACGAGCACCGAGGTCACCGGCGCGGCCAGGAACGCCCCGGTGATGCCCGCGATCACGCTGCCCACCGTGATCGCGATCAGGATGACCGCTCCCGGCAGGTCGAGCGCCTTGCCGTAGACCTGCGGCGCCAGCACGTGCCCTTCGAGCTGCTGCACCGCCACCGTCACCGCGACCACGATCAGCGCCACCAGCCACCCCTTGGCCACGAGCGCCACCACCGCCGCCAGCAGCCCGGCCATGAACGCCCCCACCACCGGCAGGAACGCCCCCACGAACGTCAGCACGGCCAGCGGCAGCGCGATCGGCACGCCGAGGATCCACAGGGCGAGCCCGATGAAGAAGCCGTCGACCACGCCCACGATCGCCACGCCGCGGATGTAGCGCCCGATCACCCCGAAGATCAGCACGCCGGTGTCGTGGCAGCGCGTTCTCGCCGCGTCGGGCATCAGATCGACGATCCAGGCGAACAGCCGCTCGCCGCCGTGCACGAAGTACACCGACAGGATGACCGCGAGCACCGCGCCGACGACGATCTCGCCGGCCGTCCTGACCCCGGCGATGGCGCCGCTGGTGATCTGCCTGCCCTGCTTGGAGACGTAGTCCCTGGCCTGGGCGAGCAGCCGCTGGTCGTCGAGCCCGAACCGGGCGGCCAGGCCGTGCAGGTCGCCGAGCGCCTTGCCCAGGCTGGTGCGCATCTCGCTCAGGCTGTCCACCGTGGGCGGCACCAGCAGCGCGATCAGCGCGCCGGCCAGCAGCAGGCCGCCGACGAAGACGATCGTGGTGGCCAGCGCCGGGCCGAGCCCGCGAGCGGTGAGCCAGCGGGCCGGCGGGTGCAGCAGCGCCGTGAGGAAGACGCCGATGATCACGGACATGACGACCGTGCGCAGGTGATAGAGGCAGAAGAAGGCGACCGCGATGATCGCGATCCACCCCAGCACCCGCCACGGCCTCATGCCCAACCCCCGATCGTGCCTGGTCAGTGGCCTTCCCGGCGGTGATCGAGGGCAACCCTGGTCAGGACGGCGGGCTCAGGTGCGCGCGCTGCGACCGCTTGGCCTCCTCGTACGCCGCCCGCTCGGCCGGCGCGCCCACCTCGGCCACGGGCACGTCCCACCACGCCTGCGAGGAGGGGACGTCGTCGGCCATGGGGTCGGTGCGCACGTGCACGACGGTCGTCTCGCCGGACGAGCGCGCCTCCTCCAGGGCCTTGCGCAGGTCGGCGAGCGACTCCGGACGCAGCACGGCCGCGCCCAGGCTGGCGGCGTTGGCGGCCAGGTCGACCGGCAGCGGGCCCCCCGTGCGGGAGCGGTAGGACGTGCCCAGGCGGCGCGCGCCCACGCTCTCCGACAGCCGCCCGATGGAGGCGAAGCCCGAGTTGTCCACCAGGACGACGACCAGCTTGACGCCCTCGGCGACTGCGGTGACCAGCTCCTGCGCCATCATCAGGTACGACCCGTCGCCCACCAGGACGAACACCTCGCGCTCCGGCGCGGCCAGCTTGACGCCGACGCCGCCCGCGATCTCGTAGCCCATGCAGGAGTTGCCGTACTCGACGTGGTAGCCGCCGGGGCGGCTCGGCCGCCACAGCTTGTGCAGGTCGCCCGGCATGGAACCGGCCGCGCACACCACGACGCCGTCCGGGCCCGCGGCCGCGTTCACGGCGCCGATGATCGCCGCCTGCGACAGGGGGGAGCCGTCGAGCGCGTACGCCCGGTCCACCTGCGCGTCCCAGTCCCGGGAGAGCGCGGCGGCCCTGGCCGTCCAGGCGTCGTCGGAGCGCCGGCCGGCGACGGCGGCCATCAGGTCGGTCAGGCATTCGCGGGCGTCGGCGACCAGGTGCAGCCCCGACAGTTTGGCGGCGTCGAAGGCGGCGACGTTGACGTTGACGAACCTGGCGTCCGCGGCGAAGAGCGACCTCGACGCCGTGGTGAAGTCGCTGTAGCGGGTGCCGATCCCGATGATCACGTCGGCCTCGCGGGCCAGCGTGTTGGCGGCGGTGGTGCCGGTCGCGCCCACCGCGCCCACCGCCATCGGATGGCCGTGCGGCAGCGACCCCTTGCCGGCCTGGGTCTCGGCGACCGGGATGCCGTGCGCCTCGGCGAAGGCGGCCAGTTCGGCGGTGGCCCGGCTGTAGATCGTCCCGCCGCCCGAGACGATCAGCGGGCGGGCCGCCGACCCGATCACCTGCGCCGCCCTGGCCAGCGCGGCGCGTTCGGGGCGCGGGCGCGGCACGTGCCACACCCGGCGGGCGAACAGCTCCTCGGGCCAGTCGTACGCCTCGGCCTGCACGTCCTGCGGCAGCGCCAGCGTCACCGCGCCGGTCTCGACCGGGTCGGTGAGCACCCGCATGGCCGCCGTCAGCGCGGACGGAAGCTGTTCGGGCCGGTTGATCCGGTCCCAGTACCGCGAGACCGGCTTGAAGCAGTCGTTGACCGAGATGTCGTACGAACGCGGGTCCTCCAGCTCCTGGAGCACTGGGTTGGCGGCCCGGGTGGAGAAGACGTCGCCGGGCAGCAGCAGCACGGGCAGCCGGTTGATCGTCGCGCCCGCCGCGCCGGTGATCATGTTGGTCGCGCCGGGGCCGATCGACGTCGTGCAGGCCAGCGTGGCCAGCCGGTCGGCGGCGCGGGCGTAGGCGGCGGCCGTGTGCACCATGGCCTGCTCGTTGCGGGCCAGGTAGTAGGGCAGGTCGTCGCCCGCGGTGGCCAGGGCCTGGCCGAGCCCGGCGACGTTGCCGTGGCCGAAGATGCCGAAGCAGCCGCCGAAGAAGCGGCGCTCCTCGCCGTCGCGCTCGCTCCACTGGGCGGCCAGGAAGCGCACGACGGCCTGCGCGACGGTCAACCGGGTCATGCGTGCCCTCCGAACGGCAGTCTCGGGTCGACGTCCTGGCCCGACCAGGACGAGCGGATCCAGGCGTGACGGGGATCGTCGCAGAACGCCATCGAACGCTCCTCCGCCGGCCCCGCCAGCACGTTGAGGTAGTACAGGTCGTAGCCCGGGGCGGCCATGGACGGCCCGTGGTAGCCGTAGGGCACCAGGACGACGTCGCCGGAGGAGACCTCGGCCAGCGTGTCGACCTGCCCCCGCTCGGAGGAGTAGACGCGCTGGTAGCCGGGCCCGTCGCCGGCGACCTCGAAGTAGTAGACCTCCTCCAGCACGGCCTCGCCCGGGTTGGGGGTGTCGTGCTTGTGCGGCGGGTAGGACGACCAGTTGCCGCCCGGGGTCAGCACCTCGACGGCCATGAGCTTGTCGCAGTCGAAGACGCCGGGGGCGCAGAAGTTGTTCACCTGCCGGCTGGCCTGCCCCGCGCCCCTGATCTCCACCGGCACCCGGGAGGCGGGCACGTGCCGCGGCGGCAGCGACCGGGTCGCGCGGGCCGACGGCAGCGCGACGCGTCCGCCGCCCCTCAACGTGACCTGCACGCCGATCGGCAGGTACGCGAAGTCGCTCGGCCCGTCGAACACCGACCCGCGCCCGGCCAGCACGAACGTCTCACCGCCGACCTCGACCGTGCACGACCCCGACAGCGGAAGGACGATCATCTCCTCCTCTCCGGTGCCGAACGACAGCGGCGTGCCGGTCAGGTCCGCCACGCGCAGCCCGGAGTAGGTCCAGCCGGCCAGCGAGGGGGTGATCTCCACCGACCAGAGGCCGTTGGCGGCCTTGCCGTAGGGCAGGTAGGTCATGCGTGTGCCTCTCGTACCAGGGCGGCGGCGCCGTCCACCGCCGTCGCCACGTCGTCGTCGGATGGGTAGAGCAGGGCGCGGCCGACGACCAGGCCGAGCACGCCGGGCAGGGCCAGCGCGCGGTGCCAGTCGGCGTAGGCCGTGCCGATGTCGGGCGGGTCGCCGCCGAGGAGCAGGGTGGGCAGCGTGGTCGCGGCCATCACCCGGTCCATCTCGGCCACCACGGGGATCTTCAGCCAGGTGTGGGCCGAGGTGGCGCCGAGCGCCTGGGCGACGCTGATCGAGCGGATCACGGCGTCGGGGGACAGGTCGTTGCGCAGCACGCCGGACTCCGAGCGCGCCGCCCAGAACGGCTCCACCATGGCCACCAGCCGCCTGCGGGCCAGCCCGGTCACCGCGTGCGCGCACGACTCCAGGGTGGCGGCCGTCGCGTGGTCGCCGGGGTCGATGCGGCACAACATCTTGCCGCCGTCGAGGCGCATCGTGTCGATGGCCTCGGGGTCGAAGCCGGTGAACCGGTCGTCCAGCTCGAACACCGAGCCCTGCAGGCCGCCCCGGTTCATCGAGCCGAAGGCCAGCTTGCCCTCCAGCGCGCCGAGCAGCAGCAGGTCCTCCAGGACGTCGGGGGAGGCGAGGATGCCGTCCACGCCGGGCCGGGCCAGGGCCGCCTGGAGGCGGTCGAGCAGGTCGTGGCGGCTGCCCATGGCCAGTGGGCGGTCGCGTACGGACAAGGCTCCCCTGGCCGGATGGTCGGCGGCGATGATCAGCAGCCGCTCGTCCGGCCCCGGCATCCGGCGGCGCTGCCGGCGCGCGGCGGCCGCGGCGATCTCCTCGGGGCGGGTCGCGCGGATCCGCGTGAGCCACTCGTAGCGGGCGGTCCTGGGCAGCGTGAGGTCGCTCACGTGGGCACCTCGTTCAGCAGCTCGTGCACCTCGTCGGTGGTGGGCATGGCGTCGGCGCAGGCCAGCCGGGCGGCCACGAACGCGCCGGCGGCGCCCGCGAAGCGGATCGTGCGCTCCAGCGGCCAGCCGCGCAGCAGCCCGAGGCAGACGGCGCCGCCGAACGCGTCGCCGGCCCCGATGCCGTTGACCACCTTCACCTCGACCGGCTCGGCCACGACGGTCTCGGTGGCGGTGCGGGCGAGCACCCCCGCCGGGCCCATCTTGACGATCGCCACCTCGACCCCGGCGTCGAGCAGCGCCTGCGCCGCCGCCTCCGGCTCGCGCACGCCCACGGCGGTCTCCACCTCGTCCAGGTTGCCGACGGCCACGTTCGCGTGCGGCAGCGCCTCGCGCGCCGCCGCGCGGGCGGCCGCACGTGACTCCCACAGCGCCGGACGGTGGTCGAGGTCGAACACGGTCCAGCCGGAGGTGCGGGCCGACAGGGCGGCGGCGTGCGCCGCGCGGCTCGGCTCCTTGCTCAGGCCGGTGAGGGAGAACCAGAACAGACCGGTCGCGCGGATGGCGTCGAGGTCGAGGTGGCCGGGGGTGAGGCGCAGGTCGGGCGGGTGCTCGCCGCGGTAGAACCAGATGGGGAAGTGGTCGGGCGGGAAGATCTCGCAGAACGTGACCGGGGTGGCCGGGCCGTCGATGACGCTCACGTAGGCGTCGTCCACGCCGAAGTCGCGGATGGCCCGCCGTACGTACGCGCCGAAGGGGTCGGCGCCCACCGCGGTGATCACCGCCGAGCGCAGCCCGTGACGTGCCGCCGCGACGGCGACGTTGGTCGGGCTGCCGCCGAGGAACTTGCCGAAGGTCTCGACGTCGGCCAGCCCGACGCCGGTCTGCAGCGGATAGACGTCGACGCCGCAGCGGCCGATCGTGATCAGGTCGTACAACGCACCTCCAGAGGACGCACCCTACCTCGACACTATGGCATATTGTCATGACATAAGGATGTCCGCTATGTTGTTGATGATCCTTCAGGACGGGCCCCCGTCACCTCACTTCTGTAGTGTCGGGCGGTGAGGAGGTTCGCTCATGTTCGTCCCCAACGGCGTCCATCACGAACAGCACACCACCAAGCTCTCCTTCCGCCCCGCCTCAGGCAAGGGCGGACCGGCGTGAAAGGCCACTGGAGCCTCGACGACCGGCTGGAGCGGTCGTTGCGCGAGGTCCCCTTCGAGGTGCCCGCCGGGTCGGAGTCCGTCACCGTGCGGCTCGACTACGACCGGTCGCGGGGCGTGCTCGACCTCGGCTGCGGCTCGCCCGGCGGCTTCCGCGGCTGGTCGGGAGGGGCGCGCTCGGAGTTCACGATCGCCCGCGACTGGGCCACCCCCGGCTACCTGCCCGGCGTCCCCGAGCCCGGCACCTGGCACGTGTGGCTCGGGCTGCACCGCGTGCCGCCGCAGGGGCTGGACTTCACCCTGGAGATCTCGGCCGGCCGCACGGCCCCGCCGGAGCCGGTCACCGCCGAGCCGCCGCCCGGCGAACGGCCGCCGCGCCGGGACGTGCCCGACGTCGGCGGGCTGCGCTGGTTCGCCGGCGACTTCCACGCGCACACCGTCCACAGCGACGGCGCGCTCACCGTGGCCGAGCTGGCCGAGCTGGCCCGCGGCCGGGGCCTGGACTTCCTGGCGGTCACCGACCACAACACCGTCAGCCACCACCCCTGGCTGCGCGCGACCGACCGCGGCGTCACGCTCATCCCCGGCCAGGAGGTCACCACCGACCGCGGCCACGCCAACGTGTTCGGCGAGGTCGGCTGGGTGGACTTCCGGCGGCCCGCGGGCTCCTGGACCGAGCACGCCGGGCGCGCCGGCGGCCTGATCTCGATCAACCACCCGCTGGGCGGCGACTGCGCCTGGCTGCTGCCGGTCGGCGAACGCCCGAGGGTGGCCGAGGTGTGGAGCTCCGGGTGGTGGGACCGCCGCTGGGGCGCGCCGCTGGCCTGGGCCGACGCCTGGCGCGACGACGTGGTGGCGATCGGCGGCAGCGACTTCCACCGGCACGGCAGCGACGGCCTGCCGGGCGCGCCGACCACGTGGGTGCTGGCCGAGGAGCCGGGCGCGGTGCTCGACGGCGTGCGCGCCGGGCGCACCGCGGTCTCGGCGGGGCCGGACGCGCCGCTGCTGCTCCGGCTGGGCGACGAGCTGCTCGCGCTCGACGCCGACGGCCTGGTGCTGGTCCGCCCCGGCGGCGCCCGCCAGGTCGTGCGCGGCGAGCGGGCGCTGCTTCCCGCGGCTGAGGGACGCCACCGCCTGGAGACCTACGAGAACGAGGTGATCGCCCTATGCGAGTGAGGAGAGTCGCGAACGCGCCGGTGAGCTTCGGCGTGTTCGAGCTCAGCGACGCGCCGCCGCCCCTGGGCCCCGACGAGATGGTCCGCGCGCTGGCCGAGGCCGGTTACGCGGGCATCGACTCCGGGCCCATCGGCTACCTCGGCACCGGCGCCGACCTGGCCGCCCGGCTGTCGGCGCACGGCCTGCTGCTCGCCGGCGGCTGGGTCGACCTGCGTTACGGCGACGCCGAGGCGTACCGGCGGGGGCTGCCCGCGCTGGAGGCCGCGCTCGACGTGTTCGCCGCCGCGCCGCAGGCGCCCGCCCTCTTCGCGCCCCGGCCCACGCTGGCCTGCTCGGGCTCGCCCGAGAGGTTCGCCAGGCCCGGCGGCAGCGTCCCCGGGCTGCCCGCCGCCGGCTGGCCCGGGTACGCCGCCCGCGTCCAGGAGGCCGCCGACCGCTGCCGCGAACGCGGCCTGGAACCCGCCTTCCACCATCACCTCGGCACCTACGTCGAGACCCCCGACGACGTCGAGCGCCTCCTGGAGCTGACCGACGTCCAGCTCTGCCTGGACACCGGTCACCTGCTGCTGGCCGGCGGGGACCCGGTCGCGGCGCTGCGCGCGTGGGCCGGCCGCGTGGGGCACGTGCACGTCAAGGACGGCGACACCAGGATCCTGGCCGCCGCCCTGGACGACGGCGCCGACCTGCGCGAGCTGATGGCCAGGGGCGGCTTCACCCGCCTGGGCGACGGCGAGCTCGACCTGCCCGCGGTCGTGGCGGCGCTCGACGCCATCGGCTACGAGGGCTGGATCGTGGTCGAGCAGGACACGATGCCGGGCCGCCGCCCGGTCGGGCGGAACATCGCCGACCAGGCCGCCAACCGCGAGCGGCTGAGGGAGCTGGGCCTGTGAGGATCGCGCTGGTCGGGTGCGGGGCCGTCACCCAGGCGGTCTACGTGCCGCTGCTGTCCAGGCGGCGGGACCTGTTCGAGGTGAGCGCCGTCTGCGACCTGTCGCGCACGCTGGCCGACGTCGTCGGCGACCGGCTGGGCGCGCCCCGGCGCTACACCTCCCTGGCGAAGATGCTGGCCGACGGCGGTTTCGAGGCCGTGGTGGTGCTGGCCTCGGGCTCCCACGGCGAGACCGTGCGCCGGGCGCTGGCCGCCGGGTACGCCGTGCTGTGCGAGAAGCCGCTCGCGCTGACCAGGGCGGAGGTGGCCGCGCTGCCCGAGGGGCGGCTGATGGTCGGCTACATGAAGCAGTACGACCCGGCCGTACGGCGGGCCGTCGCGCTGCTGGAGGAGCTGGGCGGCCCGGCGGCCGTCCGGTCGGTCGAGGTGACCGTGCTGCATCCCAGCGGGGAGTCGCAGCTCGCGTTCGCGAACCTGGCGCGGGCCGGCGACGTCGACCCCGGCGTGCTCGGCTCGTTGCGCGAGGCCGAGGACGCGCTCGTCTCCCGGGCGCTGGGCCAGGCCGCCCCGGAGTCGCTGCGCAACGTGTACGCGGTCTCCCTGGGCTCGATCTGCCACGACCTGTCGCTGCTGCGGCGCTTCACCGGAGCGCCGCGGGAGATCACGTACGTGGACAGCTGGGGGCCGGCGCCCGGTTCCGTGGAGATCTCCGGGCCGCTGCCCGTGGCGGGCCGGTTCCACATCCGCTGGCACTACCTGGACGGCTACCCCGCCTACCGCGAGACCGTCGCGATCCACCACGACGGGGGCACGCTGGAGCTGGTCTTCCCCACGCCCTACCTGATGAACGCGCCCACCACCCTCACCGTGGTCTCCGGGGCCGAGACCCGCGCCGAACACCGCCAGGTGACCGAGGCGTTCGAGGTACAACTGACGGCCTTCCATGCTTATGTGAACGATGGCAGCCCGCCGCTCACCGACGCGGCCGGCGCACTGGAGGACATCGTGACGGCTCAGCGGATCGCCGCCCGCTACGCCGTCCAGCATCGGCTGCCCATCGGAGGGGAGGCGGCGGCATGGACATAGTGGTCGTACCGCACACGCATTGGGACAGGGAGTGGTACGAGCCCTTCCAGCGCTTCAGGCTGCGGCTGGTGGACCTCCTCGACGAGGTGCTCGACACCATGGAACGCGAGCCCGCCTACCACTTCACCCTCGACGGCCAGCTCGCCTGCGTGGACGACTACCTGGAGGTGCGCCCGGAGAACCGGCACCGCGTCGCGGCGCTCGTCGAGTCCGGGCGGCTGGCGGTGGGGCCGTGGCAGATCCTGCTCGACGAGTTCCTGTGCTCGGGCGAGAACATCGTGCGCAACCTCGAACTCGGCCTGGCCGGCGCGGACGCGCTCGGCGGCGCGATGCGGGTGGGCTACCTGCCGGACATGTTCGGTCACACCGCCCAGATGCCGCAGATCCTGCGGCAGGCCGGGCTTGAGCACGCCTGCGTCTACCGCGGGGTGCCGTCGTCGGTGACGACCGACGCCTTCGCCTGGGTGGCCCCCGACGGCACCGCGATCCGCACCCAGTACCTGCCCGAGGGCGGCTACGGCAACGGCGCCCACCTGTTCTCCGACGTCAAGGGGCTGGAGGAGCGGGCGGCGGAGTTCGTCGCCGCCATGCGCGCCTGGCACGGTCCCCAGGGCGAGCTGCTGGCCATGTACGGCGCCGACCACTCGGCCCCCGTGCGCGGGTTGCCGGTGATGGTGGCGGCCGTCGGCGCCCGCATGGACACCTTGTCTGGATATATCGAGAAATTTTCGGGTGATACCGCGGGGCTGCCGCAGGTCGTCGGCGAGCTGCGCTCGCACGCCCGTGCCAACCTCCTGCCCGGCGTCATCTCCGCCCGCGTCGCCGTCAAGCAGGCCATGGGCCGGGCCGAGCGCATGGTCGAGCGCTACGCCGAGCCCCTGGCCACGCTCTGGGGCGGCCCGTGGCCCGGCCGGTTCCTCGACATGGCCTGGCGGCGGCTGGTGGAGGCCGGCGGCCATGACTCGGTCACCGGCTGCGGCGTGGACGAGACCGCCCAGCAGGTCGCCGCCCGCATCGCCGAGGCCGAGCAGCTCGGGCAGGCCGTCCGCGACATGGTGACCACGCGGCTGGCGGCGGCGGTGCCGGCCGACGGCGTGCTCGTCGTCAACCCGACGCCGGCCGTGCGCAGCGGCGTGGTGATCGCCGACGTGGCCGGCGGCAGCGGGCCCCTGGTGGATCCCTCCGGCGCGCCGGTGCCCACCCAGCCCCTGGACTGCGCGCCCGTGCTGCTGCTGGACGAGCGCATCGACCCCCTCACCGTGCTCGGCTTCGTGCACGGCACCGAGCTGTACGGCCAGCACATCATCGACTGGCAGGTGTTCGACGACATCCTCCTCATCACCGTGGGCAGGGAGCCGCGCGGGCCGTTCGACCAGGCCGAGCTGCGCCGCGCGCTCGACGGCGTGACCTGGGTCCGGGTCGAGGCCGAGCCCCGGTCCACGGTCGCCGCCTTCGTCGAGGTGCCCGCGCTCGGCCACACGAGCCTGCGCCCTGGCCCGCCCGAGCCCACGTACCCCGCTCCGCGGGCGGAGGTCCGCAACAACGGCCACCACCAGGACTGCTGGCTCTCCTCCGACACCGGCGTCCTGCCCATCAAGGCCAGCTCCACGGTGCTGGACAACGGGCTGCTGCGGGTCGAGATCGAGCCCGACGGCACCCTCGGCCTGTTCGGCGAGGACGGCCGGACGATCACCGGCGTGGGCCGCATCGAGGACGGCGGCGACTCCGGCGACACCTACAACCACGCGCCCCCCGCCGACGACCTGGTCGTGTCCGAGCCCATCTCGATCGACACGGAGATCATCGAAGGCGGCCCGCTCGTCGCCGCCGCGGAGATCACCCGGGTCTACCTGTGGCCGGCGGCGGGCGAGCCCGTCCCGAACACGCCGGAGCTGCCGCCGCCCGCGCGTACCGGCGCGACCGAGGACGTCGTGGTCACCATGCGGGTCGAGCTGCGGGCGGGCGAGCCGTTCGTCCGGCTGCGGGTGTCGTTCGACAACCGGTGCGCGGACCACCGGGTGCGGTTCCACGTGCCGCTGCCGAGGCGGGCCGACCATTCGCTGGCCGAGGGGCAGTTCGCGATCGTGCGGCGGGAGCTCGAAGCCGAGGGCGGCTGCGGCGAGACCCCGTTGCCCACCTTCCCCGCCTCCGGTTGGGTGGCCGCCGGCGGCGTCGCCGCGCTGCTGGAGCACGTCACCGAGTACGAGCTGCTGGACGACGGGTACGAGCTGGCGCTCACGCTGCTGCGCTCGGTCGGCTACCTGTCGCGCAACCACAACAGGCTGCGCCCCGAGCCCGCCGGTCCGCAACTGCCCACCCCCGCCGCGCAGTCACGCGGGCCGCACACCGTGTCGCTGGCGCTGATGCCGTACCTGGACTGGCGGGACGTGCCGCCGCAGGCGGAGCTGTACCGGCACGAGCTGCTGGTGGTGCCGGGCGGCGGCGATCGCGAGCTGACCCAGCCGCCGGCGGCGCACGGGTTGTCGGTGTCCGGTCAGGGCGTGACGATGAGCTCGCTGCGCCGCCGCGACGACTGGCAGGAGCTGCGCCTGGTGGCGCTCACCGCGTCCGGCACCGAGGCCGTGGTGCGGGGCGCCTTCACCCGGGCCCGGCGGGCCGGCCTGACCGGCGGCCCCGGCGAGCCGCTGGAGACGGCGGACGGCACGCTCAGGCTGCCGCTGAGGCCGTGGGAGATCGCCACCGTCCAGCTCCGCTGACCCCGCAGCCCCTAGCAGAGGCCGAGCTGGCGCGCCGCGCGCACGGCCAGCCAGACCTCCGCGAACGCCGCGCTGGACGACAGGTCGCGACCGCTCAGCGCGGCGAACCGGCGCAGCCGGTAGGCCAGCGTGTTGGGGTGGACGTGCAGCGCCGCCGCCGCGTCCTCGACGTGGCGGTTGCGCTCCATCCACGTGCGCACCGACAGCAGCAGCCGCGAGTCGTGGGCCTCGTCGTAGGCCAGCACCTCGCCCAGCACGTGGCCGACCAGGGCCGACAGCGTGGAGGGGTCGTCGGGCAGCCAGCGGCCGGTGGTGTCGTCGCCGTAGTGGACCAGCGCCTTGCCCGACTCGGCGGCGTGCGCGGCCGCCCACACGGCCTCGCGCTGGGCGACCCGCAACGACTCGCCCGGCGGGAACGGCCGGCTCACACCCGCGCTGACCCCGGGCACGGCGGCCACCGCCGGCCCCAGCTCGGACGGCCCCAGCAGGTAGTGGTCGTCGCCGCGGCGCAGCAGCAGATGCGGCAGCTCGCCCACCGCCCGGCGCAGCGCGTCGTCGGGCGCGTGCCGCACGACGAGCAGCACCGATCCGGTCTCCAGGGGCAGGCCCATCCTGGCCAGCCGGCGCCGGGCCGCGGGCGGGTCGAGCACGTCCTGGAGCAGCTCGGCCAGCGTCTCGGCGCCCTCTCTGCGCAGGGTCTCGCGCTCGTGCCTGGCCATGGCGACCTGGAGGGCCGCCACGGTGGCGATGTGCTGGACCACGGCCAGCCCGGCGGGCCGCGCGCCCTCCCGCTCGAAGGCCACCAGGAACCCGGCGGGGCCGCCGGGCGCCGGCACCGGCAGCGCGAAGCCGCCCGGGATCGTGGGCGGCGCGTCGGGCTCGGCGGGCAGGACGTCGAGCGAGGGCACCGGCACGCCGGGCAGCAGCGGCCGGCCCTGCGGGGTGCACAGGTAGACGTCGTAGCCGGACAGCCGTTCCAGGCGCTTGAACAGGGTGACGGTGTCGAGGTCTTCGGCGGCCAGCCAGCGCAGCGCCCCGAACACCTGGAGCTGGGCGCCCAGCCGGTGGCTGGCGTCCTCCTGCAACGCCGCCGCCACTTCCTGCGAGACGGCGATGAACGGCACCGCGAGCGGCACCTCCAGCACCGGCATGCCGCGCTCCTCGGCGGCCTCGAAGAACGCCCGGTGCAGCGGCGGGACGTGCAACTGGGCCGACAGGGCGAGCGCCGAGACCCCCGCGTCGTCGAGCCGTTCGAGGTAGGCGCGCTGCCGGGCGGCCGAGCGCGGCAGGCCGAGACCGGTCGTCATGATGACCTCGGCGCCGAGCAGCCAGGGCGTCGGGTCGGCCAGCTCGCTGACGTGCGCCCACGAGACCGAGCGGGACAGCCCGGCCTCGCCGGCGAGCACGCGGAGCTGGAGAGCGGGGGAGCGGAGAAGGTCTTCGACCGTCAGCTTGTGGTCAGCCACAACACACACCGTATTACTTTGTGGGAGTAACAATTGCCGCAGGTCAGAAGCGTGACGAACACTGACGAACATGCACATCGGTCCCGTCGACTCCTCTCGGGTCCCGCGTTTCGCCGGGCCCGCCACCTTCGCCCGGCTGCCCCGGCTCGACCAGGTCGAGCGGGCGGACGTGGCCGTCGTGGGCGTGCCCTTCGACGCGGGCGTGTCCTACCGTCCGGGCGCCCGGTTCGGCCCCGCCGCCGTACGGGAGGCCAGCCGGTTGCTGCGGCCCTACCATCCGGGGCTGGACGTCTCGCCGTTCGAGCGCGTCCAGGTCGCCGACGCCGGTGACATCGCGGCGAACCCGTTCGACATCGGCGAGGCCGTCGAGACCATCGAGGCCGCGGCCGACGAGCTGGACGCCCGGCTGGTCACCATCGGCGGCGACCACACGATCGCGCTGCCGCTGCTGCGCTCGGCGGCCAGGAAGCACGGCCCCGTGGCGCTGCTGCACTTCGACGCGCACCTCGACACCTGGGACACCTACTTCGGCGCCGAGTACACCCACGGCACCCCCTTCCGCCGGGCGGTCGAGGAGGGCATCCTCGACACCGAGGCGCTCAGCCACGTCGGCATCCGGGGCCCGCTGTACGGCAAGAAGGACCTGGAGGACGACCGGCGGCTCGGCTTCGGCATCCTGACCGCCGCCGACGTGCTCCGCCGCGGCCTGGACGAGGTCATCGACGTGCTTCGGCAGCGCGTCGGCGACCGCCCGCTCTACGTCTCCGTCGACATCGACGTGCTCGACCCCGCCCACGCCCCCGGCACCGGCACGCCGGAGGCCGGCGGGCTCACCAGCCGGGAGCTGCTGGAGATCCTCCGCGGTCTGGCCGGCTGCCGCCTGATCGGGGCCGACGTGGTCGAGGTGGCCCCCGCCTACGACCACGCCGAGATCACCTCGGTCGCCGCCTCCCACGTGGCCTACGACCTCGTCAGCCTGCTGGCGATGCAGGAGAAGACATGAGCATCACCGAGATCGAGACCTACGGCGTCGAGCGCATCCCCGACGCCGACCGCACCGCCGGGCCGTTCGACCTGTTCCGGGTCGCCTTCGGGGGCGCGAACACGTTCGCCACCTGCGTGCTGGGCGCCTTCCCCATCCTGTTCGGCCTGTCGTTCTGGCAGGGGCTCGCGGCCACCGTGCTCGGCCTGGTGGTCGGGGCGCTGATCCTGGCCCCGCTGTCGCTGTTCGGGCCGCTCAACGGCACCAACAACGCCGTCTCCTCCTCGGCCCACCTGGGCGTGCACGGCCGGGTGGTCGGCTCGTTCCTGTCGCTGCTGACCGCCATCGCGTTCTTCTCGATCTCGGTGTGGTCGTCGGGCGACGCGCTGGTGGGCGGCGCGCACCGGCTCGTCGGCCTGCCCGACACCGACCTGTCCTACGGGGTGGCCTACGCCGTCTTCGCCCTGCTCGTCCTCGTGGTCTGCGTGTACGGCTTCCGCTTCATGCTGTTCGTCAACAAGATCGCGGTCGCGGCGGCGTCGCTGCTGTTCGTGCTCGGGCTGTTCGCCTTCGCCGGGGACTTCGACCCGTCCTACCCCGGGACGCTGGCGGCCGGCGACCCGCTGTTCTGGCCGTCGTTCATCGGCGCGGCGCTGATCGTGTTGTCGAACCCCGTGTCCTTCGGCGCCTTCCTGGGCGACTGGTCCCGCTACATCCCGGCCTCGACCCCGCGCTCCCGCGTGATGGCGGCGGCCTTCCTGTCGCAGCTCGCCACCATCCTGCCGTTCTTCTTCGGGCTGGCCACCGCCTCGATCATCGCCGCCAAGGCCGCCGAGTACGTCGACCCGGCCGCGCCCAACTACGTGGGCGGGCTGCTGGCGATCTCGCCGGCCTGGTACTTCGTCCCGGTCTGCCTGATCGCGCTGATCGGCGGCATGTCCACCGGCACCACCTCCCTGTACGGGACCGGGCTCGACTTCTCCAGCGTGTTCCCGCGCTTCTCCCGGGTGCAGGCGACCGTCTTCATCGGCACCCTGTCGATCGTGTTCATCTTCGTCGGGCGCTTCGCGGCGAACCTGACGGCCAGCATCTCCACGTTCGCCACGCTGATCATCACCTGCACCGCGCCCTGGATGGTGATCATGATGCTCGGCTACGTGACCCGCAGGGGCTGGTACGACCCCGACGCTTTGCAGGTCTTCAACCGGCGGCAGCGCGGCGGGCGGTACTGGTTCACCCACGGCTGGAACTGGCGCGGCCTCACCGCGTGGCTGCTCGCGGCCGCCGTGGCGCTGATGTTCGTGAACCTGCCGGGCCAGTTCGTCGGGCCGCTGGGCGACCTGGCCGGCGGCGTGGACGTCTCGCTGCCGCTGGGCCTCGCGGTCGCGGCCGTGCTCTACCTGACGCTGCTCGCGCTCTTCCCCGAACCGCGCGAGGTGTACGGCCCGCAGGGCCCGCGCCTGGTGCGCTCGGCCGACACGCCGATCCTGCCCATCGTGGACGCGGCAGAATCGATGGCGTGATGGAACTCGTCGACCTGTCGGTGCCCGTCGAGACGGGGATGCCGGTCTACCCGGGCGATCCCGAGGTCTCGGTCGCCCCCGCGCTCACCGTCGCCCGCGACGGCGTCAACGTGCTGGGCCTGCACCTCGGCTCGCAGTCGGGCACCCACGTCGACGCCCCCTTCCACATCGACGACGCGCTGCCGGCGCTCGGCGACCTGCCGCTGTCCCGCTTCGCCGGGCCGGCCGTGGTGGCCGACGCCCGGGGGCTCGCGCCCCGGTCGCCGATCGGGGCCGGGCTGCTCGACGGCCCGGCCTGGCCGTCCGGCGGCGACGCGCCGATCGTGCTGGTCGCGACCGGCTGGTCGGCCCACTGGGGCGGCGAGTCCTACCAGGCCCATCCCTTCCTCACCGAGGAGGCCGCCACGCTGCTGGTCGAGCGGGGCGTGCGCACGGTCGGCATCGACGCGCTGAGCGTCGATCCGACGCCGGCCGACGACTTCCCTGCCCACCGCGTCCTGTGCGGGGCGCACGCCGTGATCGCCGAGAACCTCACCGGCCTCGACCGGCTGCTGGACGCCCAGGCCCGGGGGCGGCCGATCGAGGTCTGGATGATGCCGCTGCGGCTGGACGGCGCCGACGGCGCGCCCGTGCGGGCCGTGGCGCGGATCGGTTAGCGCGTGCCCCAGGAGTACGACTGCTTGCGCAGCTTCAGGTACACGAACGACTCCGTGGCCCGGACGGCGGGGATGGCGCGGATCTTGCTGAGGATCTCCAGCAGGTGCCCGTCGCCCTCGCAGACCACCTCGACGATCACATCGAAGGAGCCCGCCGTGAGCACCACGTAGTCGATCTCCTCGATGGCCGACAGCTCGTCGGCCACCGACTCCAGGTCGCCCTCGCAGTTGACCCCGATCATCGCCTGGCGGGGGAAGCCGAGGGTGAGGGGGTCGGTGACCGCGACGATCTGCATCACCCCGGCGTCCTGCAACCGCTGGACGCGCTGGCGGACCGCGGCCTCGGAGAGCCCGACGGCCTTGCCGATCGCCGCGTAGGGCATGCGCCCGTCTGACTGGAGCTGCTCGATGATCTGCTTGGAGAGATCGTCGAGCACGACGGGCCCGGAACTGGCGTTGTTTCGTCGTACGCGGGGCGGCGTCGTCATGTCAGAGGAATCCTCCTAGCGGTCCGGCGTTACGGGGGCGTTCCCGCTCGATTGCCGTCCTGGTGCGACATGTTGTCAGTTCTTGGCGGTGTGTCAAGCGAATTCGTAGCAATTTGATATCTTCACCACGAAATCCCTTGTCCAGATGCATCTGCTCTGTAAGAGTCGCGGCATCTCAGCCACCTCAACGAGGAGGTCGTGCATTGACCACCCGTCTGCAGAACTTCATCAACGGTGAGTTCGTGGACGCCCAGAGCGGCCGGTTCTCCGACATCATCGACCCTTGCACGGGCGAGGCCTACCTTCAGGCCCCGATCTCCGGCGTCGAGGACGTCGACGCGGCCTACGCCGCGGCGGCCGCCGCGTTCGAGTCGTGGGGTCGGACCACCCCCGGTGAGCGGGCGAACCTGCTGCTCAAGGTCGCCGACGCGATCGACGCCCGGGCCGACGAGATCAACGAGGCCGAGTGCCTCAACACCGGCAAGCCCCGCGCCCGCATGGCCGAGGACGAGACACCGGTAGCGGCCGACCACTTCCGCTTCTTCGCCGGCGCCGCGCGCACCCTGGAGGGCCCCACGGCCGGGGAGTTCCTCGCCGAGCACACCAGCGTCATCAGGCACGAGCCCATCGGCGTCGTCGGCCAGGTCACCCCCTGGAACTACCCGATGATGATGGCCGTGTGGAAGATCGCCCCGGCGCTGGCCGCCGGGAACACGATCGTCCTCAAGCCGTCGGACACCACCCCGGCCTCCACGCTCAAGCTGGCCGAGATCGTCGGCTCGGTGCTGCCGCCCGGCGTCTTCAACGTCGTCACCGGCGACCGCGAGACCGGCGCGCTCGTCGTGGGCCACCCGACCGCCGCCATGGTGGCGATCACCGGCTCCGTCGGCGCGGGCATGGCGGTCGCCAAGAGCGCCGCCGACGACCTCAAGCGGGTGCACCTGGAGCTCGGCGGCAAGGCGCCGGTCGTGGTCTTCGAGGACGTCAAGGACCTCGCCAAGGCCGCCGCCGACATCGCCGCCGCCGGTCTCTACAACGCCGGCCAGGACTGCACCGCGGCCTGCCGCGTGCTCGTCCAGGAGAGCGTGCACGACGAGTTCGTGGCCGCGCTGACCGAGGCCGCCGCCGCGACCGTGACCGGCGACCTGGGCAACGAGGAAGCGCTCTACGGCCCGCTCAACAACGAGAACCAGCTCGCCAGGGTCCAGGGCTTCATCGACCGGGTCCCCGGCCACGCCAAGGTGCTCACCGGCGGCAACCGCGTCGGCGACAAGGGCTATTTCTTCGCCCCGACCGTCGTGGACGGCCTGCGTCAGGACGACGAGATGGTGCAGAACGAGGTCTTCGGCCCCGTCATCACCGTCCAGACGTTCACCGACGAGGCCGACGCGCTGGCCAAGGCCAACGACGTCAAGTACGGCCTGTCCAGCTCGGTGTGGACCTCCGACCACGGCCGCGCCATGCGCATGTCGAACCGCCTCGACTTCGGCGTGGTCTGGGTCAACACGCACATCCCGTTCGTCTCGGAGATGCCGCACGGCGGCTTCAAGCACTCCGGGTACGGCAAGGACCTGTCGGTGTTCGGTCTGCACGACTACACCAGGGTCAAGCACGTCATGCACTACATCGGCGAATAAGGACGAGCCCTGGACATGACCGAGCTATCCGCGATTCAGCTTGAGGACGTCGTCAAGGAGTACCTCTCGCACGGCGAGGTCGTCCAGGCGGTCAAGGGTGTGTCGCTGGACATCGCCGAGGGGGAGTTCTTCTCCCTCCTCGGCCCGTCCGGATGCGGCAAGACCACGACCATGAGGATGATCGCCGGCTTCGAGGAGCCCACCAAGGGGCTCGTGAGGCTGCACGGCAAGGACGTCACCGACGTCCCGCCGAACAAGCGCGACGTCAACATGGTCTTCCAGTCCTACGCCCTGTTCCCGCACATGAGCGTGTGGGACAACGTGGCGTTCGGCCTGAAGCAGCGCAAGACGCCGCCGGAGGAGATCCGGCGGCGGGTCGGCGAGATGCTGGAGATCGTCGACCTGACCGGCCGGGAGAAGCGCCGGCCGCGCGAGATGTCCGGCGGCCAGCAGCAGCGCGTGGCGCTGGCCCGCGCGCTGGTCAACCGGCCGCGGGCGCTGCTGCTCGACGAGCCCCTCGGCGCGCTCGACCTCAAGCTGCGCCAGGCCATGCAGATCGAGCTCAAGCGCATCCAGCGCGAGGTCGGCATCACGTTCGTGTACGTGACGCACGACCAGAACGAGGCTCTGACCATGAGCGACAGGATCGCCGTGATGAACGACGGGCTGGTCGAGCAGCTGGCGAGCCCGCGGGAGATCTACGAACGGCCGGCCACCGCGTTCGTGGCGGGGTTCATCGGCACCTCCAACCTGATCACCGGGACGGTGACCGGCGGGGTGCTGGCGATCGGCGGCGGCCGGGTGCTGGTGCCGGGCCACGAGGGCGACGTGACGGTGACCGTCCGCCCCGAGAAGATCACGATCTGCGCGGACGAACCGGGACCCGGGCTGAGCGCCGTCCCCGGGACCGTCACGGAGATGGTCTACCTGGGCACCTCCAACAGCTACGCGGTGCAGCTCGCCGACGGGGCCGAGATGACCGTTTTCGAGCAGAACGCGCACGACGCGACGGCGACCGCGGAGCGGGGCGACTCCGTGTGGCTGTCGTGGGAGGCGCAGCACTCTTATGTGATTGGAAGTTGATAGCACCCCATGAACCCCCGCCAGATCACCCCCGCCCTCCTGAGGGGCATGACCCAGCTCCGCACCCGCCGCGACTTCTTCCGTGTCACCGGCCTGTCCGCCGCCGGCCTCGCGCTCGCCGCCTGTGGCGTGCAGGGCCAGAAGGCCGCCCCTCCGAAGGCCGACGCCGTCCAGGACTACTGGTCCAAGCAGAGCAAGCACGGCAAGCTCGTCTTCGCCAACTGGCCCGAGTACATGCCCGAGGACCAGGCCCCGCTGAAGAAGTTCACCCAGACCACCGGGATCTCCGTGGAGTACAAGGAGGTCATCCAGGAGAACGCGGAGTTCTTCGGCAAGGCCGACCCCGTGCTCCGCGCCGGCCAGTCGCTCGGCTACGACATCATCGTGATGACCAACGGCGTGCAGCTCCAGCACATGGTCGAGCTCGGCTACATCGTGCCGCTCGACCACAGCCGGATGCCGAACTTCCTGGCCAACGCCGGTGACAAGTACAAGGAACGCGCCTACGACCCGGGCAACCAGTACACGATGCCCTACTCCTCGGGCGTGACCGGCATCGCGTACAACACCAAGTACGTCAAGGACGACATCACCAGCATCGAGGCCCTGTTCGACCCCAAGTACAAGGGCCGGGTCGGGATGATGGCCGACGCGCAGGAGATCGGCAACTTCGGGATGTTCGCGCTGGGCGTCGATCCGGAGAAGTCGACCGAGGCCGACTGGAAGAAGGCCGGGGAGAGGCTCAAGCAGCAGCGCGACGCGGGAATCGTCCGGAAATATTACGACCAGAGCTACATCGACGCGGTCTCCAAGGGCGACGTCTGGCTGACCATGGCCTGGTCGGGCGACATCTTCCAGCGGCAGCTCGCCGGCGAGCCGGTCAAGTTCGTGGTGCCGGCGGAGGGCGGCACGATCTGGACCGACAACATGCTCATCCCCAAGGGCGCGGCCAACCCCGTGGACGCGCTCACCCTCATGGACTACCTGTACCAGCCCGCGGTGGCCGCCGAACTGGATGAGTTCATCCAGTTCGTCACCCCGGTCCCGGCCGTGCAGGACCTCCTGCGCGAGAAGGCCACGACGGCCAAGGGCGAGGACAAGAAGGCCCTGGAGGACATGGTGGACAGCTCGCTCATGTTCCCCTCGGAGGCCGACTACGCCAAGCTGCGCACCTACACCACGCTGACCACCCAGCAGGAGCAGGTGTTCAACTCCATCTTCCAGTCGATCACCCAGGCATAGCCATGAAACGGCTCACCCCCTACCTGCTCGCCCTGCCGAGCTGGCTGTGGCTGGCGATCTTCCTGGTCGTGCCCATGGTGGCGATGGCGTCGGTCTCGCTCCAGACGGGCAACGCCATCGACGGCTACGCGATGACGTTCAGCTTCTCCAACTACGCCGACGCGCTCGGCAGGTACAGCGACCAGCTGCTGCGCTCGCTCCTGTACGGCGGCCTGGCCACGGTGGCCATGCTGGTGATCGGGTACCCGGTGGCGTACTGGATCGCCTTCAAGGGCGGCAGCCGCAAGTCGGTGTACCTGTTCCTGCTGCTGCTGCCGTTCTTCGTGTCGTTCGTGCTGCGGACGATCTCGTGGAACTTCCTGCTGGCCGACAACGGCATCCTGTTCGGGACGCTGAAGGGCTGGGGGCTGCTGCCGGAGGGCTTCCACGTGCTGGCCACGACCGTGGCCGTGGTGGGCGGGCTCACCTACAACTTCCTGCCGTTCATGATCCTGCCGATCTACGTGGCCCTGGAGCGGGTGGACCCGCGGGTGGTGGAGGCGGCCCAGGACCTGTACGCCACCCGCGCCGGGGCCTTCCGCCGGGTGGTGCTGCCGCTGTCGCTGCCCGGCGTCTTCGCCGGCGTGCTGATGACGTTCGTGCCAGCGACGGCCGACCCGGTCAACGCGCAGATCCTCGGCGGCACGGCCAACACCATGATCGGCAACATCATCCAGACCGAGTACCTGACCAACCTCGACTACCCGACCGCCTCGGCGCTGTCGTTCACGCTGATGGCGATCCTGCTGGTGGGCATCTTCGTCTACGCCCGCGCGCTCGGCACCGAGAACGTCCTGGAGGCGGCGGCGCGATGAGCGGTGAGCGAGCAATGAGCAGGGGCACGCGGGGCAGGTTCGGCGACCGCCTGCTGCACGTCTACACCTGGCTGATCATCCTGTGGCTGTCGTCGCCGATCGCCGTCATGATCCTGTTCGGCTTCAACGACAAGAAGAGCAAGTCGAACACGAGCTGGCAGGGCTTCACCCTCAAGTGGTACGGCGAGCTCTTCGAGATCTCCGACCTGACCACGGCGCTGCGCAACTCCATCGTGATCGCCCTGGTCAGCACCGTCATCACGGTCGTCATCGGGACGATGCTGGGCCTGGCCGTCGGCCGGCACCGCTTCCGCGGCCTCAGCGCCACGAACTTCCTGGTCTTCGCCGCCATCTCCACGCCGGAGCTGGTGATGGGGGCCTCGCTGCTGTCGCTGTTCGTCTCGGGCAACGTGCCGCGCGACGGCAACACGATCATCGTCGCGCACGTGCTGTTCTCGCTCTCCTTCGTCGTGGTGACGGTCAGGGCGCGGGTCATCACGCTCGACCCGTCGCTGGAGGAGGCGGCCAAGGACCTCGGCGCGACCGCCTGGGGCACGTTCCGGCAGGTGACGCTGCCCTCGATCATGCCGGGCGTGCTCGCGGGCGCGATGCTCTCCTTCGCGCTGTCGATCGACGACTACGTGGTGACGAGCTTCGTCAACGGCTCGACCGTCACCTTCCCCCTGTGGATCGTGGGTGCGGTGAAGACCGGCATTCCACCGCAGGTCAACGTGATGGGTACGCTCATCTTCGGGATCGGTGTGCTGATCGCCGTGGCGAACGCCGTGGCCGCCAGACGCCGCGCCTAGGATCTGCTCCAACAGGCTTTCCCCCCGCGATCCGGCGGGGGGATTGGTGTATTCCGACCAAGAACAGGGAGGCGAGATCGGATTTCGGCGGGGGGAACCCGCGCGTGATCACATCATGCTTTTGGATCCCGCAATCAACAAAGAACAACTAAGACTTTCGTAGGGAAGTGGGATTTGTGGATCCGCTGAAGGCGCTGGCTGACGCGGAGCGCAAGCCGTACTGGCTGGACAGCCCGGCCAGACCCGAGCCGCGCGCGCGGCTCATCGGAAACACCGACGCCGACCTGGTCGTCGTCGGAGGAGGCTTCTCGGGGCTCTGGACGGCCCTGATGGCCAAGGAACGTGACCCTTCGCTGGACGTGGTCCTGCTCGAAGGGCGCAGGATCGGCTGGGCGGCGACCGGCCGCAACGGCGGGTTCTGCATGGCGACCCTCACCCATGGCCTGGCCAACGGCCTGGAACGGTGGCCGGAGGACATCGGCCGCCTCGAACGCATGGGCGTGGACAACCTCGACGAGATCGAGCGCACGCTGGAGCGGCACGGCATCGACTGCTCCTTCGAGCGCACCGGAGAGCTGCACGTGGCCACCGAGCCGTGGCAGCTCGACTCGCTGGGCGAACACCTGGACCTGATCTCCGAGCTCGGCCTCGACTACGTGCCGATGGACGAGCGGCAGGTGCGGGCCGAGGTCAACTCGCCGACCTACCTGGGCGGCCTGTGGGAACGCAGCGGCTGCGCCATGCTGGACCCGGCGCGGCTGGCCTGGGGGTTGCGCGAGGCGTGCCTGCGGCTCGGCGTACGGGTCTTCGAGCGCAGCCCGGTGCGTTCGCTGCGCGACGACGGCACGACGATCACCCTGCGCACCCCGTACGGGTCGGTCGTGGGCCGCCGGGTGGCGCTGGGCACGGGGGTCTTCCCGCCCCTGCTGCGCAGGCTCAAGCACTTCGTCGTCCCGGTGTACGACTACGCCCTGATGACCGAGCCGCTGAGCGCGGCCCAGCTCGCCGAGGTGGGCTGGCACAACCGGCAGGGCGTCGGCGACTCGGGCAACCAGTTCCACTACTACCGGCTCACCGACGACAACCGCATCCTGTGGGGCGGCTACGACGCGGTCTACTACAACGGCGGCCTGGTCAAGCCGGAGTACGAGCAGCGCGACGAGACGTTCGTCAAGCTGGCCGAGCACTTCGCCACCACGTTCCCGCAGCTCTCCCAGGTGCGTTTCACGCACCGCTGGGGCGGCGTGATCGACACCTGCAGCCGCTTCAGCGCCTTCTACGGCACGGCGCACGGCGGCCGGCTGGCCTACGCCGTGGGCTACACCGGCATGGGCGTCGGGGCCACCAGGTTCGGCGCGAACGTGATGCTCGACCTGCTGTCGGGGGAGGCCACCGAGCGGACCGAGCTGCGGATGGTCAAGGAGAAGCCGGTGCCGTTCCCGCCCGAGCCGGTCCGGTCGGGGGTGATCCAGTTCACCCGGTGGTCGATCGCCCAGGCCGACCAGCATCAGGGCAAGCGCAACCTGTGGCTGCGCACGCTCGACAGGATGGGCCTCGGGTTCGACTCCTGATCCGGTGTTCCGAGGGGGCGCCGGGCCCGCCCGCGGCGGGCCTGGCGCACACTTGTCACCATGAAAGTCGAGTTCGCCGCCGACGGCGTGCGCCTGACCGGTGACCTGCGGACGCCCGAGGGCACGGGCCCCTGGCCGGGGCTGGTGCTCACCGGGCCGTTCACCGGGGTGCGCGACCAGGTCACCGGCCTGTACGCCGAACGGCTGGCCCGGCGCGGCTACGTGACGCTGTCCTTCGACCACCGCAACTGGGGCGAGTCCGGCGGCGAGCCGCGCGGGCACGAGGATCCGCAGGGCAAGCTGGCCGACCTGCGGGCGGCGGTGTCGCTGCTGCGCTCGCGCCCCGAGGTGGACGGCGACCTGATCGGCGCGGTCGGCATCTGCCTGGGCGCGGGGTACGCGCTGAGGTTCGCCGCCTTCGACCCGCGTGTACGGGCGTTCGCGGGCATCGCCGGGGCCTACAACAACCCGTACACGATGCGGTCCGGCATGGACTACCAGGCGGCGCTGGCCGGGTTCGCCGGCGTGCTGGAGCGGCAGGACCGGGGCGGCCCGGTCGAGTACCTGCCCGCCGTGGCCGAGGAGGGCGAGGCCGCGATGCCGGGCGACAAGCCGTTCGCCTACTACGGCACCGAGCGCGGGGCCTCCGCCTCCTGGCGGAACGCGGTGACCCGGGCCGGGCTGCGCGAGCTGATCACCATGGACAACATGATGGGCGCCGACTTCCTGTCGCCGAAGCCCGCCCTGATCGTGCACGGCGTGATCGACAGGTTCTGCCCGCCCGAAGGGGCCGAGGAGGCGTTCAGGCGGCTCGACCAGCCCAAGAGGCTCGTCTGGGTGGACGCCAAGCAGCACATCGACCTCTACGACCGCGAGCCGTACGTGTCGCAGGCCGTGGACGCCACCGCGGACTTCCTCGCCGAGCACCTCCGGCCGGGAGGCTCCGGAGCCTGACGTCTACGCTGGGGGGTATCGCACTGAATGGGGGGATTCATGCGTGCCATCCAGTTCACCCGCTTCGGCGGTCCGGAGGTGCTCGAAGAGGCCGAGGTGCCCGACCCGGTCGTGGGGCCGGGCCAGGTGCTGGTCGACGTCGAGGCCGCGGGGCTGAACTTCGCCGACGTGCGGCAGATCTCCGGCCACTACTCCGCCCCCGACCGCCTGCCGCACATCCCCGGCAGCGAGGTCGTCGGGCTCGATCCCCGGGGGCGGCGGGTGATGGGCTTCACCGCCAACGGCTACGCCTCCAGGGCCGTCCTGGACGAGGGCGACGTCGTGGTCGTGCCCGGCTCGCTGCGGGCCGGGGAGGCGCTGGCGCTGCTCGTGCAGGGGCTCACCGCCTGGCACCTGCTGCGCTCGTCGGCGCGGCTCAGGGAGGGCGAGAGCGTGGTCGTCCACTCCGGCGCGGGCGGCGTCGGCAGCCTGGCCGTGCAGCTCGCCAAGGTGTTCGGGGCCGGACGCGTGATCGCCACCGCCTCCAGCGAGGACAAACGCTCGCTCGCCCTCGACCTCGGCGCGGACGCCGCCGTGGACGGCGCGGCCGACGGGTACGCCGAGCGCGTCATCGAGGCCAACGGCGACCGGCCGGTGGACGTCGTGCTCGACGCCGTCGGCGGCGCGGTCTTCGACGCGGCGCTGACCGTGCTGGCCCCCTTCGGGCGGCTGGTGAGCTACGGGTCGTCGTCGGGGGAGCAGGCCGCGCCGGTCGAGGTCGCGCGGCTCACCGCGGGCAACCTCGCCGTCCTCGGGTTCTGGCTGCGTCCGCTGCGGGGGCGGCGGGAGATGGTCGGGCCCCCGCTGGGCGAGCTGCTCGCGCTGACCGCGGCCGGGCGGCTGAGGCCGCTGGTGGGCGGCGAGTACCCGCTGGCGGAGGCCGGCCGGGCCGTGGCCGACCTGGCCGGACGGCGAACTGTCGGAAAGGTGGTGCTCCTGCCCTGACGTGCAGGGTGTGACCATTGCCGCCACTGGGCAGAAGGTGATCAAAACCCCCGAGACGTGACGATCGCGGGGGTTTGCGGGTGTGGTGGAGATGGCTGGCCGTCGTGGTGGTCTGGGGGCTCGCGGCCGGATGTGCGGCTGGACGGCTGCCCGGGGTGCCCGGCGTGCGGAAGGCGCCGGTGACGGTCGGCCGATGCGTCCTGAAATTTCCGGACAAGAGGGCTGGGAGGGCGGCCCGCGACCGGCTTGAGCACGACATCGAGCAGTACCTGTCCAGACGCCCGGGACGGATCGCCTACAGCATGCTGGAGCGCGACAGCGGCATCACCCTGGGCCGCGGCGAGCACCAGCACGACATGATCACCGCCAGCGGCGTCAAGGTGGACATCCTGACGGCGCTCGTGCTCGGCCGCGGCGGCCTGGGCGAGGAGGAACGCGACCTGGCCGAGCGCATGATCACCGAGAGCGACAACGGCGCCGCGGACGCGTTGTGGGGGCGGGTCGGCGGCGCGATGGGCGAGTTCTACCGGCGCATGGGCCTGACCGAGACCGTCCCCGGGCCCGGCGTCTTCTGGGGCGGCACCAACACCAGCCCCGCCGACCGCATCCGCCTGCTCCAGGTGCTGGTGGAGGGCGGCGAGGGCCTGTCCGGCCGTGACCGCGACCTCGTGCTCGGCCTGATGGGACGCGTGGTCAAGGACCAGTCGTGGGGCGTCAGCGCGGCCGCCCGCCCGGTGGACCGGGTGGCGTTGAAGAACGGCTGGACGCCACGCCCGTTCATCCACAACACCTGGGCGGTGACCAGCTACGGCCGTGTCGTCGGGCCGGGGCGGGACCTGCTGCTGGCGGTGCAGACCGACGAGCAGCCGGGGGAGGGGGCGGGCATCGAGACCATCGAGGGGGTGGCCAGGATGATCGGCTCCCGCCTCGACGAGCTGTCGCCGACGACGATCCGGTCCTGCCCGAGGAACCCGGGCCCCTGACGCCGCCCCTCCCGGCCTCCGCCCTCCCGGACCTCGCCGGAATGAAGTAAGTCGCACGTTTCCTGCAATAGGATCGGCTCTCGTCGCGTTTGACTGAAATGACTGATTGACCGCTCGGCGGCCGGCACCCGCCGGTATCTACCCCGGTCGAAGCCCACCTCCGACGGTGCGCTCCCCCGGGGGAGGACTCCGTCATGATCTGGACGGAGACCCTTGAAGTCCTACCTCGACGTGCTGGCCACCCCCGGCGCCTGGCGGTTCCTCGTGCCCGCGCTGCTGGCCCGGGTGCCGTTCGCGATGACCCAGATGGGCATCCTGCTGCTGGTCCAGTGGTCCACCGGCTCCTACGGCGCGGCCGGGATCACCGCCGCCGCCTCCGCCGTCTGCCAGGCCCTCATCGGCCCCCAGACAGGCCGCCTGGCCGACCGGTACGGCCAGGCCCGCGTGCTGCTGCCGCAGGTGGCCCTGCACGCCCTGGCCATGGGCGGCCTGCTGGCCCTGGCCGCCGCGCACGCCCACCTCGCGCCGCTGGTCGCCATGGCCGCCCTCGTCGGCGCGTCTGGACCGCAGGTCGGCTCGATGGTCCGGGCCCGCTGGGCGCACCGGCTCGGCGGCACCGGCAGGCTGAACACGGCGTTCGCGGTCGAGTCGATCACCGACGAGCTGACGTTCACGCTGGCCCCGGTGCTGCTGGTGGGGCTGTCCGCGGCGTACTCGCCGGTGGTCGCGCTGCTCGGCGGGCTGGTGCTGATCCTGGTGGGCACGGTCGTCTTCGCCGCCGTCCGGACGGGCGCGCCCGAGCCGGTGCCGGTCAGGATCGCCGCCTCCAAGGGCGTGCTGCGGCGGCGCGGCGTGGCGCTGCTGGCCGCCGCCTTCCTGGCCATGGGGTCGGTCTTCGGCAGCCTCCAGGTCGGCGTCACCTCGCTCACCACCGCCCTGCACGCGCCCGCCGCCGCCGGACCGGTCTACGGCGTCTTCTCCGGCGCCAGCATGCTCGGCGGCCTGCTGTACGGCGCGGTCCGCTGGCGGTCCTCCGCCCGCGCCCGGCTGGTCGCCGGGCTGGCCCTGCTCGCGGTCGCGACCAGCGCGTTCACGCTGGCCGGAGCCGTCCCCCACATGTACGTCGCCGCCGCCCTGGCCGGCCTGGTGATCGCCCCCGTGGTGATCACCGGCTACACCCTGGTCGAGGGCCTGGTCGCGGCGGAGGTCCGCACCGAGGCGTTCACCTGGCTGAACGGCGGCATCGCCCTCGGCATCGCGGCCGGGTCGTCGGTCGCCGGGCAGCTCGTGGACCACTTCGGCGCGTCCCTGGCGTTCGTCGTCGCGCCGGCGGCGACGGGCGTGGCCGCGCTGCTCGTGCTGGCCAGGGTGCGCAGCCTGCGCCCGCTGCCCGCCGGGCCCGCGGCAGAGACCCCGTCGCTCACCGAGGGACCGGCTGCTCTTCCTGGATGACCTTCGGCACGCCGCGCAGCCAGGCCAGCGCGAACACCGCGACCACGGCCAGCAGGACCGCCGTGACCAGCGTCGTCACCTGCATCCCCGACACGAACGCCGTGCGCGCCGCGCGCATCAGCTCCCCGGCCGCCTGCGGGGGCAGCTCCGCCGCCGTGGCGGTGGCCCCGGCGATCGACTCCCGTGCCGCCTCGCCGGGCACCCCGGCGGGCACCAGCAGGTTCGCGCGGTAGACGCTGTTGAGCACCGTGCCCAGGACCGCGATGCCCAGCGCCCCGCCCAGCTCGAACGCCGTCTCCGACACCGCGGCCGCCGCCCCCGCCCGCTCCTTGGGCGCGGTGGCCAGGATGTTGTCGTTGTTCACGGTGAAGGTGAGCCCGACCCCCAGCCCGCCGATCATCATCACCGGCAGCAGGGTGAGATAGTCCAGCTCGGTGCCGAGCATGGCGTACCGGACGAACGCACCGGCGTTCAGCGCCAGGCCGAGCGCGACCACGCCGTTCCTGCCGAGCCGGCCGATGAGCCGGGCCGCGAGCACCCCGCCCACCGCGCCGCTGAGACCGCCGGGCAGCTGCGCCAGCCCGGCCTGGAGCGGGGTCCACCCCAGGACGAGCTGCAGGTACCAGGCGAACAGCAGGTTCATGGCCGACAACGCGAAGATCGCCAGCAGGTTCGTGCCCACGGACGCGCTGAAGGCCCGCCGCCGGAACAGCCGTACGTCGATCAGCGGCGTGGCCAGCCGGCCCTGCCGCCGGACGAACAGCACCAGGCACACCGCGCCCACCACGGCCGCCCCCAGCACGTCCGCGTGCGCCAGGCCCTGGTGGGCGGCCTCCTTGACCGCGTAGACGGCCGTCACGACACCGGCGAAGGACAGCACCACGCTGGGCCCGTCCACCCGCCCGGCGGGGCCGCGCGACTCCGGCAGCACCAGGAACCCGCAGACCAGCACCAGCGCCATGATCGGCACATTGATCAGGAACACCGACCCCCACCAGAAATGGTCCAGCAGCACGCCGCCGACGACCGGCCCCAGCGCGAACCCGGCCGCGCTCATCCCGCTCCAGATCCCGATGGCCGCGGTCCGCTCACGCGGGTCGGCGAAGACGTTCCTGACGATCGAGAGCGTGGACGGCATGATCATCGCGCCCGCCACGCCCAGCAGCGTCCTGGCGGCGATCAGCAGCTCGGGGTTCGGGGCGTAGGCGGTCACCACCGAGGCGGCGCCGAAACCGGCCGCGCCGATCAGCAGCAGCCGCTTGCGGCCCACGCGGTCCCCGAGGTTGCCCATGGTGACGAGGAGCCCGGCCAGGGCGAACCCGTACATGTCGCCGATCCAGAGCAGTTGCGTCGAGCTCGCACCGAGGTCGGCGACCAGCCGGGGGAGCGCCAGATGCAACACGGTGAGATCGACCGAGAGCAGCAGCGTCGCCAGGCAGGCGATGGCCAGACAGGCCCATTTTCGCGTCATGCCGTCCACGGTGGCGAGGACGGCTGACGGGCCGCCTACCGTTCGCTGACCGCCCGGCCGAGGGCCTCGTCGATGCGGTTGCGGATGTCCTCGGTGCTGTACCAGTCGTCGGGGCACTCGGCGCGGGCCTGGGCCAGCAGGGACAGCGCGGCGTCGCGCTCGCCGCCGATCAGCGCCACCTCGGCCATCCCGAGGTGCGCCCACGCCAGCATGTCCATGGAGCCCACGCGACGGGCCAGCTCGGCCGCCTCCTCGTAGTCGGCGCGGCCGCCCAGCGGCTCGCCCATGCCGAGCAGCGCGTCGCCGCGCCGGCACAGGGCCTCGGCCATCTCCGCCCGCGCGTCGAGCTCGCGGGCCAGCGTCAGCGCCTCGTCCGACAGCGCGTACGAGGCCGCGTAGTCGCCCTCGCGGGAGGCCAGCTCGCCGAGGCCCGACAGCACCAGCACCGTCCCCCAGCGCTCGCCGATGCCCCGGAAGGCGGCCAGGGCGCGCCGGAAGGTGGCCAGCGACTCCTCGATCCGCCCCAGGATCTGCAGCACGAACCCCGCGCCGCTGTACGACAACGCCCGCTGCCAGGGCGGCAGCCCCTCGGTGTGGGCCAGCAGCTCGCGGTAGATCTGCTCGACGTCGCCCGGCGGCCCGGTGAACATCGACCGCATCATCATCAGGAACTCCACCCGCTCCGGCAGGTGGGCGATCGGCAGCAGCTCGCGCACCTCGGCCAGCCGCTCGCGCACGACGTCGTCGGCCACGCCCGTCCAGGCGGTGACGAGCAGGCACATGACGTACTCCTCCTCCATGCCGGCGGGGCGGGCGTCGCCGATCCTGGCCAGCAGCGCGGCGGCCAGCCCGGCGATGACGCCGCGGTGGCCGCGCATCCACCAGTAGCAGGCGCTGTGCGCCAGCAGCCGCAGGCCGGTCTCCGGCTCCCCGGACGCGGTCGTCCAGCGCACGGCGGCTTCGAGGTCGTCGCTCTCCTGGTCGAGGCGGGCCAGCCAGGTGAGCTGGTCGGCGGTCCGCAGCAGCGGGTCGGCGGTCAGGACGAGGTCGAGGTAGTAGGCGGTGTGCGCGTCCCTGATCGCGGCGGTCTCGCCGGACTCGGCCAGGCGTTCCGCGCAGAACGCCCGGATCGTGTCGAGCATGCGGTACCGGCCGCCGACGTACTCCACCAGCGACTTCTCCGCCAGCGAGAACAGCACCTCCTCCGGCAGCCCGCACACCCGCTCGGCCGCCTCGGGCGTGGCGCCGCCGACGAACACGCTCAGGCGGGCGGCCAGGCGCTGCTCGGCGTCGTCCAGCAGGTCCCAGCTCCACGCGACGACCGCGCGCAGCGTCTGGTGCCGGGGCAGCGCCGTACGGCTGCCGCGGGTCAGCAGCCGGAACCGGTCGTCCAGGCGGGCCGCCACGTCGGCGACCGACAGCGTACGGAGGCGGGCCGCGGCCAGCTCGATGGCCAGCGGCAGCCCGTCGAGCGCCCGGCAGATGCGCACCACGTCGGCGGCGTTGCCGGCGTCCACGGCGAACCCCGGACGCACGGCGGCGGCCCGGTCGGCGAACAGCCGGACGGCGGCGTACTCCAGCGGGTCGTCCGGCTCCGGCGGCGGCAGGCGCAGCGGGGACACCGGCAGGATCGACTCCCCGGTGATGCCCAGCGCCTCGCGACTGGTGGTCAGCACCCGCAGCCCGGGGCAGGAGGCCAGCAGCGCGTCGGCGAGCTCGGCCACGGCGGCGACCAGATGCTCGCAGTTGTCCAGGACGAGCAGCAGGTCGCGCTCGGCCAGCGCGGTGAGCAGCCGGGTGACGGGGCCGACCGCGGCGCGCTGGGGCGCGGGCAGCAGGGCGTCGCGGATGTCGAGGGCGACCAGCACCGCGCCGGGCACCCCGGCCGCGCCGGCCACGTGGGCGAGGGGCACGAAGCACACGTCGCCCGGCTCCTGGGCGGCCGCCTCCTGCGCCAGCCTGGTCTTGCCCGCGCCGCCGGGGCCGATCAGCGTGACGAGCCTGCTGTCCCGCAGCCGCGCGCCCACCTGCGCCAGCTCCTCCGCCCGGCCCACGAAACTGGTCAGCTGCGCCCGCAACCCCTGCTTGAACCCCCCGCGCGACGACCCGGCGGGCCCTCCGGGCGCGGGAAGGGACGAGGGAACCGGCGGCTGGATCGGCGCGGAAGCCGGTGCGGAGGTCGGCGCGGCGTTCGGCGCGGTGCTCAGCGGGGGGCTCGGCGCGGTGATCTGCGGAGGGTTCGGCGCGGTGTTCTGCGGGGTGAGGGACGGGTCGGCGCGCAGGACGGCGAGGTGCGCGGCGGCCAGCTCGGCGCCCGGCTCGATGCCCAGCTCCCGGTCGAGCAGCCGCCGCGCCTCGTCGTAGACGGCCAGCGCCTCGGCCTGCCGCCCGCTGCCGTACAGGGCGCGCATGAGCTGGGCGCGCAGGCGCTCGCGCAGCGGATGGGCGGCGGTGAGCCGGCGCAGCTCGGCGACCAGGTCGCGGTGCCGCCCGAGCGCCAGGTCGGCCTGGAGGCGGTCCTCGACGGCCGCCAGCCGCAGCTCCTCCAGCCCGGCCGCGGCGGACACCGCGTGCGGCGCGTCGGCGAGCGGCGCGCCCCGCCACAACTCCAGCGCCTCGGAGAGCAGCGCCGCCGCCCGCCCGGCGTCCCCGGCGGCCAGCGCCCGCCGCCCGTCCAGGGCCAGGAGCTCGAAGCGGCGCGCGTCCACGTCGTGCGGGTCGGCGACCAGCCGGTAGCCCGCCGGGTGGAACTCGACCAGGTCCCGGCCGAGCGCCCGGCGCAGCCTGGACACCTGGGACTGCAGCGCGTTGGCCACGCCGTCCGGCGGGTGGGGGCCGTAGAGGTCGTCCACGAGCTGTCCGGCGCCGACGACGCGGCCGGCGTTCAGGGCCAGCAGGGTGAGCAGGGCACGCACCCGCGGCCCGCCGAGCGCCACCGGCGCGCCGTCCTCGTCCAGCACGCTGGTGGGTCCGAGGATCTCGAAGCGCATGCCCCGATTATCGGGTCTGCGGGAGGAGTGCGGCGATTTCTCCGTACGTCGGCAGCGCCGGGGCGTCCTTGCCCTGCGCGCCCAGCACGGCGGCCAGAGCGCCCTGGAGCGCGGCCCGGTAGAGCAGCGAGCCGGTGCTCACCCGGGCCACCCCCGCCTCGGCCAGCCGGTCCAGCGTCGGCCCGCCCGGCTGGTAGAGCACGTTGAGCGGCAGCCGCGTACGCGCGACGACCTCGGCGATCTCCGCCGGATCCGAGAGCCCGGGGACGAAGATGCCGTCGGCGTGCTCGTAGGCGTCCACCCGTTCGCGCCAGTCGCCGGTGCCCAGCCAGTGGGTGTCGGTGCGGGCGTTGACGAACACGCCGTGGCCCTTGGCGGCCTCGATGATCCGCCGGTGCAGCTCGACCGGGCGCAGCGTGCCGTCGGGACGGCCGTCCTCCAGGTTCACGCCCGCCACCCCGAGCGCGGCCAGGCTCGCGACCAGGTCCGACACCTCCTGCGGGTCGTCGCTGAAGCCGCCCTCGATGTCCACCGTGACCAGCACGCCCAGGTCCTTGACCGTCTCGGCGAGCTCGATCGTCTCGGCCCTGGTCGCGCCGGCGGCGTCCGGCTTGCCGTGCACGGCGGACACGCCGAGGCTGGTGGTGCCGATCGCGGGGAAGCCGTGCGCGGCCAGGATCGCGGCCGAGCCGTAGTCCCACGCGTTGGGCAGCAGCAGCGGGTCGCCCGGCTTGTGCAGGTCGTGGAAGTTCATCGGCGGGTCCCTTCGAGGAGCGCGTCGAGCACGCCGGCGGCCAGCGCGAGGGCGTGGGCGGGAGCGGGGCAGGGGCGCAGGCCGTCCCCGAACGTCAGGTGGGGGGCGGGGCCCCGGGAGGCGTCGAAGCGGTCGGGGTCGGCGAACACCTCGGGATCGCGGTTGGCCGCGACCAGGTCGATCGTGACCTCCTCGCCGGTGCGGGTGTCGAGCCTGCGGCTGGCCTTCAGCGGCGGGTCCTGCCTGAGCGTCTCGCGCAGCACCGCCTCGGGGTCGTCGCCCGGCACGGCGTGGGTGAGCGCGTTCTCGATGAGCGCCTCGGTGGCGGCGTGGCCCTGGAGCAGCAGGGTGACGGCCGGCAGGTCGGTCAGGCCGAGCAGTTCGGCGACGGCGGCGTCGGCCTGCGGGCTCCCCTCGCCCGACAGGTAGCCGCTCGCGGCCGCGGGCACGGCCGAGGTGTCCGGCACGCCGAGCGCGGCCCCCAGCACGGCCGTCGGCACGCCGCGCCAGTCGCCGTCACGGTCGCCGCAACGGTCGCCGCAACGGTCGAGCGTCGCGGCCCTGGCGGCCGTCCGCAGCTCGGCCGGGTCGAGGGCGGACAGGCGCTCGACGACCAGGCGGCGGCGTTCGGCGTGCGTCTCGCCGGTGCTGAAGCGCGACACGTGGGCCCGCAGCCAGGCGAGCGTCCCCGGCTCGCCGTCCTGCGGGACGGGCGGCGGCACGTACCGGCCGTCGGAGAGCACCGCCCGGGCTTCGGCGTGGTGGGTGATGAGCATGGGTCCACGCTAGGCCGCCGACCGTTCGACGGCGGACGAAGTGTGGCTGCGCATCCCCGTCACGCCGCCAGCTGCTGCGGGCTCTCGGGCTGCGCGGGCGCCCCGGTGGCCCGCGTGCCCTGCACCCGTGCGGCGGCGCGGCCCGGTGCGCAGGCCAGCGCCATGGCGACGACGAGGACGATCTCGGCCAGCACGAGTCCCCGTTCGAGCAGCCCGTAGTACGCCTCGCCGCCGATCAGCGAGGAGGTGACGGCGGCCGGGTGGGCCGCCAGGTACGCGACCAGCGTGAGCCCGGACGTCACGCTCAGGGCCTTGACCGCGCTCCAGCGCGCGGCCGCCGCCCGTCCTCTGGCCAGGGTCCAGCCGGCGACCGGCAGCGCGGTGAAGACCACGGCCGCCGACCAGCGGTGGATCTCCCCGCCGAGCGTGCTGACGTCCGACATGCCGGGATCGGTGGGGAAGATGGCGCTGAGCATCAGCCCGGCCGCCCCCGCCAGCAGCAGCACGCGGGTCGCGGCGGTCCGCCCCGGCTCCCGGGCGGCCAGCCCGTACGCCAGCGCCAGGCAGGCGGCGGCCAGCGCCAGCGTCCCGGCCAGCACCGGCAGCATGCCGCCGGGGACGAGCGCGTAGTCGCTGATCAGCGGCTGCTCGGGCAGGGTCACCTGCGCGTAGCCGAGGGCGGCCACCGCCGCCACGGCTCCGGCCACGGGAGCGAGCACGGCACGCCAGGTCATCGTGTCACCTCGTCGTAGATCTGCTCGAAGCGGGCCAGCGACACCTGGTCGTCGTGGGTCAGCGCCAGCGCCCGGCTGGCGTTGCCCAGGCGGGCGCGCAGGTCGTCGTCGGTGAGGACGGCGGTCAGGTGCCTGGCCAGCGCGACCACGTCGCCCGGCTGGTAGAGGTAGCCGTTGCCGTTCACCAGGTGCGGCAGGGCCATCGCGTCGGCGGCCACGACGGGCAGGCCGGACGCCATGGCCTCCAGCGTGGCGATGCTCTGCAGCTCGGCGACGCCCGGCATGGCGAACACGTCGGCGGCGGCGAACGCCTGCGGCATGCTCTCGTCGGGCACGAACCCGACGAAGAACACCCGGTCGCCCACCCCGATGCGGTTGGCCAGCTTCTCCAGCTCCATCCGCTGGTTGCCGCGGCCCACGAACGCCACCTGCGCGTCGGTCTCGTTGAGCACGAGGGGCAGCGCGCGGATCAGCTCGTCGAGGTGCTTCTCCTCGTCCAGGCGGCCCACGAACAGGGCGGTCGGCCGGTCGGGCAGCGCGAACCGCCGGCGCGCCCACGACTTGGGCTCGGCGTGCGGGTGGAACCTGGCCAGGTCGATGCCGCACGAGACGGCCTCGACGTCGCGGGAGAAGCCCTGGTCGGACAGGAGCTTGGCGGCCAGCGGGGTCGGCGTGGTGATGTGGTCGGCGCGCTTGAAGACGCGGCTGAAGTCGCGCCAGGCCAGCCGGCCCGCCCTGGCCCGCAGCGCCTCGGGGACGTGCCCGAACTGGAAGAGGTTGTCGGGCATGAAGTGGTTGGTGGCCACGACCGGCACGCCGCGGCGCCGGGCGGCGGCGATGGCGGCCCGGCCGACCACGAAGTGGCCCTGGGTGTGCAGCACGTCCGGGTCGATGTCGGCCACCAGCCGGTCGAGCCTGGTCGGCACGGTGACCCGCATGGTCGGGTGGACCAGCAGCGGGGCCGAGCGCAGCCGGTGGACGATCACGCCGTCCACCACGTCGGCGCTGGCCGGGCCGGCCTCCGACTGGCACACCACGTGCACCTCGTTGCCGCGCGCGGCCAGGCCGGTGGCCAGGCGGTGGGTGAAGTAGGCGGCGCCGTTCACGTCGGGGGGATAGGTGTCGGTCGAGATCAGGACGCGGCGGGGACGTTCGGGGGCGGGCGCGAGCTGGGCGTGGTCGGTGACGTTGCGCAGGGGCATGGCCATGACGGTGACTCCGCTTTCACAAGGGGGGACGGCTGGGGGAGGGCCGATGGACGAACAGGGGGTTTCGGTCAGGGGAGGGGATCAGGCGAGGTCGTTGCGCGCCTCCAGCGGGGACGTCCGGGCCAGGGCGAACGTGCCCGCCGCGGTCAGGGCGGCGGCCGCGATCGGCGCGAGGCCGGACGGCAGCGGCTCGCCGAGCAGCAGCGCCCCGAAGGCCACCGCCGTGAGCGGGTCGGCGATCTGCAGCGCGGCGAAGGAGACGCCGAAGTGCCCGACGGCGTAGGCGCGTTGCAGCATCACCAGCGCCAGCAGCAGCGGCACCGGCAGGGC
Organism: Nonomuraea sp. NPDC049655; assembly: GCF_044465465.1. NCBI lineage: Bacteria > Bacillati > Actinomycetota > Actinomycetes > Streptosporangiales > Streptosporangiaceae > Nonomuraea > Nonomuraea sp. NPDC049655. Next base: position 243,555 of record NZ_JBITLS010000017.1, read on the forward strand.
CAGCAGGTACCACCAGTTCCAGCCGCCGTCCACGAGCACGCGCATGAGCGTGGCGGTGGCGCCGTACAGGACGCCGGAGCCGGTGGCCAGCAGCGCGGCCCGGCCGGCGGGGGAGGCCGCCTTCGAGCCCGCCCACAGCAGCACCGCCGCGACGCCGGCCACGGCGAGCAGGGTGAGCACGCCCGTGGGCGCCAGGTACGTCGGCCCGTCGGACTCGGGCACCAGCAGCACCAGGCCGATCAGCCCGGCCGCGACCACGCCCGCCGCGGCCAGCTCCTTGCGGGAGGGCCGGCGGCCGTGCAGCGCGGCGGCGATGGGCAGCGCGAACAGCAGGCTGGCCACCCCCATCGGCTGCACCACGGTCAGCGGGCCGAGCCCGAGGGCGACGATGTGCAGGCCGCCGCCCGTCACGATGGAGACGCCGCCGAGCAGCCAGCGCGGCCTGCGCAGCAGGGCCAGCAGCGCGGGCTTCGCCGAGCCCGCCGCCTCGAACTGCTGCAGCGCGGCCCCGAGCGCGAAGAACAGCGAACCGACCAGCGCGATCGCCGCGGCCAGCACACTCATGGCGCACTCCCTTCAGACGGATGGTTGCCGGACAGGGTCAAACGGACGTGTCCACCGGAAGACGTTCCGGGGAAGGCTGGGTGGCGCGCCGCTTCCTGGCCCACCGCACCAGCTCGACGAGCCCGGTGATCGACAGCGCGATCCCGAGGCCCAGCAGCAGGCCCTTGATCGGGTCGTTCTCGAAGGCCATGCCGCCGAAGAAGCCGATCAGCCCGGAGTACACCGCCCAGGAGCTCGTCGCGATGGCGTCGAAGAACGTGAACGAGCGCAGCGGATGACCGACGGCGCCCATGGTCAGCGTCGTCGCGGTCCGCCCGCCGGGGATGTACCTGGCCACGACCAGCACCATTCCGCCCCGCTCGGCCAGCGCGCCGCGCGCCCAGACGAATGCCTTCTTGTCCCGCAGCCGCCTGGCCGACTTGTTGCCGATCAGGTACGACACGTGGTCGCCCACGAACGCGCCGAGCGCCGCGACCACGATCACCAGGGCCAGGTTGGTCTGGCCGGAGGCGGCGAACACCGCCGCGGTGATGACCGACGTCTCGGCGGGCACGACGGGGAAGAACCCGTCGAGCAGCGCCAGGGCGAACAGCGCCACGTACAGCCATGGCGATGACATCACCTGCTGGACGAGGTCGAGAATGGCGTGCGACATATGCGTGGACTCCGATCGTCAGGGCACTCACCAAGCCTGTCGGCGTGAGCGGACCGGGGACATCGGGGATGCCCCCGGTCGAACGCGGGCCCGTCCCCTAGGAGGGTCAGGGCCGCCTACCCCATGAAGGTAGAAATTCCGCAGGTCGTGGCACATCGGCCCATCGGCACGCGCCACCCCCTACTTTCGTCAGGGGCGGACGTGCGACTTCCGTGTGACACCCACGATCAAACCGGTTGCGCGCCCCGGAAACAGGAGAGGAGGTATCCGCCTTTCAGGTGGGGTTAGCCCCACCGTGATCACTGCACCAGGCCCCACCCTGACTTTCGTCAGGGGCGCCGCATGACCTTCGGGCGGGACCGGCAGCGCCGGGCGGCGGATACCGTCGGGGCGTGAACCGTCTGCGTCGTGAGAGTCGCCGTCAGGTCGTCCTCGACCTGCTGCTGTGGGCCGTGCTGGGCGTCTTCGTGACCGCCATGGGCCCCGACCCGTTCGCCGATCCGGCCGGGTTCGCGTTGGTGACGCTGCCCAGGGTCGGGCTGGCCGCGCTGGCCGTGCTCGTGGGCCGGCCCTGGCCGCTGGCGGCGCTGGTGCTGCTGCTGCCGCTCGGCCCGTGGACCTTCACCGAGGGCTTCGCGACGGTGGACCTGACGTGGCTGCTGCCCCGGCGCGACGTGAAGATCCTGCCGCTGCTCGCGACCTCGCCGTTCATCATCTGGTACGCCTACCTCACCGGCCGGCGCATGACCCGGCTGTGGCCCGCGGGCGCCGTGTTCTGCCTGATCACGGCCATCGGCTGCGGGGTGGTGCTGCTCCAGGGCGGTGACCTGGCGCTGTGGGTGTCGATGGGCACCGGGCTCGTCGGCACGTACCTGGTCCCGTACCTGCTGGGCCTGCTCCGGCGGGGCGTGCTCCAGCAGCGGCGGCAGGCGCGGCTGTCGGTCGAGGCGCAGGCGCGGCTGCGTGAGCGGGCCAGGATCGCCCGCGAGATGCACGACTCGCTCGGCCACGACCTGGCGCTGATCGCGGTGCGCGCCGGCGGGCTCGAAGTCGCTCCCGGGCTCGGCCCGGCCCAGGTCAAGGCGGCCGGCGAGCTGCGCATGGCGGCGGCCGACGCGACCGAGCGGCTGCGCCAGATCATCGGCCTGCTGCGCGAGGACGCCGAGGAGGCCCCGCTGTCCCCGGTGGGCGAGGACGTCGCCGAGCTGGTCGGCCGGGCCAGGGACTCCGGCATGTCGATCACCCTGGAGCTGGCGCCGGGGGCGTCGTCGGAGCTGGCGCACGCCGTCGTCCAGGAAGGGCTGACGAACGCGGCCAAGCACGCGCCGGGGGCGGCGGTCGCCGTGTCGGTCGCGCCGCATCGGGTGGTCGTGCGCAACGGCCCGCCGAGCTCGCGTCCCAGCGCCCGGCGCGGCGGGCTGGGCCTGGCGGGGCTGCGCGAGCGCGTACGGCTGGCCGGCGCCACGCTGACCGCGGGCCCCGACGGCGACGGCTTCCGCCTGGCCGTCGAGCTCCCCCGCGAGGGGGAGGCGGATCCCCGCCGGTCGGGAGGGGACCGGCCCGCCTGAGGCGCACGATCGTGGCATGACAGAACAGCGAGCGGGCATCGGCCGGCTCACCGCCGCGATCGTGGCGGTCGCCGCCACGCTGCCCTACCTCACGATCAAGACGCTCTGGCTGACCGGCGACCCCGTCGGCGTCTCCGACCCGGCGCTCATGGACAACGGGCAGATGCTGGGGATGAACGCGCTGACCTTCGCCATGGAGGCCGCCGGGCTGCTGCTGGCCCTGGCCTTCACCATGCGCTGGGGCATGCGGCTGCCCGCCTGGCTGGTGCTGCTGCCGCTGTGGGTGGGGACCGGCCTGCTGTCGGTGCTGGCCGTCACGACCCCGCTGATCCTGCTGATCGGCGGCCTGACGATCTTCAGCGGCGGCCCGATCCAGACCTGGGTCTATCTGGTCGTCTACGGCGGTTTCATCACTCTCGGCGTCGCCCTGATGACGGACTTCGTCCTCTACGCCCGCGACCGCTGGCCCGCCGTCTTCGCCACCCCGGTCAGGCTGCCGTTCCCCAGCGCGACCCGATCGTTCCAGGAGGTGGTGGCGTGGGGCGCGCTCCTGGTGGCGACCGCCGTCGGGGCGCTGCGGGTCGTCATGGCGTTCGACGGGACCGTCCAGGCCGTGCAGAACGGGCTGAAGGCGCTGCTCGCGGTGGGCGGGGCGGCCGCGCTGGTGGCTCTGGTCAGGCGGCGCGGGAACGGCCCGTTCTGGCGGCCGCTGGCGCTGGCCTGGCTGGGGTCGGGCTCGTTGTTCGGCTGGGGGCTGTTCTCGATGATCGTCAGGTCCACGGGCGGCCCCCTGGCCTACGGCGGCACGGGCGTCGCGGACTTCGCCGAGCTGTTCGGCATGCTGACCGGGCTGGTGATGGGGATGTGTGGAGCGTTCCTGCTGGCCGAACGGTCAGGCGTGGGCCACGTGCAGCCTGGCCAGGACGCGCTTGAACGCCAGGATCGAGAAGGTGATCGCCAGCCCGCTGATCACGGCCACCGCTGAGGTGCGCAGCACCATGAACGCGCCGAGCGAGCCCTCCAGCTTCTCGTAGACGGCCAGGAAGATGCTCAGTGTCGAGTTGGCCAGCAGCACGAACGCCCACAGCAGCGTGATCCTGGCGAAGAACCTGCGCACCCGCTCGTGCTTGAGCACGGCCGACGGCAGGTGGATGTAGTCGAGGGTGAGCTTCTGCACCAGCGGCCGGTTGAGCCGGACGGAGGCCAGGAACACCATGCTGATGCAGATCGTGCCCAGCTCCGGCTGGATGAAGAACCACATCCAGGTGCCCGTCCAGAACGACACCAGGGCCCGCACCGTGACCGCGAACGCGGCCAGGAACATGGTGGCGGGCACCTTGATCCCTCTGATCAGCCGCCAGGCCACGCCGAGGTACACCCAGGAGACCGTGGCCACCAGGGCCCACTTGAAGCCCAGCACGACCATGGCGAGGTAGAACACCAGCAGGGGGGCGACCACGCCTTCGAGCAGGCGGGGGGCCGCCTGACGGGCGAGCGCGGTCAGACGGGGGAGTGCGACCGGATGGTGGTTCAAGGCTGCTCCGCAGATAGGCCGACGATCAGCGTCTACCCGGGCTTCGGGGGTCCAGGCTTGCCGGATGGACCGGTCGTCGTCACCGCCGGACGCGACTCCGCCCGGTGCGACCCCGAAGGCCGGTGGCCTACCGTACCGGAGCCCGGCGAGTAGGACTGCCGCTTTTGCCGCGTTCCATCTGTTCCATACGAAACCAGCTCACCCTTGAACCCGGCTTTCAGCCGAGTGACGCCGTGGCGAGCTTGGCGCCGAACCCGAGGAACAACGCGCCGACGCCCGAGGTCAGGCCCGCACTCAGCTTCCTGTGCCGGCGGAACTGACCGGCAAGGAACGTGCCGGAGAAGATCAGCGTGGTGAGGTAGACCACGCTGAAGATCTGGATCACCGCGCCCAGGATGAGGAACGACAGCCAGGGGGCGCTGTACCCGGGGTCCACGAACGGGATGAAGAACGACAGGAAGAACAGGATCGCCTTCGGGTTCAGCAGGCTGATCGTCAGGGCCTTGCGGAACGGCCTGGCCTGCCGCACGGGGGCCGCCCCGGACTCGTCCGCCGCCGCCGGACGAGCCCGCCAGGCCCGTACCGCGCCGCGGATCATCTGGAAGCCCATCCAGGCCAGGTAGGCGGCGCCGGCGTACTTGACGACGGTGAACAGCACGGGCGTCGCGCGCAGCAGGGACGCGGCCCCGGCGGCGGCGAGCACCATCAGGACGGTGTCGCCGAGGAACACGCCCGCCGCGGCCCGGTAGCCCTGCCGGACGCCGTGCTGGGCGGCGAAGCTGAGGACGTACAGGGAGTTCGGGCCGGGCAGCAGCACGATGAAGAAGGCGCCGACGACGTAGGTCCAGATGTCCGTGATACCGAAGAACACGCTTAACGGTATCGCGTGATATGTGCCGATTCAGTCGGTCGGTGGCTGCACATTGCGGCGCTGATGCCTATTGACCCAGTAGGGATACTCGTGAATATCTGGTGTCATGGCTCTCTGGACCCCCGACCCCACGTTCTACCCCTCCCCGCGCGACGCCGTCGAGGCCCCCGTGGAGAAGCTGGCCTACGTCGCCGCCTTCGACCGGTCGGCGAATCGTCCGGACGCGCTGGCCGTGCTCGACACCGACCCCGCCTCGCCGGCCTACGGCACCGTCATCGGCTGGACCGACCTGCCCGGCACCGGCGACGAGCTGCACCACTTCGGCTGGAACGCCTGCAGCAGCGCTCTGTGCCCCAACGCCCCGCACCCGCACGTCGAGCGGCGCTACCTGGTCGTGCCCGGCCTGCGCTCCTCGCGCATCCACATCTACGACACCAAGGACCGGATCAGCCCCGAGCTGGTCAAGGTGATCGACGCCGAGTCGCTGGCCAGGCGGGCGGGCTACTCCCGCCCGCACACCGTCCACTGCGGTCCCGAGGGCCTGTACGTCTCGGCGCTCGGCGGCGCGGACGGCGCCGAGGGCCCCGGCGGCATCGCCGTGCTCGACCACACCTCCTTCGAGGTGCTCGGCCGGTGGGAGCTGGACCGCGGGCCGCAGTACCTCGCCTACGACTTCTGGTGGCACATCAACCACGACGTGCTGATCACCTCGGAGTGGGGCACGCCGTCCATGATCGAGGACGGCGTGGTCGGCGAGCTGCTGCTCGGCCGCAAGTACGGCCACAAGCTGCACTTCTGGGACCTGCGCAAGCGCCGGCACGTCCAGGAGGTGGACCTGGGCGACCAGCACCAGATGCCGCTGGAGCTGCGCCCCGCCCACGACCCCACCCGCCTGTACGGCTTCGTCGGCGTGGTCACCAGCGTGGAGGACCTGTCGGCCTCCGTCTGGCTGTGGTTCCACGAGGACGGCCGCTGGCAGGCGCGGAAGGTCATCACCATCCCCGCAGAACCGGCCGACCCCGCCCTGCTGCCGCCCGTGCTGCAGCCGTTCGCCGCCGTGCCGCCGCTGGTCACCGACATCGCCCTCTCCGTGGACGACCAGCGCCTGTACGTCTCCTGCTGGGGCACCGGGGAGCTGAAGCAGTACGACGTGTCGGACCCGTACAAGCCGGTCGAGCTGGGATCCCTGCGGATTGGCGGCATCACCCGGCGCACCCCGCACCCCGCCGAACCCGGACTCCCGCTGCGCGGCGGCCCCCAGATGGTCGAGGTGAGCCGCGACGGCCGCCGCGTCTACCTCACCAACTCCCTGTACGGCTCCTGGGACGACCAGTTCTATCCCGAGGGCGTCGGAGCCTGGCTCGCCAAGGTCGACGCCGACTCCTTCACCTTCGACACCGCCTTCTTCCCCCACGGCGACGCCTTCCGCGGCCTGCGTCCCCACCAGGTGCGCCTCCAGGGCGGCGACGCCTCCTCCGACTCCTACTGCTATCCGTGACCATGCCCGCCACCATGCCCGCCATGAGCACCGCGACGGTCCTGCTGCTCGGAGCCTTCCACGGCCTGAACCCGGCCATGGGCTGGCTCTTCGCGGTGGCCCGCGGCCTGCAGGAGCGCAGCCGCGACCTGCTGCTCCAGTCGATCCCCGTGATCGCCCTGGGCCACCTGGCGTCGGTGGCCCTGGTCGCCCTGGTCGTGGCCGCCACCGGCTCCCTGGTGACGGGCGCGGCGCTGCCGGTGGTCGGCGGGCTGGTGCTGGTGGCGTTCGGGCTGTGGCGGCTGCTGTCCACCCGCCACTTCCGGTGGGTGGGCATGCGCCTGTCGCTCGCCCAGCTCGCCGGCTGGTCGTTCCTGATGTCGTCGGCCCACGGCGCCGGGCTCATGCTGCTGCCCGTACTCACCGGGCTGCGCGCGGAGGGCCACCCGGGGCACGCCGTCTCAGGAGGGCTGGCGGTGGCGGCCCTGCACACGCTGGCCATGTTCGTGGTGGCCGGCGTCGTGGCCCTGGTGGTCTACGAGGTGCTCGGCCTGACGATCCTGCGCCGCGCCTGGTTCAACGTGGACCGCATGTGGGCCGCCGCCCTGATCGCCGCCGGCCTCCTCACCCTCCTCCAGGCCTGACCGGAACACCTCGCAGAGCCGGTCGGCGTGAACGGCCCGGTCGATCCAGGTTTCGAGGACGGCGATGTCCGTGCAGGCGGTGACCCCCTCCCGCACGTCATCGGGCACCTCCACGCCTCGCCCGTCCAGCAGCCGCAAGAGCCCCCTGGCCATGCCCCTGGCCATGCCCCTGGCCATGTCCCTGGCCATGGCCTCCGCTTCGCCTTCGGCGCGCAGCATCTGGGCGTACTCGGACCGGTAGCGGTACGTCATGGCCGCCGGTCAGCCCTGTTCCGGTTGCTCGTCGTCCGTGCCGAAGATGTCGGTGAGGCTGGTGGCGTGGATGGCCCGCTTGCACCAGGTTTCGAGGACGGTGGTGTCCGTGCAGGTGGTGATGCGCCGGCGCACCTCGTCGGGGATCACCACTCCACGGCCGTCGAGAATCATCAGCAGCACCTTGGCTTCGCCTTCGGCGCGCAGCATCTGGGCGTACTCGGACTGGTAGCGGTAGGTCTTGGTCGCCATCAGGTCTCTCCAGATTCGTCGGGCGTCGGTGTTTCCGAGGCCTACTTCGGTTTGTTCGGCGATGTGTCCCGCGCTGGTGGTGTCGGTGGTGTCCAAGGCGTCTGCCAGGACTTCCAGTATGGCAGCGACCTCCTTGGAACGGGCGTGGGTCAGCGCCGAGAACATGGTGAGCACCACGTCGTTCACCGCCTCGGCGAGGTCGTCGATCACGGGGATGTTGTGCGGGCCCACGACGACCGCGCGGACGGACAGCGTCGGCCAGTCCGGCAGGCCGATCGTCTTCGGAAGGGCGGCCCAGGTGGCGGTCGCCTCGTCCTGGCAGATCACCAGCAGCGTCACGGGGCAGCCGAACTTGACGTGCACGTGGCTGATGTAGTGCGCCCAGGCGGCGGTCTTGCGGTCGTCGGGCTTGGACTGCGACTCGGTGATGACCGCGTGCTGTCCCTCCAGGGACGTGAACATCATGATCGTGTCGGCGCGCCGCTCGATCGGCTTGATCTCGGTCAGGTCGGCGTCCACCACCGCGACCTCGGTCGGTGACGGGAAGGGGATGTCGAGCACCTTGAAGACGCTCGTGCAGAGCTCTGGATTGTCACGGAAGACGCGGTGCAGCGCCTCGTGCTGGGAGGAGATCACGGGCGGAACGTTAGCGGCCGATGACGCTCTGTGTTCGCGAAAAACGGACGGCGGGCGCGCGGCGGTGGAAAGAGTTCATCCCCGGGAGGAAACGGGCGGGGGAAAGGTCTCTACCGGAGCATGTGCGCAGGCAGGGCAGGATGTGATGGATGCGGATATCCATCCTGGGGCCGTTGGAGGTCGAGGGCGACGGGGGAGCGGTCGTGGTCGGCGGTCTCCGGCTGCGGGCGCTGCTGGCCGTGCTGGCGCTCGAAGCGGGCCGTACGGTCACGGCGGAGCGGCTGATCGACGTGCTCTGGCCGCAGGAGCCGCCCGCCAACGCGGCCAACGCGCTGCAGACGCTGGTCAGACGGCTGCGGGCGGCGCTCAGGCCGGACGAGGTGATCGACAGCCGCCCCGCCGGGTACGCCCTCGCGCTCCCCGCCGAGCAGGTGGACGCGCTGGAGTTCCGGCGGCTGGCCGGCGAGGACGCGGACCGGGCGCTGGCGTTGTGGCGTGGGGCGGCGCTGGCGGATCTCACGTCGGTCCCGTACCTGGCGGACGCGGCGACCGCGCTGGAGCAGGAGCGGCTGGCGGCGGTCGAGGCCAGGGCCGAGCGCCTGCTGGCGGCGGGGCGGCCGGTCGAGCTCGCCGCCGAGGTGACGGCGCACCCGTTGCGCGAGCGGCTGGTCGGGCTGGCCATGCGCGGGCTGGCCGCGTCCGGACGGCAGGCCGAGGCGCTGGAGCTGTTCGAACGCACCCGTCACCGGCTGGCCGACGAGCTGGGCGTCGATCCCGGCGCCGAGCTGCGGGCCGCGCACCTGGCCGTGTTGTCGGCGGAGCCGCCTCCGGTCGCGTGGCCCAGAAGCCGGCCGAAGGGCAACGTACGCAAGCCGCGCACCAGCTTCATCGGCCGGGAGGCCGAGCTCGGACGGCTCACCGGCCTGCTCCGCCACGACCGGCTCGTCACGCTCGTGGGCCCCGGCGGCGCCGGCAAGACCAGACTGGCGACCGAGGCGGCCCTTCAGCTGTCCACCGAACCCCGCACCGAGGCCGCCCTCCGGTCGGCCGCCGGACCCTCCACACTTCGGACGGCAGGCGAGCCCGGCGGTCGGCGGGAGGTCGTGGCGTGGATGGTGGAGCTGGGTTCGGTCAGTGACCCGGCCGGCGTGTCCGGAGCCGTGCTCGACGCCCTCGGCCTGCGCGACGACCGCCCCGGCTACCGCCCGCCCGAGGCGGCCAAGGACGTGGTCGAGCAGGTCGCCGAGGCGCTGGGCGAGCGGCCCGCGCTGGTCGTGCTGGACAACTGCGAGCACGTGGTGACGGCCGCGGCCGTGCTGGTCGAGCGGCTGCTCGACGAGTGCCCCGAGCTGCGCGTGCTGGCCACCAGCAGGGAGCCGCTCAACGTGCCGGGCGAGCGGCTGCTGCCCCTCCCGCCGCTCGAACCGCCGCCGGCGGGCGCCGGACCCGCCGAGGCGGCGGCCTACCCGTCGGTGCGGCTGCTGGTCGACCGGGCGGCGGCGGCCCGGCCGTCGTTCGCCGTGGACGAGGGCAACGCGGCGGCCGTGGTCGCGCTCTGCCGCAGGCTCGACGGCATGCCGCTGGCCATCGAGCTGGCCGCCGCCCGGCTGCGCACGATGACCCCGCGCCAGCTCGCCGACCGGCTGGACGACAGGTTCAGGCTGCTCGACGGCGGCAGCCGTACCGCGCTGCCGCGCCAGCAGACGCTGCGGGCGGTCGTGGAGTGGAGCTGGGACCTGCTCGACGAGCGGGAACGCGTGCTGGCCAGGCGGTTCGGCGTGTTCGCCGGCGGCGCGTCCCTGGAGGCCGTCGAGGAGGTGTGCGGCGGCACGGCCGACGTCCTCGGCGCGCTGGCCGACAAGTCCCTGGTGCGCCTGTCGCCCGAAGGCCGCTACTCGATGCTGGAGACCATCCGCGCCTACGCCCTGGAACGCCTGGCCGAGGCGGACGAGACCGCCGAGTACCGCGACCGGCACGCCCGCCACCTGCTCGACCTGGCCGAACGCGCGGTGCCCGAGCTGCGCACCGCCACCCAGGTGGAGTGGATCGAACGGCTGGCGGCGGAACGCGACGACTTCGCGGCGGCGCTGCGCTGGCTGATCGACCGGCGGGACGCCGGGCCCGCGCTGCGGCTGTGCGGGGCGCTCAACTGGTACTGGTGGATGTGCGGCTACCGCCGCGAGAGCGCGGCCTGGGCCAGGCAGGCGCTCGACCTGGCCGGGGACACGCCGCCGCCGGGGCTCGCGGAGGCGTACACGTCCTGCATGTTCGCCTACGGCGTCGACGTGTTCGGGACGATCAGCAACGACCGCGCGGCCATGCTGGAGCTGTCGGGCCGGATGGAGGAGCTGGTGGAGCGGGCGGCTCGGGAGGGGCCGGTGCACCCGCTGCTGCTGATCAGCAGGGTCGTCATGGCCGCGGCGGCCGGGCAGGACGAGCGGGCGGCCGCGCTGATCGGCGACTACGCCGGCAGCGACGACCTGTGGTTGTCGTCCGCCGCCCTGATGATCGGCGGCCGGATGCGGTCGGGGGGAGAGCGGGAGCGGGAGCTGGAACGGGCGGTCGAGGGCTTCCGGCGGCTCGGCGACCGCTGGGGGCTGAGCGAGGCGCTGCTGGGCCTGGCCGACCTGCGGGCCGAGCGCGGCGCAGGCACCGACGACCTGATCGCCGAGACCAGGTCGCTGACCAGCGAATGGATCAGCGACGACGAGTCGATCTCCACCCTGATCCGGCTCGCCCAGCTCCGCCTGCGGGTGGACGACCTGGACGGCGCGGGCGCCGACCTCGCCATGGCCAGGTCCCGGGTGGGCGAGGAGACGTCGCCGTGGACGCTGGTGCTGCTCGGCCTGGGCGAGGCCGCGTACCAGGAGCGGCGCGGCGACCTGGCCGGCAGCCTGGCGATCTACCGGGACATGGACGGCGTCGTGGCCGCGGCTCCCCGGGTGCCGCAGATCACGGCGGTGTACCTGATCTCCTACGGCCGGGCCCTGGCCCGCGCCGGCGACCTGGACGCCGCGCTGGCCCGGCACCGCCAGGCGCTCGACGTCCTCGGCGACGTCAGCCCGGACCGGCCGCTGCTGTCGATGACGCTGGCCGGGTTCGCGCTGGCGGCGCAGGCCGCGGGCGACCAGGAACGGGCGGCGGTGCTGTTCGGCGGGGCGTCGGCGGTCGTCCCCCAGGACACCTCGCCCGACACCCTGGAGGGACACGCGGCGGCCAGGAAGGCGCTCGGCGACGAGCTCTTCGACCGCCGTTTCGCCGAGGGCGCCGCCCTGCCGCCGGACGAGCTCTACGCGATGGCCGGCGGCACCACGTAGGAGGGCGCGGTCACCGCACTTTCCTGTTGTAGGCACGAAGGGCGAAGGGGGCGAAGAGGGCGAGCAGCGCGGCGGCCCAGCCGAGCGTGATCCACACGTCGGACGCCGCCAGGCCGCCCACCAGGAGCCCGCGCAGCGCGCCGGCCAGGTGCGAGACCGGGTTGACGCCCATCCACCAGGTCAGCCAGCCCGGCAGGTCGGTGGCGGGGATGAAGGCGCTGCTGCCGAACGTGAGCGGCAGCAGCACGGCGGTCGCGATGCCCTGCATCGAGGCGACCGACTTGGCCACCAGCCCGATCCAGGCCGACCCCCAGCTCAGCGCCGTCACCATGAGCAGCACCAGGCCGATCCCGGCCAGCGCGCTCAGCGGATCGGTCCGCACGCGGAAGCCGACGGCGTACCCCACGGCCAGCGACATGGCGATGGTGATCAGCAGGGTCAGCAGGTCGGCCATGATGCGCCCGGCCAGCGGCGCCGACCTGGCGATCGGCATCGTCCTGAACCGGTCGAACACGCCGTTGCCGATGTCGGTGGCCAGGTTCATGCCCGTCGTGATCGTCGCCATCAGCGCGACCTGGACGAGCACGCCGGGCAGCATGTACGACACCGCCCCCGCCCGGTCGCCGCCGGCCGCCCCGCCGAACAGGTAGACGAAGATGACGATCATGAAGACGGGCTGGAGCAGCAGCCCGGCGAGCTGGCCGGGGTTGTTCTTCAACGGGATCAGGCTGCGCCAGGCGAGCGTCAGCCCTTGGGAGAGCGCGGTGGTCATGAGCTTGCTCCGGTGAGTGTGCGGAAGACGTCGTCGAGTGAGGGCAGGCGCAGGGCGTGCTCGGCCAGCACGATCCCGGCGTCGTCCAGCCGCCTCAGCAGGTCGAGCGGCGCGGCCAGGTCGTGCACGGGCACGCTGAGCAGCCCGTCCACGGCCGTGGCGCCGAGGATCGAGCCGGCCTTCTCCAGGTCGGCGGCGTGCAGCGGCCGGACGTCCAGCCGGTGGCCGCCGGCCAGCGACTTGAGCTCGGCCGGCGTGCCGCTCGCCGCCACCCGGCCGCGGTCGATGACCAGCAGGTCGTCGGCGAGCTGGTCGGCCTCCTCCAGGTACTGGGTGGTCAGCAGGACCGTCACCCCGTCCGCGACCAGTTCCCTGACCACGTCCCACAGGTCGCCGCGGGCCCGCGGGTCGAGGCCGGTCGTCGGCTCGTCGAGGAACAGGATCCGGGGCCGGCTGACCAGGCTGACCGCCAGGTCCAGCCGGCGGCGCATGCCGCCCGAGTAGCCGGCCGCCGCCCGGCCCGCCGCCTCCTCCAGGCCGAACCTGGCCAGCAGCTCGGCGGCCCTGGCCCTGGCGGCCGCCCTGGACAGGCCGAGCAGGCGGCCGACGAGCACGAGGTTCTGGGTGCCGGTCAGCTTCTCGTCGACCGAGGCGTACTGGCCGGTCAGGCCGATCAGCTCGCGGACCCGGCGGGCCTGGGTGACGACGTCGTGCCCGCCGACCGTGGCGTGGCCGGCGTCGGGGGCGGCGAGGGTGGCCAGGATGCGGACGGCGGTGGTCTTGCCCGCGCCGTTGGGGCCGAGCACGCCGAGCACGGTGCCGGTCCTGACCCGCAGGCCGACGCCGTCCAGCGCGGTCTTGTCGCCGTACCGCTTGACGAGCCCTTCCGCTTCGATCGCGTATGTCATGCCCCCTACGGTCGCGGAGGGCGCTGGCAGCGGCCTGGCACCTACCTGTCAGCCGCCGCCAGCGGCAGCACCCGGTGCGGCACGACGGTCGACAGCGCGATGACGGTGGTGCTCCGGCGCACGCCGGGGATCGTCAGCATCCGGTCGATCACCCGCTGCACGTGCTCGTTGTCGCGGCCCGCGACGCGGCACCAGACGTCGCCAGGACCGGTCACGATGCAGGCTTCGAGCAGCTCGGGGATGGACTCCAGGGTTCTGGAGATGTGCTCGCGGGCGGCCTGCTCGACCTCCAGGGTGGTGAACGCCTGCACCGGGTAGCCGAGCGCGGCGGGGGACAGGTTCGGGCCGTAGTCGATGATCACGCGGTCCGCGGCCATCCGGTCCAGCCTGGCCTGTACGGTCCCCCGCGCCACCCCGAGCAGCCGGGCGATCTCCAGCAGCCCGCTGCGCGGCCGGTCGGCGACCAGGCGCAGGACGCGCAGGTCCAGATCGTCGAGCCCGCGGCGACGTGCCGGCATATTCGCCTCCCAAAAGCCGATTCGGCTGTCAGATCGGCAGCATACGGCGCGCGGTGTTGTCAGACCCGCCGGTCGTGCCGAGACTGCGGATCTTATGGAGCACCAGTTTCCGTTCGTCCCCTACCGGCCCGAACGTTACGACGCCGACGAGATGATCAAGCGCGGGGAGGAGTTCCACGCGCTGGCCGACCGGCGGCGCAGCGTGCGCTTCTTCAGCGACGAGCCGGTGCCGTACCGGTGCGTCGAGCTGGCCGTGCGGGCGGCCAACACCGCGCCGTCGGGCGCGCACCAGCAGCCGTGGAAGTTCGTGGTGATCGGCGACCCGGAGGTCAAGCGGCGCATCCGCGAGGCAGCCGAGGAGGAGGAACGCCGCAACTACGAGGGCGGCAGGCTGCCGCAGGAGTGGCGCGAGGCGCTGGCCCCGCTGGAGACGACCTCCGACAAGGGCTACCTGGAGGTCGTGCCGTGGCTGGTGGTGTGCTTCGCCGAGAAGTACGGCATGCGCCCCGGCGGCCGCAAGGTCAAGCACTACTACGTCAACGAGAGCGTGGGCATCGCCTGCGGCCTGTTCATCACCGCCCTGCACGCCATGGGCCTGTCCACGCTCACCCACACCCCCAACCCGATGGCCTTCCTCAGCGAGATCTGCGGACGCCCGGCCAACGAGCGGCCCTACATCCTGTTCCCCGTCGGGTACGCCGCCCCCGACGCCGAGGTGCCTGACCTCGCCAGGAAACCGCTGGAAGAGGCCCTGATCCGGTTCGACGGAAAATTGGGCCTTTCCTAGGGCACCCATCGTCTTCACTCTCAGTTCAGGCGCGGGTCAAACCCCCCAGTCCCGCGCGGGCGAGGAGGACGAGGTGAAACGCCGATTACTCATCCTGCTGGCGGTCCTGGGCATGGTCAGCCTGACCGGCATGACCGGCGCCGGGGCCGGCGCGGAACCACCGGCGAACAAGCAGTACCGGGTCTCCGGCCCGGCCGACGCGCGGCAGCGCAGCGCCGTGGCGGCGACGGGCGCCGCCATCGAGGACGTGCAGGCGGACTCGGTGCTGGTCACCGCCACGGGAGCGGAGATCGCGGCCATCAGGCGGCTCGGCTACCGGGTGACGGAGGCCCCGCGCCCGGCGCCGCCGGACGCCGTCGGGACGTTCGACTTCCCGCCGTCGGACTCCGGCTACCACAACTACGCGGAGATGACGGCCGAGATCAACACCATGGTCGCGGCCCATCCGGGGATCATGAGCCAGAGCACGTTCGGCACCTCGTACGAGGGCCGGCCGATGCGCCTGGTCAAGATCAGCGACAACGTGGGCACGGACGAGGCCGAGCCCGAGGTGCTGTTCACCGCCCACCAGCACGCCCGCGAGCACCTCACGGTCGAGATGGCGCTGTACATCATGCACCTGCTGGCCGACAACTACGGCACCGACGCCAGGATCACGAACCTGGTCAACACCCGTGAGATCTGGATCATGCCGGACCTCAACCCGGACGGCGGCGAGTACGACATCGCCAGCGGCACCTACCGTTCCTGGCGCAAGAACCGGCAGCCGAACTCCGGCTCCTCGGCGGTCGGCACCGACCTCAACCGCAACTGGGCCTACCAGTGGGGCTGCTGCGGCGGCTCCTCGGGCTCGACCTCCAGCGAGACCTACCGCGGCGCGAGCGCCGAGTCGGCCCCCGAGGTCAAGGCGGCGGCCGACTGGGTGCGCAGCCGGGTCGTCGGCGGCGTGCAGCAGATCAGGACGAACCTCGACTGGCACACCTACAGCGAGCTGGTCCTGTGGCCCTACGGCTACACCTACAACGACACCGCCCCCGGCCTGACCCAGGACGACCGGGACGCCCACGCCACCCTCGGCCAGAACATGGCCGGCACCAACGGCTACACGCCCGAGCAGTCCAGCGACCTCTACATCACCGACGGCACGATCGACGACTGGATGTGGGGCCAGTACAAGATCTTCAGCTTCACGTTCGAGATGTACCCGGTCGGCGCGAGCCCCGGCTTCTACCCGCCGGACGAGCAGATCGTCCCGCAGACCACCCGCAACAAGGAGGCCGTGCTGCGCTTCCTGGAGTACTCCGACTGCGTCTACCGGATCATCGGCAAGGAGTCGCAGTACTGCGGCACCGGCACGCCGCCGGTGACGGTCTGGTCCGACACGTTCGAGACGGCGACCGGCTGGATGGCGAACCCGTCCGGCGCCGACACCGCCACCACGGGCGCGTGGGAGCGCGGCGACCCCGAGGCGACCACCTCCTCGGGCGCCAAGCAGCTCGGCACCACGGTCAGCGGCACGAACGACCTGGTGACCGGCCGCCTGGCGGGCGCCGCGGCCGGTGACTACGACCTCGACGGCGGCGTCAGCTCGATCCAGTCGCCGCCGATCACGCTGCCCTCGACGGGCACGCTGAGCCTGTCGCTGTCGTGGTACCTGGCGCACGGCTCCAACGCCTCCAGCGCGGACTACTTCCGGGTCCGCGTGGTCGGCGGCACCACGACCACCGTGTTCCAGCAGGCCGGCGCGGCCACGAACCGCAACGGCGCCTGGGCCGTGGCGACGGCCGACCTGACCGCCTACGCGGGCCAGACGGTCCGCATCCTCATCGACGCGGCCGACGCCTCCGGGGCCTCCCTGGTGGAGGCGGGCGTGGACGACGTCAAGATCACCCAGCAGCCCTGACCCGACCACCGCGCCCCCTCGTCCGGACCCCGGTCCGGGCGAGGGGGCGCCGCCGTTGCCGCCGCGTTTCGGCACGTCACGGGCCGTCACGTGATTGGGTCTTGTAAGCACAGGGTGTCAAGGCTACGATCGCGACAACTCTTAGGAAACTTTCCTAAAAGAAATCATGGATCGGATGGCCCATGACTCGCTCGCCGCCCGCATGACTCGCTGCTGAGCTGCGGAGACATCCGCCCGAACGACCCCCTTTGCCACGCCCCCGGTGCTGCGGGCGTGCACACCCCCCACCTCTTCCCAGCCGCTGGAGCGGTCACGCGGCCCGGCCGGACGCACCGGCCCTGACTGCCGCTGCAAGCTCCGCGCGCGCCTGCTTTTCCACCGGCCTGCGCCGACACCCCCCGAAAAGGCCCGTGTCTCACCTCCACGGGCCCGTGCCGTACGGCTTGCGCTCTCACCCCCCGGTGCAAGCCGTACGGCACGCCAGAAGAACGGAAATCGACAGTGAGATTTCGCGCGATCTTCTTAGCGCTCGCGACCCTCGCACTGAGTCTCCTGGCCCTGCCCGCCCACGCCGCCGCCGCCACCGCGACCTTCGTCAAGGTCGCCGACTGGGGGTCCGGCTTCGAGGGCAAGGTCACCGTCGTCAACGGCACCACCGCCCCCCTGGTCTGGAACGTGCAGTTCGACGTGCCGGCCGGGTTCTCCATCCCGTCCGCCTGGGACGCGGTCCTGACCAGGAGCGGCCAGCACTACACGTTCACCGCGCCGAGCTGGGCGGGACCGCTGGCGGCCGGGGCGAGCACGAGCTTCGGCTTCAACGGCGCCCCCGGCAACTTCCCCGGCATCACCGGCTGCACGCTGAACGGCTCCTCCTGCGGCGGCACGACCGTCGAGGTCCCCGGCAAGCCCGGCACGGCCACCGCGACCAGCACCGACACCAGCATCGCCCTGTCCTGGGGCGCCTCCACGGGCACGGTGACCGGCTACCGCGTCTACGAAGGCGGCGCCGTCAAGGCCACCGTCACCGGCACCACGGCGACGATCTCCGGCCTCGGGACGTGCCAGAGCCACACCTACACCGTCAAGGCGTACAACTCGGCGGGCGAGTCGGCCGCCGGCGACGCCGTGACCGCGACCACCACGGGCTGCGGCACCGGCGTGCCCGGCAAGGCCGGCCCGATCACCGTGACCGGCACGTCCCAGACGGGCGCCACGCTCGGCTGGCCGACGGTCAACGGCGCCACCGGCTACCAGGTCCGCCTCAATGGCTCCCAGGTCGCCACGGTGACCGGCACCTCCCACACCCTCACCGGCCTGACCGCCTGCACCTCGTACTCGGTCACGGTCACCGCTTCCAACGCGGCCGGCGACGGCCCGCCCAGCGACCCCGCGACCTTCACCACCCCGGGCTGCACCACCGACCCGCTGCCCAAGCACTTCCTGACCGGCTACTGGCACAACTTCGTCAACGCCGCGACCGAGCTCAAGCTGTCGGCCGTGCCCAACGAGTACGACGTCGTCGCCGTCGCCTTCGGCGAGGCCACCTCCACCGCGGGCGAGGTCGTCTTCTCGGTCGACCCGGGCCTTTCCACCGCGCTCGGCGGCTACACCGACGCCCAGTTCAAGGCCGACGTGCAGGCCCTGCACCAGCGCGGCAAGAAGGTCATCCTGTCGGTCGGCGGCGAGGCCGGCCGCGTGCAGGTCTCCAGCGGCGCGGCCGCCACGAAGTTCGCCGACACGGTGTACGCGCTGATGCAGAGCTACGGCTTCGACGGCGTGGACATCGACCTGGAGAACGGCCTCAACGCCACCTACATGGGCCAGGCCCTGCGGTCGCTGCGCGCGAAGGCCGGCAGCGGACTGATCATCATGATGGCCCCGCAGACCATCGACATGCAGTCGACCGGGATGGAGTACTTCAAGCTCGCCCTGAACATCAAGGACATCCTCACGGTCGTCAACATGCAGTACTACAACTCGGGCTCCATGCTCGGCTGCGACCAGTCCGCGGCGTACTCGCAGGGGACGGTCAACTTCATGACCGCCCTGGCCTGCATCCAGCTGGAGAACGGCCTGCGCCCCGACCAGGTGGCACTGGGCCTGCCGGCCGGTCCCGGCGCCGCGGGCGGCGGCGTCGTCTCGCCCTCCCTCGTCAACCAGGCGCTCGACTGCCTGGCCAAGCGCACCAGTTGCGGATCCTTCGTGCCGCCGCGCGCCTACCCGGACATCCGGGGCGCGATGACCTGGTCCATCAACTGGGACGCCAGCAACAACTGGTCCTTCTCCAAGACCGTCAAGCCGCACCTTCAGGGAATGCCATGAGATTACGCAGCAGACTGATCAGCTCGGTGGCCGGCCTGGCCATCGCCCTCACCGGGGCCGGCCTGGCCACGGGCGTCCCCACCGCCTACGGCGCCGCCGCCCAGCAGCAGCTGGCCGCCGCCTGGGCGCCGTGGACCGCCTACGCCACCGGCGCCGCCGTCACCTACAACGGCGTGGACTACGTGGCCCTCCAGGGTCACACCTCCCAGCCCGGCTGGGAGCCGCCGAACGTGCCCGCGCTGTGGAAGCAGGGCAGCGGCGGAGGCGACCCCACCCCGCCGTCGGTGCCCGGCAACCTGCGCTCGACCACCGTCACCGCCACCAGCGCCGGCCTGGCCTGGGACGCCTCCACCGACAACGTCGGCGTGACCGGCTACAACGTCTACCGCGGCGGCACCCAGGTCGGCACCGCGACCGGCACGACGTACACCGACAACGGGCTGACGGCCTCGACCACCTACAGCTACACCGTCCGGGCCCGCGACGCCGCGGGGAACCTGTCCGGCGTCAGCAACGCGCTCAGCGTGACCACCCCCGGCGGCACCGGCGCGCCCGGCCAGCCCGGCACGGTCACCACGACCGTGACCGACACCAGCATCGCGCTGTCGTGGGGCGCCTCCTCCGGCACGGTGACCGGGTACCGCGTCTACGAGGGCGCGACCCAGAAGGCCGAGGTCACCGGGACCAGCACGACGATCTCCGGGCTGAGCGCGTGCCAGAGCCACACCTACACCGTCAAGGCGTACAACTCGGTGGGCGAGTCGGCCGGGCGTGACGTCTCGGCGACCACGACCGGCTGCCCGACCGGCGGCAAGATGCCCGGCGCCCCCTACCTCTACACCGGCTGGGGCGACCCGCCCTCTCCCACCACGGTGATGAGCGCGACCGGCATCAAGTCGTTCACGATGGCCTTCATCCTGGCCAGCAACGGCTGCAACCCGGCCTGGGACGGGCAGCGCCCGCTGACCGGCGGCCAGGACGCGCAGGCCATCTCGGCCATCAAGGCGGCCGGCGGCAGCGTGCAGGTGTCCTTCGGCGGCTGGCAGGGCAACAAGCTCGGCCCGAACTGCTCCACGCCCGAACTGTTCGCCGGCGCGGTGCAGAAGGTCATCAACGCCGTCGGCCCGGCCGTGGTGGACTTCGACATCGAGAACACCGACGAGTTCGAGAACCTGACCGTCCAGGACCGCATCCTGAACGCCCTCAAGATCGTCAAGGCGGCCAACCCGAACGTCAAGATCGCCGTCACCTTCGGCACCGCGACCACCGGCCCGACCTACTACGGCACCCGCCTGATCAACCGCGCCAAGGAACTGGCGGTGCCGATCGACAACTACACGATCATGCCGTTCGACTTCGGCGGCGGCGCCAACATGTACCAGAACACCGTCAACGCGGCCGAAGGGCTCAAGAACGCCCTGAAGACCGCCCAGGGCTGGACCGACGCCCAGGCGTACGCCCACATGGGCATCTCCGGCATGAACGGCCTGTCCGACCAGCAGGAGCTCACCAACCAGAGCACCTGGACCCAGATCCGCGACTACGCCAACTCCCACGGCCTGACCAGGCTCGCCTTCTGGTCGGTCAACCGCGACCGCCCCTGCCCCGGCGGCGGCGTCGCGGAGAACTGCAGCGGCATCGCCCAGGACAACTGGGAGTTCACCAAGATCACCGCTGGCTTCTGACCCGCTGAGGCGGCCCGCCACCCTCCGGTGGCGGGCCGCACCGGCGCGCGGTCCGCACCCCCCGAAAGGACCCGCATGAGACCCCGCACGACACTGCGCGGACTGGCGGCCACGGCCCTGGCCGCACTGGGACTCACCGTCCTGCACGCCACCCCGGCCGCCGCCGCGAACATCCTGTCCAACCCCGGCTTCGAGGACGGGCTGACCGGCTGGACCTGCAGCTCCTCCGCCGGGGCCGCGGCCGTCACCTCGCCCGTCCACGGCGGGACGAAGGCGCTCAAGGCCACCCCGGCGGGGGCCGACCTCGCCCGCTGCCAGCAGCAGATCAAGGTGCAGCCGTCGTCGTCGTACACGCTGTCGGCCTGGGTGCAGGGCGGCTACGTCTTCCTCGGCGCGACCGGCACCGGCGGCACCGACCCCCAGACGTGGGGCTCGCCCGGCTCGGCCTGGACGCAGCTGCGCACCACGTTCACCACCGGCGCCGCCACCACGTCCGTGACCGTCTACCTCAACTCCTGGTACGGCCAGAGCGCCTACCTCGCCGACGACGTCGTCCTGGACGGCGCGCCCGGCGGCGGAGGCGGCGGCGACACCCAGGCTCCCACCGTCCCCGGCAACCTGACCGTGGGCGGCGCGACGAGCAGCTCGCTCACCGCCACCTGGTCGGCCGCCACCGACAACGTCGGCGTGGACCGGTACGAGGTCTCCCGCGACGGCGTCGCCCCGGTCGCCGTGACCGCCACCAGCCACACCGCCACCGGCCTGGCCGCCTCCACCTCCTACCGCTTCAAGGTCCGCGCCTGCGACGCCGCCGGCAACTGCTCGCCCTACACCGCCGAGGCCACCGGCACCACGACCGCGGGCGGCGGCGGGGGAGGCGGACTGCCCAAACGCGTCCTGGTCGGCTACCTGCACGCCTCCTTCGCCAACGGCTCCGGCTACATCCGCATGGCCGACGTGCCCGCCGAATGGGACGTCATCAACCTCGCCTTCGGCGAGCCCACCTCGGTCACCTCCGGCGACATCCGCTTCCGCCAGTGCCCGGTCGCCGAGTGCCCGAACGTCGAACCCGAGGCGGACTTCGTCGCCGCCATCAAGGCCAAGCAGGCCCAGGGCAAGAAGGTGCTCATCTCCATCGGCGGCCAGAACGGCCAGGTGCAGCTCACCACCACGGCCGCCAGGGACAAGTTCGTCGAGTCGGTCGCGGCCATCATCGACAGGTACGGCCTGGACGGCCTCGACGTGGACTTCGAGGGCCACTCCCTCTACCTCAACCAGGGCGACACGAACCTGGCCGGCCCCACCACGCCCGTCGTCGTCAACCTGATCTCCGCGCTGCGCGCGCTCAAGAGCCGCTACGGCGCCAAGTTCGTGCTCACCATGGCGCCCGAGACGTTCTTCGTGCAGCTCGGCTACCAGTTCTACGGCCCCGGCCCGAACGGCTCGGCCGACAGCAGGGCCGCCTCCTACCTGCCGGTCATCCACGCCCTGCGCGACGACCTGACCCTGCTGCACGTGCAGGACTACAACTCCGGCCCGATCACCGGCCTGGACAACCAGTACCACACGATGGGCGGCCACGACTTCCACGTCGCCATGACGGACATGCTGCTGGCCGGCTTCCCGATCATGGGCAACCCGAACAACGTGTTCCCGCCGCTGCGCCAGGACCAGGTGGCCATCGGCCTGCCCGCCTCGCCCAACGCGGGCAACGGGTTCACCACCGTCGCCGAGGTCCAGAAGGCGTTCGACTGCCTGGCCAAGGGCAGCAACTGCGGCAGCTACCGGCCCCGCGGCGTCTACCCGAACCTGCGCGGCCTGATGACCTGGTCGATCAACTGGGACAGGTACAACGCCTTCGAGTTCTCAAGGAGCCACCGGGCCTACCTCAACGGCCTGTGAACGGCCGGACGAGCTGGGTGGGCTTGAGCGGCACCCCCAACCCCGGCGGACGGTAGGTCGGCAGCGCCTCGCCGTACTCGTGCATCCAGGCGTGGTCGACCATCACGCGCATGCGCCCGTCCGCCGGAGTGCCGTCCGGGTCCGCCCGGGACGTCCGCCCGGCCAGCCGGGCCACCGCCTCGGCCACCAGGCCCGCGTCCGGCGGCGCGAGGTCGCACTGCTCGTCGGGGCCGATGAGCAGGTCGACCTCCGGCGGCAGCGGGTAGATCGGCCGGGGGATGGCCAGCACGCGCGGCGAGGGAGCCATCGGCCACCCGTCGCGCACCGCCTCCAGCAGCACCGACCGCGACGTGCGGCGCGCGAACAGGCCCTCGCACAGGGCCCAGCTCAGCGCGCCCACGTCGGCGCGGTCCTCGCCGCAGGCGTGCAGGCACAGGTACGGCACCAGCGGGATCCCCGCGCCGCCCGCCGGCTGCGCCCACCCGCTGCCGCACCCGGTCAGCACCAGCAGCGCCAGCATCGCCCGGTAGGCGGTGTCGGCGTGCGGCGTCTCCAGCCGGCCCGGCACGATCATGCACCGCCCGCCGGTCTTCTCCGCCGTCACGCCCAGCTCCCGCGCCGTCTTCACGGTCCGCGAGGCGGCCACCCCGGTGTAGATCTCCTGCCAGCCCGGCGTGTACGGCTCCCGGTCCTCGTACCCCTGCGGCCACACCCCCGGCAGCCCCTCCCGCGCCACGCCGTAGGCGGCCAGCAGCAGGTCGAACACCGTGGTCACCAGCTCGCCGCCGTCCCTGACGACCGGCACGCCGCGCCGCAGCACGCCCGGCCCGAAGTCGAAGCGCGGCAGCAGCACCTGCACCGCCTCGCCGCCGTACACGCTGAGCCGGTCGCAGGCCCGGCCGAGCAGCCCGCCCGGCACGTACGCGTCCTCGCGCTCGCGCAGCCGCACCAGGAACGGCAGGTCCGTCCGCTCCATCGCGTGCGCGGCGAACGGCGGCCGGTCCAGGAAGAACTCCTTCAGCAGCACGTGCCCCATCGCCATCGCCAGCGCGCCGTCCGTGCCCGGCCGCACGACCAGCGTCTCGTCCGACAACCGGGTCGGATGGGTGCCGATCGCCACCACCTTCTGGCCCTTGTACCGCCCGGCGATCACCCACGGCGTGTCCGCCGTCCGGGCCAGCCGGTTGTTCTCCCCCCACAGCAGCACGTACGCCGCCCGCGCCCAGTCCTCGGCCCCCGGCCCCGTGAACCGCGGCCCGAGCACCTGCTCCGACGCGCACGGATGCTCGGTCAGCAGCGCGCCGCCCAGCCCGTCCACCACGCCCGCCAGCGGCGACGTCGCCAGCGCCGCCACCCGGTCCGCGCCGTGCTCCGACGCCGTGTGCACGATCGCCGCCGCCGCCAGCTCGGCCGCCGTGGCGTCGTCCAGCGGCACGCGCCGCTCCCCGCGCCGCGCCTGGTAGACCTGAGAGTTGCCTGTGAGTTTCGCCCAGGCCGCGACCGGGTCACGGACCCCGTCCCTCACCTCGAAATAGAGCCTGACCAGTGCCTGGTTGACCTGCGATCCCCCCATGGAAAAAGTTCAACACAGACAGTCATGTTCTATCGCGTTACGTGTCCGCATGTCGGGGATAAGAATTGGAAGCCCAGGTGGCGGCACTCAGATTGTTACGGCAGGCTAGGGGCCGCCATGGATTACGCAGTTCTCACGGGGGTCGTCCTCGTCACCGGTGTCGTCCTCGCCCTCGTCGCGCAGTGGCGCGACTGGCGTCCGCCCCTCTACGTCGCCGTGCTCGTCGGCATCGCCGTCCGCGTGCTGATCATGTACACCTCGGCGATCGACTCATGGCAACCCGTGGACTTCATGGAGAGCTTCAAGCCCGCCGGCGAGGCGGTGCTACAGGGCAAGGACCCGGTGCTGGCCAGCGAGGGCGGCTGGCACTTCCTGCCGACCATCCCCTACGTCTACGGCATCCTGCTGTGGCTCGGCATCCCGTGGGAGTACGCCGGCCGCCTGGTCACCGTCGTCGCCGACATCGTGCTGATCCCGCTGGTCGGCAAGCTGGCCGGCGGCCCCAAGGCGTCCCTGCGCGCCCTCCAGTACGCGTTCAACCCGCTGGCCGTGCTCATCGCCAGCGTCCACGGCCAGGTCGAGCCGGTCGCGCTCGTGTTCGGCGTGGCCGCGTTCGTGGTGGCCCGCGGGCCCGGCGCACCCGACCGTCCCGGCGTGGCCATCGACGCCGCCGTCCTCGGCGCCGTGGCGCGCCGCCCTGTCGCCACGCTGCGCCGCGCCCTCATGCCCGGCTCCGACGACCGCGCCGACCTGCGGCGCGCCATGCTGGCCGGGCTGCTCATGGGCCTCGCGCTGTGCGCCAAGAGCTGGCCGATCTGGCTGATCCCCGGCATGCTGCTGCTCCTGCCCCACCTGCGGGCCAGGATCGCCGCGCTCGTCATGACGGGCATCGTCCCGGTGTTCTTCCTGGTCACCTCGCCGATCTTCGCGGGCACCACGCTCGACGAGATCCCGGCCGTCATCCGTACCATCCAGGACATCCGTCCGATCGTCGGCGAATGGGGTTACACCCCGTGGTTCACCGGCGGCGACTGGGCCCTGATGCCGGGGCTGGCCTCGTTCGGCACGAAGCTCATCTACATCAGCGTCGTCGGCGTCCTGCTGCTGTGGCGGCGGGCCGACCCGATCGACCTGACCACGGCCATCCTGCTGATCTTCATGGTCGTGACGCCCCGCCTCGGCGCCCAGTACCTGCTGTGGTTCATGCCGTTCCTGGTGGCCAGGCCGACCAGGTGGGCCTGGCCGGCCATCATCGGCACCTCCTTCTGGGCCGCCTTCGGCTACCTGTACATGACGCAGTTCAGCGTCAACGACTGGTGGTACCTCCACCGCGACTGGTCACGGGCCTCCATCGTGCTGCTGCCGGTGCTGCTGCTGGCGATGCCCTGGGCCCGTCGCGTGTCGACGGCCCAGGACAGAGTCGCCGCCGTCCCGCCGAAGGTCGCCTCAACGGCGCTCTAGCCGTCGCCACAGGCGCACCCACTGGTCCGGGTGCACGTGCCCCACGACGGCGTCGCGGGGCACGCCCGCCTCGCCGAGCGCCGCGTCCACCCCCCGGTAGCGCGGGCGCAGGGAGGCGCGCACCGAGCCGCCGACCCCGCCGAAGCCCAGCTCGACCAGCTCCAGGTAGCTCCCGCGGTCGCTCACCAGCGGTTCGGGCCGCCGTCGCACGCGCAGGATCGCCGAGTCCACCGACGGCACGGGACGGAAGCTCTCCCTGCCGATCGTGTCGCCGAGCCGCCAGTCGAACCACGGCCACGACGACACCGTGACCAGGCTCCACCGGCCGTAGTCGCCGGTGCGCTTGCGCGCGTACTCCCGCTGGGTGAGCAGCGTCGCCGAGGTCAGCTCCCGCGCCCGCAGGCACCAGTCGACGATCCTCGACGTGATCGAGTACGGGATGTTGCCCACGACCGCGAACGGCTCACGCGGCGCCCGCGCGGCCGTGAAGTCACCCCTGACCACCTCGATCCGCGGATCGTCGCGCGTACGCGAGGCCAGCCGCCCGGCGAGCCGGGGATCGAGCTCGTAGCCGACCACCCGCGCACCGGCCTCGGCCAGCGCCAGCGTGAGCACCCCCGGCCCGGAGCCGGGTTCGAGCACCAGCCCCTCCGGCGCCGCCGCCTTGACCATCAGCTCCACGGCATGCCGGTCGGCCAGGAAGTTCTGCGAGAGCTCGCGCCTGAGCCGGTCGGCGGGCGTGCGACCGCCGCCGCCGTTCCTGACGTTCTTCTGGGTGTGTGAATAGTTTCCGTGCGCGAAGTTCTGCGCCACAGCACTGCCCTTTCGGGTCCTCGAGATGAACAGGTCTCGAAGGGCCCCGGGCGCGCCGGCGGACGCGCGGTGTCAGCCGTCCGCTAGCGGGCCAGAGCCCGGCCGCGGCGGATGCGGATGAACACGGTGCAGAACATGGAACACATGGCGCCGACAGTAGGCCGGACGGCGCCACCAGGGCAAACGATTAAATGTGATGCGCGGGCACGCCCGATTCGTCACCCTTGGACGCATGCAGGCAACGGTCACCGTCACCCCGGCGCAGCTTCCGGAGGTGCTGCTGCACGTCGCCGTGGTCCGCCCGGTCTTCCTGTGGGGCGCGCCCGGCATCGGCAAGAGCTCGCTGGTACGCGAGTTCGCCGGCTCCCTCGGCCTCGACTGCGTGACCCTGCTCGGCACCCAGCTCGCCCCCGAAGACCTGATCGGCGTGCCCGAGCTGGTCGGCGGGCGCAGCCGGTTCGCGCCGCCGGAGTCCATCGCCCGCGACGAGCCCTACTGCCTGTTCCTCGACGAGCTCAACGCCTCCGCGCCCGAGGTGCAGAAGGCGTTCTACTCGCTGATCCTCGACCGCCGCATCGGCACGTACGAGCTGCCCGCCGGCTCGGTCGTGATCGGCGCCGGCAACCGGGCCACCGACAACGCGCTGGCCCGTCCGATGGCCTCGGCCCTGATCAACCGCCTGGTCCACGTGCACCTGCGCGCCTCGGCCGACGACTGGGTGAAGTGGGCGGCGTCCAGCGGCATCCACCCCTGGATCGTCGACTACCTCGTCCAGCGCCCCGACCACCTGTGGAGCCCGCCGCCCAAGACCGAGGAGCCGTTCTCCTCGCCGCGCGCCTGGCACATGCTCTCCGACGTGCTCACCTCCTACGGCGACGACGTCGGCGACGAGACGCTCGCGATGCTCGCCTTCGGCACCCTCACCACCGCCCACGCCTCCGCCTTCCGCGCCTACGTCAGGACCGTCCGGCACGCCTACGACCTCGACGCCGTGCTCAAGGGCGAGGCGCCCTGGCCGCGCCGCCCCGAGGAGCGCGACCTGCTCTACTTCCTGGCCGAGACCTTCCGCGCCCGCCTGATCAAGGAGCTGCCCGCCGACAAGCGCGGCGCCTCGGCCCGCGGCCGCGACCTCGGCTTCCGCGCCAAGACCCTGCTCGTCGAGCTGGCCGAGATCTC
Organism: Nonomuraea sp. NPDC049655; assembly: GCF_044465465.1. NCBI lineage: Bacteria > Bacillati > Actinomycetota > Actinomycetes > Streptosporangiales > Streptosporangiaceae > Nonomuraea > Nonomuraea sp. NPDC049655. The sequence goes on from NZ_JBITLS010000017.1 coordinate 271,145, forward strand.
CCTCGAATGCGCCCAGCTCGTCATCGCCAACGACGCCGACGGCGCGCCCGCGCTGCCCACCTGGTTCCTCGTCGAGATCGGCAGGGACGTGCCCCGGCTCATGGCGGCCCGCTCGTGAGCCGCCGCAAGCCCAAGGCCGACCCCTGGCGGGCCGAGGTCATGAACGGCTGGGCCGCCGTCAACCGCCACCCGCTGTTCGCCGGCCTGCACGGCACCCTGCTGGAGGCGGCCGACGGCCGGCTGCCGCCCGAGACGTGGGCCGTCGTCAGCGAGGACGGCGACGTCACCTTCCACCCCAAGCGCCGCGCCCCCGCCGAGGAGTGGGCATGGGTCTTCGCCCACCTGCTGCTCCACCTGGGCTTCGGCCACGCCGACCCGCGCGCCTGCGCCCCCAAGGACGTCGACGGCGACCTGCCCGACCCGGCCTACCACGCGGCCTGCTGCCTGGCGGTCGACCGATTCCTGCGCACCGTCAAGATCGGACACTGCCCCGCGCCGCTGCCCGCCGAACTGCCCGAGGAGGACGAGGTGACGCTCTCCGAACGGTGGCGCAGGGCCAGCGTCCCGCCCCCGTTCCAGCCGCTCGGCCCGGCCGACTTCCACATCGGCACCGAGCAGGACGCCGCGCACTTCGACTTCCAGCGCGGCTTCGCGATCGGCGTCGCCTGGTCCGCCACGTCCGCGCTCGACCGGGCCGGCGCGCCGCGCACCCCCGCCGAAGGCCACGTCAAGGGCCCCTGGGACGGCGCCCTGCGCTGGTTCATGTCGTCGTACCCGCTGCTCGGCGCGCTGGCCGCGGGCATGAAGATCGTCGCGGACGCCGAGCTCGCCAGGGCCTGGGACATCTCGATCGCCGCCGTCAGCGCCGAGGCGGCCGAGATCTACGTCAACCCGCTGGCCACGCACACCGAGCACGAATGGCGTTTCGTGCTCGCCCACGAGATGCTGCACGCCGCCCTGCGGCACGGCGAACGAGCCGGCATGCGCGACCCGTACCTGTGGAACGTCGCCTGCGACTACGTGATCAACGGCTGGCTGGTCGAGATGGGCGTCGGCGAGATGCCCGAAGGGCTGCTGTTCGACCAGTCGCTCGGCACGCTGTCCGCCGAGGCCGTCTACGACCAGATCGCCGGCGACCTGCGGCGCATGCGCAAGCTGGCCACCCTGCGCGGCCGGGGCATGGGCGACGTGCTCGACCGCCCGGCACGCCAGGCCCGCGGCCACGTCGACCTCGACGACTACTACCGCAACGCCCTGTGCACCGGCCTGGCCTACCACCACTCCAGCGGACGCGGCCTGCTGCCCGCCGGGCTCGAACAGGAGATCCGCGCGCTCGAACAGCCGCCCCTGCCCTGGGACGCCCAGCTCGCCCGCTGGTTCGACGAGCACTTCCGGCCCGAGGAGTCGCGCCGCTCGTACGCCCGCGCCTCCCGCCGCCAGGCCGCCAGCCCCGGCATCCCGCGCCCCGGCCGGGTACGGCCCGAGGAGGTCGTCCGCAGGAAGACGTTCGGCGTCGTCCTCGACACCTCCGGCTCCATGGACGTCAAGCTGCTCGGCAAGGCACTCGGAGCCATCGCCTCCTACGCCGCCGCCCGCGACGTGCCCCGGGCCAGGGTCGTCTTCTGCGACGCCACCGCCTACGACGCCGGCTACCTGCCGGTCGAGGAGATCGCCGGCCGGGTCAGGGTGCGCGGCCGCGGCGGCACGATCCTCCAGCCCGGCGTCAAGCTGCTCGAACGCGCCGACGACTTCCCGCCCGACGGCCCCATCCTGCTGATCACCGACGGGCAGTGCGACGTGCTGCGCATCCGCCGCGAGCACGCCTTCCTGGTGCCCCAGGGCGCGCCGCTGCCCTTCCGGCCGCGCGGCCCGGTCTTCTTCATGAAGTGACCCGCCGACGCGTCCGATTCCGACAAGAGCCGTCCGCGCCCCCGGCGGTAACGTCGCAGGACACGGCTCTCTCTACGGAAGCGGACATGGACACACTCGACCGAGCGGCACAGTTCCTGCGACTCCACGGCAGGCTCATCGACAGACTGAGATTCGAGGCGCTGTTCGCGGGCGGCTCCCGCGCCCGCGTCCTCGACGCCCTGCGCTGCTACCAGAACGCCGACGGCGGCTTCGGCAACGCCCTGGAGCCCGACCTGCGCGGCGCCGGCAGCCAGCCGCAACCGGTCGAGGTCGCCTTCTGGATCCTCGACGAGCTCGACGCCTTCGACTCGCCGATGGTCGCTGCCGCCTGCGACTACCTGGCGGGCATCACGGCCGCCGGGGGCGGGGTGCCGTTCGTGCTGCCGTCCGTCCGCGACACGCCGCGCGCGCCCTGGTGGCAGGCCCCCGACGACCCGCCCGGCGACCTCAACCCCACCGCCGCGCTCGCCGGGCTGCTGCACAAGCACGGCGTCACCCACCCCTGGCTCGGGCCCGCCACCGACTTCTGCTGGTCGCGCGTCGCCCAGCTCACGCGGACCACCCCGTACGAGGCCCGCGCCCTGCTCGTGTTCCTCGAACACGTCCCCGACCGGGAGCGCGCGGTCGCCGAGTTCGACCGGCTGCGCGAGGCCGTCCTGGCCACGGTCACCTTCGACCCGCACGCCGAAGGCGCGGTCCACCACCCCCTCGACTTCGCGCCCGCGCCGTCGGCCCTGCCCCTCTTCGACGCCGCCACCCTCGACCCCCACCTGGACGCCATGGCCGCCGCCCAGTCCCCGGAAGGCGGCTGGCAGCCGAACTGGAACACCTGGACCCCGCTGGTCGCCCACGAATGGGCGGGCTACCTGACCGTGGCACGCCTGCAGACCCTGCGCGCGTACGGCCGCCTGCCCGCCTGAACGGATTCTGTCGGCGGGGTCGCGTACCTTGGAGGCATGTACGCGGAACGGCACCCGGGCGACGCTCTTTCCGGCCGTGTCGCCTGCGTGTGGCAGCAGGTCAGCGAGGGCGACACCACGCAGCTCGTGGTGCCCGACGCCTGTCTCGACCTCGTCTGGGGGCCCGGCGGCCTCTTCGTGGCCGGCCCCGACACCGGCCCGGTGCCCACCCCGATGGCGGCGGGCGACGCCTACGTCGGCATCCGCTTCAAGCCCGGCGCGGCGGGCGCCGTCTTCGGCGTCCCGGTCCACGAGCTGCGCGACCGCCGCGTCCCGCTCGCCGCCCTGCCCGCCCTCGCCGTCGCGTCCCCGCTGCTGTCCGACGCGCCCCTCGCGCCCGACCCGGCGGCGCGGCTCGCGGCCATGCGCGCCGCCGTCCTGACCCGCCTGCGCGAGACCCCCGCCCCCGACCCGGCCGCGCCCGCCATCGCCGGGGCGCTGCGCATGGGCCGCAGCGTGCGCGACGTCGCCTGGGCCATCGGCCTCAGCGAACGCCAGCTCCACCGCCGCAGCGTCGCCTCCTTCGGCTACTCGCCCAAGACCCTCCAGCGCGTCGTCCGCTTCCAGCGCGCGCTCACCCTGGCCCGCGCGGGCGTGCCGGCGGCGGAGGCGGCGGTCCGCGCCGGCTACGCCGACCAGGCCCACCTGTCCCACGACGTGAAACGGCTGAGCGGCGTCCCGCTGGGCCGCCTGCTCTCACCCGTCCGGCATCTTCCCTGACACCAGCGCCTGCACCCACTTCGCGCTCGGGTCGCTGTCGATCAGCACCGCCCGCGCCAGCAGGCTGAGCGGGATCGCCAGGATCGCGCCGAGCGGCCCCAGCATGAACGTCCACACGATCAGCGACAGGAACGTCATCGTGGTCGAGAGCCCCACCGCGTCCCCCAGGAACTTCGGCATGATGAACGACTGCGTGACCACGTTGATGACGATGTAGGCCACGACGACCAGCACCATCGTCTTGACGCCGCCGTGCAGGAGGGCCAGCAGGGCGGGCGGCAGCAGCCCGATGACGAACCCGATGTTCGGGATGTAGTTGGCGATCAACGCCAGCACCCCCCACAACAGCGGCAACGGCACGTCCAACAACGACAGCACGATGACGTCGAGAACCGCGTCGATCAGCCCGAAGACGGTCGAGACGATGAGATACCGCCGCGTCTTGTGCGCGAACGTCGCCAGCGCCGTCACCAGCTGCGGACGGTTCCCCTCGCCGGTGGTGAGGATCCGCGCCGTCACCGGCGCGTCGAGGCACATCGCCAGCAACAGCACCACGATCAGGAACAGGCTCGACAGCACGCCGATCAGGCTCCCGAGCAGGCTCTGCGCCAGCCCCAGCATCCGGCCGGGATCGAACGCCTGCACCGCCTTGGCCAGCACGTCGTTGCCCAGACCGTGGGTGCCGGCCCAGTGTTGCGACGCCGCCAGCAGCTCCTCGAACTGTTTGGCGTACGTCGGCAGCAGCGAGGCGAGCTGGGTGACGGAGATCGTCAGGATCCCCACCATGCCGAGCAGCACCAGCACCACGATCAGGAACGGCACGGCGACCTGCACCCAGATGGGCGCCCGCCGCGCCGACAGCCAGCTCCGCACCGGCGCCACGGCGATGACCAGCACGAGCGCCAGCACGACGGGCCCGACGATGGAATTGACCTCGCGCAGCCCGAACAGAGCGATCACCGCGCCGGCGATGCCCACCAGGAGGATGAGTGCTCTCGGCACGGATTGATCTCGCACGCCGGAATACCTACCCACCATGTCTTCCCGACGCGTGGCGGGTCGCCGATTTGACGGTTCTGGGGACCGTACATAGAGTTCACCAGTCCCACGAGGAAGGCGTTGATCGCCGACCTCACTCGGGGGCCACCTCCAGACACTGCCACTCCGGCGGACGTTCGCGTCCAACGGAAGGTCGATTCGACAAGAGTCGGGCTTGGGAGTAAGTTAGAGGGGTTGTCCCGGAAGCGGGGCGCGACTTAATTCCAGCAGGTCGAGCAAGTCCGGTCAATTTGACAGAGACTTGAACGGCTGAAAGAATTAAGACACAACGAAAGAACGCAAGACGAAATGAACGCCTCTGAGCGGGG
>NZ_JBITLS010000018.1:0-258522 GCF_044465465.1 Nonomuraea sp. NPDC049655
GATTCAAGATCCAGGCGGCGAGAGTGCTCACTCACCAGCGGCTACCAGGCACCGAGTCTGCCCGATCAGCAGCCACGGTAGCTCCCATTAGGCGGCGAGCTGCGCCTCCGCGGCGGCGATGATCTCCTGCAGGCGCAGGCCGTGCGCCGCGTCCAGCGGGTGGCCGCCGCCGCGCCGGACGGTCTGGGCGAACTCCTCGGCCACGACCTCGAAGGGGTCCTCGTCGCCGGGCAGCAGGACGGCGTTGCCGGTCCTGCCGTACACCTCGAAGGTCGAGGGCGGCAGGTCGCCGACGGCCGCCATGCACAGGGACGCCTCGCTGACCGCGCCGCCCTCGTGCTCCAGCAGCAGGCCGGTCCAGCCGAGCGGGTTGCCGTGCGCGCGCACGCCGACGACCCGGCCGAGCGCGGCGTCGAGCAGGTCGATCACGTGCGGGCCGACGTCCAGCAGGGCGCCGCGCTCCAGCCGCCACGGGGTGGCGAACGGGTTGCCGCCGAGCAACGCGCCGGAGATGTTGGCGGCGTGCCCGCCGAACGGCTGGATCTCGGCGCAGCGGGCCAGGAACGTGCGGGTCGGGGTGGCGTAGCGCATGGTGAGCATCATCTGCGAGGGCACGCCCGTCTCCGCCACGGCCTCGGCCACCCGCATGGCCCCCTCGACGGAGTCGGCGAGCGGCTTCTCCAGCAGCAGCGCCTTGCCCGCGTGGGCGGCGCGGACGGCCAGCTCGGCCTGCACGCCGGGCGGCACGCAGAACGTCACGGCCTCGCAGGCGTCGAACAGCTCCTCGACCCGCTCGTACACCGGGGCGCCGAGCCTGGCGGCCTGCTCGGGGCGGCGGGCCCAGACGCCGGCGAGCCGGGTGTGGGGGCCTTTGGCCAGCATCGGCGCGTGCGCCATCTCCGCCCAGGGCCCTGCCCCGATCAGCCCGACCGCGACCGGCTCCATCCGTCCCCCTTAGTCCGCTTTTCTCCAGACCTTAGATCCCCTGTCCGGGCTCCCGCCCACCGGCCCCTGTGGTCAGGCGCGGGAGCGGTGGATGGCGTGTTCCGGGCGGTGGACGAGGGTGCCGCCGTCGAGGGCGATGGTCTGGCCGGTGATGCAGCGGGACTCGGCCGAGGCCAGGAAGCCGACCAGGTCGGCGACGTCCTCGGGGGCGCAGGGCCAGGGCAGGAGGCGTTCGGCGGCCTTGTCGGCGAGCTGCCCGGGGGTGAGGGCGCGCTCGGCGGCGGCGGTCATGACCAGGGCGGGGGCGACGGCGTTGCAGCGGATGCCGCGGGCGCCGTACATGGTGGCGACGTAGCGGGTGAAGCCGACCAGGGCCGCCTTCGAGGTGCCGTACGCGGCGTGGTCCACGTCTCCGGTCAGGCCCGACACCGAGGAGGTCAGGACGATCGCGCCGCCGTCGCGCATCACCGGGACGACGTGCTTGACCAGCAGCATCGCGCCACGCAGGTTGACCTCCATCGTGCGGTCCCAGACGGCGGCGTCCATGGCGGTCAGGTCGCGGTCGCGGCCGTAGACGTCGCGGTCGAGGCAGGCGGCGTTGGAGTGCAGCACGTCCACCCGGCCGAAGGCGGCCACCAGCGCGGCCACCGACTCCGCCACCTGCTTCTCGTCCGACACGTCGCAGGTCAGCGCCATGGCGGCGCCGCCCCGGGCCCGTACGGCGGCGGCGGTGGCCCGGGCGGGGGCGGCGCGCAGGTCGAGCACGCCCACCCGGGCGCCCTCGGCGGCCAGCCGGGCCGCGCACGCCGCGCCGATGCCCGATCCCGCCCCCGTCACCAGCGCCACCCGCCCGCCGAACCGCCCGTTCGAGGGATCCGCGGTCACCACTCCACCTCCAGCGCGCTCAGCCCGCGCCCCACCAGCGACCTGCGGTAGGCGACGGGCGCGTCCGGGGCGAGCCGCAGGCCGGGCAGGCGGCGCCCGAGGACGTCGAGCGCGGTGCGCAGCTGCAGGCGGCCGAGCGCCGCCCCGACGCAGAAGTGGATGCCGTACCCGAAGACCAGGTGGTCGGCGGCGTTGGGACGGTCGATCACGAACCGTTCCGGGTCGGGGAAGACGGTCTCGTCGTGCCCCGCGGAGTCGGTGGACAGCAGGACGAGCGAGCCCGCCGGGATCGTCACGCCGTGCAGGACGACGTCCTGGACGGCGTGCCGGAAGGAGCCCAGGGAGGCGCCGTCGATCCGCATGCACTCCTCGACCGCCCCCGGGATCAGGTCCGGCGGCACCGGCCAGGCGTCCTCGCGCAGCAGCCGCAGGACGCTGTTGCCGAGCTGGTTGGGGACGGTGTCGTTGCCGCCGAGCAGGATCGTGGAGATCAGCTCGACGACCTCCCGACGGCTCAGCTCGTCGCCGATCAGCGAGGTCATCAGGGACGTGAAGTCGTCCCGCGGGTCCTTGGCGCGGGCGGCCACCAGGCGGTCGACGTAGTCGAGGTAGGCCAGGAAGCTGTCGGCCAGCTCAAGCTGGCGGGCCGGCGGCTGCGGCGACAGGAACAGCATGAACCAGTCCTTGACGTGCGCCCGCACGAACGCCTCGTCGGCCGCGGGCACGCCGATGAAGCGGGCGGTCAGCTTGACCGACGGCTCGTGCCCGATCTCGGCGACGAAGTCGGCCCGGCCCCTCGGCGCGACCCGGTCGAGGACGTCCTCGTTCAGCCGCCGGAAGCGCTCCTCCATGGCGGCGACGGCCCGCGGCGTGAAGGCCCGGGAGACCGAGCGGCGCAGGCGGGTGTGGTCGGGCGGGTCCACGTTGGCCACGAAGCTGGACAGGAACGAGCCGTGCTCGCCCAGCTTGGCGCGGGTCTGCGGGGTGAGGCTGCGGGAGATCGTGAGCGACCCCTCGGAGGAGAAGCGGGCCGGGTCGCCGTACGCGGCGCGCACGTCGGCGTGGCGGGTCAGCACGTACGCGCCCAGGTGCTCGCTGCGGAACACCGGCCGTCCGGCGCGCAGACGGCGCAGGAAGTCGTACGGCGCGGCGACGTGCCAGTCGGCGGCGACGTCGAAGTCCTGCGCCGAGGCGGGGGTCGTCGCAGAGGTCATCGCAGGATCCTCCTGGGGTTGTCGACGAGCATCTGGTGGAGCTGGTCGCCGGTGACGCCGCGGCTGCGCAGTTCGGGCACGACGTCGCGGGAGATGTGCAGGAGGTGGTAGTTCGGATGGCGACGCCGTACGACGTCGGGGTCGAACCGGTCATTGAAACAGTACGAATCATGACCTAGAACCATTTTTCCGGCGTGGCCGCGCTCGCACATCGCCACCACCACCGCCACCCGGTCCTCGAACGAGCTGATCGTCTCGATGCCGAACCGGTCCATGCCCAGGTAGGAGCCGCCGGCCACCAGCTCCTCCAGGTACGCCAGGTCCGTCGAGTCGCCCGCGTGCCCGATCACCACCCGTTCCAGGTCCACGCCGAGCGAGCCGAGCAGCCGCTGCTGCTCCAGCCCGCCCCTGGAGGCGCTGTGCGAGTGCGTGGTGATCGGCGCGCCGGTGGCCAGGTGGGCCTCGGCCACGGCCCGGAACACCCGCTCGCACCCCTTGGTCATGCCGAGGTGGTCGGAGGCGCATTTCAGCATGGCCGCCTTCACCCCGGTCCGCCCGATCCCCTCGGCGAGGTCGCGGACGAAGAACTCGGCCAGCCGGTCCGGGCCGCCGAACAGCGACCCCGGCCCCCGGTTGCCGAAGTACGGCGGCAGCGCGTCGTAGGTGTAGAGCCCGGTGGCGGCCACGATGTTCACCGACGTCAGCTCGGCCACCCGCTGGACCGCCGGGACGTACCGGCCGAGGCCGACGACGGTCAGGTCGACGATCGTGTCGATGCCCTCGGCCTTGAGCGCGTCGAGCTTGGCCGCCGCCTCCCGCGCCCGCCGCTCCAGGTCCCAGCCCTCGGGCACGTCCGGCCAGTTCCACAGGATCTCCGGGCTGAGCCCGAACACGTGCTCGTGCATCAGCGTCGCCCCGAGGTCGGCGACCGGCCCCCTCACGGTCTCAGGCACGGGAACCTCTCGTGCTCGAAGGGCCGGTTGACCTCCAGGCCGAGCCCGTCGGTCTGCCGGTACGGCAGCCCGGTGTAGAGGGCGTCGGCGTCGAAGTAGGTGACGGTGAACGACAGGCGGGCGGCGTCGCGCCGGTTGGCGGGCGCGCCGTGCACGGTGAGCGCGTGGTGCACGGTGGCATCCCCGGCCCGCAGGTCGAGCGGCGGCGACAGCTCCAGCTCGGCGAGCCAGGGATGCTGGCTGAGCTGGTCGTCCCCGGCGCGGGTGAAGCTGCGCCCGAGCAGGCCGCAGCGGTGGGAGCCGCTGTAGAAGCGCAGCGACCCCATGTCGGCGGGCACGTCGGCCAGCGCCAGCCACACGGTCAGCATGGCCGAGCGGTCCATGGGCATCCACGGGAAGTCCTGGTGGAACTCGGTGGCGCCGTGCTCGCCCGGCTCCTTGACCAGCAGGTTGGTGACCTGCACGCGCACGGCCCGCACCCCGCCCAGCAGCCGCACGGCGTTGCGGCCCATGGCCGGGCTGGTGCTCAGCGCGCCGAACAGCTCGTCCTCGGCGGCGACGTCGCGGGACTGCCCGAAGGCCCGGTCGACCGGCGTGTTTCCGGCCCGGCCGCGCGACCGCAGGCGCTCGCGGGCCCGTTCGCGCAGCTCGCCGACCGTGTCCGGGGCGACCAGCCGGTCCAGGCGGACCCAGCCGTGCTCGCCGAAGAACGCCGCCTCGTCGTCCGTCGCGTGGCGTACCGGGATCTCCATGGCCACCAGTGTGCCACTCCAAGCAAGCGCTTGGTAAGATCCGGGTCGAGGAGGATGTCGTGCGACGGTTCAGGTTCGGTGCGGTGCTGCGCGGGGCGCGGTCCGGCAAGGAGTGGGCCGAGCGGGCCAGGCGGCTGGAGGCGTCCGGCTTCGACGTGCTGCTGGTGCCCGACCATCTGGTCGGCCCGCGCTTCGCGCCCGTCGCGGCGCTGACGGCGGCGGCCTGCGCCACCACCCGGCTGCGCGTCGGCACGCTGGTGTTCGCCAACGACTTCCGGCACCCGGCCGTGCTGGCCAAGGAGGCCGCCACCCTGGACCTGCTCTCCGGCGGACGCCTGGAGCTCGGCCTCGGCACCGGCTGGATGGCCGACGAGTACGACCGGACCGGGCTGCGGCTCGACCCGCCCGGCGTGCGCCTCGACCGGCTGCGCGAGGCCCTGGAGGTGATCAAGGGCCTGTGGGACGGCGGCCCGCTGACGTACGAGGGCGCGCACTACCGCCTGGCCGGGCTGGCGCAGGAGCCCCGGCCGGTGCAGCGCCCGCGCCCGCCGATCCTGCTGGGCGGCGGCGGCCCCCGCATGCTGACCCTGGCCGCCGAGCACGCCGACATCGTCAACCTCGGCACCCGCGTCAAAGCGGACGGCACCGGCCCCGACCCGCGCGACGCCGGACCGGAGGCGTTCCTCGCCAAGCTGGCGCTGCTGCGGCGCAGCCCCCGCCACCACCTGCTGGAGATCGGCACCAGCGTGATGCAGGTGGGCGAGCGCAAGCCGGAGGAGTCGTGGAGCGCCGCCGACAGCTCGGGCCTCGGCGACACGCCGCAGGTGCTGCTCGGCACCCGCCGCGACATCGCGGACCAGCTGCGCCACTGGCGCGACGCGCACGGCGTCACCTACTTCGTGCTGCACCATGAGCGTGACCTGGCCGCCTTCACCCCTGTCGTCGAGGAGCTGGCGGCCCTGCCGGATGATGGACCTCATGGATGAGATGTTGTTGCTGAGGCACGGAGCCACCGAATGGAGCACGGCCGGCCGGCACACCGGCCGTACCGACCTGCCCTTGACGCCCGAGGGGGAGGATCAGGCCAGGGCACTGGCGCCGCTGGTCAAGGCGTCCGCGTTCGGGCTGGCGCTGGTCTCCCCGGCGCAGCGGGCCCGCCGTACGGCGGAGCTGGCCGGTTTGACGGACTACGAGGTCGACCCCGACCTGTGGGAGTGGGACTACGGCGGCTACGAGGGCATCACCACGCCGGACATCAGGAAGACCCGGCCCGGCTGGTACCTGTGGCGTGACGGCGTGATCCCCGGCGACGCCGAGCATCCCGGCGAGAGCGCCGCCGAGGTGGCCGCGCGCGCCGACCGGGTGATCGAGCGGGCCCGCGGGGCCGAGGGGCGGGTCGTCCTGGTGGCGCACGGCCATTTCCTGCGCGTGCTGGCCGCCCGCTGGCTCGGCCTCGACCCGGCGGACGGGCGGCTGCTGCGGCTCGACACCGGCACCTACTCCCGGCTCGGCTTCGAGCACGCCGAACCGGTGCTGCTGAGCTGGAACTCGCCGGTGGCCTGAGCCGGAACGCCGGGGTCGTGGCCCCTTGAGGAGACCCGTCAGTCGCAGCCGAGGGTGGCGGCGGCGCGGATCAGGTCGCGGGCGAGGTCCCGGTCGCCCTCCGACGCGTGCGGGAAGGCGTCCGGGGGCCACCGGCCGGCCACCAGCCGGCAGAAGTCCACCGCGCCGGCCGAGATCAGCCCGGCGTCCCGGCCCGGGGTGCGCGAGAGCGGGACCGTCCAGGTGCCGCCCCCTGGCCCGGTCAGCACGACGGTGACCGAGACGTCGCGGCGCGGCCCCCGCAGCGCCCGGGGCAGCAGCGCCAGGCCGAACTCGGCGACCAGGCGCACGTGCCCGGCGGGCGGCGGCGCGGGCGGGCGGCCGGTCGCGGCCCTGATGTCGTCGGCGTGCGTCCAGGTCTCGAACGTACGCTGGACCAGGGCCTGGCGCAGCGGCGCGCGGGCCGGGCGCACCCCCGCCAGCGCCACCTCCACCCCGAGCAGCACCTCCCCGGTCCTGGAGAGCCGTTCCAGCAGCGCCCCGGCCTGCTTCCGCCAGCGCCGGTGCTCCGAGGCCGCGCCCGCGCCGGGCAGGCCCATGAAGGAGGTCACGGTGGCGTCGTTGGCGGCCAGGTGACCCACCAGGGCGCGGACCGTGCCGTGCCGGGCGATCGGCGCGTCCCACTGGGCCGGGCTCAGCTCGGCGAGCAGGTCGTCCATGAGCGCCACCTGCTCGGCGTACGGCACGGTCACGGACGCCACGCCCCCGGCCTCACCCACGCCGTAGAGGTACGGGTCCGTCATGGCTGCCTCCGCAGCCGACGCTAACCCGGCCGCGGTTCCCGCGCCAGACGGCTGCCGGGGAACGGCGCGAGCAGGGTCTCGCGCCAGGGGCCTTCGAGGTAGCCGCGGGCCCGCCTGCCCCAGTCGAGCAGCCGGGAATCGGGCGGGACCTCGTCGTCGAGCCCGAGCGCGGCGTCGCGGGCCCGCTGGGTGGCCAGGTGGTCCTCCAGCGAGACGGCCCACATGGTGACGGCCTCGGTGTCGCAGAACAGCACCTCGTACAGGCCGGTCAGGGTGTGGCCGTGCTCGGCCAGCAGCGGGGCGCGCTCGGCGCGGACGGCCTCCAGGTAGTCCAGCGCGGCCCCGGGGCGGACGCGGGCGCTCTCGAAGAGGTAGAACTCGGCGGCGGGGGCCTCGGCGAGCGGCGGGCAGCCCGGCGCGGCGCCGAGCGGCCTGGAGAAGGCGGAGAAGCGCAGGTCGTCGATGTCGGACAGGAACAGGCGCTCGTCCACGCCCTGGTAGATGTCCATCATCTGGCGCCAGCCGCCGTCCCACCCGCCGTGGCAGTCCCACAGCGTGACGGCCTTGAACTGGGGGTGGCCGGTGATGCCCACGGCGTAGAAGGCGCCGACGAGGTCGATCTCACGCGACCTGATGGACATGCCGGTGGTCAGGGCGGGCTCGGCACGGCTCTCGTCCTCGCGTTTGTAGCGGGTCAGCCAGGTCAGGTACTCCAGCGGCCGCCTGGAGTTCATCGGCCGGAAGTCGACCTCTTCGAGCAGGTGGATCGCGCGCCGCACCACGCCTCCTCTACCAAGCATTTGCTTGGCACGAGGATAGCGATCAGGTCAGCGCCTGGGAAGGCCGCGGCCCCCTGCCGGTCAGCCACTCCAGCACCCGGCGGTGCCCGGAGGCGGCGTCCTCGAAGTGGCCCCAGTGCCAGTAGCGCGGCTGGTCGCGCAGGCCGGTCACCCAGGTGCGGTAGGAGATGGCGGCGCCCGCGGGCGCCACGCCGTACGTGCGGACCACGACCTTGCCGCCCGGCGCGAGCAGCACGTCGTCGGCGATCGGGTACAGGTTCATCCGGTCGAGCATGCGCCCATCCTGACCGGCGGAAAGTCCCCGCCGGTTACGCCACCGGCGCGCCCCCGTTAAGGGAGCGCGCCGGAGGTGAACAGGCTGTTACACGAGAAGGCCGTCGAACTCGCCGTCCTTCGCGCCGAGCACCAGGGCCCGGATCTCGTCGCGGGTATAGATGAGAGCAGGACCGTCGGGGAAGCGCGAGTTGCGGACCGCGATCCCTCCGTCGGGAAGCTCCGCGAGCTCCACGCAGTTGCCCTGCGAGTTGCTGTAGCGGCTCTTGCGCCAGGCGACCTGGGTGAGGTCGGCCGCGGGCATGCCGTTGTAGGTGTGGTTCATCTACATCTTTCTGAGAAGACCGCCGATGAGCTCGACGGTGCCCCCTGGCGTGGTGCTTTCCACGCACAGTTGCTCCATGGCGGTGAGGTACGGGTCGATGTCCTCACGTTTGTCCAGGTACAGGGCACCCCAGAGCTGCTCGACGTAGACAACGTCCGACAAATCGGACTCGGGAAACCGCAAGATGCTGAACGCGCCCCCCTCGGCGGCGTGCTTGCCGAACCTGAAGGGCATCACCTGGAGGGTGATGTTGGGCAGGGCGGCGACTTCCAGCAGATGCTGGAGCTGCTCGGACATGACCTCTCGCCCGCCGATGGTCCGCTTGAGCGCCGCCTCGTCGATGACGGCCCACAGCTTGGGGCCGTCCTTCTGGGTGAAGCGCTCCTGGCGCTGCATGCGCATGTGCACGCGGCGCTCGATCTTGTCCGGACTCGCGTCGGGATTGCCGAGCTGGAAGACCGATCGCGCGTACGAGGCCGTCTGCAGCAGGCCGGGCACGAACTGCACCTCGTAGGTGCGGATCACGCTCGCGGCCTCCTCCAGGCCCACGTACGTCGTGAACCACGAGGGCAGCTCGGCGGAGTACTTGTGCCACCACCCGGGGGTGTTGGCCTCGCGGACCATCTCCAGCAGGGCACGGCGTTCGGCATCGTCGACGACGCCGTACAGGGTGAGCAGGTCTTCCACGTCACGTGTCTTGAACCCGACACGCCCGAGCTCCATACGGCTGATCTTGGACTCGGACGCCCGGATGTGGAACCCGGCCTGGCCGCGGTCGAGCCCAGAGGCCTCGCGCAGGCGCCTGAGGCTCGCACCCAGCATGATGCGCCGAACGGTCGAGCCGGAGCCGGGCGGATCAATGGACACGTGCTGCTCCTTGTGTCGTTTCCTTGAAGACACAGTCTGTCACTTGGCGGCCGAAAGATCATGGGCCGCGGACAAGATCCCCTTTCCCCCATATTGACCACTTGAGGAGAACCGTAGCGGTTGCACGAGTTGTCTGCACGTGCATTCGCTCTTGCACCTGCACGAGAGATTGCCGCAGAATGATCACGTGCAATCCACCACGGCGTCCGGCCAGTGGACCACGTTCGACTGGTGGCCGCCCGTCGGCTGGTGGCCGGAGGCGGCTCGCGATCTCCTGGTGACCGGCCCGTCCGCGAGCGCCACGTACGTGCTCCCGCCCACCGCCTCCTCGGTCCACTCCGCGCGCAGCTTCACCACGGGGACCCTGTCCGGCTGGGGGCTCGGCGAGCTGGCCGAGAACATGGAACTGGTGGTCTCCGAGCTCGCCACCAACGCCCTGCGCCACGGTCTGCGCCTCGACGAGCCCCGCTGCCAGCGCCCGGTCCACATGTCCCTGGTGCGCCGCGGCTCGCTCGTCACCAGCGCGTTCACCGATCCCGGCACCTCGGTGCCCGTGCTGCGATACCCTGGCCCCCTTGACACCGGCGGCCTGGGTCTCCACATCGTCGAATCACTCAGCCTCCGCTGGGGGTGGTCGGCACTCGCGCCCCACGGCAAGATCGTCTGGGCAGTCCTCTCCTGAGAGAGGGGTGCTCTGCACTACCGTGGATGGTCATGGCTCACGGTGAGTCCCACGCGACCCCATGAGAGTGCTGACAGATGGAAGATCACCTGCTCGGCTGGCTGCGCACACTAGACGAAAACCGGCTTGCCCGCATCCTGGCCAACAGGCCCGACGCCATCGCGCCGCCCTGGCCCCGCAGGCTCGACACGCTGGCCCAGCGCCTGGGCAACGGCTTCGCCGTCATGGAGGCCATGCGGGGGCTGCCGCTGCCCGCCCTGCAACTGGCCGAGGCCGGCCTGACCATGAGCCGGCCGACGCCCGAGGGGCTGGCCGCCTTCCTCGGCGTCCCGGGCCAGACGGTGGCCCCCTGGCTCGACCATCTGTACGACCACGCGCTGGCCTGGCCCGACGCCGACGGCGTGATCCATCTGGCCGAGGGCGTGGCGCGCTGGTGGGCGGCGCCGCTCGGCCTGGGCGAGCCGCTGGAGCACTACCTCAACTCCTGGACGATCAGCAACGACGCCCTGCGCGCCCTGGCCCGCGTGCTCGGCCTGCCCGCCCACGGCAACAAGCGGCGCACGATCGCCCGCGTCATCGAGCTGCTGTCCGACCCCGGCCGCCTCGACCGGCTGACGGCCACCGCCCCCGACGGCACGCTCGCGCTGCTCGGCCGCCTCGCCTGGGACGGCCCCGCCCGCGACGTCGACGGCGGCCGGTTCGTCACCCCCGGCACGCCGGAGAAGTGGTGCGCCGACCACGGCCTGCTGTTCCGCCCGAGCTGGCACGTCGCCGAGATCCCCCGCGAGGTGGCGCTGTGCCTGCGCGGCCCCGCCTACCATCCGCCGTTCCAGCCCGAGGCGCCCGAGGTGGCCTCGATCCCGGTCGACCCCGAGGAGGTCGACCACCTGATGACGCTGGCCGCCCCGCACGTGGTCGAGCGCTGCGCGGCCCTGCTCGACAACACCTCCAAGACCCCGCTGCCGCTGCTCAAGACCGGCGGAGTGGGCGTGCGCGAGGTCCGCAGGGTGGCCAAGGAGACCGGCTGCGACGAGGACGAGACCCGCCTGCTGCTGGAGGTCTGCGCGGTGGCCAGGCTGCTGGCCTGGGACGAGCAGTCGGGCGGCATGATCCCCACCGAGCGGTTCGACCGCTGGCGGCTCGACGAGGGCTCGGCCCGGCTGCGGGTGCTGCTGTCGGCGTGGTGGCGGATGGAACGTTCGTCCCTGCGCAAGGTCGACGGCAAGTACGCCACCGTGCTCGGCGACGACCCCTCGGGCAGCGCGGTGGCCAGGGTGCGCAGGGCCGTGCTGGCGGCGCTGGCCCATCTGCCGGCCGGCACCGCCTTCGCCGACCGCGACAGCCTCGTGCGCAACGTCCACTGGCACGCCCCGCTGCTCGACCAGGCGCTGCTGGCCGAGTGCGCGCCGGCCGTGCTGGAGGAGGCCACGCTGCTCGGCCTGCTGGCCAACGGCGCGCTCACCGACCTCGGCCGCGCCCTGGCCGGGCTGACCGCCGACCCCGGCGACGAGAACGACGACGCCGTCCCGCAGGTCGAGCACGATCCGGTGCTGGCCGAGGCGTCCACCAGGGCGCTGGCCAGCGTGCGCAGGAGCGCGCTGTTCGGCCCCGACCTCACCGCGGTGGTGACCGGGCCGCCGTCGGCCGAGCTGGCGGCGCTGCTCGACCGGGTGGCCGAGCGCGAGTCGCGCGGCGCGGCCTCGGTGTGGCGTTTCACCACCGAGAGCGTGCGCGGCGCGCTCGACCACGGCTACGACGCCGACGAGCTGCTCGACGAGCTGGCCACGGTCGGCACGATCCCGCAGCCCCTGGAGTACCTGGTGCGCGACACCGCGCGCCGGCACGGCGAGGTGACGGTCTCCACGGTCGGCTGCGTCGTGCAGGCCGGCGACACCGCGCTGCTCGCCGAGATCGCCGGGCACCGGCGGCTGGCCCGGCTGGGCCTGCGGCTGCTGGCCCCCACGGTGCTGATCAGCGCGGCGCCGGCCGAGCGCACGCTGGCCGCCCTGCGCGAGAACGGCTACTCCCCCGTGCCCGTCTCCGACACCGGCGAGATCACCATCCACCGGGCCAGGGCCGAGGAGCCGCACAACGGCAAGCTGATCCTGCTGCCCGGCGGGCAGGTGGCCGAGCTGTCGGAGTTCACGCCCGGCTCGGAGCCGCACGCGCCGTACGTGATCGCCGAGCCCGCCCCCGACCCGCACGAGCACGCCCGCCGCCTGGTCGCGGCCGGCCGGGACGACTCCGGCAAGCACGGCCGCACCTGGGCGGTCATCGGCCGGATGGCGACCAGGCTGCCGACCGCCCAGCAGTCGCTGCTCGGCTTCGTCGTCGACCGGGGAGTCCGGGCGGGCATCACGCTGGCCGACGGCCTGACGGCCACGATCAGCCACGGCGAGCTGCGCGCCGGGGCGCTCGACGCCTGGTGCGAGGAGGCCGGCGACTACCTGGAGTTCCCGCTCGCCGAGATCGTCGAGGTGCGCGGGGCCTACTGAAGCTTCTTGGCCTTCTTCAGGTTCGACACCAGCTCCTCCAGGAACGTGGCGTAGCCCTGGTAGCTGAAGGGGGCCTCGGCCCGCCACGGGTAGAACTGGCCCGCCTTGACCGCCGGGAGCTTGGCGAAGGTGGGCTTCTTCAGCATCTCCTCGGGCTTGAGCGACTGGGTGCGGGTGTCGTAGAGGATCACGTCGGCGTCGTAGGTGTCGGCGTTCTCCCAGCTCAGGGTCTGGAAGAAGCCGCCTTCGTCCACCTTCGCGGGCTTGACGACGTCCAGGCCGTTCTCGGTGAGATGCACGATGTCGGGGTACTCGGGCGGGTTGACGACCCACATGGCGTCGGCGCCGCCGGACATCAAGAGGATCTTGAGGTCCTTGAAGGCGGCCAGTTCCTTGGTCGCGGCCTCCATGCGGGCCTTGGCCTCGGGCACGCCCTGGAGGTCGGCGCCGAGTGACCTGGCCAGCTCCTCGTACCTGCCGATCACCTGGGTGGCGCTGCGGCCGGTGAGCATGACGCCGGCGGTGGGGGCGACCTGCTCGATGGTCTCCTTCGACTTCGCCGGCACGTACCAGAGGTCGCCCTTGACGTACATGCTGCTGACCAGCAGGTCGGGCTGGAGGGAGATGTACTTCTCGACGTTGAACTCGTCCCACACGTTGCCCAGGCCCTCCACCTTGGCGATGTCGACGTTGCCGACCTGCGGGTCCCTGGATCCGTCGGCGAGCTTGTGCGGGCCGAAGACGGCGACCGGGCGCACGCCGAAGTCCCACAGCGCGGCGGCGGCGCCCACCTGGGCCACCACCCGGGACGGGCGCTTGGGCAGGTCCAGCTTCTTGCCGCGGTCGTCGGTGAACGTCCAGCCCTGCGCGGCGGGCGCGGCCGAGGCGGTCGCGTCGCCGTCGCCCGCCGCCTGGGTGCCGCCACCGCCGCAGGCCGACAGCGTCAGGGCCGCCGCGAGCCCTGCCGTGGCGGCCAGGAAGCCTCTGCGCGCGAATACCGGTCCCGACATGTCCAGCTCCTAAGGTTAGGCTTGCCTTCTTACAGAGACATTAGATTAGCCTTGCCTAAGTTTGACCGCTACGAGAGGGGGTCGGGTGCGCCCGGCTGAGGACACGGCTGAGGACTGGGCTGAGGACGCCGGCGGGCGACCGCCGGCCACCGCGGAGGGGCCGCGGCCGCGCCGGTCCGCGTCCGTGCTGGTGAGCGGGCTGGTCGTGACCGCGGGGGTGCTGGCGCTGGTGGCGATGGCGAGCGTGGCGCTCGGGGCGCGGTCGGTGCCGTTCTCGACGGTGATCGACGCGCTGCTCGCCCCCGACGGCTCCAGCGACCACGTCGTCATCCGCGAGCTGCGCATCCCGCGCACGCTGCTCGGCATCGGCGTCGGCGCGACGCTGGGCCTGGCGGGGGCGCTCATCCAGAGCCTGACCCGCAACCCGCTGGCCGACCCGGGGCTGCTCGGCATCAACGAGGGCGCCGCGCTCGGCGTCACGCTCGCGCTCGGCCTGTTCGGCCTCTCCGACCCCGCCGTGTACGTCTGGTTCGCCTTCGGCGGCGCCGCGGTGGCCTCCGTCGTCGTCTACGCGCTGGCCGCGGCCGGCCGCTCCGGCGCCGGACCGGTACGCCTGGCGCTGGCCGGGGTCGCGCTCGGCATGGTGTTCACGGCCGTCGCCTCGGCGATCCTGCGCATGGACGCGCAGACCTTCGACCGGATGCGGTTCTGGCTGACCGGCTCGCTGGCCGGGCAGAACGCGGACACGCTGGTGCGGCTGGCCCCCTTCATGGTGGCGGGGCTGGCGCTCGGGCTGACGCTGGCCAGGCCGCTCAACATGCTCTCGCTCGGCGACGACGCCGGGCGCTCGCTGGGCGTCGCGGTCGGCAGGACGCGCGTCCTCACCGGCGTGGCCGTCACGCTGCTGTGCGGGGCCGCGACCGCCGCCGCCGGGCCCCTGTGGTTCGTCGGGCTGGTCGTGCCGCACGCCGTGCGCGCGCTGGTGGGCGGCGACCAGCGGTGGGTGCTGCCGTACTCGGCGCTGGCCGCGCCGGTGCTGCTGCTGGGCGCCGACGTCGTCGGGCGGCTGATCGCGCGTCCGGGAGAGGTGCAGGTGGGCATCGTGTGGGCGGTGATCGGCGCGCCGATCTTCATCCTGCTGGCCCGGCGCAGGCGGGTGGCGGCGCTGTGACCGTACGTCTCGGCCCCTGGTCCGTACGGCTCGCGCCCCGGTCCCTGCTCGTCTGCGCCGCCCTCGTGGCGGTCGGCTGCGGGGTGGGCGTGGCGGCGATCGCCACCGGCGAGTTCACCGTCTCCGTGCCCGACATCCTGGACGCCCTGTTCGGCCAGGGCACGCCGGTCGCCGAGCTGATCGTGAGCAGGTTGCGGGCCCCGCGCGTGGTCACCGGGCTGCTGGTGGGGGCGGCGTTCGGGGCGGGCGGCGCGATCTTCCAGAGCCTGACCAAGAACCCGCTGGGCAGCCCCGACTTCATCGGCTTCACCGCCGGCGCCTCGACGGGCGGCATCCTCGCCGTCGTCGCGGGCGGCTCGGCCATGACGATCGCGGGCGGCGCGCTGGCCGGTTGCGTGGTCACCGCCGTCCTGGTCTACGCGCTGGCCTTCCGGCGCGGCGTGCAGGGCTACCAGCTGGTGCTGGTCGGCATCGGCGCCAACACGCTGCTGCTGGCGGTCAACAACTACCTGCTGACCAGGGCCAACATCAACGACGCGGCCACCGCGGGCGCGTGGCTGACCGGCAGCCTCGGCGGGCGCGGGTGGGAGCACGCGATCCCGGTCGCGGTGGCGCTGGCCGTCCTGCTGCCGGTGTGCGCGCTGGTGGCGCGGCCGATGCGGATGATCGAGATGGGCGACGACGCGGCCCGGGCCATGGGCGTCAAGGTCGAGGCCGTACGGGCGGCGGCCATCACCGCCGGGGTGCTGCTGACCGGCGTGGCCACCGCGGCGGCCGGGCCCGTCGTCTTCGTCGCGCTGGCCGCGCCGCAGATCGCCCGCCGGCTGACCCGCTCCCCCGGCGTCACGATGGGCGCCTCGGCGCTCATGGGCGCGGTGCTGCTGACCGCCTCCGACCTGGTCGCCCAGCGGCTGCTCGCGCCGACCCAGCTTCCCGTCGGGGTGGTCACCGCCGCCGTCGGCGGCACGTACCTCGCCCTGCTCCTGCGAAAGGACCGTCACTGATGGTTGACCACCGCCTGTCGGGCACCGGCCTCACCCTCGCCTACGACCAGCGCGTCGTGGCCACCGAGCTCAGCGTGGCGATCCCGGACGAGTCCTTCACCGTGATCATCGGCCCGAACGCGTGCGGCAAGTCCACGCTGCTGCGCGCGCTGGCCAGGATGCTCAAGCCCAGGAAGGGCGCCGTGCACCTGGACGGCAGCGTGATCACCGCGCTGCCGTCGAAGGAGGTGGCGCGGCGGCTGGGCCTGCTGCCGCAGAGCTCGATCGTGCCCGACGGGATCAGCGTGGCCGACCTGGTGGCCCGCGGCCGCTACCCGCACCAGCGGCTCATGCGCCAGTGGTCGAGGGCCGACGAGGCGGCCGTGGCCGAGGCCATGCGCGCGACCGACGTCGCCGGGCTGGCCGACCGGATCGTGGACGAGCTGTCCGGCGGGCAGCGGCAGCGGGTGTGGCTGGCCATGGCGCTGGCCCAGGAGACGCCGATCCTGCTGCTGGACGAGCCCACCACGTTCCTGGACATCTCCCATCAGATCGAGGTGCTCGACCTCTGCGCCGACCTGCACGAGGCCGGCCGGACCATGGTCGCCGTGCTGCACGACCTCAATCAGGCGTGCCGGTACGCCACCCACCTGATCGTCATGCGGGCCGGCCAGGTCGTGGCCGAGGGCGTGCCGGCCGAGATCGTCACGCCCGAGCTGGTCCACCGGGTGTTCGAGCTGCGGTGCGAGATCATCCAGGACCCGCAGTCGGGCACGCCGATGATCGTGCCCGAGGCGCGGCGGCGGGTGGCCGCCCCCGCCTGAGCCGAACCACTTGAGCCGAACCACTTGAGCCGGACCGCCTGAGCTGGACCGGCTGAGCTAGACCGCCTGAGCCGGACCGGCTGAGCTAGACCGGCTGGGCGAGGGCGGCGGCCAGGGCCGTGATGCCCGCGGTCGCGCGCTCGCGGCCGTACTCCTCGCGCAGCACCCCGGCCGCCTCCGCGCCCATCGCGGCCAGCAGGGTGTGGGCGAGCACGTCGGCGTCGCCGCCGGGCCGGGCCTCGGCCAGCAGGATCGCGACGTGGCGGTGCCAGAAGCGGTAGGCGCCGATGCGGTAGCGGGCCCCCGGGCTGGCCGTCTCGGACATCCGCACCAGGTCCAGGTGGGCGTAGAGGTAGTCGAGGTAGGCGGCCGTGAAGGCGGTCAGGCGCTCGGCGGCCGGAGCGCCGGGGCCGACGGGCGGCGGCCCCGACAGCACGCGCTCCTGCAGGTCGCGTTCGCGGGCGTCCAGCAGCGCCACCGCCAGCCCGGACTTGTCGCCGAACCGGCGGAACAGCGTGCCCTTGCCGACGCCCGCCTCGGCGGCGACCGCGTCCATCGACACGGCCTCCACGCCCTTCTCGGCGAACAGCCGCGCGGCGGCCGCGAGCACCTTCTCCCTGTTGCGGGCCGCGTCCGCGCGTTCCCTGACCGGTTTGCCGGTCAGCAGCTCCAGCGGCTCGCTTGACGAACCGGACTGTGGTCCGTTAGGTTCCTGGCCATTCACACATCCGGACTCTAGTCCATTTCGCTCGGAGGCCACAATGACCATCACCCGCGAGGAGCTGCACGCCCGTCTGGGCAGCGTGACCGTGCTCGACACGCTCGGCGGCTCCTACTACGCCCAGCAGCACCTGCCCGGGGCCGTCGCCCTGGTGGAGAGCGAGGTCGCCGAGCGCGCCGCCGAGCTGCTGCCCGACAAGGACGCCACCATCGTCACCTACTGCTCCAACCCGGCCTGCGGCAACAGCAAGGCCGTGGCCAACCGGCTGACCGCGCTCGGCTACACCGACGTGCGCCGGTACGTCGAGGGCATCGAGGACTGGGTCGGGGCCGGCCTGCCGGTCGAGTCGTCCCTGTGACCGTCGTACCGGGAACTGCTCACAGGACGCCGCAGCGGCGCACCGCGAGCAGCGCCAGCGCGCGGGTGACCTCGCGCAGCTCGGCGAGCTCGACCTGCTCCCTGGGCGCGTGCGCGAACCGGACGTCCCCCGGGCCGTAGTGCAGGGTCGGGACGCCGCCCGCCGCGTACAGGCGCAGGTCGCTCCCGTACGGCGCGGCCGCCTCGGCCGGACGGCGGCCCGCGACGTCGGCGACGGCCTGGTTGACCGCGCCGAGCAGCTCGTGCCCGGCGGGCAGCCGGCCGCTGGCGAACTGGCCGCCCGGCCAGGTCACCGCGGGCGGGTTGTCCCGCAGCCACGGATGGCCGGTCGAGGCGACGGCCTCCTCGAAGGCCGCCCGCGCCGCGGCCGGATCCTCGTCCAGGCGCACGCCGAGGCGTCCCTCGGCGACCAGCAGGTCCGGCACGGTGCTCGCCCAGTCGCCGGCCCGCACGGTGCCGACCTCGATGGGGTACGGCATGGGGTTGGCGCCGAAGAGCTCCGGCACGTCCCGGTTGCGGTCGGCCTCCAGACGCCTGATCGCCTCGAACACCGGCCAGAAGACCTCGATCGCGTTGACGCCCTCGTACCGCGTGGCGCCGTGCGCGGCGCGGCCGGCGACCTCCAGCCGGAAGGTCTGCGCGCCGGCGTTGGCGGTGATGACCGCGCCGCTGGTGGGCTCGGTGATGACCGCGGCCTCCGCCGTGTGGCCCCTGGCCAGGGTGGCGAACGCGCCGAGGCCGCCGTCCTCCTCGCTGATCACGCAGTGCACCGCGAGGGGCCTGGCCAGGCGCACCCCCGCCCGCTTCAGCGCCCGGACGACGGCCAGGTTGGCCACCAGGCCGGCCTTCATGTCGCAGGCGCCCCTGCCGTGCAGCACGTCGCCGGTGATCCGGGCGGCGAACGGGTCGCTGCCCTCCCACTTGGCCAGGTCGCCGGTCGGGACGACGTCCACGTGGCCCTGGAGGGCCAGCGCCGGCACGCCCTCGCCCTCGGTCACGGCGACGACGCCGTAGCCCTCCTGTCTGGGGGCCTCGGTGCCGGGGAAACCGGCGCGCGCGGTGAGGTCGGCGAGGTCGAGTTTCCAGACGTCCACGTCCAGGCCGGCCTCGGTGAGCAGGCGGGCGAAGCGGTGCTGGAGGTCGGACTCGGCGTCGGTGCCCGTGACGCTCGGGACGCGCACCGTCTCGGCCAGCAGGCCGACGGTCTCCGCTTCGTCGATGGCGTTCAGGACCCGGGCTTCCACGTCGCGCATGCAGCACACTTTCTCACGCCGTGAACGCCTTTCACGACATATGGCGATACAGAACGTGCGTAGCTGGATGAGCTGGATCGCGGTGACGCCGTTCGCCGTCTGGGCGGCGGTGCGCCTGAGCGGGTTCGAGCCGGACTGGCCGTGGGTGCCGGTGGTCGCGTTCACGCCGCACGCGGCGGTGGGGGCAGCCCTGGGCCTGGTGCTCGCCGGGCTGCTGCGGCGGTGGGCGGCGGGGGCGGTCGCGCTGGTCACGGTGCTGGCGCTGGGCGTCGCGGTGCTGCCCCGCGCGCTGCCCGACCCCGCGCCGGCCGCCCACGGCGCGCCGCTGCGCGTGCTGGCCGCCAACCTGCTGGTCGGCACGGCCGACGCGGCCGAGCTGACCGCTCAGGTCAGGTCGCTGCGGCCGGACGTGCTGACGTTGCAGGAGTTCACGCCTCTCGCCGAGCGACGGCTGACGGCGGCCGGGCTGCGCGAGCTGCTGCCGTACGCGGTGACGTGGCCCGCCAAGGGCGTCGGCGGCTCGGCCGTGTACGCCCGCCACCCCCTCACCGCCGGCGAGCTGATCGAGGCGGGCGGGTTCGGCCAGGCCACGGCCGTGCTGACGCACCCCGGCGGGGCCCGGGTGGAGATCGTCTCGGTGCATCCGTGCGCCCCCAAGCGGACGGGGAGGCAGCCGTGCTGGCTGGCTGGGCTGGAGCGCCTGCCGCGCGGCGGCGGACGGCTGCGCGTGCTGGCCGGCGACTTCAACGCCACCCTCGACCACCTCCCACTCCGCGAGCTGCTGGCCGCCGGCTACCGCGACGCGGCCGACGCCATGGGCCGCGGCCTGTCCACGACGTGGGGCGGATGGGGGCCGCTGCCCGGCGTGACGATCGACCACGTGCTGGCCGGCGACCGCATGGCGGTGCGGGACTTCCAGGTGCTCGCGCCGGTCGGCAGCGACCACCGTCCGGTGTACGCCGAGCTCCTGCTGCCGTGACCCCATCCCGGGGAAGGCGGGACCTGGGACGACCGCGGGATTCCGGAGCTGCGGCGGCTCGTAAACTGTGACCCGTGGAAGCGCCCAAGTTCGAGATTCAGATGCTGCACGACCGGGTGATGATCCGGCTGGAGCAGGAGGCCGAGGAGCGGCGCAGCGGCTCCGGGATCGTCATCCCCGCGACGGTCAAGATGGCCAACCGGCTGTCGTGGGGCGAGGTCTGCGGCGTCGGCACGAACGTGCGCGCGGTCAAGGTGGGCGACAAGGTGCTGTTCAACCCGGAAGACCAGTTCGAGGTCGAGGTGCACGCGCGGGTCTACCTCGTCATGCGCGAGCGCGACCTGCACGCGGTGGCCACCCAGGAGACCGACCACGGCACGGGCCTGTACCTATGACACCCGGGTCCTGGCGAAGTTGACCCACAGCTCGGCGGCCCAGGTGGCGGCGGGCACGTCCGCGAGCACCCGCGTCGTCCGGCCGGTCAGGTCGAGCACCGACAGTCGGCGGCCCTTCCCGGCCGTCGTGACGGCGATCAGGTGGGTGTCGTCCCACCAGCCGAACAGGGCCACCGGCTTGACGGCCACGCGCTGGGCGATCGTGCCGGTGGCCAGGTCGACCAGGCACACCTGCTCCTTGAACCGCGAGGGGCACCACGTCGTCAGGCGTTTGCCCGAGGGCGCGTAGGAGTCCTCGGGGCCGGTCGGCAGGCCCACGTCCGCGTACGTGCGCAGCACCGCGCCGTCCGTGGGGCGGTAGACGCGCAGGCCGGTGCCGTACATGCTGACGAGGTTGCCGTCGGGGCTCCACCAGAACCCGGCCTTCCGGGCCAGGCCCGCGACGCGGACCGTGCTCGCGGTGCCCGCGCGCACGTCCACCACCGTGAAGCCGAGCACCCGCCACGTCCCGCCGCTCTTCTGCTCGACGGTGAGCGCGAGCTTCCTGCCGTCCCTGGACCAGGAGGCGTAGGCCGCCGTCATGGGCTTCTTGACGGTACGGATCCGCGCGGTCTTGCCGGTGGCCCGGTCGGTGACGACCACGGAGTCGTAGCCCGCCCGGTAGGCGGACGGCACCCCGGCCGTCAGGCGGCCGTCGGGCGAGACGGCCACCTCCGACAGGCCCTTCTGCCGGGTGAAGGAGTCGCCGGTGGCGGCGCGCAGGTACGTGCGGCCGGTGCTGAGGCCGTACGCGCTCAGCCGTACCGGGTCGCCCGATTTCTCGTGATATTTCATGCCGCCGGTTTCCGGCAACGTCAGGTCGGCCCGAGCGGCGGCCGGGGCGAGGAACGTCAGCGACAGCGCGACGGCGAGGTGAGCGAGCACGCCCGCAGAATAGGCAGGGAAAGGCGGCGATTCCGGGAACGATAACGACCCGGTCTGAAAGCCCCCGCGGAACTAGACGAAACGCTGGGCGATCTCCAGCAGGTCGATGCCGAGCGTCAGCATGCCGAAATAGACGATCACCGCGGCGGCGGCCACGGTCACCAGCAGCACGAGGATGCGCACCGTCCAGCCCTGCCGCTTGTACCACTGCGTCCAGGCGTGCAGCGTCTGCTTGCCGAACTCCAGCACCCGGTGGGCCCAGTGGAACTCGGTGGCCAGCACCGCCAGCCCGGCGAACACCACGAGCCAGCCGGGCCCGGGGAACGGCACCATGATCAGGCCGCCGACCACCATCACCGCGCCGATGACGCCGACCACGATCTTCAGCGTGAGCGCGCCCGCGCGGGTGGACCGTATGCCGTCGAGCCGGCCCTTCAGACCGCCGCGGCGGGCGGGCATGGCGGAGCGTTCGGCGGCCTCGTCCTTCATCACGTCGGCGTCGCCCGTCTCGGAGTTCTGGATCGGCACGTCTCCCCCGTGTCGTCGGCTGCTTCTCAGGATACGGCCCACATTGACAGGAACACTTGCAGACCACTAGCAGGCCGCCAAACAGGACGAAGAGTAAAATTTCCCGCCAGAAGGAAGGGTATTCCGGCAACTATCGGTTAATGTCGGCTATGCCCGAGGTCATCCTTCGCACCGTCACCGGCCCGATCCGCGCGGCAGCGGTGAACGGCGCCGTACTCCCCCACGAGCACCTGCGCAACGACATGCGCTGGGCGGTCGGCATCGACTCCGACCCCCACCGCTGGCTCGACGAGGAGACCACTGTCACCGCGGAGCTCCGCGAGCTGCGCCAGTCCGACGAGCTCAACCTGGTGGTCGAGCTCACCTGTCTCGGCATGGGCCGCGACGCCGCCGCCCTGGCCCGCATCGCGGCCGGCAGCCGGGTGCCGGTGATCGCCTCGACCGGCTTCTTCGCCCAGCCGTTCACCGACGTCGGCGACGAGGACGTCGAGCAGCTCACCCGGCGCCTGATGACCGAGATCTCCAGCGGCGTGGACGGCACGGGTGTCTTCCCCGGCGTGATCGGCGAGGTCGGCAGCTGGGGCGCCGAGCCCACCGCCCGCGAGGAGCGCTGCCTGCGCGCCGCCGCCCGCGCCTCCCGGCAGTCGCGCCTGCCCGTCGCCACCCACGGCCAGAACGCCCCGGCGCTGCTGGAGATCCTGCTCGGCGAGAACCTGCCCGGCTCCCGCGTGGCCGCCGGCTACTCCGGCGACCTGGGCGGCGCCCGCAAGATCGCCGAGGCGGGCGCGTACGTCAGCCTCAGCGTCCTGGCGCTCGGCCCCGACCAGGCGGCCAGGATCGCGCTCGGCCTCATCGAGGACGGCCACGCCGACCGCCTGCTCCTCAGCACCGGCCTGAGCCGCGTGGCCCAGGTCCAGCGGTACGGCGGCTGCGGCTACGCCCACCTGTTCCACAGCCTGCTCCCCCGCCTGCGCGAGGCCGGCACCGGCGAGGACGTCATCCGCCTGATCACCCACGACAACCCCCTGCGCTGGCTCACCGACGGCATGCGCTGACCCGGGGCCCCGCCCCGACACCGGGCGCTGTCGTCAAGATCGTCTCGGGGCGGCCGGGCGGGCGGTGATCGGACCGTGCCGCCCAGAACTCGCTAGGATCGGGGCGACACGAGCCTGGCCGGGTGGGGGATGGTGAGCGAGCACACGCAACGCGGCGGGCGCCTGCGCAGGTCGGTCGCGGCGCTGTCGCGCCTGAGCCGGGTGGGTGACGTCCCGGTCGTCGTCATGCTGGCCTGGGCCGGGTGGCTGGCCGTCCCGTGGTCGTTCAGCGGCCTCGCGCAGGCCAGGGCCGCGGCAGCGGCGGCCGCCGCCGACGCCGAGCCCCCGCCCTCGTCCCACGCCTCCGACACCGCCCCACCGCCGTCCGCGTTCGCCTCCCACAGCACGCCACCGTCCGCGGTCGCCTCGCAGCACACCACGCCGCCGTCCGCGCTCGCCTCGCACACCGCGTCGCCGTCCGCACTCACTTCCCACTCCTCGTTGCCGTCCGCGTTCGTCCCGGGTGCGCCCGTTGCCGGGGGCGGGGCGCTGTGCGGTCCGGGGGCCGGGGATGCGGCTTCGGGGCGCGGGGCCTGGCCGGTGGGGGCGGCCTGGGGGATCCCGGCGCCCGCGGTCGCCCGTCCCGCCGCCACCGTTCGTCCCGCCCGGCCCGCCGCCACCGCCGATGCCTCCGCGACCGCCGCCCCGCACGCGCCGGACGCCGTGCTCGGGCGGTCGGGGGCTTTCCTCGGTAGGGCCGAAGTGGTGGCGGCCGAGCGGGCGCGGATCGCCGGGGAGGTGCACGACGCCGCCGGTCACGGGCTCGCCGCCATCGCGATGCAGGCCGGGCTCGCGCTCGTCGTCCTCGACGACGACCCCGAGCAGGCACGGGCCTCGCTCCGGGCGATCAGGGAGACCAGCACCACCGCCCTGGCCCACCTGCGCGCCGCGCTCGACGGCATCGACCCGCCGGCCGCCGACCTGCCCGGCCTCATCGCGGGCGTACGCGCCGCGGGCCTGCCGGTCGACGTCGAGCCCGCCGAGCCCGCCGTGCCCGCCCACCTCAAGGACGCCGTCTACCGGGTGGTCCGCGAATCCCTCACGAACGTGCTCCGGCACGCCGGCCCGACCAGGGCCTCGGTGCGCCTGGCCGACGGCCCGTGCGCGTTCGTCCTGGAGGTGGCCGACCGCGGCGCGGGCTGGAACGGCGCCGCCGAGGGCCGCGGGCTGGCCGGGATGCGCGCCCACGTCACCGAGGCGGGCGGCCGGCTCACCGCCGGGCCCCGCGAGGGCGGCGGCTTCCAGGTGACCGCCCGCTTCCCCCGGTACGAGGCATGACCGCCCCCGGCCCAGGCCCCCACCACCCAGGCCCGGACGCGCACGCCACCGGCCCACCCCCCGTCCGGACAGGCCCGGACGCGCCCGCCGCCGGCACAGCCCTGCCCGGTGCGGACGCCGGGGGCCGCGTGATCAGGGTGGCGGTCGCCGACGATCAGGCCGTCGTGCGGATGGGGCTGCGGGCGCTGCTGGAGCGGGAGCCCGGCATGGAGTGCGTGGGCGAGGCGGCCGACGGCGCGGCGGCGCTCGACCTGATCCGCCGCACCCGTCCCGACGTGCTGCTGCTCGACATCCGCATGCCCGGCACCGACGGCCTGTCCGCGTTGCGGGCCGTGGCCGCCGATCCCACGCTGGCCGGCACCCGGATCGTCGTGGTGACCACGTTCGCCGTCGACGAGTACGTCTTCGCCGCCCTCCAGGCCGGGGCGAGCGGATTCGTGCTCAAGGACAGCGCGCCCGACGAGCTGGTCAACGCCGTGCGGGTGGTGGCGGCGGGCGAGGCGCTGTTGTCGCCGTCCATCACCAGGAAGGTCATCGGCCTGTTCGGCCGCGGCGGCGCCGAGCCCGTCGAGGGCCTGGGCACGCTCACCCCGCGCGAGCGCGAGCTGGTGGCGTGGGTGGCGACGGGCCGGTCCAACGACGAGATCGCCAGGGAGCTGGTGATCAGCCCCGACACCGTGCGCACGCACGTCAGCCGGGCCATGGTCAAGCTGCGCGCCCGCGACCGGGCCCAGCTCGTGGTGTTCGCCATGCGGGCCGGGCTCGCGCCGCCGGTCTGAGCCGGGCCCGCGGCCCGCCGGAGGTAACCCTCCTGCCGGGCCCGCGGCCTACCGCAGGAAGCCCTCGTAGTTGCGCTGCTGGAGCTGGGCCTCGATCTGCTTGACCGTGTCCAGCCCGACGCCGACCATGATGAGCACGCTGGTCCCGCCGAACGGGAAGTTCTGCTGCGTGCCGGGGTCGCGCAGGATCGCGAACGCCACCAGCGGCAGCAGCGCCAGCACGCCGAGGTAGAGGGCTCCGGGCGCGGTCAGCCGCGACAGCACGTACGCCAGGTAGCGGGCCGTCGGCGCGCCCGGCCGGATCCCCGGCACGAACCCCCCGAACCGCCGCATGTTGTCGGCCACCTCGACGGGATTGAAGGTGATCGCGACGTAGAAGTAGGCGAAGGAGACGATCAGCAGCACGTACACGCTCATGTAGAGCGGATGGGTCCCGGCGGTCAGGTTGCGCGAGACCCAGGCGCCCGCCTCCGCGCCGAGCAGCGGCGCGGCCAGCGTCGGCACGTAGAGCAGCGACGAGGTGAAGATCACCGGTACGATCCCCGCCTGGTTGACCTTGAGCGGGATGTACGTGCTGCTGCCCCCGTACATGCGCCGCCCCACCATGCGCTTGGCGTACTGGACGGGCACCCGCCGCTGAGCCTGCTCGACGAACACCACCGCCGCCACCAGGCACAACCCGGCCGCCAGCATCACCGCGAACCCGAACGGCGTGAGCACGAAGATCTTCGCCATGTACCCCGGGAACACCGCCACGACCTGCGTGAACATCAGGATCGACATGCCGTTGCCGATCCCCCGGTCGGTGATCAGCTCGCCCATCCACATGACCACGCAGGTGCCCGCGACCATCGTCGCCACGATCACCGACACCGCGAGCAGCCCCTGGTCGCGCAGCAGCGGACGGGCGCAGCCGGGCAGCAGGTTCCCCGAGCGCGCCAGGGTGACGACGGTCGTGGCGTTCAGGACGGCGAGGCCGACGGTCAGGTAACGGGTGTACTGGGTGATCCGCGCCTGCCCGTTGGACCCCTCCTTCCTGAGCGTGTCGAGCCGCGGCACCACGACAGCGGACAGTTGCAGGATGATGCTGGCCGTGATGTAGGGCATGACGCCCAGCGCGAACACCGACAGCTGGAGCATCGCGCCGCCGCTGAGCATCTGCATCATGTCGAAGACGCCGCCGCTCGCCGAGCCCACGCACTGCCGCACGGCCACGACGTCCACGCCGGGCGCGGGCATGATCTGGCCGAGGCGGAACAGCACGATCAGCCCCAAGGTGAACAGCAGTTTCCTGCGCAGCTCCGGCACCCGGAACGCTCTGGCGAAGACGGTCAGCATGAGCAGGAAGTCTGTCCGCGGGCGGGCCGGGCGTCGTCCGCCCAGGCGAGGCACCCGCGTACGCAGATCCGCGTAGGTTGGGCGCATGACGACCGTGTGGGTGATCAGCGGGCCGCCGGGGGCGGGCAAGTCCACGGTGGCGGCCGAGCTGCTGGCCCGCCTGTCGCCGGTGCCCGCCCTGCTCGACAAGGACACCGTCTACGGCGACCTCGTCGCGGAGGTCCTGCGGGCCCACGGCCGCGACCAGGGCGAGCGCGAGGGCCCCTGGTACGACCGGCACGTCAAGCACCACGAGTACACCGGCCTGACCAGGATCGCCGCGCAGATCCGCGGCCACGGCTGCCCGGTGCTGCTCGACGGCCCGTTCACCGCGCAGGTGCACGACGCGGCGCGGTGGGCGCGGTGGGTGGCGGAGCTGGGCGGCCCGCCCGTACGCCTGCTGTGGGTGCGTTCGGACGGGCCGACGCTGCGCGCCCGGCTGGAGGCGCGCGGCCTGGCCAGGGACGCGGGCAAGCTGGCGGCCTTCGCCGACTACCTGCGGAACATCCGGGTGGACGAGCCGCCCGTCGTGCCGCACCTGGAGATCGACAACCGGCGGGGCGCGCCGCCGGTCGGCGACCAGCTCACGGCGGCGGGCACACCGCCGCGACCTGCTCATGGCGGCGGGTACACCGCCGCGAACACGGCCGGCAGCCGGGGGACGAGCCGGGTGAACCGCCCCTCCTCGTAGGAGGCGCCCGGCTCGTTGCTGAGCTGCTGGGACACGGGCCCGGCGATCAGGCTCGCGGCCAGGGCCAGCCCCTCCTCGCCCGCGGCGTCGGGATGCAGCTCGCCGCGCCCGACGGCGGCCCTGATCAGCTCGGCGAAGTGCTCGTGGACGGCCAGCGCGGGCGCGTACGCCTCGGGCGAGGGCGCGAACCCCGGCACCGGCCGCCAGAACATCAACTGGGCCAGCACCTGGTTCTCCATGATCCACCGCGCTCCGGCCTCCATGGACGACCCCATGGCCGCCAGCCCCGGCTCATGCGGCTCGGCCCCCCGCCGCACGGCCGCCAGGTAGCCCTCCTGCCCGCGCCTGAACAGGGCGTCGTAGACCGCGTGCCGGGACGGGAAGTACTTGTACAGCGACGGCGGCTGGATGCCGAGCCGCCTGGCCACGGTCGCCAGGCTCAGCCCGGCGACGCCCTCCTCCGCCATCACGTCGAGGGCGATGCCGAGGATCTCGGCCTGCGTCTCGGCTCGCCGTCGTGCTCGCCGGTCGGGAATGTCAGCCACATGAAATAGCTTAGGCTATAGGTAGTAGCCAAAGCTATTGGGGGTGTGGCACGTGTCGCGCGACATCGAGCTGATCGGCCTGCGGCAGAACAATCTCAAGGACGTCTCGCTGCGGCTGCCCAAGGAGCGGCTGACGGTGTTCACCGGCGTGTCGGGGTCGGGCAAGTCCTCGATCGTGTTCGGCACCATCGCCACGGAGTCGCAGCGGCAGCTCAACGAGACCTTCAGCGCGTTCGTCAGGAACCGGCTGCCCAAGCACGAGCGCCCGCGCGCCGAGCGCATGTCCGGCCTGACCGCCGCCGTGATCGTGGACCAGAAGCCGGTCGGCGGCGGCGCCCGCTCGACCGTGGGCACCATGACCGAGGTGCACGCGATCCTGCGGGTGCTGTTCTCGCGGCGCGGCGAGCCGTCGGCGGGGCCCGCGACGGCGTACTCGTTCAACGACCCGCAGGGCATGTGCCCGGTCTGCGACGGTCTGGGGAAGAAGGTGGAGGCCGACGTCGGCAAGATGCTCGACGAGGACCTCTCGCTTAACGAGGGCGCGATCCGCATGGCCCCGCCCGGGTCGTACGTGTGGCAGCTCTACGCCAGGTCGGGGCTGTTCGACCCGGACAAGCCGTTGCGCGGCTTCACGCCGCAGGAGCGCGACCTGCTGCTGTACGGCGGCGGCTTCAAGGTCAACCGGGGCGAGTACACCAACACCTACGAGGGGCTGGTCACCCGGTTCGAGCGCGTCCACCTCAAGCGCGACCTCGACCAGCTCGACAAGGCGGCGGCGCCGTACGTGCGGCAGGCCACGTGCCCGGAGTGCGGCGGCCGGCGGCTCAACGCGGCCGCGCTGGCCTCGCGCATCGACGGCCGGTCCATCGCCGACCACTGCGCGATGGAGGTGACCGACCTCATCGGCGTGCTGGAGGGCCTGGGCGACCCGGTGGCCGAGGCGGCGGTGGAGTCGTTGCGCCGGATCGACGCCATCGGCCTCGGCTACCTCAGCCTCGACCGCGGGACGCCGACGCTGTCGGGCGGTGAGGCGCAGCGGCTCAAGACCGTGCGGAACCTGGGCAGCAGCCTCACCGGCATGACGTACATCTTCGACGAGCCCAGCGTGGGGCTGCACCCGCGTGACGTCCACCGGCTCGGCGACCTGCTGGTGGAGCTGCGCGACAAGGGCAACACGGTGCTGGTCGTCGAGCACGACCGCGACCTGATCGAGCTGGCCGACCACGTGGTGGACATGGGGCCGGGCGCGGGCACGCGGGGCGGCCGGGTCGTGTTCGAGGGCACGGTGGCGGCGCTGACGTCCGGCGGCACGCTGACCGGCCGCATGCTGCGGCGGGTCACCGGGCTCAAGGACGCCGTGCGCGCCCCGGCCGGCTGGCTGACCGTCGAGGGCGCGAACGCCCACAACCTCAAGGACGTCACCGTACGCGTGCCGCTCGGCGTGCTCACCGCGGTCACCGGCGTGGCCGGGTCGGGCAAGAGCACGCTGATGCGCCAGGAGCTGGTCGCCCGGCATCCGCACGTGGTGCTCATCGACCAGTCGGCCATCGGCGGCTCGCCGCGCTCGACCCCGGCGACGTACCTCGACGCCATGGACCCGCTGCGCAAGCTGTTCGCCGACGCCAACGGGGTGCGGCCGGGGCTGTTCAGCTTCAACTCGGCCGGCGCGTGCCCGGTGTGCAAGGGGCGCGGCGAGATCAAGACGGACCTGGCGTTCATGGACCCGGTGACCCGGGTGTGCGACGCGTGCGGAGGCAGCCGGTACAGCCCGCAGGCGCTGTCGTACACGGTGGAGGGCCGCACGATCGCGGATGTGCTGGCGATGACGGCCGAGGAGGCCGCGGGCCTGTTCGACCTGCCGGGCATCGGCGGGCTCGGCGCGCTGGGGCTCGGCTACCTGACCCTCGGGCAGCCGCTCAGCACGTTGTCCGGCGGGGAGCGGCAGCGGCTCAAGCTGGCGCACCGGATGCGCGAGCGCGGCCAGGTGTACGTCTTCGACGAGCCGACGACCGGGCTGCACATGGCCGACGTGGACACGCTGCTGGCCCTGCTCGACCGGCTGGTGGACGGCGGTGACACGGTCATCGTGGTCGAGCACGACCTCGACGTGGTCAAGCACGCCGACTGGGTCATCGACCTCGGCCCCGAGGCGGGCCGGCAGGGCGGCGAGGTGATCTTCGAAGGCACCCCGGCCGAACTGACCGAAGCATCCACCTATACCGCGAAATATCTGGTCAAGTCACTCGATAGTCGTCGTCCCGGACGTCCAGCACGGCCATGTGACCGGGCAGATGACCGATCGCGTACTCCACGCCGCTCGCCATGACCGCCGCCTGCGGCGTCACCCCGCAGGCCCAGAACAGCGGCACGTCCCCCGGCCGCAGCTCCACCGGGTCACCGAAGTCGGGACGCCCCAGGTCGAGCACGCCGATCGCGGCCGGGTCGCCCACGTGCACCGGCGCGCCGTGCACCCGCGGATACCTGCCGCTCACCTCGACGGCCCGCCGCACCAGCTCCTCCGGGACCGGCCGCATCGAGACGACCAGCGGCCCCGACAGCGAGGCGGTGGACTCGCACGGCACGTTCGTGCGGTACATCGGCACGTTCCTGCCCTGCTCCAGGTGCCGTACCGGGACGCCGGCGGCCAGCAGCGCCGCCTCGAAGGTGAAGCTGCAGCCGATGAGGAACGGCACGAGGTCGGCCCGCCACTGCCCGGTCACCTCGTCCAGGTCGGCCACGGGCTCGCCGTCGCGGTAGAGGCGGTAGCCGGGCAGGTCGGTGCGCAGGTCGCCGCGGAACAGGGTGGTCGACCAGGCGCCCGGCTCGCCCACGTCCAGCACGGGGCAGGCCCGGGGGTTGCGGTGGGCGAACAGCAGCAGCTCGTACCGCAGGGCGGCGGGCACGGCGATCAGGTTGGCCTGCGTCCAGCCGCGGCACCAGCCCGCGGTGGGCACCCGTTCGCCGACGCGGAAGCGGGCCCGCGCCTGCGCGGGGGTCAAGGTGGCGACGTCCACCTCTCGACACTATGGCGACCGGCTCGCACGGTCCACAATCGCACCTCACCGGGACGCCCGGCCGTACGGCTATCGCGGTGTTTTCCGGGTAGCGGGCCGGTTGTGCGATTAGACGTCAACCTCCTCGACTACCTGCTCATCGCGGTCTACTTCGCCACCGTGCTCGCCATCGGGTTCGCCGCCCGCCGCCGGATCAGCTCCAGCCTCGACTTCTTCCTCGCGGGCCGCGGACTGCCCGCCTGGATCACCGGGCTGGCGTTCGTGTCGGCCAACCTGGGCGCGATCGAGATCCTCGGCATGGCGGCCAACGGCGCCCAGTACGGCGCGATGACCGTGCACTACTACTGGATCGGCGCCGTCCCCGCGATGGTGTTCCTCGGCATCGTGATGATGCCCTTCTACTACCGCTCGAAGGTGCGCAGCGTCCCGGAGTTCCTGCGCAGGCGCTTCAACGGCGCCACCCAGCTGCTGAACGCCCTCATGTTCGCGGTCGCGCAGATCCTCATCGCCGGGGTGAACCTGTACGCGCTCGCCCTGGTCATGGAGGCCCTGCTGGGCTGGCCGCTGCCGGTGTCGGTGGTGGTCTCGGCGCTGATCGTGCTCTCCTACATCACACTCGGCGGCCTGTCCTCGGCCATCTACAACGAGGTGCTGCAGTTCTTCGTGATCCTCGCCGGGCTGATCCCGCTGACCGTGCTCGGCCTGGTCAAGGTCGGCGGCGTGGCCGGGCTCTTCGACAAGGTACGGCAGAGCGCGCTCGGCGAGGGCGGCCTGCACACCTGGGCCGGGACCGCCGGCGCCAACCCGATGCAGGCCCACTGGATCGGGATCGTCTTCGGGCTGGGGTTCGTGCTCTCCTTCGGCTACTGGACGACGAACTTCGCCGAGGTGCAGCGCGCCCTGTCGGCCAGGAACACCAACGCGGCCCGGATGACGCCGATCATCGCGGCCTTCCCCAAGCTGTTGATCCCGCTGGTCACGGTGCTGCCGGGGATGATCGCGCTGGTGCTCTTCGGCGACCTGGGCAAGGGTCAGGACTACAACGACGCGATCCCGCTGCTCATGCGCGACCTGCTGCCGAACGGCGTGCTCGGCGTCGCGGTGACCGGGCTGCTGGCCTCGTTCATGGCGGGGATGGCGGCCAACATCAGCGGGTTCAACACGGTGTTCACCAACGACATCTGGCAGGCGCACGTACGGCCCGACCGCCCGGACGGCCACTACCTGAACGTCGGGCGCGTCGCCACCGTCGCCGGCGTGGCGCTCGGCGTGGGCACGGCGTTCATCGCGGCCGGCTACTCCAACATCATGAACTACCTGCAGGCGCTGTTCAGCTTCTTCAACGCGCCGCTGTTCGCGACGTTCGTCGTCGGGCTGTTCTGGCGGCGGATGACGCCGTGGGCCGGGTTCTGGGGGCTGCTGGCGGGGACGCTGAGCGCCTTCGCGTCGTACTTCGCCTACAAGGCCGGCGTGGTGGACTTCGGCACCGAGCTGAACGCCAGCTTCTGGGGCGCGGGCATCGCCTTCGCCGTGGACGTGCTGGTGTCGGTGGTCGTCACGCTGGTCACCACGCCCAAGCCGGAGCGGGAGCTGCGCGGCCTGGTGTACGGCCTGAACGCCGCGGACCTGGAGGACGACGCCCTTGCCGGCGACACACGCTGGTACCGCTCGCCGGTGCTGCTCGGCACCGGCGCCGTGATCCTGGCCGCCCTGTTGTACGGAGTGATCCTGTGAGCGACATCCGGATGGTGATCGGCGGGCTGTTCCTGCTGTACGGCGTGATCCTCGTCGTGGCCGGCCTGCTGGGGGACGCGGTGAACCTGTGGACGGGCCTGCCGATGGCCGTCTTCGGCGCCGCCTTCGTCCTGTGGGCCCGCCTCCGCCCCCTCAAGCCCTAGCCGCACCGCCCTCGACCCGCCCTACAGCCCACAGGCCGTACGCCCGGCCTGTGGGCCCCGCGCCGGCGCCGCCGCGGCGGCGGCGCGGAGCCGTCCGCGCCCGTTCAGTACTCGACCTCGAAGGTGTGGGGACCGAGGCCGTACCCGTCGCCCCGCGGGACGACGTACCCCTGGTTCGCGAGGACGGCCAGGCTGTCGCGCACCTCGTCGTCCTCCAGGCCGGTCGCCCGGATCACCGCCTCCAGGCCGGCCACGCCGCCGGACCCGATCGCCTGCGAGGCCACCGCCTCGTAGACGTGGATGTCGACGTCCGACAGCTCCTGCACGTCATGCCCCTCGGACATCAACGTTGCCTCGCCCCCTCCCTCAGCCTGGCCGGATCGACCTCGCGGTCGGGGAACCTGCGAAGGTATTCCGCCTCTAGCTCATTGGTACGGGAAGTGTGACGTGCCAGAGCATCGTCTGATCCATGGAAGAATGTGTCACTACGAGTGGCATGGAGTTGCCGCAGCTCGCGTACCACATCCTCGTCGCTGAGCTGGGCCGGATCTATTCCCATCGTCGTCATGGGTTCCCCCTACCCCAGACACCCCCGACAATATCTGTCACAATTCCTGACATATAGCCATTGTTTGGGAGCGATTCGTCGCCTTACCTTCCCGGTATGGACCTTGAGCTCAGGCACCTCAGGATCGTCCGCGCGGTAGCGGACGCGGGAAGTGTGAGCAAGGCCGCGTCCCTGCTCGGGCTGGCACAGCCGGCCCTCACCGCCCAGCTCAAACGGATCGAGAGGGTGCTCGGCGGCGCCCTGTTCGAACGTGACCGCCACGGGGCGCGGCCCACGCGACTCGGCGAGCTGGTGCTCGCCCGGGCGCGCGTGCTGCTCCCCGCGGCCAAGGAATTGCAGGACGAGGCCGTACGATTCGCCCACACCCCCTCCCCCGGCTTCCGTATCGGCGCCACCAACGGCCCGATACTCGGCGGCCTGGTCGACCGGCTGGCCGCGGAGCGCACGGTCACCACGTTCACGTCGTGGTCAACGCACGAGCTGATCAACATGGTCGAGCTCGGCCGCCTCGACTACGTGCTGACCGGCGCCTGCGGCGACTCCGGCACCCCCACAGGAACGCTCCTGTGGGAGACGATCAGCGTCGACCCGGTCTTCGCCCTCGTCGGCGAGGACCATCCGCTCGCCAAGGAGAAGGAGGTGGAGCTGGCCGACCTGGCCGGCGAACAATGGGCCGTCACCCCCGGCGACGGCTGCTTCGCCGACTGCTTCGCCATGGCGTGCGCCCGAGCCGGCTTCACCCCCGGAACGATCTACGAGACGGACGTCCCGACCTGCACCCACCTCGCCCAGGTGGGCCGCGCCGTGGTGCTCTGCCAGGCGACCCACCAGGCCCTGCCGGGGCTGGCCATGGTCCCGCTCTCCGGCGCGCCGCTGCGCTGGCGGCAGCTCCTCGGCCGCCACCCCACCGCCCCCGACGCCACCTGGGTGGTCGCCCAGGCCAAACAGGCACACACCGAGGCCGTACGCCGCAGTCCGGTCTACTCCGATTGGCTCGCACGCAACCCGGCGTACGGCACCACGCCATAACACCCTGATAGGAGTGAAGTAATAACTCCTCGCCCCGTGGGCCCGCCGTTACCGTGACGGCACCCCCAGCGGCGGGAGACAACCCAGCTCCACTCGCCGGCGCTGATCGCGGACGCGATCGGCGCATCAGCCATGTCCGGCTGCCTGGGCCGCGACCCTTCACGTCCAACCCCACCCTGAACCGGCCCCCGCCTCCAGACAAGGCGCCATGCCACCTCGCACCCCAAGACGCGATGCCACGTCGTACCCCAAGGCGCTACGCCACCACGTACCCCAAGGCGCTACGCCACCTCGTACTCCCACCCGGGCCGCCACTCGAACGGCGCGTCCACCAGGTCCTCGAGCGGAGTGCCGTCCAGCAGGTGCTGCAACGCCCACCGATTGGCCGAATGGGACACCACCAGCACCGTGGCCCCCTGCCACTCCTCCCGCAGGTCGTCGAGGAACGCGGCCGTCGCCGCCACGACCTGCCGATAGCTCTGCCCGCCCGGCCACGGCGTGTCGATGTGCCGCCTGCGCAGGGCTGCCACCTCGCTCACCGGCCGTCCGTTGTAGCTGCCGTAGTCGCACTCCCTGAGCCGCGCGTCGAGCCGGACCTCCTTCCCGCCCTTCCCGCTCTTCCCACCCCCGAACGCCACCTCCACCGTCTCGACCACCCTGCGCAGATCCGAGCAATAGACGACGTCCACCCCCCGCCTCCGCACCCCGAGCTCGGCGGCCCGCTCCCGCCCCCGCTCGGACAACTCCCCGGGCAGCCACCCGGTGGCGACGCCGACCTCGTTGTCCACAGTGATGGAGTGGGTCTCGTACACCACCTTGATCGCCATATCGGCACCGTACCTCCCCTCCCAACCCCTCCCATTCCGCCCACAGCAAACACAACCCCCAACCGAGACCCGAATATGATCGACACGACTCCACCAACCTTGCCCGGCATGGAATGATGTCCGCGGGACCCCGTCCCCATCCGGCCGTGCGGCACACCCGGATCCGATGCTCTAGCCTTGACATGCGCGAGCCTCACCAAGATCCACCGGCCGCACACCGCATGTCACAACTGAATCCAGGGGCGGTAGCTCAGCCGGTCAGAGCATCGGACTCATAATCCGTGGGTCGTGGGTTCAAGTCCCACCCGCCCTACTACTCCCTATCAGCAGAAACCCCGTCTGATCTGCGCTGTTGCGCAGGGACGGGGTTCCGCATGTCCGGCTGTCCACGACTCGTGTCGATCGTCTGCGGATGTTCTTACCCAATGCTTACCCGCGATCTGAGCATGTGCCGGATCACCAATCGTGCCATCGCGATCGCCACCGTCCAGCACACCAAAGGCGCCTGATGGGCTCCGAGGACAGCTCAAACGGAGCCAGCTCTTACATGTGTGATGTCGATGCCCTTGGCCACCAACCAATCTAGGTACGGACCGAGCGGATGGTTGGCACTTTCCATCAGAGCCACGGCCTCCCGTGTCGCGCGGTGCGCCCATTCGATGTTCGCCGCCAGGTAGTCATCGATACTGTCCGGGCGCGAAATGCGAGGCGCCATGCGCTTAGCCTGCTGACACTCCTGCTTTGCCCGGTCAGCACGCCCTACGCCATCAGCTGCCAGCCCGTAGTCCGGCTCAACCTTGATCGACAGCGACAGCATGTCCATGCCACCACCGCCGTACACGGCATATCCCGCTGCGCTCACCAGTGAAACCTTGCAGTGCGCATCCTCAGCGGCGCTGATTAGCCAGAGGCCCAACAGCAGTGCGACTAGACGGAAGAACTCCCCCTCTTCCATCGAGCGGGCATCTTGCTCGGCAAGGGGACGGCCCCCAGCGAGAAGCTCCGGCAGCAGCGCCTCGAATCCGTCGCATCGCTGACGGTTGATTTCGAGAACCTTTAGCAAGCTCACTAGTGTGCTGGAGGCGAAGGCTTCCTCTTTCACGCGGCTTGTCAGTAACAGTAGCCAAGGGTTGTTCGTACGCTGCAAACTGAACAAGCGCTTGAGCAGCGGATACACGCACGAAATGGAGCTTAGATCCGCCCCGACCACTGGTTCACAGAAGTCAAGGTTGATGACGTCGAACGGAGCGCGACGCCTGACCTCACGAAACGCAACCGAGGCCTCATCCAGAAGCAGGTGCAGATCGTCACCGAACAGCCGGCTCTCATCTTCCACCAGTGGTTTGCGGATCATGTCGGCAAACGCCGTGTTAAGAATGGCGTTGTCAGACTCTTGCGGCCGTGCCGCACGGTCAAAACCTACGAACCTCAGCCGGCGCCCGGTGGGCTCGCATAACCGCTCGTGCAGATGCCGCAGGTCTAGCAGGTCGGCGCCGGGCAGGCCGAGGTAGCTGATGGGCGCCAGTGGATCGCTACGGGCGTCAAGGATGTCCCTCAGTGGCTCGCTCCACTGGCTGTGTCGGATGAACTGTTTGCGTGGCAGGTGCCATCCGTCGTAGCTGCGTGGCGGCGGAGCCAGCAGTTCGTAGTCATCAAGCCCGAGGTCGGCATCCAGCTCGTCGAGCGGCTCGTTCGTCATTTCAGGTGCACCGCGATGACGTCATAGAGAGCCTTCAGCATCTCGGCCTGCTGTAGCGGCTCGACGCTGTCCCACACGCCATATGCCTCCAGGATTTGCGTGAGGGCGGCAACAATCTCCTCGCGCTGCGCCTTTCGCGCTTCCCTGTTCGGTCCGGAGAGGTCACCTAGTAAGCCCTCTGGCCAAGTGAAACCGCGGTCGCCTGGGAGGACACTGGGACTGGCTGCGCCAAAGTGCACGGGGGGCGGCTCACCGTCAAGCTCAAGGTTTTCCCAGACCTGATCAACGCGTGCCTGAACTTGCGCGGTCGCGTCGTCCGCAGCGTGCCGCCGACGCTGATGCCTAGCCGACTTGCCAAGACGCTTGTGGGTTGCGATCAGCTGGCGCAGCGCGCCATGCACCCAACGTGTGATGGTGACCACATGGGGATGCGCCTGGTTGAACGATTCCCTGTCGATGTTGAGTGCGCCGTCGAAGCCCTCTCGCACAAAGATTTCGCACAATACCTGACTCATTCGGCGTTCCTCGGCAGAGGGGAATCCGAGGAACTTAGGATCGAACAGGGTTCCGCTGGCTTCGTTAACTCGGATCAACACGCCACTGTGCTCAGGCGGTAGTAGCCGGGGTGTCCAGAACAGATAGGCGCTGAATTCCAGCGGCCCCCCACTTAGCTCGATTGCGCGCATGGGGTAGTCCGTGCGATAATGCCCGACGAACAGCATGGGTCGCTGGAGGGCCGCCGAGGTGGGTGGAGGCGCTGCGAGCGTAATGGGGCGTTTAAGGCTGAGTTCGTCGAGGTGGACTTCGAAACCGGCTGGATTATCAGGAGCGTCGAAAGGCAGAACCTCGCGCAGCGTCTTTTCAGGCGGAACTGACAGAGTGACCGCCTCGTCACCAGACCGACCGTTCACGAGGAAGAAGTCAATCCCGCTGTCCGCCCCGGCGTCGAACGGGTGTCCTGCCACATAGGGCAGCGGCGCGGACAGCGCCAGATTCCAGGCCATCCGCAGGTAATCGTCGAAAATGTTCTCCAGCTGAGCGTTGCGGCGGCCGGCCTCCAGCGCCCGCAGGGGGGCGGTGACGAACTGCTCGAACGCCCCGTTGCTACCGCTGCCGCGCTGCCAGGGCAGCCGCTCATACTCATTATTGACGAGCACCTGGACGTCCGGGCGGGCGCTTTCCACCACGCCCACATGGAACATCGGAGCCTGTTTACTCCGGCCCTCAGCAGCTGCGGTGACCCGATGCCACAGGTCCTCCGAGCGCAGCGCCTCCCGGGTCTGCGGCCGCACTGACGTGAGGGTGATCGTGGTGCCCTGATTCTCTACGTCTTCAGCTGGTTCGGTCCACAGCAAGACCCGTCCAGCCTTGTACTGGCCATCCTCGTCGACTTCGGCGGTGGCATCAGAGAACTGGCGAAGCAGCACCCGCGCGACGCTCTGGAAGCGGTCACCGGCCACCTTTGTGGAGATCTGAAAGGATTGGGTGAGCTGGGCGACGCTAAACAACCCGATACCGATCTTACCGATCAGCGGGCGGCCCTTTGGGCTCAGGTTGGCGTCCTGCTCCGAGGTCACGTGCAGGGCCTTGCCAGTGTCGGTGCGCTTGGCACTGCCGCCGATGTTGTGAAGAAGGTGCTTGAGCACCTCCGGGCTCATTCCCATGCCATCGTCGGAGATCGTGATGCGGTCGAACCGGGGCCGATCCATGCTGATCGTGACGCGAGTCGCGTCAGCATCATAAGCATTCGAGATGAGTTCACGCAGGGCCGAACCCGGCTGGCGATAGATGCCATCAGTCACACGGGCCAGCACCCGCTGGCTAGTGCGCAGCTCGGTGGCCAGAGGCTCAGAGCCAGGCACGAAGTCGCGAAGCGCCTGAGCCAGGTCGGCCTCCTGTTCCGGTCCT
This sequence comes from Nonomuraea sp. NPDC049655, assembly GCF_044465465.1. NCBI lineage: Bacteria > Bacillati > Actinomycetota > Actinomycetes > Streptosporangiales > Streptosporangiaceae > Nonomuraea > Nonomuraea sp. NPDC049655. The sequence continues at coordinate 38,410 of NZ_JBITLS010000018.1, forward strand.
GGTGTGCTCACGGCATCAACACCATGTTGAAGGTCATGATCACTTCCTAGCACAGGTGGCGCTTCCGGCGGCCGACAAGGTCACTCTAGCGTCGTGGCCTGCTAGATAGCGCAGCGAATTGGTGATCTCATGGCGTCCTGGATTCGCCTCCAGAATCCCCAGAGGTCAACGGTGGTCAACCACGGCAGCGCTGCTCAAAGCGGTGTCGCCAGGTCGCCTATCGAGCGCAGCCCACTTACATCAGCTTCCTGCCTCACCATGTAGGCGGACGCCGCGACAACCGGAGAAGCCCCGTCTGCGCGGAATTGCAGACGGGGCCCTTCTCCGAAGTCACGAATGCCGATCGCCATCTCGTAGTGCGTTCGCGATGCGGCGTTTAGCTGCCTCCTCCTGGCCAACGATGCATTTGGCGTAGATCCTGAGTAGGACATCCACGCTGTGACCTGCCCATTCAGCTACCTGTGTCGCGGGAACTCCCGCGTTGAGCCAGGTCGAGACGCAGGCGTGGCGCAGGTCGTAGATCCGTCTGGCCAGTGGTGACTGTGCCTCCTTCTCGGTCAGGGCCTGCTCTCTAGCCTTGGCCCATACACGCCGACATGTGATGCTGGCCAGTTCGCCACCGCGCACTCCGGTGAACAACCGCCCTCCGGGGCCGATACCGAACTCCGCTAGGTGTGAACGGAGAATCCTGGTAAGCGCGGGAGGACACGGAACGATGCGGGTCTCTCCCTCGGCGCGGTGCTTGAGCGCGCGTTCTTCCCGCAGGCTGCCGTCGTCCGTCCATTCACGGCCGGCAAAAGGCGCTGCGCTGGCGAGGCGAAGCTCGCCCCAGCCGTCAGCCGGCTCCTCCAGTTCCCCCATCTCGGGATTCCTGACCAGTTCGGGAAGGATGACTTTGTCCTCCCCAAGCCTTGTTACTTCCTCGGGACGTAGCCCTGCATAGTAGATGACGGCGAAGAACGCGACCAGCCGCTTCCCGCTGGGTTGTTGTGCTTCCACCGCGGCAAGGAGGCGGCGCGCTTGAGCGTGATTGACGACGCTATGTCTGTCCACTTCGTAGGTGACGCGCGGTGGCTTCCACTTCAGAGCCTTGAGCGGGTTGGAATCTAGGAGCTTCAGCTCCACCGCGTAGTCCATGGCGTTCTGCAAGATGGTCTTGTGCCGACGAATCGTGCTTGTGGCAGCGGTCTTCCCGTTCAGGCGCGAGGTGGCAGCATCGAGCAGCGCACGGACAGTGGATGCCTCGGTCAGCGCGGAAACGGGACGGGTGTTCTTGGCCAGCCACGCCAACACTTCGGCCGTTTCCGCGGACGCTTCGGCGCGCTGTTTCGTGTTGAACCCCCATCGACGCATGGCGGTTCGCAAGTCCAGGTCAGACGGCTTGCCCTTGCCGCTCGTGAGCATCGCCGGCGTAGCTGCGGTAAGGGCGCGGGCGATGTCTTGGCGGTACTTGGCCGAGGCAGCTTTCCACTTGAAGTCAGCGAACTTGCAGGCGAAGTCGTACCAGGTCATCTCTGGCCGCTCAACGCGGCTCCACTTCACCGGCTCGCCGGTGGCCAAGCTGAACGGCTCACCCTCCCGAGCGGCGGTGAGCAGCTTGCTCCGGTACGCGTCTGCCTGCGCGCTCTTCTGAAAGGTCCGCTTCCACGGTTTGCCATCCGTGGTCCACTGGACGCGGTAGGAGGTGACCTTGCCCAGGGAGTTCTTGCGGACCTCGGTCTTGTGAACGCGAACTCGGTAGGTGGTTCTCTCCATCAGGCCGCGTCCTCTCGGGCGTTAAGCCAGCTCTCAAGGTCGGTACGGCGGACGCGAAGCGAGCCGTTGGGCAGCGTGATGCAGCGCGGAGCGCGACCTTTCTGGCGCCAGTCGTAGAAGGTGGATCGGGAGATCTGGAGTTCGGCGCAGACCTCGGGGACGGTGAGCATCCCGCGTAGGCGGGTGACAGTGGCCATGGCGGCGCGTTCCTTCCGGATGTGGCGTGATCGGAAAGCGGTTCGGCACCCTCGGCGGTCGTGCTTGGCGGCTTGTCGCCGAGGGGGCCGATGACATGTCTGGAGGGGGTAGCCGTTTCAACCCGTTACACCCGTAACATTGCAGCTCAGGGCCGGAACGGCTTGTTGCGGTGTAACGGGTTAAGCCGTTACGGGGTCGGAAGCCGTATCGCCTTGACCTGCGGTGTTACGGCTGTAACGGCTGTAACGGCTACCCCGCTCCAGGTGCAGGATGTCGGCCTCTGGAGCGGGTTCGAGGGTCGGGCAGTAGCGCGCCCAGGCGTCGGCGAAGTCGCCGCGGCGGTACCCCCTGAGCGGACCGTCGGGGAAGCGGATCAGGGCCGGGCGGATGTCGTATTCGCGCAGCATCGTGCCGAGGCGTATGGGTGTCAGGCCGGCCTGTCCGTGCTCGTTCCATTCACCCTCGGGGTCGGCCTTGAGCCGTTCCAGGAGTACGGCGGTAGGCAGCGCGTTGTCGGCGCCGAATGCGGCGCGGCAGGCGGCCAGCAGCCGCACGCGCGCCGATGCCTGGTCGTTGTCGTCGGCCTCGGCGGTGAGGGCCAAGGCGGCGGCGCGGGCGCGCTCGGGCCAGGTGCCGGCGGCGTAGTCGGCGACGATGACCAGGGGTTCCCAGGTGTCGGCAGCGCGGTCTTCCACGGGCATGGCGGGTTCAGCCTGTTCGAGGGTGGCCAGGTCGGCGCGGAGCCACTGGTTGAGGTCGGCGGCCAGGTCGCGCAGTGGTGTGCGGTCGCGGCGGTGGCGGTAGGGTGCGGCGGTTTCGCCGGGGGCGCGGCGGCGCATGCGGACGACGACGGCGCGGTCTTCGATGGTGTCGGGCATGGCGCCGATGCCGGCGAGTGCGGCCATGGCGAAGGTCGGAATGCTCTCCACGCGGTTGGTGGCCGCGTCGTAGCGTTTGGCCGGCCGGTTGCGCTGATGTCCGGCATTCAGCAGGCCGCGTAGGTCTTCGTTGCCGTCTGCCTTGGGGCCGAAGATGGTGTCGGCTTCGTCCACGAGCATGGTGGGCGGGTCGTCGGTGATGGAGCGGTAGACGGCGGCGCTGGATGAGTTGACGGTGATGAACGGGTTGTGGCAGGTGGCCTCCACGATGTCGAGTAGCCGGGACTTGCCGCACCGCTTCTCGGGGCCGCGGATGACCAGGCGAGGCGCGTGCGCCCACGCGGGTTGCGCGTGGGATGCGGCAATCCACAGCGTGACGGCGTCGGCGGCCTCGGGTGTCGGCAGGATGACGTAGCGGGTCAGGGCGGCGCGCAGCCGGTCGAGTAGCTGTGAGCCGGTCGGGTGATGGGTCATGGTGCCTCCCACGGCTGAGGTCAGACGGTGGCCAGGCGGCGGGGCCGGCGAGCGCCGTGCCGCAACCCTGACTCGATGGTTCGGATGACTTCGCTGCGGGACAGCCCGAGGTCGCCCCCTCCCTGTTCAAGCAGCTCTTTGACGGGCTGTTCGGGGAGCGCGCCGCCGGCGATGAGTTCGCCGAGGGCGGCGGCAGCGCCGAACAGGGCGCGGTTGCGCTGGCCGGGTTGAGCGGCGGCCAGGTGCGCAAGCTCGCGGTCCAGGGCCGCGCACAGGTAGGCGGAATGGCGGTCATCGGCGATAGGGACGTGTACCGGCCTCTTGGCCGGTAGCGGGGTGGGTTTGAGCAGCTTGAACAGGGAGGGGGGTAGCGGGGCGGGCGTCGTGGCGTGCTGCACGGTGTAGCGGCCCGTCCCGTCCGGGAGGGTGACGGCGCTGCCGGGGGCGACGACGTAACCACCCCAGGCGCGGGTGTCGATCAGCCATCCAAGGCTGCCGTTGGTGCTCGGGAGCCGGGCGCCGGACGGGGCGGTGTAGTACAGATGCAGGCCACCGCGCCGGGTGCGTACCTGCAACGTCTCCCAGTCGATTGGGACGCCGACGCGCTGGCACAGGAGCGCGAACACGTCGGCGCCGTCGCCGATGCCGGGCAGATCCCACTCTTGCGGCGGACGCTGTCCAGGCTTGGGCGTGTCCAGATCGATCACGACCAGTCCGGCAGGGCCGGTGGCGATGCCCACGTTGTAGGGCGCGTGTCGCCACCAAGCGCGGATGCGCTCGGGGTCGCGGGTGGCGCAGGTCTCCCAGTCGGTGAAGCCTCGCGGGGGCGCCTTGTCGCCCACGGCGAGAGGGAAGACCGGCCAGCCGCGGGCGGCAGCTCCCAACGCGGCGGCGACCAGGTTGTGACGGTGTGGTGCGGTCATGCGGCGATCACCTCGGTTGACGTGATGGTGTCGGGGCGCAGGTGCTCAGGCAGTAGTGCGGCCACGGCGGCGGCGGCCTGAAGCGGTACGACCCCGTTGCCGATCAGTCGGAGCTGGCCGTTGTAGGAGATGCCGGGTACGTCCGTGACCCATCCCCCAGGCAGGCCCATGAGCCATTCGGCGAGACGCGGGCTCAGCCGGGGGCGCCCGCCTCGTCCAGGCTCAACTGGCCAGGGTGCCGGGCGGCCGGACGTCGCTTCCCAGCGCGTGACGGCCGCGGCGTAGGGCCCCCAGTCGACGGCGCGGGTGTCAGGTCCCGCACGATGTTGGGGAGCTGTGGGATGCCGTTCTTGCGTGCTGCCGGGCCCTTGTGGTCCCTGGCCGCAGGTGTCGGCAGCAGGTGTTCTACTTCGTCGGCCAGTGTCGGGCCGTGCCCGCCTGCCTTGCGTTTGTCCGGATGCTGCGATCCCCCGTTGACCGCTAGCTGAGCGGTCGGGGTCTTGAACAGCTTCGGCTGGCCAAGCCAGACAGAACCAGCGCCAGCGCTCGTGAGCGGCGCCGACGTCGGACGCTCGGAGACATGTCCAGTTCGCATCGAACCCGAGGCGGGCAAGGTCAGCGAGGACGACGTCAAGACCAGGTCGCCGAGTAACGATGGCCCGCACGTTTTCCAGCACGAGCAAGCGGGGTCGTAGCGTAGCGACGGCGTCGGCGATAGTGTGCCAAAGACCACTGCGTGTTCCTTCCTTGATGCCCGCGCCACGGCCGGCGTAGGAGAGGTCTTGGCAGGGGAACCCTGCGGTCAGCACGTCGGGCGCCGGGACGGTGCCCCAGTCGATGCCGGTCAGGTCGCCGAGGTTGGGCACTCCGGGGAAGCGATACGCGAGCACCCGCGCGGCGTCGTCGTCGTTGTCGGCGACCCACAGCAGGCGAGTGTCGAGCACGGCGGCCACGGCCATGTCCAGACCTCCATAGCCTGAGCACATCGACGCTGCGGTGAGTAGGCCGGTCATGCCGCACGCCGGTCGGGGGCGGCCTGGAGAGCGGTGGTCATCGCCTGTTCCAGACAGACCTTGTGGACCGGGCGCCGGTCGTCGTCCAGCAGGAAGCTCGGGCGGTGGCAGTAGCGGCAGGGGCAGCGGCGTCCGCCGCCCCAGTGTTCGCGTTTCTTGTGCCAGTCCAGGGACACGCGCCCCTGGTAGATCCGGTGGCCGGTGTTGGCGGTGGGTGTCATGCTGGCAGGTGCCTTCCTCTGGTTGATCGGAGCGGGCGGGCGGCCTCGGCGGTTGTGCTTGGCGGCTTGTCGCCGAGGCCGCGTTCCGCCCTCGTGCTCATGGATGCGGAAGCCCTCAGAAGGGCGGTTCGTCGCCGGCCGGTGCGGCGGTAGCCCACGGGTCGGCGGGTGCGCCACCGTGGCCGTTGCTGCCGGTGCGCGCGGCCTTCTGCGGTTTGGCGGTGGCAAACCGCAGCGACGGGCCGATCTCGTCTACGGTCATCTCGGTGACGGTGCGCTTGTCGCCGTCGCTGGTCTCGTAGGTGCGCATGCGCAGCCGGCCGGAGGCGATGACACGCGTGCCGCGGGTCAGGGACTCGGTGATGTGCTCGCCGAGGTCGCGCCACGCGCTACAGCGCATGAACAGGACCTCGCCGTCCTGCCACTGCTCCACCTGCTTGTTGTAGGTGCGGGCGCTGGAGGCAATGGTGAAGCTCGCTACGGCGGTGCCGGTCTGGGTGTAGTGCAGTTCGGGATCGCCGGTCAGGTTGCCGATGATGGTGATGGTGGTCTCGCCGGACATGGCCGACTTCCTTTCACGATCTGGGATCGGGTCGGGTCAACGGGATTGGGAGGTGGGCGTGGGGCACGCGCGTGTGCCGCCTTGGCGAGACGCCGGGGGTGGCAGCGCGTACCGTCGTGCGTATGGCTGAGGAGAGCTACACCAGGGATGACCTGGCGGCGTGGGAGCGGTCGGTGGACGTGCTGCGTGGCGGTCCGCGCGAGGACGCGAGCGACGCGCGGGCGGCGTACGAGGCGACCGCGAATCTGTGCTCGGCGTGGGGTGGCTGGATGGACATGCCGGAAGCGATCTCCAACGTCGTGCATCGCGCAGTGGAGACCGGGTATGCGCAGGCGCTGGCCGATGTTCGTGACGGGCGGGTGGCTGGGCTGGGCGTGGTTGAGGAGGACTGAAGGCGTCGGCCGACGCCTCAGCGGGTGCCGCCGTGGTGCAGGCGGCGTAGGTAGACGTAGAGCTGCCAGCCGAGTCGGGGTCGCATGCCGGTGCCGTCGCAGGCGCGGCAGGTGTGGTTCTTGCCGCCGGGGGCGCAGCGCCGGCAGGTGCCCCACGGGGAGGCGTAGCACCAGCAGGCGTAACCGAGAGTGACGATCGGCAGGCAGACGACTAGCAGGGCGATGACGGTAGCCAAGGTGGCCTCCAGGCCGGTTTCCGGGGTTGCCGCAGGTCGGACGCTAGGCACTAGTGCGCTGGTAGGTCGCGGGATTGGGCGCTAGGAGGGGTGCTAGGTCTAGCAGGTGGGGCCGCTAGACCTAGCGGGAGATCACCGGGTTACGAAGCGGCTCCGCGGCTACGCTCCGCGATGTCTTCGCGGATGATGCCGCGGCGGTTCGCGCCCTTGCCGTCGGCCGTGGTGCCCCACACTTGGACGGTCTTGATGCCGTGCGGCTTGAGCATCGCGGTGAGCTGTTCGACCTCCCACCCGCCGTAGATGTCGGGGCGCAGGTCGGCCAGTCGGGCGATGACGGTTTCGTTCCACACCTTGGCCTCGGACGCGCCGAGCACGGCCAGGATGTCGGCCAGCAGGTCATGGCTCGGCGCGCTCTGTTCGGGCTTCTCGCCGAGGGCGTGACCGGTCAGCACGCCGGCTCCCTTGCGCAGGGCGTGGGCGCGGTCGGCGATGAGCTGGGTGGCCGGGGTGTCGAGGTAGCCGGACTTGACCACCTTGGGCATCGGGGTGGCGCCGACCAGGTAGCCGGTACCGGCGTCGCCGCCCTTGTCCGGCGGGCCGGGGACGAACAGCGTGGCGCGGATGCCGTTCTGATACGACGACGTGCCGAGGATCATGTCGTTTTCGAGCTGGCCGGCCACCCGCAGGCAGAACCGGATGGTGACGTTCGCGCTGATGCCGGTGGGCAGGCTGCGCTTGTCCGGGCGCTGGGTGGCCAGGATCAGCACCACGCCGAGGGCGCGCCCGAGCTTGATGATGAACTCGGCATCCTCACCTGCCTTGGCCCCGTATTCCTCGTGGGCGAACAGGTTCTGGCACTCGTCGAAGATGGCCACCAGCGGGTGCAGGCCCAACGATCGCTTGTCGGCGATCGCTCTGGTGACCTTCTTGTCCGGGCACAGGTCCGGCGGCAGCGCCTTGAGGGCGGCGGCGCGGCGCATGACTTCCTTGCGCAGCAGCGCCAGCGAGTCGGCGGCGTAGGCGATGGCCTCATCTTCGATGCCGGAGACGTAGCGGTGGCAGTTCTGCTCGTGCGGGTCGAGGTCGCCGGTGCCCTTGAGTTCGTGAATCCACAGCTCGGTGGACGGGTCGAGGGCCGCGCCGGAGGCGAGCACGCGCACCGAGGCGGTCTTGCCCTGGCCGGGCTGGGAGCCGATCAGGATGTTCTGTTCGATGATCGGGACGGTGATGGAGCGGCCTCGCGGGTCGGCCCCGAACGGGATGCCCTTGAACACGTCGTGGCTGGCGGCTTTGACCAGCGGAGACTTCACGACGGTGCGAGACAGGTCCTTGTCGCCGACCCACAGGATGAGCCGGCCCTCGTGGATGGTCGAGTCGCCCTCGGGCCAGATGCAGCCCAGCGGGCGGCGCAGCGCGCCGGACATGCGGTCGCGCTTGTCGAGCACGTCGCCGACGGTCACGCCGTGCGGCAGGTCGAGGTCGGCGCGCCAGCCGGGGCCGTCGCGGGTGATCGGGGCGACGAACCGGATGGCGTCCTTGGGGTTCTTCGACATGGCTTGCGTGATGCCGGAGATGCCCAGCGTGGTCAGGGCGCGGATGACGATGTCGCTGGTCAGCTTCTCCACGGTGGAGGCCAGCACGGCGCGTTCGATCAGCGGCCGGTCGGCGGGCTTGCCGAGGATGCCGAGAGCGGCCAGCGCCACCGCGAGGGCGCCCCACTGCACGGCGGCCGGCTGGCCTGCCACGATGAGGGCGGCGATCAGCAGCGTGACCAGCACCACCAGCATGACCGGAACGCGCAGCCGGACGCGGGAGTCACGCTGCCGCGACAGCTTCAGGTACGCCTCGGGGTCGGCCTTGGTCACGGCGGCCACCCGTACCGGCTCGCCTTCCAGGTCGAACGTCCAGCGCACCATGCCGTTGGCCAGCCGGGCGAGGCCGCGCGGGGAACGGATGGCCAGCCGGCCGGCGTACATCGGCGTGCGGGCGAGCTGGTAGCCGGCCACGTGGGCGTAGTGCTTGCCCAGCCAGGTCAGGGTTTGCATCGCCTCGGCGCGCGAGCGCAGCCACAGCGGCACCACGGGGCGGCTGGTGCGCACCTTGGCCTCCAGCTCGGCGCGCCAGTCGCGATCCTGGGCGCCGGGCTGGTCAACCCGGATGACATGGCCTTCCACGGGCGGGCGGCTGCCGGCCGGGGCGGGGGTGGTCGGCTCCGGGTCGTCGGGCCGGTAGGGGTGGCGGCCGGCGCGGGCGGCGTCCAGGTGGACGATGTTCGCGCCCTTGTCGTCGCCGGCCTCGGCAGGCTCGGCGAGCTCGGCGGCGTGCCCGGGGTCGGTGGCCGGGGTGCCGCTCGTGGGCGGTTCGGGCTGCTCGGGCTGGTTGGCGTGGTGGAACGGGTCGTGCGTCATGATGGGTTCACCTCGTGTGCGTTGCAGCGGGCGGGGTGGCAGGGTGCGGCCGGGTCTTGGCGGATGTGGCCGCACCCTGCGCGTTCGGGTGGAGGCTGGCCGGCGTGGTCGTCACGCGGCTTCCTCGGCGAGGGCGTCACGGACGGCGCGGGCGTCGTCCATGCCGCAGCGAAGCGCCCTTTGGAGCTTGTAGGCGCTGGGGTTGGCGGGCAGGGTGCCCGCGGCGATGAGGATCTGTGCGCGTTCGATCAGCGGGGCCACCTCGGCGGCGGTTCGCCTTACCCGATCTCCGGTGTTTGTGCTGTACGTAAGGCCGGTAAGCCCGCCGCCGGCCGTCCCCCCGGTGGGGTCGAGCCGGGCGAAAGCGGCCAGGATGATGGGCAGGGCGGTGACGATGGCCACGGCCACGATCGGCCCCAGCACGTGCAGCACCAACCGCGACAGCGAGAACTCCTCGGCGCTCCACGGCAGGTACGGCCAGGCGTTCATGCCGAGGGTCAGCCCGAGGAACAGCCACTCGACGCGGATCAGCTTGCGATCGTTGAGCGGTTGCCCTTGGGTGCCGAGGTAGGCGCGGGCGCCCACGACAACCAGCAGAGCAATGGACATGAACGGCTCAACCAGCCAGGCGAAGATCCAGCCGGCCGACCATGCCGGCGCGCCCTCGGCGGCGAAGTGCTGAACGCCGGCGGTTGACCAGGCCAGCGCCAACGTCAGCGCGACCATCGCGGCGGCAACCAGCAGCCGCCGCATCCGGGCGGCCTGCCACGCGCGCATCTCGGGGTCTTGGCCAAGCCGGTGCAGGCGGGCGGCCTCGTGGGCCTTCTTGCGGCGCTTGCGCAGCCGGGGCGTGTCCAGCAGAAGCGGCGTGTCGTCGTTCTGGAGCTCGGCCAGGTGGCGGGCCTCGGCGACCTCGGCGCGCAACTGCCGTACCCGCCGGGTCTCCCCCGCGTCGTCCGGCTCGGCCGGCAGCGCGGGCGCGGGCGGCGCCGGTTCGGTCAGGTGTCGTTCGATCTCGGCCAGCGCGCGGGAGATGTCCTCCGGGCTCGGCTCGGGCGTCGGTGTGGCGGTGCTCATGCGGCTTTCCTCCCATCGGCCTGATCGGTGCGGGTGGCGGCGTCCTCGGCGCAGTCGAGGCAGATGCCCAGATGGCGCGGCAGCACGTAGCCGACATCACGCAAGCACTCGGGGCAGGTGCGGCGGGCGGCGTTCGCCTTGCCGAGGGCGGCGCGCTGCCGCGCGGTCGGGGTGCGCTTGGGCAGGGCGAAGCGCACGTCGTAGAGGTAGGCGGCGCGCACGCCGGGTGCGCCGTGGCGACGCGAGCGCCACAGCACTTGGGCCTGTACGCCCTGCCCGCCGGGCCGCAAGCCCTCGGCGGTGAGCTGCCGCAGTGTGAGCAAGTGCGGCGGGGCCATCTTCCACGGGTAGGTGGGGATGCTGTACCGGATACCGGTCGGGTCCCAGAACGCGGCGCGGATGCGCGACATCACGCCACCTCCAACCCGGACAGTCGCTCAGCGGCGCGCGAACGCATGGCCTCGTACAGCTCAGTGATCTGGGCATAGGTGTCGATCTCGGCGGCGGTGTGGCCGGCCCAGATGCCCGCGGTCGGCCGGACGCGCAGGGCGTACAGAAAGCAGAGTTCCAACGCGGGGCAGGAGGCACACACCTCGCGGGCCACGGCCTCACGGGCGGCGCGCTCGGCGCTGGTCTCGGTGAGCGGGCGCGGGCCGGTGTGCAGCTCCGGGTCGTAGGTGCACTCAGGAAGCGGTGGGTCACTCTCGCACAGCCAAGCCACCTCAATCTCGGGCAGCGACAGGCGGGAAGGATGATCGAGCGAATGGGCCATGATGGTGGTACTCCTTCGGGAGTCGGGCGGGGGCGGCTCAGGTCTTGGCGGATTGGGGCCGCCCCCGCGGGGTGAGACGGGTCAATTGCTGACTGCCTTGATGAACTCGGCGAACTGCTGGGCGCCGGTGACGATCGCCTCGAACGCCCACTTGACCGCCGTGGCAGCGCCGGCCGGGTCGGTGAACAGGTAGATGACGAAGCCGATCAGGAACAGCGTCGGCAGGAACCGGCCGACGCTCTTAGCAGGCTGCATCTGCATGGGAAGCTCCCTCGGGGGTGTAGGTGGCCGGCGAAGCAGCCGGAGTGCCCCGGCAGGGAGTCGAACCCTGCCTGCGACCATCGGGGCGGTAGAGCGATCAGCCGAGGAGGACTCGCAGCATGGCCTTATGGGCGCGGAAGACGCGGCCGGCGTAGAAGCTGCCGAGGTGGGCCACCAGGTGGGCGTAGCTGTCAGCGCGGACCCAGACAGCGCGCTTGGCATCGTCTGCACCGACCACGGCGGGCAGGTCGGCGCGGGCCAGGGTGCCGAGATGGAACCGGACGGGCACGGTGACCATCCATGCCTCATCGCTGGCGCGGGGATCGGGCACGTACCGGGCGGGAAGCGGGTGGCGAACCATGCTCGCCAGGTCCAGGCAGGTCTCCTCTTCCAGCTCGCGGAGCGCCGCCGCTTCCGGGTCCTCACCGGGCTCGACGTAGCCGCCGGGCAGTGCCCAGCCGTGCCCGTCTGAGCGTTCGACCATGACCAGCCAGCGGCCGGCCTCGGTATCGGCGGTGACGATGGCATCGGCGGCCAACTGCTCACCCCAGTGGCCCAACTCGTTGCGGCCGTAGCGGATGCCCGTGCTCTCGCAAGGGTTGACGGGCCGACCGTCGATCACCATGAACGGGATCGCGGCGGCGGCCTGGCGGCTGGTCCAGTCGATCTGTGTGGGATCAGTGTGCGGGTCGGCCCAGCCTTCCTGAACACCTTTGTCGAACACGTCAGGGTGCGTGAACGTCACGGCCATGGTCATAGTGGGTTCCTTCGATCGGAGTGTGCGAACCCGGCGCGCATGCCGGCGTGCCCCGGCAGGGAGTCGAACCCTGCCTGCGACCGTCGGGGCGGACAGCTACTTGCCGTTGCGGATGGTGTTGACCTCGCTCAGAAACGCCTCGGCCTGGTCCGGCTCCATGAAGGATGCGAAGTCCTTCAGGTCGGCCTGGCTCAGGTGGTCCGCGTTGGCGAGGGTATGAGCGAAGAAGCTCATGTCGTCTCCTCGAAAAGAGATCGATAGCAGGGCGTTTTCCCTGCTTGGGTCGCCTTTTTCGGTGGGAGGCGGTGGCCCTTTATGCAGTTATCTGAGTGACGTGTGCTCCAGCCCGTTGGCGCGCGGCTTGCGCCGCCTTCCCAGGTCTTCCGGCTGTGCAGGTTGTCCAACCTGCCTAGGCAGGTCGTACAAGCATCATGCTGGCTGGGTTGGCTAGCCATGTCAAGAGACATGCTCAAGTTGCCTAGGAATGTTGACCAGGTAGCGGCTAGGCTGTACGGCATGCAACTTGACCCAGATGACCCGCGTCCGCCGTATCTGCAGGTAGCCCATCAACTGAGGGCCGCAATCCTCACGAGGAAGTTCGCCCCTGGCGACAAGCTTCCGTCTGGTCCTGAGCTGGCTAAGAGCTTCGGCGTTGCCCGCATGACCGTTCAGCAGGCCATCCGCCAGCTCCGTGATGAGGGGCTGGTGGTCACAAGGCAAGGAAGCGGCGTGTTCGTTCGCGAGCGGACCTCGCGCCCCGTCGGCCTCCGTCCGCACGTTGAGCAGGCGTTCAAGCGCGCAGAGGTCTCAATAGAGTTCGCGGGCTTCTCTGGCGAGACACTTCACGGCGCGATCCAAGAGCCACTCGACAACATCCGTGCCGGCAAGCTCGTCCCCGAGAGCATCAGCGTCCGCATCCTAATCCCAGACACGTCTCGCCCGTGGTCACTGCCGTGCCGCGTAGACAACCTCGAAGACGAGCCCCTGTTCCGGAAGCGGGCAGAACGAATCACCTCCCGCCACGCTCAGGCCATCGTGGAGTCTGTACAAGAACTCAAGGATCTCGGCCTTGTCGCGTCAGCCTCAGCCGAGGTGCGCATCTGTGGCGAACCGCCCCGCTTCAAGCTCTACGTGATCAATGGCGAAGAGGCGTTCTTCGGCTTCTATCCGGTCACAAAACACACTGTCGCTCTCGGCGGAGAGCCGCAGGGCATCTATGACCTGATGGGTAAGGATGCGGAGCTGTTCCACTTCGTTCTGAGCGACGGAGAGGACTCCACATCAGGTCAGTTCGTCATACAGTCGCGTGCTTGGTTCGACAGCGTGTGGAACACGGTCGCGCGAGAGTCAGCGTGACGGCGCACGCGGGACCGCTCTCCGTACAGGATGCGATGCGGAAAGCTGAGTGTGTCCTGCTCGACTTCGACGGCCCCATCTGCGACATCTTCGCGGGACTGCCCGCGCCGCGAGTCGCGGCATCACTGTGCAGCCTCCTTGCTGAGCATGATGTCGACATCCCGCCAGAGGTCGAAGCCTTTGACGATCCGCTGGCGGTCTTCCGGTTCAGCTGGCAACTCGGACCAGACATGAGCCGCATCACGCGGGACATGTTGACGAGGCTCGAAGTCGAGGCGGTCCAGACGGCGCGTCCGACCCCGGGGGCCGTCGATCTCATCCGGCAATCGAAACGCCTAGGCAAGGCCGTGGCAGTGGTCAGCAACAACTCGACCATGGCGGTAACGGCCTATCTACAGCGAACTCACCTTGGAGAAGAGATCGACTACGTGTCAGCACGCGTCGAACTAGACCCGAACCTTATGAAGCCGGATCCGCACCTGGTACGTCACGCGCTCGCACGGCTTGCCGCCAAGCCCTCAGCGAGCGTGCTTGTGGGCGACTCCGAAACTGACATGGAGGTGTGTAAATCGACAGGCGTTGTCGCAGTCGGGTACGCCAATCGACCCGGTAAAGCGTCGCGGCTCGAAACAGCCGGAGCCGACCACATCGTGACCAGCATGACAGAGTTGCTCGAAGCCAACTCCACAGAGACATGCTGAGAGGCTGGGGTAAGCCCATCGGCCTCCAGGGTATCGAGACAATAGGAAGGGAAGCTGCACCCGAACCTCCTGGTGAGCATGCAACCGCAGGGTGATACCTCAGTCTTCAACCTCTGCAGTCACGGGCATGATCTCCAGACCGAGGACGTTTTCTCCGAAAAATCAACAAGCGGCTTTGGATGACTCAGCAGCTCCGAACTTTTCCTACAGATCTCGCGACGCACCACGTCGACGGACTGTACATAGTGAATCATGCGCTCCTTATCGTCAAGAATCGCATGCCAGCCATCTCTTACAGCGATCGAATATCCAACGTACCTGACAGTTTTTGTCTCTATCACCTCCAGAGGCATCCACGGCTTACGCGCAACCTCCTTAATGGTCGTATAGCCGTAAGGTACATGATACATATGCGTTATAGAAGCGAAGCCAAACACTGCGACAATAGAGACAAATACTATAGTAGGGACCACATATAATGCATGCTCAATCAACATATTTACCTTGATAACTCGCACCTCTCGGTCCCACGCTCGACTCCTCTCCGTAGAGGTCCCCTCTCCTGAGGTTTCACTATCCTCCGCTTGCTCCAGTTCCTGACGCATCTGCTCCACAACAGAGAACTGCGCCAGCAGCTTTGCACGGAACGGCTTGTAGTGGTCGAGAATTATAACCGCTACAACGAATGCGGCGAATATAAGAGCCGGTCTCACGGATGGCCAAAGGATCACCCTTTCCTCAGAATCGAAGATGAGGCTCCATAGGCTAGTGACCGCATTCCAGCCTCGGCCAAGAGACTCAGGAACGCTCGCATAGGCTGGCACGACCACCGCCATACCGATTAGGGCGGCCAATAAGCTTTTCCACATACGCAGCAGGTAGAGACAAAATGCCATCACTGGAAAGAATGGCGGAATAAGTGGAACCAGCGTTCCAAGCAACGTGCCCGCCACCCCGCCCAACGACGCGATAGCACCGGCCGTCGATGAATCATAGTTCGAGATTATGAGGAGTCGAATTGCCGACCCAAATATCAGGACAATTGGGGAAAGTATAAAAATTCGCAAGGTGTTCGACATCTTGCGACTGGGAAGCTCCCGTTGCACGGTCGTCATACCTTTCCCCTTTCCTCTTGGCAACTCCTGTTGGCGGACTACGGGCCATCCTCGTCTTTGGCTCTGGTCACACTGGAACGCTACGCGGGATCGCTTGGTGGTGTCCCCCTGAAAGCCACGCCTGTGCGGTGGCTCGGCGCCTTTGCATGCGTGCAAATTATCGGATCGACCGAAATACCACTATCGGTCCCGGCTTATCATCCCAACGGTCAGTGGATCCTATGGGATGGCCACGCCGACCTAAATTGTCGTTCGGCTGTGCCATGATCAGCTCATGACATCTAGGGCATGGGGTCTCCTAACGGTCGAGGCGAGCGATCTGCAGTTCGGCGGCAACCTGGGCTACGAAGATGTGCTCGGGGAGAAGTACCTGTGGAACAACACCGTTGCGAACGGCAAAGCCGTCCAGCCAGGGGACTTGGTCCTGCTGCGCGGCAAGAAGCTGGCACTCGGGATCGCATGGGTCGATGAGATCACTACGGGCCCTGGCAAGAAAGTTCAGCAGCGGTGCCCACAGTGCCGTTCAACCGCCATCAAACCACGCAAGAGTGCGAAGTACTCCAGCGTCCCTTTCAGGTGCTCCGAATCTCCCTGTAGAGCATCATTCCGCGATCCGGTTGTGGAGGTCCTCGATGTCACGATCTATGAGGCTGACTATGGGCGCACATGGCGCCCCTTTGATCGGCCCGTTCTCATCAGCAGGATCAAGCCCTTCTTTTTGAACAACTCTGGCCAGCAGTCCATTCGGCCCATGAACCTCGACGGTCTGCGCGCTGAATTAGGCGCAGAGTCGGGTCTAGGGCCAAGCTGGTGGAAAGCTGACGCAGGACTCCGGCCAGCCATCCCTGGTGGCCACAAGCTCATCCTGCAGAAGGCTCGCATTGGACAGCAGGAGTTCCGCCAAGCCCTGCTTGCCCGGTATGGTTCCCGATGCGCTATAAGCGGGCCACAGCCAGAGGAGAGCCTGGAAGCTGCTCACCTCTACCGCTACGCCGACACTCCGCATCATGATCTCGCTGGAGGTCTGCTTCTGAGGCGCGACCTTCACGCCCTCATGGATCGCGGTCTGCTGGCAATCGATCCGGCCACCTGGACGGTCAAAGTCGCGCCACGTCTGCACTCCTATAAGGAGCTTGCAGTACTTCACGGTCAGGCCCTTAGCATCTCCCCTGCCGACCGTCCCAACGTCAGCTACCTTGCGGTGCACCACGACCTTGCGATTGAGACTTGGTAAGTTTATGTACAGTTAGAGCTTACCTCACTCCTGCAACTCCTAGATAAGACAGCTAGCTATTGATGACACCGAGGGAAACGTGACGCTTTTCGAGACGCAAGACGCATCTCCCCCATCTCAAGATGTTGAACTGCTTGCCGTTGAGGCAGAATTGCTCGGCATCAAGGATGGGCGGGATAGATTCGGCCGGGTCCTCCGAGACACTATTGACCAGCTTCTGGACGGCGAACGAACGGGCCGATTTGATCCAGAAAAGCTGTTCAAGACAGAGAAGACTCATGCGGGCACTCTCGTGGAAATCAACCTGCAGCGAGAATTTGAGTTCGCGAACGGCCAGGATATGGATTACCGCATCGCGGGCGTAGATGTGGACTGCAAGTTCTCCAAGGACCTCGGGGGTTGGATGATTCCACCAGAGGCTCTGGATGAAATTTGCCTCCTAGTCTGGGCCGACGACCGCAAGAGCTTGTGGAGTGCCGGCTTGTTCCGCGCTGAGACAAGCAAGCTCACACAGAGCGGCACCAGAACCCGAAAAGGCAACCGAGACAAGAAGCTCCGGCTCAACAAGGAGAATCTCCACCTCGTTCGGTGGCTCTGGCATAACGTCGAGTTAACCGAGAATATCCTTTTACATCTCCCCACAAATATTAGAGACCGCATTTTGGCTTCCAGCTCTGGCCAGGCTCGCATCAATGAGCTATTCCGCCTAGTGCAAGGACGCAGAATTGGCCGAGGAACGGTTCGCACAGTTGCTCGCCAGCTTGACTACATGGCACGCATCCGGGAAGACGGCGGCACTTCCCGTGCCCGCCCCCGGTTACGCCAGGAGGGCATCATTATTCTCGGCGAAGGTCTGGAACATGCAGTAATCGCCAAAGAGCTTGGTGGCCCCGTTCCGCAGAAGGGAGAGTTCGTATCCTTCCGGATCGCACGTGCACAGCCTCACCATGCTGCGAAGCCGTCCACTTACCTTTGGGGAGATCACTGGGTCGTTGCAGACCCTGACGATCCGGTCGAGGAGCTACTTCTGCCGCTGCCGAAACGAGAAGGCGGACGCAAGCGAACATGACGCTTCAGGCCGCGACGGCGCCGCTCTAGATGTAGGTCAGACGGCCGTTCGCCAGGCGTCGGGATGCCTACGCCCAAGCGACCGTAAGGGGCAGGAGAATGGCCCTCAGCCTTGATCGTTCCCCAATGTCTCCCCATCTAGCATCACAGGTGTCGCCCCGGATCAGTTATTGCAGGTGAGAGACATCATGAGGCCGTTGTGTAGTCTGGTCTCATAATCCGTGGGTCGTGGGTTCAAGTCCCACCCGCCCTACTCTTCAATACCGCGTTCGACCTGGGGTTTCTCGGCTTCGCCGGCCTCGGATCTCGTTTTTGATCATGGTTGGTTGCTCGGTGGTTGCTCTTGTGTACGGACCGTGTACTGCGGTAGATCATTTAGACCGCCATCGTCAGCTCAGACCCCAGCGACAGTTACCAGCTCTGGGAGGTTTCCGAACTCCTCACTCATGTCACGTCCCCCCTGCCCGCCGCCTGAGCAGTAGATCCCGCCGCAGCAGCCCCGGCCACGACCCGCTGAGGGCAAGGCGTGGCCCGGGCGGCCAGGCCGAGGACGGTGTCCGGGATTGGGTTCGGGCTGGACGCCAACCACGACACCCAGCCCGGCGGCGTCGCAGAACGACACCTTGGACAGGTCGGCAACGGGCGGACGACGGTGGCGGTGGCGGGGATGGGCCACAGACCTGCCCGGTGCGGCGATCGAGGGCCGTCATGAGGTGCTCCGATCCTGCAGGCGAAGACCGGCCTTCGGGTGCCAGCCGGTGAGCTGGAGCAGGCGTCGCACCTGCGGAGAGGGCGAGCGTAACGTCAGAACCTGGCCGTCGCGCATGCCGGCGGCGGGGGTGACCAACGCGCGCAACCCGCCGACGTCGCAGAACACCAGGCCGCTCAGATCGACGCAGAAGCTGCCACCTCTCGCCATCGAGGCCAGTGCCCTGGTCAGGACAGGCAGGGTGGCGTAGTCGAGCTCGCCTTCGATCCACAGGCCCGTGGAATCGACGAGCGGCGTGATACGCAAGAGCGGATCGGCGACCGTGTCAGGCGTGCGGATGCCGGCTGTGTCCGCGGTGTCCATGCTGACTCCTACGGGCGGGAAGTACGGAATAAGGTGTCCGCGCGTGTGAGGTGGCCATGAACACGTGGTGCGGGAGCCGGCGTGAGTGGAGCAGTCCGGTGCGATGTACTGATCATCCCGTCGGCTCGGCCCGGTGGATAGCGGCAATCTGCCTCACGCTTATCATCAGCCGTGATCACCGGGGGTCGGCGCCCGCGTGGTGACGCGATGGGTTTGACGGCCGCACCGCTCGTGGCGTCTCATGGGGAACCACTGGGGCGCTCTCCCGTTGTCCTCGGCCGGCAGATGGAGCAGGCCGGCCGGCGGCACCGGATCGCACGCGGAGCTCAAAGACGGCAGGGTGACTTGCATTGACCGCTCAACCTGCGCAGCCGCCGGGTCCGAACGACGGCGTGGATCAGGCCCTGGCCGACGTCTTGACGGCGATCGGCACGGCCTCGCTCGCCCTCGCCGTCCAGCGTGCGACGAACATGGCCTGCCATGGTGACCGGCGGCGGCTGGCCGGCTGCCTGGACGCGATGGGGCCCGGCCGGCTCGCCGAGGTGGCCACCGCCGCCCGGTTGCTGGGCGCCGCGGCCGAGCAGGCGCTCGCCAGGAGGAATCCGTAGCGGTCGGCCGGTGCCGGCCCCTTCACGTCTCGCGCGACGATGGGCCGACACAAAAAAGCCCCGTGCCATGACGCGAGAATGTTCTCGCACGCCACAGCACAGGTTGAGCTTTTCGCGATGTTCAGCCGGTGATCAGCTCTTGTCGCGAATCACATCGTAGTCGGAGAACTTGATCGGACCGTCGCACAGTTTGACCATGTGCGCGTTGAACCAGCCGGTTTCCGGCAGCTTGCTGTTACGCTGGGCCTCCTCGTAGGAGGAGAATTCGACGAGGGCCACGTAGTGATCGGGGCGGTCGTGGTGCTTCGCCACGATCTCGCGCTTCACATGGCGCTTTCCTTCGGTCTGCGTCCGCCACTCGTTCATGAGCGACTCGACTTCCGTGGCGCGTTTGGTGCTGAATTCGAGAATCTGTACGAAGCTCATGAGAGCCTCCCCTTTTCCTTGCTTGCATTCCTCATTCAATGCCAACCCGAAATAAATGGCAAGGAAATGTCAAATAAACGTGCGAAATTCGCTCTCGGCATAAGGCGACGGAAGGCCCGCAGCGGGGAATATCCAGACGACTTCATGGTCCGGCGGTTCTCTACGTGACGATCCGCATGATCCGGTGGCGTCTCGTGAAATCGCCCGCAGGCCCGCTATCGCCGCAGCTGATGAGGCTGACTGGGATTGCGCCTTTCCGCCGAGGCGGCTGAGCACGTTGACTGGCAGGCGACCAGCCGGCGCACCTTGCGTCGCTGTCACCGTGAGGGGGTCGTCATGACCCTGGACGCACAAGGAATGGCCGCGACCGACCGCGTAGACATGAACGGTCAGGCCCCGCGCTGCGATCACATCCACCAGCTCCCCCAAGTGCGGTACGGACCGCCCGAATGCAAGAAATGTCTGGCCCTCGACCAGACCTGGACGCGCCTGCTGGTGTGCCTGACCTGCGGCTGGGTGGCCTGTTCCGACGATTCGCAGGGCGGCCACGCCAAGGCCCACTACCAGGAGACCGACCACGCGGTGGCCGCCGCCCTGGCACCGAGGTCGACCTGGCGCTGGTGCTACGTGCACCGGCGGACCGTATAGATGAGAAAAAGGCTGCTTCATGACTGTTTCCGAACGACCGGTGCAACGCCGGCAGGACTACGACGGAACCTCGCCCTTCCCCGGGGCCGGCGAGCACGTGCCAGCCGGGCGGGCGCAGACCACGCTGACCGGGGCGATCGTGATCGCGCCGTTCGCCGCGCTCGGCGCGGTGATCTACCTGGCGTGGGGGCATGGGGTCGCGCTCACCGACCTGCTCCTGGCCGCCGCCTTCTACGTGGTGACCGGTCTGGGGGTGACGGTCGGCTTCCATCGGCTGCTCACCCACGGCTCCTTCACCGCCCGGCCCTGGCTGCGCGTGAGCCTGGCGGTCGCCGGGTCGATGGGCTTCCAGGGCAACGTGATCGACTGGGTGGCGGTGCACCGCCGCCATCACGCCTTCACCGACCGGCCCGGCGATCCCCATTCGCCCTACCGGTACGGAACCAGCCTGCGCGGGCAGCTTCGGGGGCTTGCCCACGCCCACCTGGGCTGGCTGTTCACCGACGACCAGACTCCGGCCGGGCGTTACGCCCCTGACCTGCTGGCCGATCCGGCCATGACCCGCGTGGCCCGCGCCTTCCCCGCGCTGTGCGGGCTGTCGCCGGCGCTGCCGTTCGCAGCGGGCTGGGCGATCACCGGCACCCTGTACGGCGGCCTGACCGCCTTCCTGTGGGCCGGGCTCATCCGGATCGCGCTGCTCCAGCACGTCACCTGGAGTGTCAACTCGCTGTGCCACCTCATCGGCAGCCGGCCCTTCAAGACCCGCGATCACGACCGGGCGAGGAACTTGTGGCCGCTGGCCCTGTTGTCGTTCGGTGAGAGCTGGCACAACGGCCATCACAGCGAGCCGACCTGCGCCCGCCACGGTCTCGACCGCGGCCAGATCGACCCGTCCAGCGGGGTGATCCGCCTGTTCGAACGGTTCGGCTGGGCGAGCAACGTGCACTGGCCCGATCCCGAACGTCTCCGGCGCCGCCGTACCGGCCCGCTCTCACCGGCCGGACACTGACCCCGGATGCCCCCACCGCTCATCAGTTCCTGTGATAACCGGCGCGGCCATTGCTCGTTTCCCCCTCGCAAGCCGGGACAGACACTGAGGCTCCAAGCCGCCTGACCGCGGCGGAGCAGCGAAGGAAGATCACAATGAGTTTACGTTGGGAAATCAGCAACAAGGTCCAGGCCTTCAAAGGCTGGACCAGGCAACGCTTCGGCCGCGTCACCGGCAACCGGCATCAGCAGGCCACAGGCAAGAGGGACCAGGCCGCAGGCAATCTGAAGCAGGCCGGTGACAAGGCCAGGAACGCCTTCAAACGCTGATCCCCGCTTCGACGAACCGCCCGGTGGGTCCCAGGTCCCGGATCGGGATCCCGTCCGGACGCGGGCGAACTCGTCAACGGTCCCATCGTCTCCGCCAGCCTCGCAGGCACGAAGATGGAGGCAGAACCGATGCGCGTCGCATCATTGGTGCTGATCCTGTGGCTGATCGTCGGTGCCGTCGCCGCAGGCCAGCGCAGGTACTACACGGCACCGGTGGAGAACTGCAACCAGGTGGCCACGATCGCGGTGACGATCCTGGCCGGCCCCCTCAACTACCTCGGCATGAACCCGAAGATCGACTGCCAGACGCCTCAGCCCAGCGAGTAGGGCCCGCCTCCAGAAGTTGACATACCCACGAGGAACCTAGAGTGGGAGACCACGGGCGCATCGGCACCGCCTGGGAGAGGAAGGGTGTCGGGCATGGAGTTACGGCAGTTGCGCTATTTCGTGACGCTGGCCGAAGAGCTGCACTTCGGCCGCGCCGCCGCCCGCGAGCACATCGTGCAGTCGGCGCTGAGCCAGCAGGTCCAGCGGCTGGAACGCGAGCTCGGCGTGCGGCTCCTGGACCGCAGCACCCACCACGTCGACCTGACCTCCGCCGGAGCCGCCTTCCTCATCGAAGCCCGCCAGATCCTCCACCATGTCAGCCGGGCCACGCAGGCCGCGCGCAACGCCGCCGCGTCCGCGCCCACGCTGCGCGTCGGCATCATCGACGCCGGCTACGACACCATGCCGCAGATCCTGCGCGCACTCCAGGACAACCGTCCCGGCATCACGATCCACCAGATCGAAGCGGGCACCCCCGAGCAGTACCGGCAACTGGCCGACGGCCGCCTCGACATCGCCATCGGACACGCCTCCCGGACCCCGGCCGACGTGGCCTCCAAACTCGTCAGGCTCGATCCCCTCGGCGTGCTCGTCCCCGACGACCACCGCTTCGCCGACCTTGACGGCGTACCCGTCGCCGCCCTCGCCGACGAGCTGCTCCTGCTCGGCGAGGAATCGCAGACGCCGGAGCTCAACCAGTTCGTCCTCGCGCTGTGCCGCTCGGCCGGGTTCGAGCCCGCTCTCTACGAAGGCACCGTCGAGAGCTCCCGGGCCGCCGCCGACCTCGTACTCCAGCACCGCTGCGTGCACTGCGTCCCCTCCTCCTTCCGCTCCTCCAACCGGCCCGGCACCACTTGGCGGCCCCTGACCGACCCCACCACGTACTACCCCTGGTCCCTGCTGTGGCACGACGCCAACCCCTCCCCGCACATCGCCGACGTCGTTGACACCGCCCGCCACCTGGCCGAACGACTCGACTGGCTCGAACCCGTCGCTCCGGCCACCGAACCGCCGTCCGGCGAAGACGCGCCAGGCCGGAGCGCATCCTGCTCCCCCAGCAGGCCATCGACCTCGGCCTCGCGAACCAAGCCGTACGACGCTGGTACGCGCGCCCCACCGACGCCGCCACCGGGCCGTGAGCTCAAGTGATCGCGGGGGTGCGGTGATCAGCTCCCGCGATGAGCTTTGCTGCGAACGCCCCTGTCCGTCTCCGGACGGGTGGCGTTGACTGGCGGTATCCGGTCACCCGTCCTAAGGCGGGACGCCGGCGATCGGAACGGAGGCGATCATGTCCGCCGAGGCCGTCATGTGGGTGGCTCTCATCGTGGGGGTGATGGTCATGGTTCCGGCCATCGGCTTCTTCTTGCTGCGCAGGCGTCGGGGTCGCCTTCGCGAGCGATTCGGCCCCGGTTACGAGCGCATGGCCGCCGCGGCGGGCGATCGGCGGGCGGCCGAGCGTGAGCTGCGAGCCCGCCGGACGCGATCAGGGCCACTCGACGTACAGCCACTCGATCCCGAGGCGCGCCGCGGCTACGCCGGCCGGTGGGCAGCGGTGCAGGAGCGTTTCGTGAACGAGCCGAGTCCCGCGGTCTGCGAGGCAGATCTGCTGGTGCGGGCCGTCATGGCCAAGCGCGGATACAGCACCGAGGACTTCGCCCAGCAGGTCTCCGACTTGTCGCTGCGCCACAGCCGCACCTTGGTGCGCTACCGTCAAGCCCACGAGATCAGCGGGCGCGCCGGGGACGGGTGGGTGTCGATCCACGAACTGCGGCAGGCCATGACGCACTATCGCGCCTTGTTCGACGACCTCATCGGCGGCGACCAGCGGCCCCTCGGAGCTCGGGCCGCCGCCGCGCTGGCACCCTTGACCCGCCCATCTGGAGCTGTAGGTTCCGCCGGTAAGGTCACGGGCGCCCAACAGGTCGCGAACCGGAACCATGATCGATGAGTCCATGCCGTGGTCGTCGTGCCATGGAAACTCAGGGTAGTGCCCGACCGATGGCGCTGCCTCATCAGGAGAGACGAAGCCGCCTTTTCACCGATGACGGATCCTCTGCCCGGACGCCAAGGTGGACTCCTCGGGCCACTGGCTGTTCTTCATCGCGCTGACCGGGGCAGCCACCACTTCGCTCTGTTTCATCACGCCCGCCGTTCGGCGCCGGCTGCTGTTTCGTACGGGGCTGAAGGAGAAGATCGTGCACCGCGCCAACGAACGGCGGGAAGGTTGCCCTACATGGATTCACCTCAGGAGCGCCTGTCGAGATTGGTGCCCCCGATCCTGGCGAAGATCGCCGCGTGGTGCGCGTGCCTGATCGTCATCGGCATCGTGGCCAACTTCGTCCTCGGCTTCGTGGCGACGATGCGCATCCTCGCCCTGCCGGTGGCGATCGCCCTGCTGCTGACCGCGCTGCTGTTCCCGCTCACCCGACACCTGCGCGCGTCGGGGCTGCGGTCGATCCACGCCACCTGGATCACCATGTTCGTCGCCCTCGCCGTGCTGAGCGGGACGGGCTGGATCATCGGCGTCCGGGCCAACGAGGAGTTCCCCGGCCTGGTGAAACAGGTCAGGCAGACGGCCAAGACGGTGGAGAGCTGGCTCTACACCGGCCCTCTGCACCTGGAGCCCCTCCAGCTCAGCGGCTGGGTGGACGAGATCGCCAAGCTGGTCACCGAACGGCAGCAGCAGATCACCTCGACCGTTCTGGCAGGGACCGTGGTGGTGGTGGAGGTGCTGGCCTCGATCGTGCTCCTGCTGTTCGTGACGTTCTTCCTGCTCAAGGACGGTGACCAGATCTGGTCCTGGTTCCTCAAGGGGGTCGGCCGGATGGCGCCACGGGTCGACCGGGCCGGCCGGACCGCCTGGACCACGCTGTCGCACTACGTGCAAGGCACGGTGGCCGTGGCCGCGGTGCACGGCGTGCTCATGGGCGTGGTGCTGGCCGTCATGGGCGTCCCGCTGTGGGCGGCACTGGCCGTACTGATCTTCCTGGCCAGCTTCGTCCCGATCGTCGGCATCCTCTTCGCCGGCGCGGTCGCGACGCTGGTCACGCTCGGCGCGAAGGGCCCCATCTACGCACTGATCTTCATCGGCATCCTCATCGTCGAGCAACAACTGGAGAACCACGTGCTCCAACCGCTGATCGTCGGCCGGGTGCTGCACTTCCACCCCCTGGCGATCATCATCGTGCTGGCCGTCGGCGGCATCCTGGCCGGGATCGCCGGCGCGGTCGTGGCCGTCCCGATCACCGCCATCCTCTACCGGGCCGTGCCCGAACTCTTCAAGAGCGACCCGATCCCCCTCCCCCCAGGGCCGGCGCCCGGCGAAGGTGCACCAGCGGCCACCAGCAGCCGCGGCGACGAGGCGGTCTGACGCGCCGGCCTCACCGCTGGTCGTGCCGTACAACCCCTCTTCTTCCTGGTGATCGGTCCTGAAGATGGCCCCTTCGCCGTTCGCTTGTTTCCGCCCCTTCCGCGCGGGTGTTGGCTCAGGGTGAGTTCGACCGTAGCCGCCGGCAACCGGCCGGCCCCCTGCTTCGACCGGTCCGGAAGACCGATCCCGCAGACATCGAGGCACCGCCCTAGGGAGAACGGCCATGGGCACACGTCTCCGGCATTCAGGGCTTCTTCAACCTGTCCACCTGGGTCTGCGCCGTCGTCGGCGCGGCAGTGCTGCTGCTCGCCTACAACCTGGTCACCGGCCGGCGCACTGGCCGAGGTTCAGGCCGCTGGGCCGGCCGCCGATGACCCCGTCCAGCCCGCCCCCCGGAGCTCGCGTTCCCGCCACAGAGGAGGTGAGGTACGGCCCTGCGTTCCGGCGGGTGGCCCGTGACCGTCGATCCACATCCCGGCCGCTGCCTCTGCCCGTGCTCACCAGCCGTGTGCGAAAGGCATCGACATCTGCAGGAGGCAGACATGACCATCGTTACCATCCTCTGGGTGGCCGTCGCCGTGGCGGTGATCCTGGCACTGGCCATCGGCTACGTCTTGCTACGCCGCCGCCGGGAAGGGCCGCGCCGGCGCTTCGGCCCCGAATACGAACACGCCCTGAACGAACAGGACAGTCGTGGAGAGGCCGAGCAGGAGCTGCGTGCCCGGGAGAAACGCTTCGCCACCCTCGACATCATCCCGCTCACCCCCGCCTCCCGGCAGACCTACGCGGAGCGCTGGACCCGGCTGCAAGAGCGGTTCGTGGACGTGCCGGGTCCCGCCGTCACCGAGGCCGACCAGCTGGTCACGGCCGCGATGGCCGAACGCGGCTACCCCACCGGGGGCTTCCGGCAGCAGCTGGCGGACCTGTCGGTGGTGCACGGCCGCACCCTTCACCATTACCGGCAAGCCCACCGGATCAGCGGGCGCGCCGCCTCCGGCGACGCCTCCACCGAGGACCTGCGGCAGGCCATGGTGCACTACCGCGTGCTGTTCGAGGAACTCCTCGCCAACGACGACGAGCACCGCCCGCAACCAGCCGCAACCCCCCACGAGCAACCAGCACTCGCCGACGAGCAGGCGAGCCGCTGACCAAGCGACTGGCCGCGTCTGGAGGTCACGATGAGGGTGAGGAGCGGCGTCAAGTCCGCGAGCCGCGAGGCGCCCACTGATGGGTCTGCCTGGTGTGCGGGGACCCAACGCGTGGTGATCGCTTCTGGAGATGGATCCATTCCGAATCGCCTGTGTCTGTACGGCGCCCGTGGGTGTGCTCTGGAGGTGAAAGCGTTCGACCCCGGCCGCGGCGATCACGCAGCGGCCGGAACCCTGCTTCGACCGGTCCGGAAGACCGGTCTCGTGCGGACATCGACGCACCGCCAGAGGAGTGCCGCCATGGGCATCATCGCTTCGATCGTCCTCGGGCCGGTGCCCGCCGTGGCAGACCTGCTGCCCGGCGGATTCGACGTGCGCATCGTGGGCGTCATGCTGATGCTCGGCGGTGTCCTCGCTGTGTCGATTCTCCTGCTCCGCACCCAGTCGCGTTGGAGTGGGTCGACCGTCCGAAGCCGACAGGACGCCATGGACGACCTGGCCGGCCACAATGCCAGGCGGCGCGGCAGTCACGAGCCCGCACCCGACGCCGATCTCCGCCGGACGCCCGGACAATCAGACGCAACGGCCAGGCGGGACGGTTGAACAGGTTTGCCCCTGAGAGGCGAACATGTCCACGATGACCACCATCGTCGCCATCGTGATGGTGGCGACGATGGTCGCAGCCGTCGGCTTCGTCGTGGTGCGGCTGGGCTGGGAACAGATTCGCCGGCACCCCGGTCGCCGAGATCACAGCTCGACGTCGCGCCGGCTCTGGCGGTCCTTGCGGCCGATCAGCTGGTCACAGCCACCCAGGACGAGCGGAAACATCCCAGCAAGACACCTGAGACAGCGGCCGCGACCCTCTGACAAACCCGTCTACGGCCCGGCGATCCCGCCCGGCGCGCCGACGGGGCCGTCCGAGCCGCTGCTCACCCCCGAGCCTGCCGACCGACCGGCCCAGACGGCCACCGGCTCAGGTTCCAGGTCGCCGGCCAAGGCACGCTCATGACCGCACCACCGCGACGGAGTTGCGCGCGCCGTACAAGATCCCGAGGGCGACGGATCCGAGCATCACGGTGCCGATCGCCCCTCTGCCCTGAGAGCCCACGACGACCAGATCCGCCGTGACGGAAGCTCCGATGAGAGCATCGACGGGGTGGGCGCGACGGACATCCTCGATCACCGGAACCTGCGGATATCGCTGCCGCCACCCCTGGAGGATGCCGGCCGCGGTCCGGCTCTGGGTAGCGTGGATCTCGTCCAGGTCATAGGCGTCGTCGGGGATGTGAGCGTGCGCCGGAGGTTGCCACGCGCAGAGCGCGCGCAACGTGCTCGCACGCAGCATCGCCTGCTCGAAGGCGTAGCCGAGGGCGGGTTCGCAGGCGTGATAGTCGTCGAGCCCGACCACGACCTCCCCGTGGACGGTGTCATGGTCGGATCGGACGACGACCACCGGGCCGTGCGCGTGCCCGGCCAGGTGGGTGCTCACCGAGCCCAGCACGGCCCCGGGGAAGCCGCCGAGGCCGGTGCCGCCGATCACGATCTCGGCGCAGTCACCGGCCCGGCTGCGCAACACCGCCGCGGCGGCGCCCTGAAGAAGTTCGCAGCCGACGTCGATGCCGGGCTGTCGCTTGCGCGCCGCCGCCTCGGCGTCGCTCAGCACGCTCTGCGCGCTGAGCATGATGACGTCGTCCTGGCCCGGGGTGGAGAATCTCGCGATCTCGTACGGCGAGCGGTCCACGGCGTGCACGATGCGGAGCCGGGCCGCCATGCGAGCGGCGTCGTCGGCGGCCCACTCGACGGCCGAGGTGGCGGCATCCGAACCGTCGGCGCCCACGACAATGACACGATTCATGGCTACTCCAGATTTGTGCCGGCATTTTTACTGATGACGTGAAGAACGAATGCACTGGACCGGGCCGGCACATTTAGGCGCCGTTGACGGTCGCCACATCAGCGCTTGAACATCCTTTTGGATTTCTCGCTGCGCCGCCCCGGATCATTTCCAGCCCGGTCGGCCATGCCCTTCGACTCCAGATGCTGGTTTCCGGTGGCACGGCCGTAGTAGAGCATGATCCAACTCCGGACGGCCCGCATCCTGGACTTGATCCTCCATGACGGACTCATGGCGCCTCCCTTCTGCTGCTCTCGAACCCGGCACCAGGCTGCTCTTCCTGGCGAGAACAGACAACAGGCAATCACCGGCCCGATTATCACCACAATCGATAACAGCACCTGCCGGCGACATGATGTTTTTCCTTGCCTCGCAAAGCGAGGTAGAATAATAAATGCCGAGGACATTTCGAGCGTTGGCACCCAGGTTGGCGTCGCCCGCGGCGACAGACCACTTCCGGCCCCGTGACGGGGGCCCGACAGGCCAGGCGATCACGATGACGACACCCCTCTTCCCGTCCAGCCCCGTTCTCGCGGCCGAGGCCGCCCCCAGGCTCAGCCTGAACACCGTCCTCGACCGGCGAGGCACCGTCGACGGGGCATGGTGGCCGCGCACCCGTGACGCCGCCGCCGAACTGCCCGCCCTCATCTCCGCCGTCGACCAGCGGCTCGGCAGGGCAGTCCTGCGCGTGGGCCTGCACCTGGACGCCTGGGATCACATCCCGCGCCGCATCCCGGCCCGCGGCCGCCAGGTCAGAGTGGGCTGGTTCCGCAGCGCCGACCCGCACCTGATCACCCTGAGCATCGCCGGAACCGTGCCCATCACCCTGCTGGTCATCCCGCCCGGCACCGCGGACGGCCCAGCCACGGCCGCGCTGGCGTTCGCAGCCGCAGGCACGGCCGGAGTCCGTCCCGCCGACATCCTTCACCCCGCACACCCGGAGGAGGGCTCACCCGGCCGGGACGACTCAGCCTCCTGGGAGAACGAGGGCGGCCGCATCACGGCCTCCGTGCCAGCACGGCCCGTCACCATCTGACACACGCCGAGCCGTCGTTCCCGGTGGACACGGGCCTCCGATGAGACGGGGCACGGCTCGGTCTCTCAGCGCGGATCCGGCGGCGCGCTCATCCCCTCACAAACGAGCAGGTTCGCGTGTCCGGCCGGCTCCTGGCTCACAGCCGGCCCCGCGCCCGCAACAGACCTCTGCCGAAGAGACGTCCGCACCGCCTGGCGCTCCCGAGCAGTGGCCATGCGGCCTCCTCCTACCTGCGACTCCCGGACAAGAAGGGAACTCGACCATGAGCTCGCCAACCCCGTTGGCCATGCAAGCCCCCACTCCCGCGGTCAAGCCGTACCCGACGCGGCTGCACCGCGGTCTCGTCCTGGTGAAGTGGCTCCTGGCCGTCCCGCACCTCCTGATCGTCGGGATCCTGTTCAGCGGCAGCGCCTGGATCGGCTGGCAGGCCGGCGGCGACGCATGGGACTGGGGCGGCGGCGGTCTGGTCGCACTGCTCGTCCTGATCGCCGGGATCGCGCTCACCGTCACCGGCCGCTACCCCCGCCCCTGTTCGACCTCATCCTCGGTCTGAACCGCTGGGGTCTGCGGGTCGCCGGCTACGCGGCGCTCATGACCGACCGATACCCGCCCTTCCGGCTCGATCTCGGCGGCAACGAGCCCGGCGGCGCCGCCGTCTCGAGCAGGCGGCCTTGCGCCTGCCGACAATTCCATCCATGCAGGTCAAGCGGCATGTGAGTACTCATGGAGGACACCGCCAAGCCGGGCTCGTCGGCATATGTTCAAATCAGTGATTCGCTCTGGCCCCGTGATCGGCTCCGGGACGGGACGCAGCGGGGCGGCTTGGGCCAGGGCTTGATGTGCGCGGTGCTGGTTGTAGAACCGTTCGTACTCGCGTAGAGCGTGCCGCAGGTGGCGTTCGTTCCAGACGAGGCAGCGGTCGAGAAGCTCGTGGCGGCAGGACTGCACCCACCGCTCCATGATGGAGTTCATCCGCGGCATCCGAATGCCGGTGAGCACCGTCTTGATGCCGGCCTCGGCGAGGACCTCGTCCATGAGGATCGGCAACTTGCCATCCCGATCTCGGAGCAGAAAGCGCGCTCGGCAGCCTGCATCGTCCAGGTCCATCACTAGATTCCTGATTGCCTGGGTGACCCAGTTCGCGCTCGGGTGAGCGGTGGTGCCGAGCACGCGGACGCGTCTGGTGGCGTGCCCGATGACCGCCAGGACGTACTGGCGTTGCCCGCTGAGGGTGATGGTCTCGATGAAGTCGCAGGCCAGTAGGGCGTCGGCTTGCGAGCGCAGAAAGTCGGTCCACGTGGTGGAAGCCCGTTCGGGTGCCGGGTCGAGGCCTGCCTGTTTGAGGATCTCCCAGACGGTGGACGGCGCGACCTTGATGCCGAGCGTGGTGAGCTCTCCGTGGACCCGCCGATAGCCCCAGCTCGGGTTCTCCCGGACCAGGCGCAGAATGAGGGCGCGGATGGAGGGGACCGTGGGTGGGCGCCCGGGCCGCTTCGGCCGGCAGATACGGGCGTGACGCCGTCTCATCAGATCGCGGTGCCAACGCAGGACAGTGTCCGGCCGGACGAGAAGCCGCAATTGGCGCAGAACCTCGCGGGGCAGCGACGTCAGGAGAGCGGCCAGGAAGGCCCGGTCCTCGGGCGCGAATCGCACTCTGGTGTCGGCGCAGAGTTGGCGTTCAAGGACGGCGATCTGGTGACGCAGGACGAGAATCTCCACATCCTTGTCCCGATCGCTCATGGGGAGCAACCGCAGCGCGGCGAAAGCGTTCGTAACGGTGAGGTAGGCCAGGCGAAGGAGCCACAGCGGATCATCCTGCCGTACGCGCTTCTGTCTCCGGGCCGCCAGAGCTCGCGTACACCACGCGAAGCTCTCACAGAGTCATGAGATGGGCGGATGTAGTTATCGGCAGGCGCAGAGCCGGTCGGCGTCGTCCCAGGTGAAGGTGGAGGTGCCGGTGCCGTCGATGCGCTGCACCACGCGGTTGTCGGCGTCGTAGGCATAGACGTTGAGGTCGCCGGCGACGGCGCTGCTGGACTTGAGCAGCTGGCCGCGGTCGTTGAGGGTGAAGGTGAGATCGTTGGCGGTGATCATGCGGCCAACCGAGTCGTAGCCGAACCTCTTGGCCTCGGTGTCGGCCTTGGCTCCCGTCCCGGTCTGCGTGACGAGCCGGTTCAGCTCGTCGAAGGTGCGCTCGACCCGTACCCCGCCGGGAGCCAGGCTGACGGCGGGGTTGCCGGCCACGTCGTAGGCGACGGTCCAGGTGCGGTCCTTCAGGTCGGGGTGCTGCGCGGTGGCCGGCTCGATCACGGTCTCCACCAGGCCGAGGCTGTTGTAGGTGGTGTAGGTGGAGTTGCCGCGGCCGTTGGTGGTGCGGGTCTGCGCGCCGGCGGCGTCGTAGCCGAAGGTGCTGGTGATCTGCTCGGACGCGGAGACCGGCTCGACCAGCGAGGTCATCCGGTTGGCGCACCGCCAGCCAGTGCTTGGCGCCCTCACCACCGTCGCCGGCCCAGATACCCAGGATGTCGCGGTGCCCCTCGACGGTGACGGCCATCACCAGGTAGATGGGCCGGTTGGCGATGTGACCATCCCGGATCTTGACATTGATCGCGTCCACGAACAGGACCGGTACACGCGATCGAGCGGTGCCGCGCCCGTCAGCCCGTGGGACGCAGCGTCCGCGGCGGGTCGTGCTTGGTGAAGGCAGGGAGCATCGCCCTGTCCACTCCGGTCAGGAAGTCGAGCGGCGCCTGGTAGCCGTCGCCTACGGCGTGGGCGGCGGCGTTCATCCGGGAGGGTTTCGTAGTGGGCCACTTTCCGGTGTCGATGCGGGTCAGCAACGTCCGCAGGGTGACGATCTCCTCGGCGGCGCTGAGCGCGCAGTGGCTTCCCCTGCCGACGTACACCTGGCGCAGGTTGCCCGGGTCGCGGACCTGTTTGGCATACCAGTTCTCCTGGTCGGTGCTGGTGCCGCCGTCGCCGGTGTTGTGGGCGGTGATCATCGGGACCTTGAGGTTCCCCTTTGGCACGCCGTACCGCTTCAGGTAGGCGACGGCCTCGGGATCGGCGGCGACGCGTTCGGCGGACGCGAGCTGCTTCAGGTCGCCGCGCAGCGAGAGGCCAGCGGCCTCGTATGCCTGCTTGACCAGCTTCTTCTGGGCGGATTGGGCGAGCTGGCGGCCATAGTCGACGCCGGTGTTCGAGGCGGGGTTGCCGCCCGCCCTGGCAGCGAGGTCGGCCTGGCCGGACGGGCCGCCGTAACCGTAGGCGTAGGAGCCCATCACCCACTTGGCCTGCTGGCGGATGCGTTCGGCCACCTTCCTCGGACGGGGGCCGTGAGTGGAGTACCAGTCGGAGACGTTGTTGAACGCGCCCGCCAGCGCGAGCCTGGCACGACCCTCGGGTGTCTTCGTGCCTGCCTCGACCGCGTCGGCGAGCGCCTTCGCGCTCGCGTCCGGGTCCTCGGCGCCGACCAGGTCGATGTCCTTGCCCGGCGCGAGCAGCGTCTTGACCGCAAACAAGACGTCCAGCTCGGCGTTGAGGGAGCCGAGGGCGTCGAAGTTGCCGCATACGTTCATCGCCCCGGCGAAGCGGCCCGGGTTGCGCTCAGCGAGCAGAGTCGCGGCGACGGCGCCCATCGACTGGCCTGTCGCCACCGTCCGCTTCGGCTTACCGATCTTCTTCTCCACCCAGTCGAGCAACGCGAGCTGATCGGTCATCGCGTTCTCGGTCTGATAGCCGTAGCCACCATCCTTGTACTGCGAGGCGGCCAGCGCGTAGCCGCGGTCGAGCAGCCACTTCTCGGTCTTGGGATGATTGGTCAGGCTGATCGTCCCGACGGGGAAGCCCTCGGGGTGGTAGCCGTGGCTGAACAGCAGCAGCGTGCCGTTCCACCGGTCCGGGGTCTCGACCCGGTACTTGGCGCCGTCGATCGTACCCGTGTGGGTGGCGCGGCCGGATTCGACCGGCGCCGCGAGCAGACTCGCGCCGATCGCCAGCACGCTCATGATCTTCACTGCGGGGCTCCAGGGGTGTAGGTGAGCACGATGACGCCCGAGGCGAACGTCGTCGTCCTGGCCAGCTTCAGGTGGGTGGTGTCGATGCCGTCCAACAGGCGGTCACCGCTGCCGGCGACGACCGGGGTAACCCACAGGTGGTATTCGTCGACGAGCCGGTGCTCCAGCAGTGTCCTGTCGAGCTCGCCGGTGCCGAACTTGAGGAGGTTCTGCCCGGGCTGCCGCTTGAGCCAGGCGACCTCCTCTGCGACGTCGCCCTTGATGACGGTGGCGTTCCAGGTGGTGTCGGTGAGCGTACGGGAGGCGACGTGCTTGGGCAGCGTGTTCATCCTGACCGCGTAGTCGCCCTCGACCGACTCCAGGCTCGGCCAGCTCGCCGCGAAGCCCTCGTAGGTCTTACGTCCCAGCAGCAGGGCATCGGCGGCGAACAGTAGCTCACGGGCGTAGGCCGAGTACTCCTCGTCCCAGTACGGCGTGCTCCACTTGTCCGCGCCGCTGACGACGCCGTCAATGGTCATGAACGTGGACTCGATCAACTTGCGCATGGCACTCTCCTTAAGACCCATGACGAAAATGACCTCTCTCGTCCCTCAATCCCCGAGCGTCGGAAGGGGCGGGAGGTGCGCGGATTCTGTTAGCAGTGGTCAGACAACGGGGCGGTAGGTCAGCAGCAGCGCGCCGGTGGCGAAGCGCTGCGCATCGACGAGCTCGACCGGGGTGGCGCTTTCTGCGCGGAAGAGCGGCTCGCCCGAGCCCTTGAGGACGGGGTAGATCCAGATGCGGTACTCGTCCAGTAGCCCGGCCTGGGCGAGTGTGTCGGTGAGGCGGCCGTGGCCCCAGATGAGGATGTCGCCGCCGGGCCGGCTCTTCAGCTCGGTGACCTGGGCCACCACGTCGTCGCCTGGGATGACGACAGTCGGGCTCCAGGTGGCAGTGTCGACGCGTTGGGAGGCGACGACGTACTTGGTGATGGCGTTGACGTGGTCGGCGAAGGAGTCGCCGCTCATGTTCGGCCATGCCTGTGCCATGCCCTCGTAGGTGACGCGGCCCAGCAGCAGCGCGTCCACCCCCTTGGTCATCGCGGTGGCGTGGGTCTCGGTCTCCTTGTCGGAGTGCTGCGGCGACCACTCGTGCGGGTTGTCGATGAAACCGTCGAGCGTGGCGTGCGTGGAAACGATGATCTTTCGCATGCATCTATACTCACAACCATCCGTTTTGCCAGGTAGTGCACCGTTTCATCAGGGGGATGTGAAGGATTCACATGATCCGTGTGATGATCGCCGAGGACGTCCGCATCCTGCGCGACACCCTGGCCGCCGTCCTCGACCTGGAGGACGACATCACCGTGATGGTGGCCGTCGAACGCGGTGACGAGGTGGTGCCCACGGCCCTCGACGCCGAGCCGGACGTGGCCGTTCTGGACATCGATCTGCCGGGGATGGACGGGCTTGAGGCCGCCGCTCTGCTCCGTGACAAGCTGCCGCGCTGCCGTACCGTCATGCTGACCGGCCTGAACAAGCCCGGACACCTGCGCAGGGCGCTGGACGCGGGCGTCGCGGGGTTCCTGCTCAAGCACTCGCCGCCCGACGAGCTGATCGACGCGATCCGTAAGGTGGTCGCCGGCGGCCGGGTGGTGGATCCGCAGCTTGCGCTCGCCGAGTTGGAGCGGGCCGAGAGCCCGCTGACCGCGCGCGAGGCCGAGGTGCTGCGCATCGCCGCCACCGGCGCCGAACCCGACGAGATCGCCAAGACGCTGTTCCTCAGCCTGGGGACGGTGCGCAACTACCTGTCATCAGCGCTCATGAAGCTCAACGCCCGCAACAGGATCGACGCCATCAAGATCGCCACCGATCAGGGGTGGCTGTAGCGGCACGCTCGCCTCGAGCACGAACCTGTCTCCCCTGATCCCGCTGGTCAGCTCGCCGCCGACCGCGCGCATCCGCCCGGCCAGGCTCTCCAGCCCGATCCCCGGCTCCACCGCGTCCCGGCTGACCCCGTCGTTGGTCAGCCGCAGCCACGCCACGCCGTCCTTCTCCTCGAAGACCAGCTCAGCCCGCACGGCGGAGCTGTGCCATACGATATTGGCCGTCCCCTCCCGCAGAACGGCGGCGAGCGCGGCATCGGCCTCCGAGTCCAGCTCCAACACCGAGACCGAGGAACGAACCGACACACCGGCGGCGGACAGCGCGGCTGTCGCCGTGCCGACCTCCTGGGCCACCGACATCTCCCCAGGCCCCGACACGATCGTGCCCAGCTCCGCCAGCGCCTGACGCGCCGCATCGACCGCCGCGGAAAGCTCCGTCCTGGCCCGCTCCGCGTCCCTGCCCGCCAGCCGGAAGGCCAGGTCGCTCTTCAGCACCACGACCGAGAGTCGCAGTCCGAGCAGGTCGTGCAGGTCACCGGCGAAGCGCAGGCGCTCCCGCGCAACCTCGGTGCGTGCCAGCTCGGCCCGCGCCGCCTTCAGCGCCACGACCAGCGTCCCCATGTTGACCAGCCCGTACACCACGAGCGCGCGCACACTGATCCACACCACCTCGTAGACCGCGCTCAGCACGGTCGAGTCCCCCAGCTGCACGTTCCACAGCGCCAGCACGCCGCCGAGCAGCACGGCCACCGCCACCCAGCGCATCCACCCGGACAACAGCACGAGCCCGGCCCCCGGCAGGAAGTACACCGGGTGCCACAGGTCCAGCTCGAAGATCAGCAAGGGCGCCACGGCCGGTATGCCCAGCGCGAACAGCATCAGCGCGGCCCGCTTGACAGGCCGCCCGGGGACGCACGCCCGCAGGAACAGCGCCAGGAACGCCGCCAGCGCCACCCAGAAGATCGCCTCGTGGAGCACCGGGACGTCGACGCGGAAGATCCGCCGCACCTCGTTCGGCACGATCATGAGGCAGATCGTCATGACCCCCAGGACGGTCACCCCGGTGGTAGTGAGGTCGTCGGCCACGGCCGCGGACGGCCGCTCGCCCCGATGCCCGTGGGCGACGGAACGCGTCTCCTTCAGCGCGGCGCGCGCGGTGTCCACGCTCGCCGCGAGCCGCTCCCGCACGTCCTCGGACCGCCCGCTCTCCAGCACCTTCCGCCCGCCCGCGACGATCCCCTCCAGCGAACCCGCGACCCGCTCGCCGAGCTGCTTGGTGAAGGCCGCCCGCTCGCGTGCGACCGCGGCCTCCGCGAGGCTCGCCCGCGTCCGCTGAAGGTCGGTGACCATGTCTGCGAGCCGCGCCACGACGTACAGGACGATCCCGGCGAAGGCCGCCTGCCCGATCGCCAGATACAGCGACTCTGCTGGCCCGAACCCCTCCGCCAGCGTAGACGCCGCCTGGGCGGCCAGGACGACCCCGAAGCACGTCCACGCGAGCCATCGCCGCCTGATTAGCAGCAGGAACGCCGCGGCGGCGAAGCCGGAGTTGCCGTACCAGGTGTCGGCGAACCAGATCATGCCTGCGACGGTGAGCACGACCTGCGCGGCCAGCGTCCACGGCCAGCCCGCTGGCCGTGGTTCCTGCGACCAGCGCACGCAGTTTCGCAGGTGCAACGCGAGCAGGGCCACCAGCAGGGCGGTGGCGACCGGCCGCTCGGCCGGGTCGCCGTTGACGATCCCGACGAACCCGCCGAAGGCGAACCCGCAGCTTGCCACGGCCGCGACGAGGCGCGCGACGCGCACCCCGGAGACAGCGGATCGACTCAATACCGGCATTTCGGGCAGGCTACCGCACTCCGACGCCTTCACTAAGGGGTGTGTCTAGATGTACTGACCACAGAGGTTGAGAACGCGAAGACACACGATCCCCAAGATCATTGCATAGGAAAGAGCCTACGGGTTCGGTGTGGATTGCGACATCTACGCCGAGCCCCGGAGGCCCTTCATGCCCCACAGTAACGCGCCGCCGACCGAACTAGGACGCCTACGCCTACGCCTGGCCCGCTGCGTGGTGGAGGACGGCTGGCCCCTGCGACGCGCTGCCGAACGCTTCCAAGTAGCGGTCAACACCGCCAAACGAAGGGCCGATCGCTACCGCCAGCTCGGCCCCGCCGGTATGACCGACCAGCCCTGCCGGCCGCACCACAGCCCCCGCGAGACCCCGCCCCGGACCGAACGCCGCATCATCAAAGTACGCATCCTGCGCCGATGGGGACCGGCCCGCATCGCCCACCTCCTGGGCCTGCACCCCTCCACCGTGCACCGCGTGCTGTCCCGCCCCGGCGTGGCCCGCCTGCGACACCTGGACCGCGCCACCGCCCACCCCATACGACGCTACGAACACGACCGGCCCGGCGACCTGGTACACGTCGACGTCAAGAAACTCGGCAACATCCCCGACGGCGGCGGACACCGCATCACCGACCGGCAGACCGCACATCACCACCGCAAGGCCACCACCACCGCCCGCTACCGGCACGGCAAGCCCAAGATCGGCTACAGCTACCTGCACACCGCCCTGGACGACCACTCCCGCCTGGCCTACACCGAAATCCTGCCGGACGAGACCAAACAAACCGCCGCCGCCTTCTGGCACCGCGCCCACGCCCACTTCACCAGCCTGGGCATCACCGTCCGCCGCGTCCTGACCGACAACGGCGCCTGCGTGCTCTACGGCGACATGGGCTGGCTGGTCCCCCAGGCCCCTGGAGGGGTTGAAGACGGCTGAGTCGGTCTGCTTCGACAGCATCAGCCAGATGGTGGTCGACCGGTGGAGCAAGGGCAGGGTCGTGCAGCTCGGCTACGCCGCCTGGTGCGTGACGCTGTTCGCCGGCTACGGCTCCTCGCCGGCAAAGGAACCGACTCATAATCCGTGGGTCGTGGGTTCAAGTCCCACCCGCCCTACTCTTCAAAACCACGTCCGACCTGGGATTTCTCGGTTCTCGCCAGCCTCGGATCTCGTTTTTGATCATGGCTGGTCGCTCGCTGGTTGCTCTTGCGTACGGACCGTGTACCGCGGTAGATCGTTTAGACGTCCAGCACCAACTCAGACCCCAAAAACGACCACCAGAAGATCAAGCCAGAACGCCCGGCTCAGCCTCGCCCAGCAGGGACGGCTCCAGGTATGGTCAAGCCTCGGCCAAGTCGAACTCGTCTCGCCGGTCGGCTCTCTCGTCTTTGCGCCTGCCGGAAAATACGTCCGTGCAGCTCAAGCAGCATGTGAGTATTCGTGGATGATGCCTCCGAGCCGGTCGTGTCGGCGGATGGTCAGGTCAATGACACGCGCCGGTTCGATGATCGGATCCGGGATGGCGCGGAGTGGTGCTGCCTGGTCGAGGGCTTGATGGGCGCGGTGCTGGTTGTAGAACTTCTCGTACTCGCCGAGGGCGTGGCGGAGGTGGTGTTCGTTCCACAGGAGGCAGCGGTCGAGGAGTTCACGGCGGCAAGACTGCACCACCGCTCCATGATGGAATTCATGCGCGGCATCCGGATGCCGGTGAGTACGGTCTGGATGCCCGCGTCGGCGAGGATTCCGTCCATGAGGGTGGGGAACTTCCCATCCCTGTCTCGGATCAGAAAGCGTGCTCGGCAGCCTGCGTCTTCCGGGTCCATCACTAGGTTCCTGATCGTCTGGATCAGGAAGTCGGCGGTCGGGTGAGCGGTGGTGCCCAGTACGCGAACGCGCCTGCTGGCGTGCTCGATGACGGCCAGGATGTACTGGCGTTGCCCGTTCAAGGTGACGGTCTCGATGAAATCGCAGGCGAGCAGAGCGTGGGCTTGGGAGCGCAGGAAGTCGGCCCAAGTGGTGGATGCCCGCCGGGGTCGCTGGATGAATGCCTTCTTGCTTGAAGATCTCCCAGACTGTGGACGGCGCGACCTTGATGCCGAGTCTGGCGAGCTCACCATCGGCGTGGCGCCGTCTCATCAGGTCGCGGTGCCAGCGCAGGACGGTGTCCGGACGGACGACAAGCCGCAGCCGGCGCAGAACCTCACGCGGCAGTGAGGTCAGGTGCGCGGCGAGAAAGGCCCGGTCCTCGGGTGCGAATTTCACTCTGGTGTCGGCGCCGATATGGCGTTGGAGGACGGTGATCTGGTGGCGCAGGACGGGAGTATCTCCACGTCCTTGTCCCGATCGCTCAGGGGCAGCAACCGCAGCGCGGCGAACGTGTTCGTGACGGTGGGGTAGGCCAGGCGAAGGAGCACGACTCATCATCCTGCCGCACGCGTTTCTGTCCCCCGGGTGGCCCTGAGTTCGCGCCGCCATGCGAAGGCCTCACATGGTCACGACCTCGGCCGATCTAATTTTCGGCAGGCGCAGAGATGACGGCGACAACTACGCCATCGCCCCGGCCGAGCACCGCAGACAACAACAGGTCCTGGCCCTGCTCCACCATGACCCCAACCGCCCCTGACCAGCCCGGGGCATCGCCCGCCACCTCCGCGATGTCACCCTCGACACCGTGTAGCGGCAACTGTCTCGCTGGGCCGGCAGCCAACTCATCCGCAAGATCGGCCGGGTATCCACACCGCCCGGCCGATCTCTTCAGCACTCTTGCCAACAGCCCAGAAGCCTCAACTGCCTGGCCTTGGGCGAGTCCCCATCCGCTGCTACCGGAATCGTCTGCCGTTCCGTCCCGACCGGCGACTGACAACCGGTGCGGTGATGGTCACGGGGATGCCTGAGGGAGC
The DNA here is from genome assembly GCF_044465465.1 of Nonomuraea sp. NPDC049655. Classification (NCBI taxonomy): domain Bacteria; kingdom Bacillati; phylum Actinomycetota; class Actinomycetes; order Streptosporangiales; family Streptosporangiaceae; genus Nonomuraea; species Nonomuraea sp. NPDC049655. The sequence goes on from NZ_JBITLS010000018.1 coordinate 78,289, forward strand.
CTGGGCGCCCGTGATACGCCTCAGCTCGGCCTCGCCCGAACGGACCTCGCTGGTCTGCGGGACGATACCGGCGTCGGCCATCAAGCGGGTCATGTCACGGCGCTGATTGGGCAGCACCAGGGTGACGACGCTGCCGGACTCGCCGGCGCGGGCGGTGCGGCCGCCGCGGTGCAGGTAGTCCTTGTGGTCGCTCGGCGGGTCGACGTTGACGACGAGGTCCAGGTCGTCGACGTGGATGCCGCGGGCCGCGACGTTGGTCGCCACCAGCGCCGTGACGTGGCCGCTCTTGAACTCGGCGAGGGTGCGCGTGCGCTGGGGCTGGGACTTGCCTCCGTGCAGCGCGGCGGCGCGCACTCCGCTGTTCAGCAACTGTTCGGTGAGCCGGTCCACAGCGTGTTTGGTGTCCAGGAACATGATCACCCGACCGTCGCGAGCAGCGATCTCCACGGTGGTGGCCTGCTTGTCGGCGCCCTGGATGTGCAGCACGTGGTGCTCCATCGTGGTGACCGCGCCCGCCGAGGGGTCGACCGAATGGACCACCGGGTCGCTCAGATAGCGGCGGACCAGCAGATCGACGTTGCGGTCCAAAGTGGCGGAGAACAGCATCCGCTGGCCATCTGGGCGCACCTGGTCGAGCAGGTGGGTGATCTGCGGCATGAAGCCCATGTCGGCCATCTGGTCGGCCTCATCCAGCACGGTGATGCCGACCTGGTCCAGGCTGCAGTCGCCGCGCTCGATGAGATCTCTGAGCCGTCCCGGGGTCGCGATGACGACCTCGGCACCGTTGCGCAGCGCATGGGCCTGGCGGCTGATCGACATGCCGCCGACGACCGTGGCCAGCCGCAGCTTCAGTGCTTGGGCGTACGGCGTGAGCGCATCGGTGACCTGCTGGGCCAGTTCCCTGGTGGGGACGAGGATCAGGGCGAGCGGTCGCCGCGATTGTGCCCGCTGTCCGGAGGTGCGGACGAGCAGGGCCAGGCCGAAGGCGAGTGTCTTGCCCGACCCGGTGCGCCCCCGTCCCAGGACGTCCCGGCCGGCCAGGGAGTTCGGCAGCGTGGCCGCCTGGATGGGGAACGGTTCGTTCACGCCCAGGCCGCTGAGCACCTTGAGCAGTGCGGGCGGCATGCTCAGCTCAGCGAATGTCGCGGCTGCCGGCAGGGCCGGGGTTACGGTGACCGGCAGCGCGAACTCTCTCTGGAGCGCGGCGGGACGCCGCCCGTTGCCGGACCGGTTGGAGGCGCCTGAACGGCCCTGAGCCGGAGAGCTGAATCGGCCGCCCCTGCTTCGGGCGGAGCCGCCCGTACGGGGCGAAGAGTTGCGATCGTGCGCGCGAGTTGCGTGGTTCATGCAGAACCTTCCTCGATGCGGCACGTGTCAGGATCCTCGGCGCGATGAGCGGCACAAGAACGGCTAGCACGAGCCGAAGAAAGACGAGTCGAACCGGCGGAAACAGCCTGGGCTCGTACGTCGAAATGGTCGGCTTTCGCCGGGAAGAACGCGGCTGTGATGCCGCGCCGTGGAACTGGATCGGGCCTATGCCCGAACCGGAGCCATCGGTGGTGCATCCGGTGTGCGGCGGAAGAACAGACATGCTGTGCTTCTCGGGTTGTGAGGTCATCACGGCACGATGGATGCCACAAAAGCAACGCGCCGGGGACCGCGCCCTGCGGCGCGGGCCCCGGCTACGTGGTGCGCAGTGTCAGGCGGGAACGATGTTCTCGGCCTGCGGGCCCTTCTGGCCCTGCGTGACGTCGAAGGCCACCTTCTGGCCCTCGCGCAGCTCACGGTAGCCGCCGTTGGCGACGATGTTGGAGTAGTGCGCAAAGACGTCGGCGCCGCCGCCGTCCTGCTCGATGAAGCCGAAGCCCTTTTCCGCGTTGAACCACTTCACGGTGCCAGAAGCCATGTTGATCTCCTTCGATGGGTGCAAAGCCGAAATCCGCATCGAACGGATTCCGCGTCGCCGCGATAGGACCACACACCCGGAAATGACCGGAGAACAAAAAATGCACCTGAGGCTACATACCGTCAGGTGCACACAAGTCTTTATGGGTACCACAACTGCAACTGATCTCAATCTAGCACATGTGCCGGCGGGCTGCGCATGCCCCCGCCGACGCCGACCTCATCCGCGCGCCATCGCCGCCTTGACCTGCAAGTTCCAGGTTCAACCTCGGCGATGTCGAGGTCACCGAAACGCCTGGTCAGGGAGGTGATCACCCGCGCCCACTCGTCGTGGTGGGCCTGGGTGATCACCTCCCGGACGTCGGTCAAAGGAACGGCCGCACCTCGATCTTCCGGTCGCAGACCTTCGACGCCTCGGCGGCGAGCTTGAGCGCCACATCCAGATCGGGGGCCTCCCACACCCAGATGCCGGCGAGGTACTCCTTCGACTCCACGAAAGGCCCGTCGCCGAACATCGCCTGCTCGCCCCGGTTGTCGATGACCGTGGCCGCGCTGGTGTCCGCGAGTCCGCCCGAGAAGACCCAGTAGCCCTCGGCGATCAGTCGTTCGTTGAACGCGCTGATGGCAGGCCGCCTGTCCGTGTCATCGGGATTGTCTCTGTCGTCGATCACGGAAACCAGGTACCGCATCTGAAGATCAACTCCCGGGGTGCCAAATCAGCGTGGTGCGCTGGTCAGGGACTTCAAGCCGTCGCATACTGCGGGCGCCCGGCCGGCCGGTAGACCTGGATCGACACACCCTTGGAGTCGGCCCGCGATTCGACCAGGTCGAGCGCAAGATCCGGGCCCGCGTCGGGGAACAGCCGCGCGCCCTGGCCGACGACCACCGGGATGGTGATCAGAGTCATCTCGTCGACCAGGTCGTTCTCCAGCAGCCACTGGACCAGGATGCCACTGCCGTGCACCTGCAGCTCACCCCCGGGCTTGGCCTTCAGCTCACTGATGGCCGCCGCGAGGTCACCGCGCAGCACGGTCGTGTCCTGCCAACGCGGGGTGGTGAGCGTGGTCGAGGCAACGTACTTGGGGGCCTCGTTCAAGGCCACGCCGATGGGATGTGCGCGCATCTGGTCGATGGATCCCCAGGAGCCGGCGAACAGCTCGTAGGTGTGCCGGCCGAACAGGAACGCCTCGGCGCGCTGGTAGGTCTGCGTGATGAACGTCCTGGTCTCGTCGTCGCCCTTCCCCCGGGCCCAGCCGCCGCGCTCGAATCCGTTCCTGCGGTCATCCGACGCGGCGCCGTTTCCCTGCATCACGCCATCGAGAGTGACCTGAGTCATGGTCGTCAGCTTCATGTTGCGGTTCCTTTGTCGTGCGATGCCCCTTGTGGGCGCCTTCGCCCCTGCTACGAACACCACCGCCCCGATCCGACACCGCCTCCCGGATTTTTTTGAAGAACTGGCCGGAGCTCCGGTCTCGTCAGCGATCCGACAGCACGACGGCTTCGCGGCGACGGCGCTCCGCCTCCTTGATCGCGCCCAGCGCGGACGGGGCTTTGGGACCAGATCGATCGCGAAGACCTGGGAAGACGAGTAGCCGGACCGGGCGCTGGCTGGGGTGTTGGTCAGTTGCCTGTCGGCAGTGACTGATCGACGGCGGCAACGCGGGCGGCGTACACCCTGTGCGCCTTGCGGACAGCCGGTCAGGCGGTCTCGTCAGCCAGGGCGGCGCTCTGTTGCGGTGCGGCGTGAGCGGGACAGGGAGGCGGACTGGTGCGGGCGTAGCTGCCGCACGTGGTGGCGGCCCGCAGGAGCCCAGGAAGCGCTCGACCGCGGCCGCGACCGGTTCCCCGGCCGATCCCGGCACCAGGCCGCCTGGAGAACCAGGAACTTCGCACGCAGTTGGAGCCGCCTGAACCGAACGCCACCCCGCTGGGCCGTCAGTGCTGAGAGACGTGCCAGTCCGCTACTCACTCCCGTGATCATCCGCACGGCGAGAGGCTGCCATGACGCCAGGCGCCTGGCCGATAGACCGTGAAGTCACAGTGCAAGGCGGAGGTCTATCGTCTGACCGTGATTTTCGAGCGTGAGATCCGCGACGGCGACGGCGACGGCGACGGCGGACAACCCGAACGAGTCTGGATCCCTGTTGGGCTCGTGCTGCTGGTCGGGCCGCCGGCCTCGGGCAAGAGCTCTTTCTGCCGGGCGCTGATCGATCAAGGCAAGATCGATCCCGAGGCCGTCGTGTCCAGCGACACCATCGCCGAGCGCTACCTCAACACTGCTGTCGACCGTGAATCAGCCGACCCCCAGATCTTCCAGGAACGAGATCGCCGAGTCATGGCGCGACTTTCGACGGGCCGCACCGTGATCGCCGAGTCAACCAACGTGCTCCCTCACGCGCGCGCCAGGCTGCTCGCCATCGCCAACAGGTTTCAGATGCCGGTCACCGCACTGCGCTTCACCCAGCCCGAGGAGGTCCTGCTGGAGCAGAACCAGGAACGGCGGAAGGCCCTACCGGCGGCCGACGTCTCCCGATACGCCAAGCTCATGGCCATGCACGCCAGCCCTGGCCAGCTTTACGCAGAAGGCGTGTCATTGGTGCAGGACGTTCCCGGACGCACGCAACACCTCACCGCCTCCCAGGCTGCGCGGCTCTTCGAGTTCCGCACGGCCGGCTGAACACCCGGGCGATCCTTCTTCACCGGCGGCGCCCGGCTCGACAGGGCGACCTTCACCGACCACGCCGTCTTCAACAAGGCGACCTTCACCGGCACCGCCTACTTCACCGGGGCGTTGGGGCTGGAGACGGCGGACGTGGCCGGTGTGCGCCTCCCGCCCGCGGCCGCAGGCGGACCAGGAGTGGCCGCCGTGACCTGCACTTCTGGTTTCGTGTGACCGGGTTCGACCAGCTGCCGCCGGCCCGCGCCGAAGCTCCGCCGGCCTCGCCGGTGCTCGATGACGGCCGCTACCGCCGGGCGCTGCGCGAGGGCCGCCGAACGCGCCGGGCGATGTTCGCACGCCTGGACGGCGATCACGCTGTCTCGCCCGATGGCGGCTACCCGGGCCTGCGACAAGACGTGACATTTCACGTAGTCGGCGCTTCAATTGCTCGATTATGGACGATGCCGATGTGGCCGCGGAGCGCGTGATCTCGCCGATTCTCGTTGGCCGGGACACGGAGCTGCGGCGGTTACTGGCGGCGGTGAGGCGTCCCCCGGCTGTCGTCATGATCGAGGGCGAGGCGGGCATCGGAAAGACGCGGCTGGTCGGCGAGCTGGCGGCCGCCGTCGAGCTGCGCGACCGGCCCCCGCTCGTCGGCGGATGCGCGCAGATCCGTGAGCCGTTCCCGCTCGGTCCCGTCATCGAGGCACTGCGCGGCGCCGCTGGGAAGCTTCCCGCGGTGGGCCTGTCGCCGGTGACTGGTGCTCTGCACCCGCTGCTGCCCGAACTTGCCGCCGTCCTGCCGGCCGCACCCGGCCCGCTCGACGACCCCGCCGGGCTGCGGCACCGCGTGTTCCGCGGGCTCGCGGAACTGCTCGCCGCGCTCGGCCAGGTCGTCCTGGTGCTGGAAGACCTGCACTGGGCCGACGAGCAGACGATCGAGTTCCTCGGCTACCTGCTCAGCGACCCGCCGCCCGGACTTGGCCTCGTGCTCACCTTCCGTGCTGAGGAGGCCGGTCCCGGCCTGCGGGCGCTCACCGCACGGCTGCGGCCGGAGCTCGCCCACGCCCACCTCGCCCTGGCCCCGCTGGACGTCGCGCGGACGAACGAGCTGACGGCATCGATCCTGGGGACCGCGCAGGTGTCGGACGAGTTCGCCGCCTACCTGTGCGAGCGGACATCCGGCCTGCCGTACGCCATCCAGGAGCTGGTCGCGCTGCTGCGCGCCCGCGGCGTCCTGGTCCAGCGCGGCACCAGGTGGGCGCGCAAGACGCTCGACGAGCTCGGCGTACCGGCCGGGGTTCGTGACTCGGTGCTGGAGCGGGTGCGCGGCCTGAGCGCGAACGGGCAGGCGGTGGCGGAGGCCGCGGCGGTGCTGCAGGTGGCCGTGCCGGTGCGGGAGCTCGTGGCCACCTGCCGCGTGCCGGAGCAGGACGCCCACGAGGGCCTGGACGAGTTGCTCGACCGCGGCCTGTTCGTCGAGCGGGGCGGCACGGCGGGGTTCAGGCACGCGCTGGCCGTCCAGGCGGTGTACGGGAGCATCCCGCTGTCCAGACGCCAGGACCTGCACGTCCGCGCGGCCAAGGCGGTGGCGCGGCAGAATCCCACGCCGCTCGGCCAGATCGCCCACCACCACCGTCACGCCGGCCGGCACGACGCGTGGGTGGACGCCGCGGAGAAGGCGGCCGACCAGGCCGTGGCCCTCGCCAACGACGCGGAGGCCGAACGCCTGCTGGAGGCGGTCCTGCGGCACGCGCCCCTCGACCCGGAACGCGAGGGCAGGCTGGCGGCGAAACTGGGCTGGGCGGGCGGTTACGCGCTGGGCGCCGACGAGCTCATCGGCCTGCTGCGCCCCGCCGCCGCCCGCCAGCCGCCCGGACCGGTGCGCGGCGAGCTGAACTACCTCATCGGGCTGAAGCTGGAGGCCGGGGGCGCCGCGCCGGAGCTCACCCGCGGGGCCATGATCGAGGCGGTCGCCGATCTCGCCGACCGCCCGGTGCTGGCCGCGTACGCGATGGTGGGCCTGGGCATGCCGAGAACCCCTGGTGTCCCGCTCGCCGAGCACCTGCGCTGGCTCGACCTGGCGCTCGAACGACTGCCCGAGATCGCGGAGTCCGAGCGGCGCATCTCCGTGCTCGGCAAGGTCGCCATGGTGCTGACCCTCGTCGGCGACCCGCGCGGGGCGAGCCTGACCGCGCAGGTCGTGGCGCGGACCGGCGGCCGTCCGACCAACCGGTGGGAGGTGGTGGCCTACGAATCCGTCGGAGAGGTCGCCTGCCTGGCCGGGCAGCACGACACCGCGCACCGTCTGCTGGACGCCGCGCTGGCCGAGGCGGCCGAGCACGATGTCACCGGCCTGATCGAGTCCAGGTGCCGGTTGAACCTGGCGACGCTGGCGTACTGCCGGGGTTCGTGGGACGGCGTGGAGGACGAGCTGGAAGCGTTGCGGGTCCGCTTCGCCGACCTGCGGAGTTACCGCCTCACGGCGGACACCGTGGCCGGCTGCCTGGCCCTCGCGCGCGGGCGCGCCGACGCCGCGCTTCTCGGCGACCTGGTGCGGGCGAACCTGGAGGCGGGCGCGGCCGACGTGCTCGCGCTGCCGGTGAGCGCGCTGCTGCGGCTGGCCGTCGCGCAGGACGGGGCCGCGGAGGCGGTGGCGCGTACCGGCGAGGCGTTCTCGCTGTGGGCGGCCAAGGGGCTGTGGCCGGTGGGTGTCCGCGCGGTTCCGGCGCTGGTCGAAGCCCTGGTGGGGCTGGGCAGGGCCGAGGAGGCCGGGGAGCTGGTGTCACGTCTCGAAGGCGAGCTCGCCGCGCTGGACGCGCCGTTCGCGCGGGCCGCGCTCGGCCATGCGTGGGGCTTCCTGTCCGCCGACGCCGTGCGCTTCGTGGACGCGGCGGCGTCGTACGACCGGCTGGGGGCGACGTACGAGGCGGCGCAGGCGCGCGAGCACGCGGCCGGACGCCTGCTCACCGCCGGTGACGAGCGGGGCGCGGCGATGCTGGAGGCCGCCCTGCACGCGTACGGCGGGCTCGGCGCCGCCTGGGACCTCGACCGGGCCGGCCGGCTGAGCAGGCGCTGGGGCCTGCCCGTGCCCGCCCGGCACCGCGGCGGCCCGCGCGGCTACGGGTCCGCGCTCTCCCCCAGGGAGGACGCGGTGGCCAGGCTGGCCGCCACCGGGCTGACCAACAAGGAGATCGCCAAGGAGCTGTTCCTGTCGGCCAAGACCGTGGACAAGCACCTGGGGTCGGCCATGCGCAAGCTGGGCCTGCGCTCCCGAGCCGGGCTGGCGCACCGACTCGACGCCTGACTATTGGGGTGTTTGCCCCATAGGTAGCCCTCTGTCGCTCCTGTGAAGCTGGGCGCATGCCCGAAGAGCCCGATCCGACGGACGAGCAGGACACACCCGAGCCCGAGGCCGAGCCCGAGGCCGAGCCCGAGGCCGAACTCGAAGAGGGCTGGGTCGACGCATGAGGAGAGAGGCAGCACCCCCGATGCCAACCACCAGAAGGCGGCCGTGGCCGCGCGTGTTAGCGGGCGCCGCCGTAGCGGCACTGGCCGCGGGCCTGCTCACCCCGGCGACGGCCCTCGCCGCGCCTGATAAGGGCGGCCCAGGCGTCGTCGCGCTCCCCGGCGCCGCCGGCGGCGAATGGAACCTCACCCTGATCACCGGCGACACCGTCCGCCTCACCAGGGACGGCGACGGACGCTACACCGCGACCCCCGAGGCCGTCCGCCGCCCCGACGGTCACACCCCGTTGTTCCGCAGCGAGGCCGGCCCGGAGGGGATCTTCGTGATCCCGGACGACGCCCAGCCCGCCCTCGACGCGCGCGTCCTGGACCGCAAGCTGTTCGACGTCCGCTACCTGGCCGAGAACGGCTACGCCGACGGCGCCGCCGACCGCCTGCCGCTGATCGTCCAGTACCCGGGCACCCAGAAGAGCACCGCCCGCGCCCTGCCCGACAGCACCGCCACCCGGTCGCTGCCGAGCATCCACGGCGCCGCGCTCACGGTCGACAAGGCGAAGGCGGACGACTTCTGGGCCACCCTGCGCGGCGCGGCCACCGGCAGGACGACGCTGGCCGGCGGCGTCGGCAAGGTCTGGCTGGACGCCAAGGTCAAGGCGGACCTGGCCGAGAGCGTGCCGCTGATCGGCGCCCCCGAGGCGTGGAAGGCCGGCTTCGACGGCTCGGGCACGACGGTCGCCGTGCTGGACACCGGCGTCGACGCCACCCACCCCGACCTGGCCGGCCGCATCGCCGGCAGCCGCAGCTTCGTCGAGGGCCAGGAGGTGACCGACCACCACGGCCACGGCACCCACGTCGCCGCGACCGTGGCGGGCTCCGGCGCGGGCTCGGACGGTTCACGCAAGGGCGTCGCCCCCGGCGCCAGGCTCGTCATCGGCAAGGTGCTGGCCGACTCGGGCTCGGGCAGCATCTCCGACATCATCGCCGGCATGGAGTGGGCCGCCACCGAGGAGAAGGCGAAGATCGTCTCGATGAGTCTCGGCGGCGATCCCACCGACGGCACCGACCCGCTGTCCCAGTCCGTCAACGACCTGAGCGCCTCGACGGGCGCGCTGTTCGTGATCGCCGCGGGCAACGACGGGCCCGGCAAGGAGACGATCGGCGCGCCCGGCGCCGCCGCGTCCGCGCTGACGGTCGCCGCCACCGACAAGTCCGACCAGCTCGCGAGCTTCTCCAGCCGCGGTCCGAGGGCCGTCGACGGAGCGCTCAAGCCGGACATCGCCGCCCCGGGCGTGGGCATCGTCGCCGCCCGCGCCACCGGCACATCCCTGGGCAGCCCGGTCGACGACCTGTACAGCAGCCTGAACGGCACTTCCATGGCGACCCCGCACGTCGCGGGCGCGGCCGCGCTGCTGGCCCAGCAGCATCCGTCCTGGGACGGTCAGCGGCTCAAGGCGGCGCTGATGTCGACCGCCAAGGACGCCGGATTCTCCGCCTACGAGCAGGGCGCCGGTCGCGTCGACGTGGCCAGGGCCGTCTCCCAGGCCGTCACCTCCACCACGCCGAACCTGGACTACGGCATCGTCCCGGTCGACGTGAACGACACCGCGGACAAGACGCTCACCTACGCCAACGACGGCACTGCCGAGGTGACGCTGACCCTCGCCGCCACCCTGGGCGAGAACAAGGACACGCTGACGCTGAGCGCCCCGTCGGTGACCGTCCCGGCGGGCGGCACGGCGTCCGTCACCGTCACCCTGCACCCGGGCGGCCTGCCCAAGGGCGGCCACACCGGCGCCGTGGTGGCCACGGGGCCGTCCGGCACGCGCGTCACGACCCCGGTGGGGCTGCGCCGAGGGCCCAAGATGGTGCCGCTGACCGTGCACCTCGTCGACAGGTACGGCAACCCGCCGTCGCCGATGTTGACCTGGGTGGCCGCGAGCGCGGTCGACGTCGTCGACAGCTACAGCCCCGCCCAGGGCACGTTCGTCGCCGACGGCGTCTACCGCTACATGCTCGAACCGGGCACCTACAGCGTCCAGGCCGGCATCCAGCACAACACGGTCGACAGCGGGCCGGCCCCGGTCGCCCAGCTGTACGACCCCGAGGTGGTCGTGCCGGAGAAGGGCGCCGAGATCACCCTCGACGCCCGCGAAGCCGAACTGCTGCGCTTCACGACGCCCAAGCCGATCGACTGGCGGCACGCCCGAGGCAGCTTCTCCCTCGTGCGCACGGCCTGGGACGGCACCCCCATAACCTCCGGGAACATGGGGGCTCTCGGGATGAACGACTGGTACATCAGCCCCACCAAGAAGGTGACCAAGGGCAAGCTGCTGTTCTCGATGAGCGCCACGGCCGCCAACCCGCAACTGGCCGTACGCGCCGTGGCCCCGCAGCGGTACGCGATCGACGCCAGAACCTATGAGTACTTCGACGGTGGGCTGGGCTTCGACCTCGGCTGGGAGATGCCGTTCCCGGCCGGCACCCACCGCTACGACCTCGCGTACGTCGGCGGCGGCGCGAACCCGCAGGGTGACCTGCGCGGCAAGCTCGCGCTGATGACGATCGACCCCAGCGACACATGCCTCACCGACCTCGATCGGGTGCGGGCGCTGAAGGCCGCGGGCGCCGCCGGGATCGTGCTGTTCGCCAACGTCGTGTCCCCCGGCTGCTCGATCCCCACCTGGCCCAGCCGGGACGAGAAGCCGGAACTGCCGGTGATCCAGGTCTTCAAGGCCGTCGGCGACAAGCTCCGCGCCCGGCTCGCGGACGGCCCGGTGACGCTGGAGATCACCAACAACCCGAGCGTCGACTACACCTACCAGCTCCAGGACTACGAGGACGGCAGGGTCCCCGAGCCCGTCTACCGCTTCACCGACGGCCGGCTGCGGGCCGTGGACACCTCGTTCCACGCGCCGACGAGCCTCGACAGCCAGATGGAGATCTGGCACAGCCTCAAGCCGTTGCAGCGGGTGTCATTCGCGACGGCCTTCCACTTCGCCGCCCCCTCCAGGCGGATCGAGTACTTCAGCGTGTCGGGCGCGGACACCCTGCGCAAGGGGAGCGTCATCGGCACCAGCACCAGGCCCTGGGGGCTGGACACGACGATCGAGAAGCCCGGCAGGGCCACCATGCGCTGGGGCACCGGTCCGGCCACCCCGGGCGGCATGGTGATCCCGGAGGTCCCCGGCGTCCTGAACAAGGTGTTGTGCGCGATGTGCCGGCTCGGCGACACGTTCCTGCCCGCCTACACGTACGTGACCGGCGGCGGGCGGCTGGCCGGGCCCGGCGGGCTCTACAACGCCGACGTGAAGCTGTCCAGGGACGGCAAGGAGCTCCCGCGCATCGCAGGCGCGGCGGTCCCGATGTTCACGCTGCCCAAGGAGGAAGGCGTCTACCGGCTCGAACAGAGCGGCTCGGGCAACGCCAACGTCTGGACCTTCCGCTCCAAGGCCCGCGACAAGGACACCGTCCCGCCGACGACCGACTGCCACCCGATCATGGGAACGTCCGGCTCGTGCAACCCGCAACCGCTGGTGTTCGTCGGGTACGACCTGGGTGACACGCAGGCCCTGGACAACACCGTACGCGCCGGTGGGCGGCACACCTTCCAGATCGACGTGACCCATTCCCCGTCGGCCGAGCGCATGCCTGCGGTCGCGGGGCTGAAGCTGGCCTACAGCACCGACGACGGCCAGACCTGGAAGGACGCCAAGGTCCGCAGGGTACGCACCGGCGTCTACACCACCACGCTCACCTATCCCGCCCTCGCCGACACCAAGAGGGCCGTCACCCTCAAGGCCGAAGCCTGGGACACCGGAGGCAACAAGGTCGAACAGACCACCACCCGCGCCTTCCCCCTGCGCTGACCCCCGCAGCCGACCCGTACCCGCCGCCTGGCCAAGGGCGGCGGGTTCCGGCTTGTCATGCCGCCACGCTGGACAGGCTCGCAGGTCCTCCCCGTCCGCAGCCGCTCCGCCGGACGGTGGAGCGCGGACGGCATGTGAGGTGCAACGCGACGGCGTCCGCCTTGAACTCCGGCGGGTATGACTTCAGTGCCTAGTGGAACTCCTTGTCTCCGGATCTGCATCATCCGGTAGCCAAGGTGTCCACGCTTCGGGGAGAGGCCCCGCCTTCCTCGGCGCCGTACGCAGCCGCTCCCGTTCGGAACGACGCTCCAATGCCCGGCGACAACTGGAGATCCGATACATACGAGGCGGTTCTCACCATAGGTCCTACGCTTGCGCTGCGTACACCCTGTTCAAGGCAGGAGCAGAGGAGGTGGTCGCGCTCGCCCTTCTCCGGTTGATCGTTCCCAGCGCCTGGCACAGGAACAGGATGAGCATCTGGCAAGAGGCCGGCGACCAGCCGTTCTCCTTCGACCGCTGCTGCCTGTGCGCTTCCACGAGAAGGTGACCAACGAGCCAAGCGGGGCGCTACGCGGCGAACTGGACCAGTTCGACGACGTGGCGGTCGGGATCGAGTACGTACACCAGCCTTGCGCCGTCCCAGCGGCCCAGTTCGGGGGCGGACATGGTGACCGGCGTCGCGGTGAGCGGATGGAAACCGGCCTCGGCGAGGCGGGCGAGCACCAGGTCGAGGTCCTGGACGCCCAGGGCGACGTGCCCGCCCCCGGGGCTGTTGACCGGCGGCGCGGTCGAGGTGGTGCCGGCTTCGCGGTACTCCAGCAGCTCGATCATCTGGCCACGGCCGGCGTCGAGCATGGCATAGGCGAGCCAGGCGCCCTCGATGCCCGCGGCGCGGCCCTGCGCCTCGCCCGTTTCGAGCAGGGGCATGCCGAGCAGGTCGCGGTAGAAGGTGAGGGAGGCGGACAGGTCGGCGCAGGTGAGTCCCGCGTGGTCGAGGGTGGGGGTGGCGTTCATCGGGCGGCTCCTGTCGCGGGGTGGCGGAGGTGGTCGGGGAGGGTGTCGCGGGCCAGTAGGTCGTCGATGGTCTCGGCCCGCCGTACCAGGTGGGCGTGTGTGCCGTTCACCAGCACCGTGGCCGGTCTGGGCAGCAGGTTGAGGTTGCTGGCGTTCGCGTCGTTGTAGGCGCCGGTGAAGCAGAAGGCCAGCAGGTCGCCGGGGCGCATGGCGGGCAGCGTGGCGGTGCGGGCGAGCACGTCCGACATGCAGGAGCGGCCGACGACGCGGACCTCGGCGCGGTCGCCCGTCTCGGGAAGGTGCACGGGGATCACCGGCGGGCGAGCGGCCTCGTCGGGGATCTCCGACAGGAACAGTTGCGTGGTGTCCGTCTCGTACCAGGTGAAGGGGAAGGGCCGGGTCTGCCGCTTCACGTTGAGCAGGGTCGCCACGTGGATGCCGCAGGGCCCGAACAGCGCGCGGCCGGGCTCGACCTCCAGGACGCAGCCTTCGAGGTCGAGGCCGCCGGACGCCAGGCCCTTGCCCAGGTTCTCGCAGACGACCTCGGCATGGCGTTCGATCGACGGCGGGTCCGGTGCGACGAAGTCCGGATTCGCCCGGCCGAACCCGTCGACCGGCGGCGCGAATCCGCCGCCGACGTCTATGGTGCGCGGCGTCCAGCCGCCCCACAGTTCCGACACCTCGGCGGTCAGCTCACCGAACCGCCTGCTGTACCCGCCGATGACGGACAGGTCGGTGGTGTAGCGGCCCATGTGCATCATCACGCCGCTGACCCGCAGCTCAGGGGCGGTCAAGGTGCGGCCGGCCTCGGCCAGGTCGTCGTAGGGCAGGCCCGACTTGTAGGTGCCGTAGATGTCGTTGATCGGCATGCCGAAGGAATCCATGCGCGCGTCGGTCTCGAAGTGGGGCCGCAGCCGCACCCGCAGGTCGGCCTGCTTGCCGAGGGCGCGGGCCGCCATCACCGCGAGCTCGATCTCCCGTACGTCGTCGACGGTGACGCGGACGCCGAGCGCCACGGCGCGCTCGATCGTGGCGCGGTCCTTGGCGGTGCCGTTGAGCGAGATCCGGCCGGGGTCGACGCCGGCCCTGACCGCGACCTCCAGCTCACCGGCTCCGACCAGGTCGGCGCCACATCCCTCCTGTGCGAGCACCCGTTGCAGCGCGAGCACGGGATTGGCCTTGACCGCCGGCAGCACCAGCACCTCGCCATGGCGCCAGACCCGCTCGAAGGCGGCGCGGATGCGGCGGACCCGCCGACGCAACGCGGACTCGGAGACCACGAACAGCGGCGCCGGGAACCTCTCGACCAGGACGTCCACCGGCACCTCCTCGATCAGCAGCCGGCCGGACTCCCGGCGGAGCATGCCGTCCGACAGCGCCACCGCCGCGGCATCGTAGGATTCGCTCATGGTGGTGAAAATAGTTGGCACCCACCGAATAGGCAACTAACTATGAAATAAAAATCCGCCAGAGCAAAACATTTCCGCTGCAAGATCCGCACCGGCGAGCGATGTGGTGCGCGAGTCGCCTCCATGCTTCGATTGCGGGGTGACCGATGCACCACCCGGCAGCCGCGAACCACGAGATCGGCCCGTGCTGGACGAGATCGACCGGCGGATCATCGCCGAGCTGCAGCAGGACGGCCGTCGCACCTACGGCCGCATCGCCGCGGCGGTCGGGCTCACCGAGGCCCCGACCCGGCAACGCGTGGCCCGTCTGACCAGGTCCAACCTGATCGAGATCGTGGCCATCACCAACCCCGCCGCCTTCGGCTGCCGCCTCCGGGTCGCGGTCGGCCTGCGCTGCGAGGGCGACCTCGACACGATCGCCGCGGCGATCGCAGGAGTGGACGAGGTCGACTGGCTGGTCGCCACCGCGGGCCGCTACGACCTGATCGCCGAGCTGCGGTGCGTGGACGAGCAGCACCTGTACAGCCTGCTCACCGACCGGATCCGGGTGATCCCCGGGGTCCACGGCGTCGAGACCCTCCTCTACCTCAACCTGTTCAAGGCCGCGTACTCCTGGCCGCCCGGATCAGGCAGGCGGATACCGGACGAGACGACCGCCGCCCGGCGGTGCGCCCCGGTCCTGCCGGTGCTGACCGGCGACGGGGAGGAGGTTCCGCTCGACGAGATCGACCGGCGGATCATCGCCGAGCTGCAGCAGGACGGCCGTCGCACCTATGGCCGCATCGCCGAGGCGGTCGGGCTCACTCTCGCGCCGACCAGGCAGCGGGTGGCCCGCCTCATCGACACAGGCGTCATCAAGGTCGCGGCCATCGTCAATCCGAGAACGGCGGGGCCGCTGCGCCGCGCCGCCGTCGGGCTGCACTGCGCGGGCGACCTGGACGCGATCGCGGCGGCGATCGCGCGGGTGGACGAGGTCGAGTGGCTGATGGCCACCGCGGGCGGATTCGACCTGATGGCGGAGGTCGGCTATCTGGACGAGGAGCACCTCCACCGGCTGGTGACCGGCCGGATTCGCACGATCCCGGGCGTGCGCGGCGTCGAGATCCTGATCTTCCTGTCCATCTTCAAGGTCAGATACCCGTGGCCGCCCGGACTGGCGCACCGGGAGCCGGCCCACCCGTAGACGGCCGGACCGTACGGGCAGCGGAGCGGCCGATGCGGAGCCCGGCGAGGGCGATGAGCAGCATCGCGACCGAGCACCAGGCCGCCCAGTCGCCCAGGCCGGCGTAGACGGTGGAGGCGCCCTGCTGCGGCAGCGCCGCGAACACCGTGGTCACGCCGGGCCTGCCGCTGCGGCCTTCGGCCAGCACCCGTCCCCGGGTGTCGCTCACCGTGAGCAGGCCCTGGCGGGCCGCGCGCGCCACCGACAACCCGCTCTCCACCCCGCGGACCACCGCCATGCGGCTGTGCAGCCAGGCGTCGTCGTCGAAGTCCCAGGCGGGGGCGAGCAGCGTCGTCGCGCCGGCCTGGCGGTACTGCCGTACCAGCCAGGGGAAGTCCAGGTCCTTGCAGACGATCAGGCCCGTCGCGGTCGGGCCGAGCAGGGTCAGCGCGCGTCCGGGCGTGAACTCCGACTCCAGCCCGGGAATCATGTGGTGTTTGTCGTAGCGGGCCCCGGACGGGTAGGCCAGCGCGCTGTTGGTCCGCGTGGCGCCGGCGCCGAGCGCGACACCGGCGACGACCGTCACTCCCGGCCTGGCCAGCGGCAGGCGGGCGGTGGCGGCGTCGAACGTCTTCTCCGGCAGCACCGCGATCTCGGCGCCGCGGGCGGCGGCCGCGTCGACGGCCCGGCGGTAGCGCCGGAGCAGGTCGCGCCCCTGCGGGGAGTCCAGTGCCACGGTGTCGCTCGGGTCGTCGGTGGAGATCAGCGCGACCTCGCGGCGCTGCCCGCCGTCCTGGCCGGTGCCGAGCCGCGCGAAGCCGTACGCCAGGGCCAGCGCCACCATCGCGCCCGCGGTCACCGCGACGGAGAGCCGGCGGGGCGCGTCCGGCGCGAGAAGCGCGGCCACGGCGGCGGGCACGAGCAGGAGCAGGAAGGTGATCCCCCAGACGCCGGTGACGGAGGCCGTCTGCAGGACGGGTAACACGTCGGCCTGCGTATAGGCCAGGCTCCACCAGGCGCCGTGCGGTCCGGCCAGCGCCATCAGGTATTCGACGCCGACCCACGACGCCGGTACGGCGAGCACGGCCGACAGCGTCCGCCGCCTGGCCAGCAGCGAACGGTGCAGCAGCACGCCGAGGCCGTACAGCAGCGCCGGCCCGGCGAGCAGGCCGGCCGCCACCGGGACGGGCGTCTCAAGCGTCCCGGTGAAGTACGGCCACCACTGCAGCTGCCCGGCGAGCCAGGCGAGGGCGCCCGCCGCGAAGGCCGAGCCTCCCCCCACCCGGGGGGCGGCGAGCAGCACGGGCAAGGGGGCGAGCCACGTCAGCCAGGCCACGGGGTGCGGGCCGGTGCCGAAGTGCAGCAGGACGGCCGAGGCGAGGGCCGCGGCGAGCGCGATCAGGACACGTTTCATGACGACGATGCTGCTCGCGGCCGCCCTGGCGGCGCGTCAGTCGTGAGTGTGATCTCCGATGTCACTCTCACCGGCGACCACGAGGCCGCATTCGTAGGCGAACACCGCCGCCTGCACCCGGTCCCGCAGGTCCAGCTTGGTCAGGATGCGGCTGACGTGCGTCTTGACCGTGTGCTCGGTGACCACGAGCGCGGCGGCGATCTCGGCGTTGGACAGTCCGCGGGCGACCAGTCTCAGCGTTTCGCGCTCCCGCTCGGTGAGCGCCGCCAGCCGTCCCGCCAGCCGCGGCATCGGGCCGTGAGCCGGCCTTCTGACCAGGTCCTCCAGCAGCCTGCGGGTGGCGGCGGGGGCCAGCAACGCGTCACCGGCGGCCACGGTGCGCACCGCGTGCGCCAGCTCGTCGCGGCGGATGTCCTTGAGCAGGAAGCCGCTGGCGCCCGCGCGGACGGCGTCGTAGACGTACTCGTCCAGGTCGAACATGGTCAGGACGAGCACCTTGGCGGTGGTGGTCGCGCAGATCTCCCTGGTGGCCTCGATGCCGTTCCTGCCCGGCATCCGCACGTCCATCAGGACCACGTCCGGACGCAGCCGCCCGGCCAGGGCGATCGCCTCGTCGCCGTCCGCCGCCTCGCCCACCACCAGCATGTCCGGCTGGGCGCCGAGGATCAGCCCGAACCCGGCGCGGAAGAGATCCTGGTCGTCGGCGATGAGCACGCGCAGCATGCGCGCTATTCAAGCGGAAAGACGGCTCTGACGAGGAATCCCCCGTCCTGTCCCGGTCCCGCGGTGAGCGTCCCGCCGTAGGCGGTCGCCCGTTCCCGCATGCCGGTCAGGCCGTAGCCGCCGCCGTCGCGACGTGGCCCGCCGCCCTCGTCGGCGATCTCGACCACCAGTTCCCGCGCGGTCCAGCGCAGGTGCAGCCGTACGTTGCGCACCCCGGCGTGTTTGCGCACGTTGGTGAGGGCTTCCTGGACGATCCGGTAGACGGCGGCTTCCAGGCTGCCCGATGTCCGCCGCCGCTCGCCCTCCACGGTCATGACCACGTCCAGGCCGCTGCGGTCGGCCAGTGAGGCGAGTCCGTCCAGGCTCGGCTGGGCGGGCCCGAGGTCCTCCCCCGCCGGGCCGTCCGACGCGCGCAGCGCGGTGAGCAGGCCGCGCAGCTCGGTGAGCGCTCCCCTGCCGGTGTCGGCGATCGCGTCGAAGACGGCCTCGGCCCTGGGCGCGTCGCTCCGTACGACCACGGGCCCGGCCTCGGCCTGGACGACCATCAGCCCGACGGCGTGCGTGATGATGTCGTGCATGTCACGAGCGATCCGCGCTCGTTCCTCCGCCACCGCGGCGATGTGCTGCTGTTCGCGGCGACGGGCCCGTTCAGCCAGTTCCGCGGCTCGTGACCGGTTCGCGCGGGCGCTGGTGCCCAGCGCGTAGGCGGCCACGAAGGCGGTGCCGATCAGGCGGAAGATCTCGCTGTCCTCCCCGGGCAGCGCCAGGGAGAAGCCGACGATGACGGCGATCGCCGGGATCGCGGCCAGGCGCTTCCACATGGGACTGAGGTCGGCGATGGTGTGGACGGCGACCAGGGGCCCGAACGGGAGGAACGGCTTCTCCCACAAGACCATGACGGTCATCGCGGCCCCGACGAGCAGCGCCACGGCCATGGGCGCGCGCCTGCGCCAGTAGACGGGCGCGGAGGCGAGCGCGCCCAGGGCGACGATCCACCACGCCTTCGGACTCGGCACCAGCAGCGGACCGAGGGTGGCCGCGGTGGTGACCGCCGCGATCGCGACGTCGCCCCTACGACCGGAGAACCTGGCAGTCCAGAGCGTCAGAACCCCGCCGGCGCGCCCCACGCTGGTCATCCGCTCCTCCGAGGGTGTCGCTGCCGGCATGCGGAAACCGGGTCGGGCGGGTCAGCCGCGCTTGGTGCGCCAGCGGGAGGTGCGGAAGCCGTCGGAGCGCTCCAGGAGATAGGTCAGCCTGGCGGCCGTCTGGCGTACGCCGTCGTCGTGGCGGTGTCGTTTGTCGGGGGCGAGGCGGGAGCGCAGGTCGAGGATGTGGGCCAGCTCGCCGGCGACCTCCGAGACCAGCCGGTAGCGGATGCCGAAGGAGTGCAGGTCGCCGTGCACGTCGTCGACCAGGTCCTCGTCCACGTGCCGCTGGAGCGGTTTGAGCTTGGTGAGCAGCTGGGCGTCCATGCCGGCCACGGGCGCCCTGCGCCGGGTGTCGTCGGCCGGCACCGCCACCAGGGCGCGGATCCGGACGAATGCCAGCGCCCGCTCGGTGTCCGGGGTGGAGGGGTGTTCGGCGAGGTCCAGCAGGCGCCGCAGGGTCTCCTGCGTTTTGTCGTCGAACATGAGGACAAGTCTATGCACTCCAGCTCAGGCGCTCTCCTGTGTCCGGATGGCCCGGCGGAGGCCGTCAGGGATGGAACATGGGCGGACGGGCGGCGGTGCACTGGTGGAGGGCGTTCGCCACCGCGTGGACGAGCGGGGCCTGGGAGGCGTCCCAGACGAGGTTGAGACCGCTGTGGCTGCGGAGCAGCAGTCTGCCGTACAGCAGGACGGGCAGGCGGACGTTGTTGTTGAACCGGCGGTCGGGGCCGCCGTTGACGTTGACGTAGCGCCAGGTGGAGTCCACGACCGTGCCGTCTCGGGGCACCGGGCCTGCTTCGATGAAGCGCGCGTGCTCCATGGCGACCTGGAGGTGCTGGTAGGCCAGGTCGGCGACGTGGCGGCCGTCCCGGAACAGGATCCGGTCGGGGAGGAAGTGCACCGACAGGCTGCCCGCGGTCAGGGTCGGGACGGCGACGTTGGTGACCAGGATCCGCGGGCCCGTCAGCCGGGCCGAGGCGTTCAGCCGGCGCAGCAGACTGGAGGCGCCGGCGTTCACCTTGAACTGGTAGGTGCTGGTGATCGCGCCGGACGCGGTGATCAGCCAGAACCCGTGGGCCTGCTGGAGGCCGGTGATCGCGTTGACGAGGTGATCGAAGCGCCGGGCGGCCTCGTCGGTCACGTCGTACATGACGACCACCGCGCGAGCCGCCCGGTCGCGCAACGCCACCCAGAGCACGCCCGGCAGCCCGACGGCGAGAACGACCAGGCCGAAGCGTCCGGTCACCAGCCCCGCGAGGAGCAGGGCGGCCAGGGCGAACGGCCAGTACGGCCGGCGTCCTGCGGCCCTCTGCAACTGCTGCACGACGTCGCTCGGCCGCGCCGGGACCAGGCTGACGACGTCGTGCATGACCACGTCACGGCCGGGCGCGGTGGTGCGGTAGGAGATCGCGCCGCGTCCCATGCGGACGACGTTGCCGCGCGGGCCCATCCTCGCCCGAAGGCCCGGGATCCCGGTCGTGATCCCCAATCCGGCCTGGTCGAGGGTGAAACGGAACGGTCCAGCCCTGAGGCTGGTGCGCACATAGAAGCCCACGATGGAGAATCCGCCGGTCCCGGGTCCCCGTTACCTGCGCCCGGGCGATGGAGACGCCCGCGCTGGAGCGGCAGGCCGTCAGGCTTTCCACGGAGGCCCCGTCATCGACCGGGTCAGGTCGATGACGGGGGCAAGGTGCTACTTCAGCACGTCCGCGGCGACAGGCGACTGGTTGCCCTGCGCGTCGACCGCGACGACCTCCGCGCGGTACCTGGCGCCGTCGCGCTGGACCGGGACCGGAATGTCCATGGAGGCGGCGGCGGGCACCACGTCGAAGCGGTTGGCGACCTTGGTGGTGAGCACCTCGGCGCCGTTGTCGGCGCGGGTGACGCGCACCTTGTAGTGGTACACCAGCTCGTCGTCCTGGGCCTGTGCGATGCGCAGCGCGAGCCGGCCGTCCTTGCCGGTCTGGACCGTCAGCGGGCGCGGGGACGTCCAGGCCGGGGCCGTGCGGTTGCGGTTGGCGTCGGTGTAGGCGAAGTTCTGCACGACCTGGGCGTCGGCGCCGGCCGTCCTGATCTCCCAGGACCTGCCGGCCAGCGTCCCGTCGCTCTGGAACGGGGGCTTCCAGTTCGCCGACCACTTCCCGCCGGTGTAGATGTCGTGGAGGTCGGCGTTGAGGTTGACGCGGTTGACGACGGTACGGCCCCGGTAGACCTCGACGGCCAGCCCCTGGGCGGTGGGGGTCTCGAAGCGGTTGGCCAGCTGCCCTTCCGCGTCGAGCATTTGGTATCCGTGGTCGATCTCGATGTAGGACGAGCTGCCGTCGTTGACCGCGGTGAAGTTCTTCTGGTGGATCGAGCGCGGGTCGTTCACGTTCAGGTGCGAATGGCCCGAGAAGTAGACGGCGCGCGGGAACTTCGACAGATCCTCGGTCAGGCGCGGGTTGCTGGTCTGCTGGCCGTCCATCACGGTGCCCGGAGCCGGCCGGTGCCCCTGGACGATGATCGGCAGGTCGCGGTAGGCGGGGTCCGCGGAGATCTGCCCGAGTTGGTCACGCAGCCAGGTGCCCTGGGCCGCGGAGTAGTTCTCGGTGTTGACCGTGATCATCGGAATGCCCTTGATGTCCGTGCGGTAGTACCCGTCGCCGGAGTCGGGGAACCACTCCTTGGGGTAGCCCGCGCGGAGCTCGGCCAGGGTCGCGTCGTGGTTTCCGTACGACATGAACACCTGGGTGGCGTTCATGCCCTTGCGCGCGAGGTTCTCCTTGAAGATGCGGGCGGTCAACTGGTGGTCCTTGCCGCGGCCGTCCCAGTTGTCGTTGATCATGTCGCCGTTGGAGAGGATGGCGTCCGGGGTGCCCAGAACCGACGCGATGGTGTCGAAGTAGGACGACCAGCGGTGGCGGTCGGCTTCGTAGTCGCCGATGTGAACGTCCGAGACGATCATCATGCGGGCGATCGGCTGCTCCCCCTCGCGAATGAGGTACCCCTCGGACTTGACGGTGCCGGGCTGGTTGCCCTTGAAGGC
Organism: Nonomuraea sp. NPDC049655; assembly: GCF_044465465.1. Classification (NCBI taxonomy): domain Bacteria; kingdom Bacillati; phylum Actinomycetota; class Actinomycetes; order Streptosporangiales; family Streptosporangiaceae; genus Nonomuraea; species Nonomuraea sp. NPDC049655. The sequence continues at coordinate 100,082 of NZ_JBITLS010000018.1, forward strand.
GCGTGCCGTCAGATTCGTGTCCTCGGTGATGCGGATGGGCTTGCCGGCGAAGGTCAGGCTGCTCTTGGTGGGAATGCTGCCGTCGGTGGTGTACCGGATCGTCTCGCCCTGCTTGGCCCGCAGCTCGACGGACACCGCCTGCTCGTAGCGACCGCCGTCCACGCTGAAGGCCGGGGCCTGCGGCGTCCCGCCCGGGGCGGCCGACGCGCTCTGTGCCAGCGGGAAGAGCCCCAGACCGATGCCGACCGAGACGGCTGCGATGTGGCGCCAGGCGGCCGGTTCTCGGCGGACGGTGAAGTCGGCATGTCGCATGTGGTGCCCCCCGATCTTGTCGCGGCGCGCTGGGCGCCACGACACGTGCTTCAAAAGTGAACGACTTGAACCTGGAGCACCAAGATGTACGGAACCGGCGACCTGCATGAAGTTCGCGCGACCTGCAAGGTAAGAACTGAGCACCCCTCACCCTGGAGAGCGGCACAATCGCCGTCCTGCCTGGTCAGGAGTGGTTCCCGGGCGGTTACTCGGTGCCTTTGAAGTGCCGTCTTCCGCAGGGTCTTCGCGGCGGCGCAAGATGCCCTGGTCACCCAAGTCGTAAGGAGTGCCGTCGATGACCACGTCGTTCGCCGAGATCGAGAGCGAGTTCAACACCTATATCGGTGCCATCCGGTACGCCACGATGGTCACCGTCGACGCCAGGAACCGTCCCCGCACCCGCATCCTCATCCCCGTCTGGGAGAACGTGGACGGGCGGCCGCGCGGATGGCTGGCCACCTACCGGACGCCGGTCAAGGCGGCCCACCTGGCGGGCAATCCGCACACCTCCTTCTCCTACTGGAAGCCCGGCAACAGCTCGGTCGCCATCGACGCCACGGCCACCTGGGTCGACGACCTGGCGACCAAGCGCCGCGTCTGGGACCTCTACCGGGCGACCAGCCCGCGCGGGGCCGGTTACGACCTCGGGGCCTTCTGGCGGTCGCCCGCCGACCCCGCGCTGCACGTCCTCCGCCTCGAACCCTGGCGCGTCCAGGTGATCCGCGGCACCGATCTCCGCAGCCGCATCTGGACGCCGCCGGAATGACCCGGCCGTGGAAGGCCGCGGGTGGGGCCCCGGCCGGCAGGATCGCCCGCTCACCGGTCAGTCCTCGTCGGGGAAGACCAGTTCGTCGCGCGTCGCCACGAGTTCGGCGGGCGGCGGCTTGATGTCGATCGGGTCGCCCCAGCCGGAGAACCGCACGTCGGCGGTCGTGACTCGGCGGTCCTTGTCGTTCCAGAGGGAGTCGGGCTCGTCATAGCGCGTCTGGCACCTGCGGACGAGCTGGTCGGCGCCGAGCCACAGCCGCCACTTCACGGGCAACCTGGCGTAGCTCGCGTACCGTCCTGTGGGCTTCTCCAGGTCGGCCACCCACAGGCGCGGGTCCAGCTTGAACAGTTCGCCGATGGTGGTGCTGCCCTCGTAGAGGGTGGTGCGGGTGCCGTCGTAGACGCCGGCGGGCCTCTTGGCCGTGGTGGTGGCCAGCACGTGCCGGAGGGTGGCGGGATCGCTCAGCCTGATCTTCCCGCAGCCCAGGTGGAGGTCGTTCTTCCCGGTCTGCAGGAGCCACGTCTTCCCCGCGGGCAGGTAGTCAGGCCGGTCGAGCCGCCAGCCGTACGTGCGGTCGGGGAAGGCGATGCTCCGGGAGGCGCCGGGGAAGGAGGATTTCGGGTAGCTGACGTCCGTGGCCGCGACCCGCCCGCCACCGAACTCGTGGACGGACCGCGCCCGGCTGGTCGCTCGATCCTTCTTCGGCCCCCAGACGCTCCGGTGCACCGAAGTCTCCCGAACCCCGTCATGACCGAGGAGCTGCCGTTTCAGCGCCTCGACCGGACCGGGACGGGTGACCGCTTCGGCCCGCGGGCCGAAGATCGAGACCGAGACCGAGGCCGTCAGCACGAGAGCCGCCCCGATCGTCCATCGCCCCTTGCTCATACGCTCCCCCGCTCGGTCGCATGCCGTCCGGAACGGAGGGCGTGGAAGATCATCGCGCAGGAAGATCTCGACGCCGTCACGACGGACGCCCGAGCCGGGCGTCAGGCCGCCGCGTCGTGGGCACGGACCTCAGCGCGGGTCCGCAGCGTGGGCGAAGGCCGCGGACCGGTCCCTGAGCAGGGCGGCGAGCTCGGGAGAGTCGACCACCTCGAAGGGCCAACGCACCCAGAGCAGGCCGCCGGCGAGCACCTCAAGGCGTACGTCCGCGATCCGCCAGTGTGTCGCCGCCTGGCCGGTGGCGGTGGTCGTCGGGGCGAAGTCGGTGGCGAAGCCGCCCATGTACGCCTGCACCTGCTCGATCGGGGCGTGGATGAGGATCGTCGCCGTGTGCCGGCGGGGCGGAGCGCCGAGCCGGCTGGTGACGAACGCGACCGGGTCGCCCCCGGGGACCTCTTCGGGCTCGAAGCGCACGCCCGTCGCCGACGCCGCCGTGATCCGGTCGACGCGCAGCACCCGCCAGCCGCGGTCGAGGTCGCGGCAGACGAGGAACCACCGGGTCTGCCGGGGCACCAGGGCGGCGGGCTCGACGTGGCACGGGGACTCCCGTCCGGTGTCGGCGCCCTCGGTGCTCATCACGCGCAGCCGGACCCGCTCGGCGTCCCGGCACGCCAGCGCCAGGACCGCCAGCACGCCGGCGTTCAGCGGCGCCGGATAGGCGCCGGCCACGGCGTTCGGCGTGCTGCCGAAGGCGACCGAGGAGCGCAGCGCCCGCACCCGCCGGCGCACCGCCGGAGGCATCACCTGCTCCATCTTGGCCAGGGCGGTGAGCGCCACCTCGCCGCCGCCGGCCGCGCCGCCGGCGGCCGACGAGGCGAGGGCGGCGGCCACGGCGAGCGCCTCGTCCGGGGTGAACACCAGGGGCGGCAGGTCGCTGCCCGTGGACAGCCGGTAGCCGCCGTCGGGGCCGCGGCGCGCCTCGACGTGGTAGCCGAGGCGCCGCAGCCGCTCGACGTCCCGCCGGAGGGTGCGGCCGTCGACGCCGAGGCGGCCGGCGAGCTCGCCGCCGCTCCAGGACCGGCGGGCCTGCAGCAGCTCCAGCAGGCGCAGCGCCCGCCCGGTCGTGGTCTGGTCCGGCATACCCGCCGAGCCTAGTAGAAGTGGACAGGAAATGACCTAAAAGCTCCCTAGGTTGGAGTTCGGGCCGGATGGACCGGCACCGCTTCCCCTGAGGTGAGTCATCTTGAGCATCCTTGTCACCGGCGCCACCGGCGCCGTCGGCCGTCACCTCGTCACGACGCTGCTCGCCCGCGGCGCCGCCGTGCGCGCGCTGAGCCGCAAGCCCGATGACGCGGTCCTGCCGGCCGGGGTCGAGGTCGTGGCCGGCGACCTGGCCGACGCCGCCACGCTCGGGCCGGAGGTGTTCGCCGGCGTCGATCGTGCCTTCGTCTTCCCCGCCGAGGGGGTGGAGGCGTTCGTCGCCGCGGCCACCGCCCGCGGCGTCCACCGCTTCACCGTGTTGTCCTCCCTCGCCGCCGCGAAGGAGTTCCGGCGCGACCACGGCTCGGCGAGCCAGCTCCACCACACGGCGGTCGAGTCCGCCGTGACCTCCCGCGCCGGCGCCTGGACGATCCTGCGTCCCGGCACGTTCGCCGGCAACCTGCTCTCCTGGGCCTGGCAGATCCGCTCCGGCGCACCGATCCGGGCGCCCTACCTCGCGTCGGCGCAGGCCCCGATCCACGAGTACGACATCGCCGAGGCCGCCGCCGAGACCCTGCTCTCCGACGATCACCTCGGAACGGCGATCCCGCTCACCGGCCCGCAGGCCCTGACCCGCGCCGAGCAGGTGGCGATCATCGGCGAGACCCTGGGCGTGGAGATCCCGCTGGTGGAGATCACGCCGGCGGAGTTCCGCGCGGAGACCGGGCGGTTCATTCCCGAGCCCGTGCTGAAGATGTTGCTCGACTACTGGCACGACACCCTCACCGTCCCCGACGTGCCGCGTCCGGTGACCGCGGTGACCGGACGGCCGGGCCGCACGCTCGCGGAGTGGGCCGCCGACCACCGCGCGGACTTCACGGCCGGCTGACCCTCACGCCGGCGGTGCGGGATCGTCGAAGATCATGGTGTGGCCGAGCGGCCAGCCGGGGTCGCCGGTGCGGGCGAAGCGCACCCAGGCGGCGTGCATCGCGTCGGCCAGCGCCTGCGGCGCGCCCGGTCCCGCCGTGCGGGCGACGCCGGGCGCGTCCAGCACGTCGAAGACGAAGGGCAGGTCGAGGTTGTGCACCGCGCCCACGCGTCCGCCGCCGGCCGGGCTCTCGACCGGCGACTCCCAGCGGAACTCGTAGCCGTAGGCGGGCCTGGCCTCGCGGATCCAGCACGTCTCGCGGGTGAACAGGTGCCGGGTGACGGCGCGTCCGACCCGCTCGGCCGGGGTGAGGCCGGGTTCGTCCACCTGGACGCCGAGGTGGTCGAGCGCCGCCCGCGCGGCGGCCTCGTCGAGCCCGGCGGCCATGCCCCGGACGAACACGTCGGCCTCCTGGGACGTGCAGCCGACCAGCAGCGGAAGGCGCCCGCCCGCGCCCGCGCGCAGGGCGTCCAGCGGGACGGCCGGGATCAGGTCGCCGTCGACGACCGGCTTGACCGGAACCGAGTCGTTCAGCCCACCGGAGCCGCCGGTCAGCGGCGGCGGCTGTGCCGCGACGAGCGCCTCGGGCGGCAGCGCGGCGAAGGACGACCTGGTCGGGGCGATCCCGAGACGGGCGGCGAGCGCCCTGGCGTGGTCGCGGGCCTCCTGCTCGCCGGCGACCAGGGTGGCCGAGCCGCTCATCACGATCGCGCGCCGGAACAGCCCTTCGGCGCGCGGCATGGTGAGCAGGGTCGCGACGGCCGCGGCGCCCGCCGACTGCCCGGCGACCGTCACGTTGCCGGGGTCGCCGCCGAAGGCCGCGATGTTGTCGCGCACCCACTCCAGCGCGGCCAGCCAGTCGAGCACGCCCCGGTTGAGCGGGGCGTCGTCCAGGGCCAGGAAGCCCTCGAAGCCGAGCCGGTAGTTGACGGCCACGCAGACCACGCCGTCGCGGGCGAAGCGGTGGCCCTGGTGCCAGGCCGCCCCGTTGCCGCCGATGGAGAACGCGCCGCCGTGGATCCAGACCAGGACGGGCAGCCCCGTCTCGCCGCCGCCGGGGATGCGCACGTCGAGGTTGAGGCAGTCCTCGCCGGTCTCGAAGACGTCGGGCGCGTACAGGCCGATGTCCGCGCCGGCCGCCTGCGGGGCGGCGGGGCCGCGCGTGACGGCGGGCCGCACGCCGTCCCACGGAGGCGGCGGGACGGGCGCGCCGAAGCGGTGCTCGCCGAAGGGCGGGGCGGCGTACGGCACGCCGAGGAAGGCCGGCCCGCCCTCCTCGGCCCTGCCCTCGACCAGCCCGGACGTGGTACGGACGATCATGCGCGACGCCATCCGGCCGTCCCTTCGACGATTCTGACGGCCGCCCGGGTGAGCGGTTCGAGGCCGTCCTCGTACACCTTGTCGAGGGTGTCGGCCGAGTCGAACAGGTACATGGGGGCCGACAGGAAGTGCACCAGCGGCACCCCTTCGGGGTGGAAGAAGGCCCCGTCGGTGGGCGGCATCGGGGAGAAGGCGTCCGGCGGCAGCACGAACGAGCGTCTCAGGTCCTCCGCGACGAGGGCCGCCGCCACCAGGCTCTCCAGCTCCGGCTTGCGGGTGGTGAACCACCAGCCGGGTTCGGGGTCGCCGGTGGGGACCAGCTCGCCGTCCACGGCCACGCACCGGCGGGCGGCGTGCTCCAGGTGGAGCTGGAGCACGACGTCGCCGAGCAGGCCGCGGTGCTCTTCGATGAAGGCCCGGGTGCCGGCTGCGTGCGCCATGTGCCCCGCGGTCAGCAGGAAGAGCAGGTTGTGCGGCCGGTCCCGCTCGGGCACGGCCGCCCAGTACCGGGCGGCGGCCAGCACCAGCGCGATCCCCGAGGCGTCCTCGACGGCCGAGGCCCAGGGCGCGTCGTGGTGCGAGCCGATGATCACCCACTGGTCGGAGCGGCCGGGAAGCGTGCCGATCACGTTGTGCGAGACGGCCGGGCCGGTCTCCGACTCGACGGTGAGCGTGCCCGTGCAGGGGCCCGCGTCGACCAGGTCGAGCACCCGCCGCGAGTCGCCGCCCGACAACCAGACGGCCGGCAGGTCGCGACGCACGGCGTCGTAGGGCACGTAGTAGTCGCGGGTCTCCCACGGCACCCCGGTCAGCGCGCCCGCGAACGCGGCGGCGCCGCCGTCGATCACGCCCTGGAGCACGTCGAGGTAGTCGAGCTGGAACGGCAGCATCTGGACCAGGTCGTCGAAGACGCCCTCGGGGTCGTGCACGGCCGTCGCCAGATCCCTGACGTAGGACTGCGGCAGCTCGGTGAAGGCGTACTCGGGCACGACGATCGCGCCCGGCACGACCTCGCGGCTGACCGGCGCGGTCACGGTCGCCTTCGGCGTGGTGTACGGCAGCGCGGACGCCGCCACCCGCACGACCTTCGACGGGTCGGCGTCCAGACGCACCACCAGGGACGCCGTCACCGGCCGCCAGACGGGCAGCTCGACCGGCGCGAGCCGTACGTCGCGCAGCCCGAACCCGGCGAGGCGCTCGGCGGCCCACGCGGCGGTCCAGTCGTCGGCCGGGTACCCGGGCCGCCGGACGCCGCGCGCGGTGACGGTCTCGATCCACTCCATCATCCGGGCGGCGCCGGGGATCAGGTCCGGGATCATCGTTTCACGCCTCCGAAGGTGAGCCCCGCCACGTAGTAGCGCTGCAGCGCGACCATGAGAATGAACGGCGGCACGGCGGTGACCAGCGCCGCGGTGGTGGTCAGGTGGTAGGTGACGCCGACCTCGCTCTGGAAGTTGGCCAGCCCCACCGGCAGCGGCCACAGCTCCTGCTCGTTGGCCACGATCAGCGGCCACAGCAGGTTGTCCCACTGCGCCAGGAAGTGCACGAGGAACAGGGTGATGAGCGCGGGCCGCAGCAGCGGCACGGCGATGCGCGCGAAGATGCGGAACTCCCCCGCGCCGTCGACCCGCGCGGCCAGCAGCAGCTCCTTCGGGATGCCGAGGGCGAACTGGCGCACCAGGAAGACGCCGAACGCGCTGATCATGCCCGGCACCATCATGCCCTGGAACGTGTTGACCCAGCCGAGCTCCTTCACGATGAGGAAGACCGGGATGACCATGACCATCGGGGTGAGCGCGAGCGTGCCGACCACCAGCGCGAACAGGACGCGGCGGCCGGGGAAGGACAGGTGGGCCATCGCGTGCCCGGCGGCGGCCGAGAAGATCACGTCCAGGACGCCGGTGCCGACGCACAGGATCAGGCTGTTGCGCAGGTACGTGGGCAGGTTGCCCGCGCCGAACAGCACGCCGATGTTCTCGGGCAGGTGGAAGCCGTTGAAGACCAGCCCGCGCAGGTCGGTGTCGTCCGGCGCCGAGGCGACGACGACCATGGCGTAGACCGGCAGCAGCATGAACCCGACCGCGACGATCAGCCAGACGGCGCGCAGCACCCTCATTCGTCGCCGCCCTTCAGGAACGCGAACTGCAGCGCCGAGACGATCACCATGGCGACGAGCAGCACCATGCCCATGGCGGCGGCGTAGCCCATGTGCTCGTAGGGGAAGGCGTTGGCCCAGATGTAGTACGGCAGCACCTGGGTGGCGTCGGCGGGCCCGCCGCCGGTGAGCAGGAAGGCGGGCACGAACGCCTGCATCGATCCGGCGACCGAGATGACCAGGACGAACAGCAGCGTCCTGCGCAGCAGCGGGAGCGTGATGCGGGTGAACGTGGTGACCGGCCCCGAGCCGTCGATGGCGGCGGCCTCGTACACCTCGCCGGGCAGCGCCTGCAGCCCGGCGGTCAGGATGATCACGAACAGCCCCATGCTCTTCCAGACGACCATCACGACCAGGGCCCAGATGGCCAGGCCGGAGCTGGTCAGCCAGGACTGCGGCGGGATCCCGGCCAGGCCGAGGAGGGTGTTGGCCAGGCCGCGGTCGGAGTAGATGATCACCCAGACCATGGACGTGGCGGCGAGCGGCATCACGGCCGGGATCATGACGAGCGCCCTGAGCCAGCGGTTGAGCCGTCCCGGCCTGCTCAGCGGCACGGCCACCAGCAGGGCCAGCACGATCGTCGGGACGACCGTGCACACCGTGTAGACGACGGTGATCCACGCCGAGTTGAGGAAGCCGGGGTCGGCGAACATGCGCTCGTAGTTGGCCAGGCCGATCCAGTTGGGCGTCCCGGCCATCTCGTAGTCGGTGAAGCTGAGATAGATCGCGGACAGGAACGGGACCAGCCAGAACACCACGAAGAAGACGGCCACCGGCAGGGTCAGCGCCACGCCCGCCGTGGCCTGGGGCCGGGCCCTGACCCTGCCGAGCACGCTCACCGGACCGTGCGGACGGGCTCCGACTCCGCCGAGCACGCTCACAGGACCGGTCGCACGGTGGCGTCGAAGGTCGCCGCGGCCTGGGCCGGGGTGGCCTTGCCGTGGGCGACGGAGTCCACGGCGCCGGACGCGGCCTTGGCCAGTTCGAGCGCGCCGGGGATGATCGGGCCGAAGTCGACGTGCGGCAGGCTGTCCGCGACGATCTCCATGATCTCGGACTTGCCGCGCGGCCCGGCCTCGCGCCAGCCCTTGGTCGGGATGATGATGCCGTTGTCGAGGTTGGCGGCCACCGACGGGGCGCCCTGGAGGTAGTTGACCAGGTGCCAGGCGGTGAACTGGTTGGGCGAGTCCTTGGCCACGCCCCAGCCCCACGTGTATGCGGGGACGACGGACGGCCCGCCGTCCCAGGTGGGCATGGGGGCGACGCCGTACTGCTTGCCGAAGGTGAGCTTGTCCTTGCCCAGCTTCTCCAGCGCGGGGCCGAGGAAGGCGCCGCTGACGACCATGGCCGCCTGGCCGGAGTAGAACAGGCCGAGCGCGCCCAGCGGGTTGGAGAGCTTGGGGTTGCCGATGCCCGACATGTACGTCAGGGCGGCGATGCCCTGCTCGGTGGCCAGCGACGCCTTGCCGCCGCCCGCCGCGACGAGCTCGCCGCCCTTGCCGCGGACGAGGGCGGTCAGCGTCATGAGGGCCCACTGCGGATCGCCGTAGAGCCACTGCAGGCCGACCCGCGCCCGGTCGGCCGAGGTCAGCCTGGCGCTGTACTCGGCGACCTCCTCCCAGGTCGCCGGAGGCTTGTCGGGGTCGAGCCCGGCCTGCTCGAACCGGTCCTTGCGGTAGTAGAGCAGGCAGGGGTTGAAGTCGATGGGCACGCCGTAGGGCACGTCCTGGTAGGTGAGCGGGGCGGTCGTGCCCGGCTCGTAGTTCGCCAAGGGCAGGGCCTTGGTGTCGACGGGGGCGAGCCGCTGCTTCTTGGCGTGGGCGGGGAAGCTCCAGTGGCCGATCTTGAAGACGTCGGGCGGGGCGCCGCCGCTGAAGGCGGTCAGCAGTTTGGCGTCGAGCTGGCCCACGGGCAGGTAGAGCAGCTTGACGTCCACCTTGAACTCGGCGATGTAGCGGTGCACGAGCTCCTGGAACTGCTGTCCGGTGTCCTGCGAGCCGTGCAGCCAGACGGTGACCTCGCCGTGCGGCCCGGCGGCCGCGGCCTGCTGCCGGGGCTGGTCCTTGCCGCATCCGGCGAGCAGGGTGAGCGCGCCGGCGGCGAGGAGCCCACGCCGCGTCAGATCCGCCATGGTGGTTCTCCTAGGTGAGGTTCTTGAGCGCCTGGTTCTGCCAGGCGGTGTTGGTGAGGAGCTCGGGGGCGCCGCCGGCGAACGCCCCGCGGGCCTGGGCGTCGGCCTGGAGCCGGTACCTCAGCCAGGCGGTCACGTAGCCGAGGAAGGCCCCGCCGGTGTTCTGGATGTCGTTGTGTCCCGCGCCCTTGAGCAGCGCCCGGCCCGCTCCGGCGGTGGCCTGGTCGTAGTAGCCCTGCACGGTCGCGGCCGAGGAGATCAGCCAGTCGTCAGCGCCGCTGAGGAAGAGCACCGGGCAGGTCAGGGCGGCCACCGAGAACTCGTCCCCGGGGCTGGCCATCCACTGCGCGGGCACGGCGATCGGCACGACGGTCTTGATCAGCCCGGCGGAGTGGTTGGCCGCGTTGACGACCCCGCCCGCGCCCTGGGAGTGGCCGACGGCGCCGACCTGGGCGGTGTTCAGCTTGCCGTGGAAGACGCTGGCGGGGTCGGCGTCCAGGCCCACGAGGTGCTGGGCGGCGGCGAGGATCTCGGCGCCGGTGCCCGTGGTGGTGTCGGTGGAGGCGACCACCGCGAAGCCCCAGGAGGCCAGGTGGTTGAGCAGCCCCGGATAGTTGTCGGGGGTGGCCCACGAGCCGTTGCCCCACGTGACGATCGGGTGGGTGACGCCGCCCGCGCCGAGGTTCGAGGGGTAGTAGAGCCGGTGGCCGCCCGAGGTGCCGGTGGCGACCGGCCACGGACCCGTCGCCTTGTAGATGGTCTCGATGGTGGAGGCGGCGTCGGCCGCGGTGGTCCACGACAGGAATCCGGCCGACATGAGGCCGAGCGCCCCTGCCCGCAACGCCTGCCGACGAGTGATGTTCTCCATGGTCACCTCGTGGGATATTTGGAGACGTGAACGTCTCCTAAGAGAGGGAAGTACGATCGGTGAGCGATGTCAAGAGATGAACAGAAGGAAGTTCCGGCGGTTCGGCCGCTTCCCCGGGGCCGGCACGGGCTCTCCCCCGACACGGTGCGCGAGTCGCAGCGCGACCGGCTGGTGGAGGCCATGCTGCGGCTGGTCGCCAGGCGCGGCTACGCCGCCACGAGCGTGCCCGACGTGATCGCCGCCGCGCGGGTCTCGCGCAACGCCTTCTACGCCCAGTTCGCCGACAAGGAGGCGTGCTTCCTCGCCGGCTGCGAGCGCGACCTGCCCGAGATGATCGACTCGATCCGGGCGGCCGCGTCGGAGGCGGGCGACCACTGGCGCACGGCGCTGCGGCTGGGCCTGGCCGCCTACCTGCGGTGGTGGCAGGAGCGCCCGGAGTACGCGCAGGCGTACTTCGTGGAGTTGCCGAGGGCGGGCGAGCGGGCCGTCGAGCAGCGTGACACCGCCTACCGGCCCTTTCTGGACATGCTGGCGGCGCTGGCCGCGCGGGCCAGGCTGGAGGACCCCTCGCTGCCGCCGCTGCGCGCCGCGATCCCCCGGCTGATCGTCTACGGCACCACCGAGTTCATCGCCTCGGAGGTGCGCGCGGGCCGCGCCGCCAGGCTGACGTCGTCGGCGGGCGACCTCTACCACTACACGGTCGCCCTGCTCGCCGGCCCCGATCACGGCCCTGATCACGGCATCGGGACCACCCCTTCCGCCTGAACCCGCCAGCCCTCGGGGAAACAGCCCGACGCCGCCATGTGGGCGACGGCGGCCAGCAGGCCGCCGTTGCCCGGCAGGTAGAGGGGCAGCAGGCCGGGCCACTGGTGGTTGTGGCCGCTGGGCAGGTACGTGTTCTTCGGGGCGTCCATCAGCAACGCGTCCACGGCGGTGCCGGGCTCGCCGAGCCGGGCCGCGCACATGGCGAGCATCGGGAAGTCCCAGCCCCAGGCGCTGTCCCAGTCCCAGTCGGCGAGCACGTCGTGCAGGGTGGCCCGCATGGTCTCGGGGTCGATCAGCGGGGTGGGCGGCACGAACCCGAGCGCGCCGGTCATCGAGGGATGGTCGGTCCTGACCGTGTACGGCTCCACGCCGATGGCCGCGTACACGCCGTCGCGCACCAGCGGCCGGGCCAGGCCGTCCAGCACCCGCGCCCACTCCGGGTCGGGATCGAGGCCGAGCAGGCCCCGCCACCGCTGGGCCGTCGCCAGCCCCCACCACCAGTAGGCCAGCTCGAACGCGGGGTCGCGCACCGTCCTCCTGGACTCGTGGTAGGACTCCTGCGCCGGCACCAGCGGCGGCCCCAGGTGCCCGCCGGCCGCGAAGGAGGCCATGAACTCGGCCGTCTCGAACACCAGGTCCCGGTACTCCTCCAGCGCCTCCGGACGGATCCGGCGGAGCAGCTCGGCGAAGGAGATCAGGTGGGGCTGCTGCCAGACGATGAAGGCGCCGATCTCGCTCGGGCTCTCCCTGCCCTCCGGCCCCACCTGCTTGGGCCAGCGGGCGCCGCGGAACCCCTGCCGCGCGGCCGTGGCCCTGGCCCGCGGCAGGATCGAGCGGTACCACGGCAGGCTCCGCTCCAGCAGCTCCGGCCGGCCCCACAGGGCGAAGTGGGCGGCGTGCCACCAGTGCATCTCCAGGTGGAACTTGCCGCTCCAGGAGTTGACGGCCAGCCCGGTCTCCTGCGGCGGGGTGGTGCCCGCGCAGTTGACCGCGGTGAGGTACTGCGAGAGCACGACCCGGCGTTCGAGCTCGGGCGCCCGCGGGTCGGCGCTGCCCTCGAAGCTGACCGCGCCGCCGCGCGTCCAGAACCGCTCCCAGTGGGCGGCGGCGGCCGTACGGACCTGGGAGAAGGACGGCAGGCCGGCGCCGACGGGGTGCCGGGCGAACTCGACGACGAGCTCCAGCTCCTCGCCCTGGATCAGGTACACGTGGGGGGCGGGCGAGGTGAACCGCGCCGCTCCCGTCCACTCGGCGGCCACGTGGTAGCCGTCCTGGTCCAGGACGCGGGTGAAGTCGCAGCGCGAGCCGCGCCGCGCGCACGTGGTGGTGTGCCGGTCGGGGCTGTCCCAGTCGGCGGTGGTGTGCCAGCCGTCGCTGGCGTAGGGGAAGGCGATCCTGATCCCCGTGCCGCCGGAGACGCGTACGGCCAGCAGGTCGCGCTCGGGATGACAGACCGTCTCCACCTCGTGCGGCCGGCCGCCCAGCTCGAAGGAGCTGGACAGCGTGCCGGTCCACAGGTCGAGGATCTGCGCCGACCGGCCGAGCGGGACGTCCTCGCCGGCGTCGAGGCCGATCCGGCCGAGGTGCAGGCGGTGCGGGTTCACGTGCAGCCAGCCGCCCGCCTCGGTGGCCGGATACAGGTCGGGGTAGCCGACGCCGTCGTAGTCGGTGAGCGCGTCCTCCAGCACGTGGCCCTTGGGGTTGGGCATCGTGTGCCAGCCCCACTGCGCCTGCGTGCCGAGCGGCGCGAACGTCTGGAGCCCGGTGGCGTCGGCGGTGAAGGCGAACTCGCCGTTGCCGACGGTGAGCGGGCACCCGGCGTCGGCGACGTTGTGCCGGCGCACGAGTGCCCTTCGGTCCATGCTCACGCACACCCCGGCGTGCCGGAGGCGCGCTGCTGGCGCATGGTCGTCACGTCGCCCGCGACGGCCGACTGGGCCATCGGGCCGAGGTCGAGCACGACGTCGGTGAAGGCGAGCGACGCCTTGCGCATCACCGGCAGGTCGATCGCCTCGGCGCCGAACTGCGGCGAGAACAGCGTCTTGGGCGCGGCGATGGGCGCGATGACGGGCAGCAGGTGCTGGTTGTACGGCGTGCCCTCGCCGCCGAAGCTGCAGTGGTGCGGCACGGTGGCCAGGTCGGCCGCCGACAGGCCCTTGAGGATCGCGGTGCGCCGCACGTCCCAGTACTCGATGTGGCCCTTGACCAGCTCGCGCAGCGGCGTGCTCTCGCTGACGGGGACCCACAGCAGCTCGGTGAGGGTGGGGCTGGCGACGAGCTGCTTGCCCGGCAGGCCGTTCGGCCTGGCGACCGCGTCGTAGCGCTTGGCGCCGAGGTGTTCGAGCACGACGACGGAGGAGACCTTGCCCTGGTCGTACTCGGCGTCGAGCTGGGCGGCGAGCTGGCCGGCGCCGCCCTCGCGGACGTCGGGACCGGTCAGGTGCTGGTAGAGGTGGCCGGTCACGAACGCGAACTGCACGGTCCGCGGACGGCACTCCACCGGCAGCGTCGACAGGTAACGGGCCATCTCGATCATGGTGAGCGGGCCGTTGTCCCACACCGGGCTCATGCCGTCGGTGTGGCTCTCCACGACGATCTTCTGGGCGCTGCCGCCGGGCAGCGTGGCGAGCAGGGTGCGGGTCGTCGTCGGCGTCCAGGCGGCGTTCACCGTCAGCGACGCCTGGACCGGCTGCCCGGCGGCCAGCGCGTCCTTGATCTGCTTGCCCTGGTCGGCGCCGACGTACGCGCCGGGCACGCCGTACGGCAGGCCCTCGTAGGGGGCGTACATGTCCTTGATCTGGGCGTGCGGGAGCTGGCTGACCTCGATCACGCCCAGCGCGCCCGCGGCGGCGGCCGCCTTGAGGTCGGCGTCGGCCGCGGCCGGGGCCTCCATCGACTCCGAGCCGAGCAGGTTGATCGTCATGCCCGGGTCGTACATGGAGTAGCCGAGCGTGGGCGGATAGAACAGCAGGTTGGGCACGCTGGTCCAGGGCAGGTCCCGGACGACGATCTTCCCGGCGGCGTTGGCGGCGGTGATGTTCGTCCCCGCTGCCAGGTGCACGAGCGGCGCCGAGACGCCGCCCGCGCCCGTGGAGGAGGAGAACGGCACGGGCGCCGCGACCTGCACGGACGTGCCGCCGACGGTCAGCCCGGTGCCGAGGTTGTCCCAGCGGTCGATGGCGTAGGGCAGGGAGGAGAGCTGGAGGCCGGGGATGGCCGCCATCTCCTCCTCCAGCCAGTCGACGTAGCCGGCGTGCGCGGCCGAGCCGGTCGGCCTGGGCCCGAACGTTCCCTGCCGGGTGGCCAGGGCGCTCAGGCGGGCCTCGGAGGCGAACGCGGCCGGGTCCACCCTGACCGGGCAGACCGTGGCGGACGCCTGGGCCAGGGCCGGTTGCGCGGGCGCGACCAGCGGGAGGAGAAGGGCGAGGAGAGCGAGTCGTCTCACGTGGGGGGTCCTTCCATCGAATCGTTTTAATACATGGCCCGCGACAGTCCCCCGAGGCGCGGCCGAGTTCTCAGCGGCGGGGCGGTCCGGTGGTCCCGCGGACGATCAGCGTGGGCGACACCGACGACGCCACCGACCGGGTGCGTCCTTCGATGCGCTCGACGAGCAGGCGCGCGGCGGTCGCCCCGATCACCCGTCCGTCCTGGTCGACGCTGGTGAGCGAGATGCGCTTGAGCGAGGCGATGCCGATGTTGTCGTAACCGGCGACGGAGAGGTCCTCCGGCACCGACAGGCCGGCCTCGTCGGCGGCGCGCAGGACGCCGAGCGCCGCGATGTCGGCCCCGGCGAAGATCGCGGTGGGCCGGTCGTCGCGGGCGAGCAGTTCCCGCGCGCCCTCGTAGCCGCCCTCCTCGGTGAAGGAGGTGGCCAGCACGTCGTCGGCGAGCCCGTGGGCGCGCATCGCCTGGCGGTAGCCTTCGGCGCGCACCATGTGCGGCAGTCCCTGGGCGCGGGCCCGCTCCAGGTGGGTGATGTGCGCGATGCGGGTGTGCCCGAGCCCGACCAGGTGGTCGACCACGAGCCGGGCCCCCATCACGTCGTCGTCGACGACCGCGTCGTGGTCCGCGGCGCCGCCGTGCCTGCCCACCACGACGACCGGGACGGCCGCCGCGATGGCGGCGAGTTCGGCGTCCGTCATGACCGGCGAGATCAGGATGAGCCCGTCCATGCTCCGGTCGATCATGGCGTCGGTCATCCTGGCCTGCGTCTTGGGCTCGATGCCGCCGGGCCCGAGCAGCACCTGGTACTCGGTGTCGCCCAGCCGGCCGGTGATGCCCTCGATGATGTCGGGGAAGAACGGGTTGCGGGTGTCGGAGAGCATGACGCCGAGGGTGTAGGTGCGTCCACGCAGGGCGCGGGCGGCGGCGTGCGGGCGGTAGCCCAGCTCGTCGATGGCCTGCCGCACCTTGGCCTGCATCTCCGCGCTCACGCCGTACGCGCCGCGCACCACCTTCGACACGGCGGCCGTGGAGACCCCGGCCCGCCTGGCCACATCGGCGATCGTCACCCGTCCGCTCGTCACACGCCATCCTTTTTAGGTTCTCGTAGAACGAACTACACACTTTGCTGGAAGCAGAGGCTAGCCCGCCACCACTCCTCAGGTCCACCCCTTGACGGAGGTTTCGATCTTGCCGTAGAACGTTCTACACATTCTCCCCCTCATGAACAGGAGCACGAGCGTGAGAGCACCAACTCGTCCGCTCGGCGCGGCGATAGGCGCCGTCCTCGCCCTGTCCCTCTCCGGCTGCGGATCCTCCGCCCCCGAGGGGACCGGTCAGGTGAAGCTGACCCTCTGGCACAACAGCGCGGACCCGGCGCCGCTGCTGGAGATGTACAAGAAGTTCGAGAAGCAGTCCGGCCACAAGATCGAGCTCGTGTCCATCCCGTCCGACGGTTTCGAGGACACCACCCAGACCAAGTGGGCCACCGGCGAGCGCCCGGACGTCCTGGAGTACCACGCGACGGTGAGCGGCCTGCTCGCCCTCAACCCGGCCGAGAACCTGCGCGACCTGACCGGCGAGGCGTACATCGCCAGGTCCGGCGACCTCTACCAGGCCGCCGGGGCCGTGGGCGGCAAGGTCTACGCCGCCATCACCGGCTTCCCCCAGGTCTTCGGCCTCTACTACAACAAGAAGGTCTTCACCAAGGCCGGGCTGACCCCGCCGGCGAACTTCACCGAGCTGGCCGCCGCCTGTCCCAAGCTCAAGGCCGCCGGCGTCACGCCGGTCTTCGAGTCGGGCGGCTCGATCTGGCCCGTGCAGATCCTGCCCATCCTCTACCTGGCCGGCGCCAACCAGGCCAACGCCTACGGCAAGGCCATCGCCGGCCACAGCAGCACGCTGGCCGACCCCGGCTCGCCCTTCGTCGCCGGGCTGACCGCCTACGCCAAGCTCAAGGCCGACGGCTGCTTCAACAAGGACATCGTCACCGCCAAGTTCGAGGACTCGATGAAGGCCCTGGTGACCGGCGAGGCCGCCATGGTCGCCCAGCACTCCGACATGCTCCCGGCCCTGCTCGCGGCCGCCGGCGGCGACCAGAAGGCCGTGGACGAGTCCGTCGGCTTCGTCGGCCTGTCCAGCGACAAGCCGCTGGTGACCTACGCGCCCGGCCCGATCGGCACGTTCTACCTGCCCAAGACCGGTGACCCGGCGCGCGAGAAGGCCGCGCTCGACTTCGTGCGCTTCATGACCGGCCCGGCCTACGCCGAGTACGTCGCCGCGGCCAAGACCTTCCCGGTGCTCAAGGGCGTGCCCGATCCGCAGGGCGTCTCCTCCGTGCTGCAGGACGTCAAGAAGGCGTACGACACCGGCGCCGTCATCGCCTTCAACTCCGACATCCCCGGCATGGGCGGGCTGGCCCAGCTCATGTCCGAGCTGATCGCCGGCCAGAAGGACCCGCAGAAGGCGGCGACCCAGCTCCAGGGCCAGGTCGAGCAGGCGGCCAAGGCGGCAGGGCTGCCCGGATGGTGATGCGGAACAGGGCGGCCTGGCTGCCGTGGGCGCTGCCCGCGATCGTGCTGGTCACGGTCTTCTTCGTCGCCCCGTTCCTGCTCAACGTGCGGTTCGCGTTCTCCTCCTGGACGAGCTTCCGGGCCGAGATCACCTGGAACGGGCTGGAGAACGTCCGCACGCTGATCGACCAGGACCTGCTGGCCAACGCGGTCACCGTGACCGTGCTGTACGCGATCCTGTGCATGGCGATCCAGAACACGGTCAGCCTCACGCTGGCCCTGGCCCTCCAGCGGACCAGCGGGATCAACACCGTCTTCCGCTCGGCGTTCTTCCTGCCGACGCTCATCTCGCCGCTGGCCGCCGGGTACATCTGGCGCGGGCTGCTGGCCCCCGACGGGGCGATCAACTCCTTCCTCGGCATCGAGTGGGCGTGGCTGGGCGAACCGTCCACCGCGCTGGTGGTGGTCGCCTTCATCGACGCGTGGAAGTGGAGCGGGCTGATCACCCTGGTCTACATCGCGGGCCTCAACTCCATCCCCAAGTCGCTGCTGGAGTCGGCGACCGTGGACGGCGCCGGCCCGTGGACCCGGCTGCGGCGGGTGGTGTTCCCGATGCTCGCCCCCGCGCTGACCTTCAACGTGGCCGTCACGCTGGTGGGCGCGCTCAGCGCGTACGACGTGATCGCCGCCACCACCGGCGGCGGCCCCGGCGACCACACGCGGGCCCTGAACGTGGTGATGCGCCAGCAATGGGGCCAGGGCTTCTTCGGCTCGGCCAGCGCGCTGGGCTTCACCGTGACGCTGCTGGTGATCGCGACGGCCGTGCCCCTGGTGTGGTGGCTGCGGCGCAGGGAGGTGACGGGATGAGAGCGGCGCTCAAGTACGCGGCGCTGACGATCTTCGCGGTCCCGTGGGTGCTCGTGCCCGTCTGGCTGGTGGTCGTCAACTCCTTCAAGCCCGCAGGCGAGGCCGCCGAGCTGGGCCTCGGCCTGCCCAGGACGTGGGCGATCGCCGAGAACTACGGCATCGTGCTCGACCGGGGCGGCTACCTGACCGGGCTGCTCAACAGCCTCAAGGTGACCGTCCCGATCGTGATCGCGGTGGTGCTGCTCGGCGCGGCGGCGGCGTGGGCGTTCGGGCGCAGCCGGTCGCGGTGGCTGCAGGCGGCCTACTTCGTGATGGGGTTGTCGATCCTGCTGCCGCCGTCCATCATCCCGACCGTCTACCTGCTGCGCGCCCTGTCGCTGGACGGCGGCTCGCTCGGCTACGTGCTGACGATGACCGGCTGCCGCCTGGGCGTCGTGATCTTCCTGGCCACCGGGTTCGTCCGGGCGTTCCCGCCGGACCTGGAGCAGGCCGCGGCCATCGACGGCGCCTCGCGTCCGCAGGTGTTCGTGCGCATCCTGCTGCCCCTGCTGCGGCCCGTGCTGTTCGTCGGCGGCGTGATCCTGATCATCAACGTCTGGAACGACTTCTTCTTCGCCCTCTTCCTGCTCCAGGGCAGCGCGAACGCCACGCTGCCGCTGAGCCTGTTCCAGTTCGCCTCCGGCACCCTGCAGAGCCTGAACTGGAACCTCGTCTTCGCCCACGTCCTGCTCACCACGCTGCCCCTGGTGGCGGTGTACGCCGTCGCGCAGAAGCGCGTCCTGGCCGGCCTCACGGAAGGTGCACTGAAGGGATGACCACGCACGACATCGCGCTCGACTGGGTCAGGCGCGAGATCAAGGAGGGGCGGCTGCCGTGCGCGGTGTTCGGCGCGGCGACCTCCGACGGGATCCAGGTGCTGGAGGCGTTCGGCGCCCACGACGGCCGCGGGACCAGGACCGACGACCACTTCGCGCTGTTCTCGGTGACCAAGCCGCTGATGGGCCTGCTGGCCCTGCGCCAGGTCGAGCGCGGGCTGTTGTCGCTGCGCCGCCCGCTGCGGGACGTGCTGCCGCACTTCGCCCGGCCCGACGTGACGCTCTGGCACCTGCTGACCCACACCAGCGGCATCGCCGAGCAGACGCTGACGCCCGACGACCTGGTGGAACACCTCCTCACCGCGCCGTCGCTGTTCGAGGCGGGCACCCTCAGCCACTACTCCAACCTGGCCTTCGCCGGGATCGCGGAGATGGTCCGCGACGTCACCGGCCGCGACGTGGCCGAGCTGGTCGACTCCGACCTGAACACGCTGGTGCCGGGCGGCGGGCGGATCACCTTCGACCCGGCGTGCGAGGCGGCCGAGGTGCACGGCCTCGAACTGCTCGGGCCCGGCTTCGACTTCGACGCGTTCGTCCGGCTCCGCCATCCGGCGGGCGCGCTGTTCTCCCGCGCCGAGGACCTGCTGGCGCTGGGCGGGGCGCTGCTGCGCGGCGACCGCGCGCTGATCCATCCGACCACCCTGGCCGCCATGACGACCCCGCAGACGACGGGCCTGGTCAAGCTGCAGCCCGACCCGGTCAACGCCGGGCAGGACTGGGGGCTCACCTGGAACCTGCGTCACTCGGCCCCCGGGCTGCTGGAACGGCGGCTGTACGGGCACGGCGGCGCCTCGGGCTGCCAGTGGTGGATGTACCCGGAGCAGGACGCGTGCTTCGTGCTGCTGATCAACGTGATGGCGCCGAGCCTGTCCGGCGTCGACGTCGACGGCCTGCACAACGCCTTCACCACCGGGCTCGATGCGTGAACCGGGACTCGGGGGTGCTCGACGTGCAGGTCTCGGGCGCGCAGACGCCCTACATCCGGCCGGCTCCGCCCGGCGCGCGGGCGGGCCTGACGTGCGGTCTGGCGGATCCGGTGGGCGTGGACGAGCCGTCGCCCCGCCTGTCGTGGGACGCCCGGACGACCGCGGCGGCCACCGTGGTGCTGTCCGCGGACGGGCGCGAGGTGTGGCGGTCCTCCGTGCCCGCCGGATCGTCCGGCGTGGACGTGCCGGACGCGCTGCTGACGCCGCTGACGTCGTACGCGTGGGAGGTGGAGGGGCTGGCGGCGGGCGCGTTCACCACCGGCCTGCGGGCGCGCGGCGCATGGGACGCGCCCTGGCTGCCGGGCGATCCCGAGGCCGGGGTGAGCCTGCGCGGGACGTTCACCTGGCGTCCCGCCCCGGGACGCGCCTGGCTGGCCGCCACCGCGCTCGGCGTCTACCGGGCGCTGCTCAACGGCGCGCGGCTGGGCGAGGAGGAGCTGGCCCCCGGCTGGACCGACTACGGCCGCCGCACGCGCTACCGGCTGCTGGAGCTCACGGACCTGCTGGCGCCCGGTGAGAACGAGCTGGAGCTGTGGCTGGCTCCCGGCTGGTACGCCGGTCACGTCGCCGGCGGCGGCCCGCGCCGCTACGGTGACCGGCCCGCGGTCAGCGCCCAGGTGCTCGTGCGGGACGACGACGGCCCCCGCCGCGTGTTCGCCACGGACGCCGCCTGGACCCGGCGGGACCTCGGCCGCCCGCGCGCCGACCTGGTGATGGGCGAGACCGTCCAGGCGCCCGCCGAGGGGACCGGCCCGGCCGGGACGACCGCCGCGCCGGAGATCCTGGTGGAGGCCGACCCCGCTCCCCCGGTCCGGGTGATCGGCGCGGTGCCCGCCGTGTCGGTGACCGAGCCCGCGCCGGGCGTGCAGGTGGCCGACTTCGGGCGGAACGTCGTCGGGCGCGTCCGGTTGCGCGTGGACGCGCCGGGGCCCGTGCGGATCGTCGTCCGGCACGGGGAGGAGCTGACCGCGACCGGGCGGCTCTACACCGACAACCTGCGCACCGCGGACCAGCGTGACGAGTTCGTCCTCGACGCCGGATCACACGTCGTGGAGCCCGCCTTCACCCTGCACGGGTTCCGCTACGCGGAGGTCACCGGCTGGCCGGGCGCGCTGAGGCCGGACGACCTGGAGGCGGTGCTGCTGTCGTCCGCGCTCGCCGTCACCGGCTCGCTGACCGTGAGCGATCCCGCCGTGCGGCAGCTCGTCGCCAACATCGGCGCGTCGGCGGACGGCAACCTGGTGAGCGTGCCGACCGACTGCCCCCAGCGCGACGAGCGGACCGGCTGGACGGCCGACATCTCGGTGTTCGGCTCGACGCTCAGCTTCCTGCGGCACACGCAGGCGTTCCTGTCCGGCTGGGTGACGACGCTGATCGACGGGCAGCGGGCCGACGGCGCCGTCCCGCACGTCGCGCCGGTCCTGCCCGAGTACGGCTACGACTCCCCCGTCTGGTCCGACGCGCTGGTCGAGGTGCCGTGGCTGCTGTGGCGGCGCTACGGCGACGACCGCACGTTGCGCCGCGCGTACGACCCGATGCGGCGGTGGGCCGCCTACTGCCTGGCGCAGTCCGACGACGGCCTCAGACCGGGCCGGGCGCTGGGCGACTGGCTGGCCCCGGGCACGGTGGAGACGCCCAGGAGCCTCATCGCCACCGCCGCGCTGGCCCGCAGCCTCCGCCTGATCGCGCACACGGCCGCCGTGCTCGGCGAGCCGCACGCCCCCGAGTACGAGGAGGCCGCCGCCCGCGTGTCGGACGCCTTCCGCCGGGCCTTCCTCGACGGCCCGAGGCTGCGCACGCAGACGCAGACCGGTTACGCCGTCGCCCTGGCCTGGGATCTCGTCCGGCCGGAGGACCGCGCCGCGGCGGCGCGGGCGCTGGCCGACCTGGTCCGCGCCGACGGGCACCGGCTCATGACGGGCTTCGTCGGCACCCCCCTGCTGCTGCCCGTGTTGTCGGAGACCGGCCACCACGACGTGGCGTGCCGGATCTTCAACCAGGAGGGTTACCCGTCGTGGCGCTACCAGCTCCGCGCCGGGGCGACGACCATGTGGGAACGCTGGGACGCCTGGCACCACCGGTACGGCCTGCAGACGCCGTCCATGAACTCCTTCAACCACTACGCCTACGGCTGCGTGGGCGACTGGCTGTTCCGGCACGTGGCCGGCCTGGGCGACGACCCGCGCGGCACGGGCGGCGGGTTCGGCGAGCTGCTGCTGCGTCCGGGCCCCGTCCCGCTGCTGCGGCAGGCGCACGCCCGCTACGCGAGCGCGTCGGGGGCCGTCGAGTCGGGCTGGCGGGCCGGGCCCGACGGGGTGCAGTTCACCTTCGCCGTCCCGGAGGGCGTGACCGCCCGCGCGGTGCTGCCCGTAGGCGGCGCCTGGGACGGGATGACCGTCAACGGCACCTTCCTCATGGGCCTGAACGAGCAGCTGCCGACCACCAGGCTGGCCGACGGCGGCTGCGCCCTCGACCTGCCGCCGGGCCGCTGGTCGTTCACGGCCCCCGCCGCCGCCACGTCCCACCTGCTCCAGGAGTGGGACGACCTGGGCCGGTGAGCCGCGCCCGCCCGCCCGGTGCTCAGTCGGGGACGCGGCCGGGGACGCGCTCGGCGCGGCGGGCCGTCAGGCGGTCGGGGGCCGGCCAGCGCACGGCGTGGGCCCAGCCCGCCCGCTCGAACCAGCGGATCAGCCGCGCGCTCGGGTCGAGCTGGCCCTTGAGCACGCCGTGCCGGGCGCAGGTGGGGTCGACGTGGTGCCAGTTGTGCCAGCCCTCGCCGAGCGTCAGCATCGCCACCCACCACACGTTGGACGACCGGTCCCTGGTGCGGAACGGGCGGTCGCCGAAGGTGTGGGCGATCGAGTTCACCGACCAGGTGACGTGGTGCACCACGGCGTAGCGGACCAGGCCGCCCCACAGGAGCCCGCTCCACGCGCCCGCCCACGACATCGACCAGAGCCCGCCGGCGGCGGCCGGAAGCGCGAACGACAGCAGCACGACCGCCGGGTAGGCGGCGTCGAGGCGGCGCACGTCCGGGTCGGCCAGCAGGTCGGGCACCCAGTGGCGGCGGCTGGAGCGCCGGCGGGCCGTGTAGAACCAGCCGACGTGGGCGTGCAGCATGCCGCGCAGCAGGGCCGGGCCGCTGTCGCCGTAGCGCCACGGCGAGTGCGGGTCGCCCTCGCGGTCGGCGTACTTGTGGTGGCGGCGGTGCTCGGCGGCCCACAGGGTGAGGGGGCCCTCGACGGCCATGCCGCCGGCCAGCATGAGCGCGATCCGCAGCGCCCGGTTGGCCCTGAAGGCGCGGTGGGTGAACAGGCGGTGGTAGCCGATGGCGATGCCGAAGATGCTCACCAGGTACATCACGACCGCGATCACCAGGTCGCGCGGGCCGATGCCCCACCCCCAGGCCGCCGGCACCGCGAGGGCCAGCAGCAGCACGGGCAGGACGACCAGGACGACCAGATAGGCGGTGCGGCGGCCGGTGGTGACCGTCACCGTCTCCGCCGTGCCCGGCTGCGGCAGGGGTGACGTCACGTTTCCTCCCATGAGCGGTACGGGTCGATCAGGCTCCTTATTCAATGACCAGGCCCATGGACTGCGGCAATGTCCTGACAGTGACGGAGTAATTACCGTGAGGCACCAAAACAATGCACTCGATTGTCATGAAGAAAGGGTGTGACGCCTCCCTAGATTGTGATTGCGCAAAGTGATCATCCTTGTGCGCTCCGATATCAGGCGGAAGGTCCACGGAATGGGTGCTGTCGATCAGGCGACCACGGGCGGCTATCTGGAGAGGTACGACCAGACGCTGGCCAAAGACCCGATATCGGCGTTCGGCCTGGTCCGGGAGTGGATGCGGACCGACTGGCGGAGCCTGTTCGCCGAGCTGCGCGAGCGGCGTCCGGTCTTCGTCACGCCCGCCTTCACGGTCGTCACCCGCTTCGCCGACGTGACCGAGGTGCTCGCCCACGAGCAGGTCTTCTCCGTACGCGCCTTCGGTCCCCGCCTCGACGCCGCGCTGGGCGCCCCGTTCATGCTGGGCCGGGACGCCACGCCGATGAACTGGCGGGAGAAGGGCCTGATGCAGCTCATGCTCGCCCCGCAGGACGCGGCCGGCGTGCGCGAGCTGACCGGCCGTCTGGCCGACGAGCTGCTCGACGCCGCCGAGCCGGGCGGGCGGCTGGAGGCGGTCGAAGGGCTGTTCCGCCCGGTCGCCCTCGGCGTGTGCGCGCGGTATTTCGGCGTTCCCGGCCCCGCCCCGCGGACCCTGGGCCGCTGGACGCGGGCCATCGTCGCCGACGGCTTCGCCAACTTCCTCGGCGACCCCGAGCTCCAGGCGGCGTCCGTCAAGGCGGGCGCCGAGCTGGTCGGGTATCTGCGTGACCTGCTCGCCGAGCACCGGGCCACGCTGCGCGCCGGCCGGGACCTGCCCGACGACGTCTTCGCCCGCCTGGTCCGGGCGTCCCTGCCCGCCGTCTCCGACGACCGCATCGTGATCAACATGGCCGGGCTGCCGCTGGGCTTCGTGGAGAGCGCGCCGGGGGCCATGGCCGAGGCGGTCGAGCAGCTCCTGCTGCGCCCGCGGGTGCTGGCCGAGGCGACGGCCGTCGCGGGCGATCCCGAGAGGTTCGACCCGTACGTCTGGGAGGCGCTGCGGTTCAGCCCGTTCTTCAAGCTGCTTCCCCGGCTGTGCGAACGCGACCACGTGCTGGCCGCCGGCACGCCGCGCAGCACGGTGATCCCGGCGGGCACGTTCGTCCTCGCGGCGCCGGCCTCCGCCATGTTCGACGCGGCCGTGGTGCCGGATCCCGGCGAGTTCCGCCTCGACCGTCCCCGTCACCATCAGCTGTTCTTCGGCTCGGGTCATCACGCCTGCCTGGGCGTGCACGTGGCCGAAGTGGTGATCGCCGAGACCGTGCGCCGGCTGCTGCTGCGTCCGGGCGTGCGGCTGCTGCCGCCGCCGGAGGGCCGGGTGGAGCGCTCACTCGGGATCTTCCCCGACGCCTTCGCGCTCGGGCTCGGCGCCGGCGTGCGGGAAGGCTGACGATGGCGAGCCGAGCACGCAGCATCGCCACGGACGGCCTGTCCAACCGGCTCAGGTTCCTGGCCCTGACCCACGGCCGGCCCCTCTGGGACCTGCTGCAGAGCAGCCGCCCGGTGCGGCGCCGGATCAACGCCTCGCTGATCGACCACGCGATCCGCGAGATGCCCCCGCGCCCCGAGCCGCTGAGCACCATGGCCGACTACACCTCGTGGGCCTCCCTGACCGACCGCGCCTACAGCGGCAGGCACCTGCCTCCGGTCGCCGTCGCCGAAGATCGGCTGCCCACGCCGGAGCGGGCGGCCGACCTGTTCGCCCGCGGCGAGTCCATGATCCCGTGCCCGCGTTCCACGGTGCTCTTCGCCTACTTCGCCCAGTGGTTCACCGACGGCTTCCTGCGCGGCGACGTCAACGTCCCGCGCGACCCGCGCAAGAACAGCTCCAACCACCACATCGACCTCAACCAGGTCTACGGCCTCGACGAGGCGGCGACGGCCGCGCTGCGTGCCTTCGACGGCGGGCTGCTCAAGAGCCAGTCGCTCGGCGGCGGCGAGTTCCCGCCCTACCTGTGCGCGAACGGCAAGATCAAGCCGGAGTTCGCCCCGCTGCGCGTCATCCGCTTCGACCAGCTCTCCGACGCCCGGCGCGACACGTTGTTCGCCACCGGCAGCGACCGGGGCAACGGCCAGATCGGCTTCACGATGCTGACGGTGCTGTTCCTGCGCGAGCACAACAGGGTGGCGCGGCTGCTGGCCCGGGAGAATCCGCGCTGGGACGACGAACGGCTGTTCCAGACCGCCCGCAACGTCCTCATCGTGCTGCTGATCAAACTGGTCGTCGAGGAGTACATCAACCACATCACCCCCTACCACTTCCGGTTCGCCCTCGACCCGTGGCTGTCCACGCGGCTCGACCGCGCGGCCTGGCACCGGCAGAACTGGGCCTCCGTGGAGTTCAACCTCGTCTACCGCTGGCACAGCCTGGTCCCGTCCCGTCTGTCGGTGGCCGGGCGGGAGCTGCCGATGGCCGAGACCTTCTTCGCCGGCTCGCTGCTCCCCGGGCCCGGCCTCGGGCGGCTGTTCGAGGACGCCTCCCGCCAGCGCGCTGGCCGCATCGGCCTGTTCAACACCGACCCGGTGCTGCGCGAGATCGACGTGGCCAGCGTCGCCGACTCCCGGATGCTCGGCCTGGCCCCGTACAACGGCTACCGCGAGCACTGCCGCTTCCCCCGGGTGCGCGCCTTCGAGCAGATCACCGGCGACCGGCGGGTCAGCGGCGCGCTGCGCGACCTCTACCGCGACGTGGACGACGTCGACCTGTACGTCGGGCTGTTCGCCGAGGAGCCCGGCTCCCCCGACGCGATCCTGCCGCCGCTGCTGACCAAGATCATCGCCATCGACGCCTTCTCCCAGGCGCTCACCAACCCGCTGCTGGCGCCGCGGATCTTCAACGCCGCCACCTTCTCCCCCCAGGGCCTGCGGGTCATCGCGGCCACGCGCACGCTCTCGGACGTCCTGCGCCGCAACACGCCCGAGGACCCGGCCCCCCGCTTCGTCAGCATGTCCCGGCGGGCCCGGCCATGACCGGCGACGACGATCCGGCCGCCGGGCCCCTGCGCGCCCTGGCCCGGGAGCTGGTGGACGTCGCGGTCACCATCCACGGCGCGGCGTCGCACGCCACGGCCGCGCTGACCGACGACGCGCTGCTGCGCGCCGTGCCACGCGCCCCCTCGGCGGCCCGGCCCGCCTACCGCGCGCTGCTGCGGGCCACGACGAACGGCCGCGGCCTCGGGTACTCGTTCGCCGGCGGCCGGCTGGCGACCGCGGCTGCCAAGGCCGGCGCCCTGCTGGGGGCCGAGAGCCTGGCCGTACGGGTGCTGGCCACGTCGTTGCGGTTGCGCGTGGCGGCGGTGGCGGTCGCCCATCCCGAGCTGACCGAGGACCCCATGCTCGCCCGGCTCATCGAGGCGGCCGCCGCCGACCGTGACGTGGAGGCCGTCCGGGCCCTGCGCGCCCTGCTCAAGGACCGTGGCGCGGTGCGCGCGCTGAGCCAGCTCGCGCCGGTCTTCGGCGAGGTCCTGGCGCTGCGCGCGCTGCTGGACGAGAACCCGCTCAACGACGCCGCCGCCTGGCTGATCGCGACGGGGAGGGGCTTCGCCACCGCCGATCCGCTCCTCGGGCTGAGCAACAGGGCGATCGCCGTCCTCGACGTCGGGGAGGGCGCCGCGCGCCGGGTCGAGCTGAGCGCGGCCGAGTCCGCCCGGCTGTGCGCGCGCGGCTCGCTGCTCGGCTTCCTGTCCAACATCAGCACGATCGGCACCACCGGGCGGGCCCTCCTCCAGAGCGTCGAGGGGCCGGACGGCGTGATCCGGCACGTCCTGCACGCGCCGGGCATGCGGCTCGGGCGTCCCGACGGCGAGTCGCCCCAGGACCTGCTCGGCGCGTTCAGCAGCGCCGTGCTGGCCGCCAGCCCCTACAGCCGCGCCCTGGCACAGGCCGTCGCCGACTACGGGCCGCCGCCGGGCGCCGACCTGGCGCTCGTCGGGCACAGCGCGGGCGGGGCGGCGATCATGAACCTGGCCCAGGACCCCGCCTTCTGCGCCCGGCACACGGTCACGCACGCCGTCGCCGTCGGCTCGCCCGTCGACTTCAAACGCCCCGCCGACCCGCGCACCTGGGTGGCCAGCGTCACCAACCAGCACGACATCATCCCCACCCTCGACGGCCAGGGCGCCGGCACCTGCTTCGACCTGCACCCCGACTGGTACGTGGTGGACTACAGCGATTCCACCCACATGTTCCCGCAGTGCCACAGCATCGAGCGCTACCTCGCCAACCTCACCGACGACCTGGCCGAGGCCCGCGACGTCATCGAACAGCGGCTCGCCCCGTACCGGGGGCGGGTCGTGCGCTCCCAGGCGTACCTGCTGTTCGACCGTCCGCCCGCGCCGGAGCGATCGCCCTTCCGGGCCGTGCCGGTCCACGGGCCCGAGGGGGTCGTCGAGCTGCCGATCATCTGCCGCGACGGCGAGGCGATCACGGCCTGCTTCGCCGTCAGCCCGGCGGCGGTGGCGGGGCTGCTGGAGGGCACGGGGCTCGGTCCCGTCGTACGGGTGGCGGGGCGGGCGCTGGTCGTCGTGCACGCCGCCCGGAACCGGCGCACCGGCGTGGGCGACTACGCGGAGCTGCAGGTCGGCGTCGTCGTGCCGGGGCCGTTCCGGTCGCCGGAGCCCGGCCCGCCGTGGCGGGGCTTCGGTCCTCCCGACCTGCTGCGGGCCGCGGACGTGCGCCGCTCCGGCGCCTTCCTCGTCGGCTCCGCGGTCGACAGCGCGGTCGTCCAGGCCCTGGGCGCGCGGCTGTGGGGCGGCGAGACGTACCTGACGGCTCTGGAGCTGCGGCTCGGCGCGCGGTCCGCGCATCTCGCCGCCGACCGGATCCTCACCCTGCGCGGGCGGCTCGGTCCCGGCCTGCCGCTGAACGATCCCGGCCTGGTCGGCTACGCCCGGGAGGCCGGCGCGGTGCTGCGGTCCCACGTACGCGCCCGCGGGCGGGCCCGGCTGCACGCGGCGCCGTCGTTGCGGCTGGCCGTCGAGCCGCGGTCGGCCCACCCGCTGGCCGGACGGCTGCGCGAGCTGGGCCTCGACGGCGCCCGCCCGCTGCTGTGCCTGTCGGCCACCACCCGCCGGACGCTCCGGGACGCCGCCGTCCCGGTGCCGACAGGCTGACGGAGGAGCCATGTCCGCCCGGATCGCCGCGATCGTCGCGCACGCCGAAGTCCTGCGCGCGGACGCCCGCGCCCTCGCCGCCTGCGCCGAGCGGCTGCGCGCCGTCGAGGCGGGGCTGAAGGCGGGCGACGGGACGCCTGCCTGGTTGCGCTCGGCGGTGACCGCCCATCTGGCGGCGTGCGTGACCGCCGCCGCCGACCTGGAGGCGTCCGCCCGCCACCTGCTCCGCTACGCGGCCGAGGCGGGCGGCGAGCACACCGGGCACACGCGGCCCGGCTGCGACGAGCCCGGCCGGTAGCGGCGGGGGGTCAGCCGTCGGCCCGCGGTTCCGGCTGCCGTCCCGGGTCGGGCGCGGCCGCCGCCCGCTCACGCGCGGCCCGGGCTTCGGCGGCCTTGGCCCGCCCTTCGGCGCGTACCAGGTGGACGACGCCGACGATGAAGGCTCCGCCGACCACGACGGGGGGCGCGAGAGCGGCCACGATCTCGTACACAGGGACACCTCTTTCCGGGCGGGCTGCCCAGGATATGCAGAACGTCCAAGCCTTGGCGGTGCCGAGCTCCTGACCTGCCCGGCGTACGGGACGGCTGACAGGGGGCCGCCGTCAGCACCGGTGCGAGGAGCGCGACGGCGAGCCCGCCGGGCAGGACGACCGCGGGCGCGATCAGGACCGGGGCCGCTAGAGGGCGAAGCAGACCAGCGGCGCGATCAGCACCGCCAGGGGCCCGCTCAGCTGCAGGACGGCCGCCGAGTAGGCCGCCGCCGACACCCAGCGGGGCCGGCCGCGCCCGTCGAGCAGGCGCTCCAGCCGTTCCACCACACCGGCGTCGGCCAGGGCGAACGTGGCCGCCCCCGGCGAAGCGCCACCGGCCGCCATGCGTACCAGGGCCCGCGCCAGAGGCAGCTCTCCATGCACGCGGCGGGCGTGGTCGTCGGCGATCATCTCCAGCAGCACGGCCACCGCCTCGCGGGCCGTGCGCGCGGCGGGCAGCCACGAGAACGCGTGCGACAACGCCACGAACGGCAGCAGGGCCAGGTGGTGACGGCCGCGCGCGTGCGCCCGCTCGTGCTCCAGGACGGCCCGCAGCTCGGCCGGCGCCAGCGCGTCGAGGGTGCCCTGGCTCAGCACGACGCGCCGGCGTCTGCCCGGCACGCAGTAGGCCACCTGCCCGGCCACCGGCAGCACGTAGGCGTCGTAGGCCGGATGGTGGTCGGCCACCACGTCGACCAGCAGGCGTTGCCGCCGCCGCTCGCGAAGGGTCTTGGCCGTGGCCCGCGCCGTGTGCACGGCCAGCCAGCTCAGCAGGCCCGCCGACCAGGCCAGGGCCGGCAGGTGCAGCGGGCCGAGGCCGTCCAGCCCGTGGCCGCTGACGATCTGCCGCAGCAGCGTGTGCATGCCGTGCGGGAACACCGCCGCCGGCGGCGCGACCGCGGCCACCAGCCCGAGGCCGACCGCGCCCAGGCCCGCGCCCAGCCCGATGGCCTGCCAGAGCGCCAGCGCCGCCCGCGGGCAACGATATGACCAGGCCGCTCCGGCCAGGGCGCGGGCGAGGCGGCCGCCCAGCGTCACCGGCAGCAGCGCCACCCCGGCGGCGACGAACCAGGCGATCACCGCGCCGGTCCGTCCTGCTCCTCCAGCGCCTCGCGCAGCGCCGCGGCCACCTCGGGGGTCACCGTGCCGACGAACCGCTGCACGGCCGCCACCACGTCGCCGGCCTCCGCCAGCGCCGCGCGCATGGCTTCGGCGACGAAGGCGTCCTTGCCCGCGGTGGCCTTGTAGAGGTGGGCCCGGCCGACGCGCTCGCGGGCGACCATGCCCTTGTTCGCCAGGCGCATCAGCACGGTCAGCACCGTCGTGACGGCGGGCTGGGAGGGCAGGCCGGCCGCGAGGTCGTGGGCGAACATGCCCTGAGGACGCCGCCACAGGGCTTCCATGATCGACCGTTCGAGATTGCCGAGTTGCATCCGCGACTCCTCCCGGGTTCTACCCGAGGTAGAAGGCTACCGCCCGGACGTGCTCAGGAGTCCGTGCGGGCGGCCTCGGCGGGATGCGGGGCCGCCGATGAGTTTCGCGTCCGCGGCGGGTCTGTCCCTGTGCATCGCAGGCCGCGACCGAACAGTGAGGGACCATGAGCGCGAACGCACTACTGCCCGTCGTCGACGCCGAGACCTGGCGGCTCCGGCTCGACGAGCTGCGGGCCAGGGAGAAGGCCGCCACCCGTGAGCTCGACGCCATCGCCGCCCAGCGCCGTCGCCTGCCGATGGTGCGCATGCCCGACTACGTCCTGGAGGGCGAGGACGGGCCGGTCCGGCTGGCGGACGTCTTCGAAGGCAGGCGGCAGCTGATCGTCTACAACCACATGTGGTTCCCCGGCAAGGAGTGGCAGTGCCCGGGATGCACGGGGTTCACCGCGCAGTTCACCCGCCTGGAGTTCCTGGACGACTACGACGCCCGGTTCGTCGTCGTCACCCAGGGCCCGATCGAGGAGGCACTGGCCTACCGGCGGCGGGTCGGCAACCGGATGACCTGGTACTCGACGGCCGGCAGCCCGTTCGGGGCCGACGTCGGCGCGCCGCCCGGCGCGGGCTTCGCCGTGAACGTGTTCCTGCGCGACGGCGACGCGGTGTACCGCACCTGGCACACCGACGGCCGGGGCACCGAGCAGCTCACGCACACCTTCGCGCTGATCGACCTGCTGCCGTACGGGCGGCAGGAGGAGTGGCAGGACTCCCCCGACGGCTGGCCGCGCTCGCCGGCCTACAGCCGCTGGCCCTCCTCCCAGGACGTCGCCCGGCGCTACGGCCCGGACCAACAGGTTTAGCGATCTTCGTGCATGTCAGGGGGAAGGGCATGACGGACGACTTACAGCCCATGCCCGATGACTGGACGAGAGCACTGGCCGTCGTGGCCCACCCCGACGACATGGAGTTCGGCAGCGCCGGCGCCGTGGCCGCCTGGACCGGGGCCGGCAAGCAGGTCGGCTACCTCCTGCTCACCCGCGGCGAGGCGGGCATCGACTCGATGCCGCCGGACCAGGCGCGCAAGGTGCGGGAGGAGGAGCAGCGGGCGAGCGCCGCCATCGTCGGCGTCTCGTCGGTCGAGTTCCTCGACCATCCCGACGGCGGGATCGAGCACTCCCCCCGGCTCCGGCACGACCTGGTGGCGGCGCTGCGCCGGCACCGGCCCGAGCTGGTGATCACCTTCAACCACCACGACTTCACCTTCACCGGGAAGTGGAACAGCCCCGACCACCGCGTCACCGGCCGGGCCGTGCTGGACGCGGTCCTCGACGCGGGCAACCGCTGGATCCTGCCCGACGCGGGGGCCGAGCCGTGGGGCGGCGTCAAGTACGTGGCGATCGCCGGTTCCGTGCGGCCGACGCACGCGGTGGACGTGACCGGGCACCTGGACGCGGCGCTGGCCTCGGTCGAGGCGCACGCGGCGTACCTGTCGGCGCTGGGGGTGCCGCCGGGCGGGGCCCGGGTGCCGCTGGAGGGGTTCGTGAACGCCGCGGGTCAGCGGTTCGGCGGCCGGCCGGCGGTGCCGTTCGAGCTGATCTCCTGCTGAACGCCGCCCGGCCCGGCCCGCCGCGCGCGGACCGGGCCGGGGGCGGCTCGCCGGCCGTCAGTCGACCTCGCCGGCCGTCAGTCGACCTCGCCGGCCGTCAGTCGACCTCGTCGGCCGTCAGTTGACCTCGTCGACGTACTCGGCCAGGCGTTCCTCGTCCACGACCAGGTACGGGTCCGAGGTGGGCAGGACCAGGCCGGCGTCCTTGAATCGTTTGAGGAAGAATCCGACGCGCGACCGGGTGGTGCCGACCATGCCGGAGAGTTCTTCCTGGGTGATGCGTTCCTCGATGGCCCGCACATTCGGGGCACGGCGCTTACCGATCTTTCTGGATAAGCGCAGCAGAACGGAGGCCAGACGCTGCTCGCTGTCCATCGTGACCATTGTCGCGATCACTTCCTGCTGTTCCCGCAGGCGTAGCGCGAGATAGTCGATGAATCCGTCCATGAGTTCGTTCTCGGCCATGGCGGCGCGGAATCGGGCGGCCGGGATGCGGCGGACCCAGGTGGTCCGCATGGCGGTGGCCGTCTCGCTGCGTTCGGCCCCGAGCAGGGAGGACTCACCGAAGATGTCGCCGGCGGTGAAGATCGAGAGCAGGCATTCCTTGCCGCAGCGCGCGTACATCTGGGTCTTGACCTGACCGCTCTCGATCACGTAGATGTTGCTGTCGCGCTGACCGCAGTTGTAGATGTTGGTGCGTCTCGGCACCCGGATCGAGCAGGCGCCCGACGTTTCCTGCGAGATGAAGGAGCGGAGCCCGGCTCTCAGTTGCGCAGCGTCCGATGACTTCATTTAGCCCGCCCCTCGGAATTCATTTCATGTCGTCGTTGCCCCTACCCATCAATCGACTGATTAACAAGCTGCCCCATAATTCTCTGATATGTCCGGAGAATTACCTGGAAGCGGATTTCGGCTGTTATCGGGCGGCTGCGGAGTCAATAAAGTCCCGGGCCATATCCATCAACTCCGGGTCACCTTTGAACAGCGAAATGTGGTCGCCGTGCGCCCGCAGATGCAGGACGGCGTCCGGCAGCGCCGCCGCCACCGCCTTCGAGCCCGCCGGGTGGGCGGTCTCGTCGTCGTGACTGGAGACCACCAGGACGGGCCGGTCGATCCCGGCCAGCCAGGGGCTCACGTCCGTCGTCATGATCTCGCCGTTCAGGCGGCAGTAGCGGTGCAGCAGCTCGGGCGTCGCGTACGGGTAGACCACCAGGTGCGCCAGGTCGGGCGGCACCGAGGAGAGCATCGTCTGGCAGAGCACGGGATGGATGGCGGCGGCCCGGTCGGGGCCGGCCGCGGCCATCTCCATGAGCCCCACCAGGTTCTGCTGGTGGTGGGTCCGGTCGGCGCCCTTCACGGCGGCGAAGTCGCCGTGCCACAGGCTGAGCGAACCGACGCGGCCGGGATCGAGGTGCGCGGCGGCCAGGCCGATGACGGCCCCGCCGCACAGGCACATCAGGTGCGCCCGCCGGACGCCGAAATGGTCCATGACCGCGAAGAGGTCACCGGCCTGCGCCGGCACCCCCGCGTCCGGCGGCTCCGCCGAGGGGTCCGGCCCGAACAACGCGCGGGTCTCCCAGGTGAGGACGTGATGGGTGCGGGACAGGAACCGCATCCACTGCTCGCACAGGCGGGCCGGCATGCCGCAGGCGGCCACGATCACGACGGCCGGGGCCCGCGGGTCGCCGGCCGCGTAGGCGGGCAGCGGCGGGCCGCCGTCCGCCCGCGCGACCTCCTCGCGCGTGCACAGCCCCTCGAAGCCGTCCCGCGCCGCGCCGTCCACGACCTCGTCGACGGCGGCCGGCGGCAGGTCCTCGCCCATGCCGTCATGGAGCGCGAGATGGTCGCTGACCAGGCGTTCGAAGGTGTCGAGCGAGTCGTGGTCGGTCAGGGCGAACTCCGGTGCGCCCAGCCGTCGGGTCACACGGCCCAGGAGGGAGGCGAGGCCGGGCGGGCCGGCCAGGCGCACCGGATGCCGCAGGACGTCCACCAGCGGCCGCGCGTCCTGCACGGCCCGGGTCAGACGTCTCAGTTCGGCGGCCACGAGATGATCACCGCATTCCGTGGATCGTCAGAGGGCGCGCGGGTCGCCGCGCGCCGTGGGCTTCGCGAGGTCACGGCGGGCCTCATCGGGTGGTGAAGGGGTGGCCGGTGGTGGTGGCCGTGGCGATCCGGTTGTTGGGGTTGGTGTTCTGCCCGGTGACCAGGACGGCGCCGTACCGGTCGAGGCTGACCCGGCCGCCGTACTCCTCGATCTCGTCGGTGTCCGGGTAGACGTCCACCTTGGTCGGGACGTACCGGGCGGCGAACCCCAGGCGCATCTCGTCGGTCAGGCCCTTGTGCGGCAGCGAGGCGTGCATGAGCGTCGACCAGAACAGGATGGCCTCGCCCGGCCTCATCACCATGGAGACGGCCTGCGACTCGTCGGGCTTCCAGTCGGGGTCGATCTGCAGGTCGCGGTAGTCGTAGCCGAAGAAGCCGCGCCGGACGCCGTCCTTGTCCTCCTGGTTGATCTTGTTGGGGTCGTAGTGCATGCGCTTGGTCTCGTCGTAGAACATCGTCTCGTGGGTGCCGGGGATGAACTGCAGGCACCCGGTGTCCTCGTTCGCCTCGGTGAAGGCGGTCCAGACGGTGATCGTGCCGCCGAACTCCTCCGCCTGCGGCCAGACGATCTGCGGCTTGCCGGAGGCGTTGGCGAAGGTGTCGGCCTGGTGCCAGTCGGTGCCCTCGTCCCCGGGGTACTTGGGGAAGAACTCGGTGCGCCAGCAGAGCACGTCCGGGCCGAGCACGCTGACCACGCGGTCCACGATCTGCGGCCGGCTGATGTGGTCGGCCAGGAAGGGCGAGTCCAGGTGCCGGTCGTAGTTGGAGATGTTGGTGTTGCCCGAGGCGGCGTCGTCGCGGTAGACGGCGTTGCTGCGGTCCATGAGACGCATGCGCTCGCGCCGCCAGTTCTGGCGCATCTCGTCGATCTCGTAGACCTTGAACGGGCCGAAGTAGCCCTGGGTGTGGAAGCTCTTCAGCTCCTCGGGGGTCATCGAGTGCTCGCCCCGGACGGTGGTCTCGTGCATGGTCTATCCCCTCACGGTCAGTCGTTCCTCGACGCAGGAGGCCAGGGCGGCGACCGACGCCTCCTCCTCCAGTTCGCGTCCCGTCAGCTCCAGCCCGAAGCGCTCGTTGACCTGGGCGATGATGCGGGTCATCGCCAGCGAGGTCGCGCCCAGGTCGAACAGGTCCACCCGGGGTGGCACCTCGTCGCGTTCGAGCACGTCCTCGGCGATGCGCTGCACGACCTTGGCGGCCGACGATGCCTGCGCGGACCTGGCCAGAGCGGCGCGGTCCGCCTTTCCCTGCGGCGTCATGGGGATCTCCGACACGATGTGGTAGGTGGACGGGCGGGCGTGCGCCGGCAACCGGCTCGCGGCCCGCTCGGTGAGCCGGTCGACCAGGTCCGGCCCCGGATCGCCGTCCGGCACGACGAAGGCCAGCAGCCGGACGTCGCCCTCGCCGTAGTCGCGGTGGGCCACCACCGCGTGGGCGACCCCCGGATGGCCGAGGAGGCACAGCTCGATCTCCCTGGGCTCCAGGCGGAACCCGCGGACCTTGATCTGGTCGTCGGACCGCCCGAGGTAGGCGTACTCGCCGCCGGGCAGGCGGGTGACGACGTCGCCGGAGTCGTAGCGGCGGCCGCCGTCCGGCGCGACCCTGAACCGCTCGGCGGTCAGCTCGGGCCGGTCCAGGTAGCCGCGGGCGAGCCCGGGGCCCGAGACGTGCAGGTTCCCTGTGGTCGCCGGGCGTCCGTGCTCGTCGAGCACGTCGAGGCGCAGGTCCGGGATGGGCACGCCGATCGGGCTCAGCTCCGGGTGGCCGAGGTCGGCCGCGCGGACGCGGCGGTAGGTCACGTGGACGGTGGTCTCGGTGATGCCGTACATGTTGACGAGCTGCGGGTGCTCGTCGCCGTAGCGATCGATCCACGGGGCCAGCAGCTCGACGTCCAGCCGCTCGCCGCCGAAGACGATCCGGCGCAGCCGGTACGGCGACGGCTCCTCCTGCCGGGCGTCGGCCGCCACCAGGTGCCGGAACGCGGAGGGCGTCTGGTTCAGCACGGTGACGCCCTCCGCCACCAGCAGCCGGCGCAGCGACTCGGGCGACCTGGCCACGTCCGCCGGGACGATCACCAGCCGGCCGCCGTACAGCAGCGCGCCCCAGAGCTCCCACACCGAGAAGTCGAAGCTGACGGAGTGGAAGAGCGTCCAGACGTCGTCGTCGCCGAAGCCGAACCACTGCGCGGTCCGCTCCAGCAGGCGAACGACGTTGCGGTGCTCGACCAGGACCCCCTTGGGCGCGCCGGTCGAGCCCGAGGTGTAGATGACGTAGGCCAGGTCCTCGTCGCGGGCCGTGGCCGCGGGGTGTCCCTCGGGCGGCTCGGCGTCGGCGAGCACGACCTCGCCGGGCAGGACGCCGCCGAGCCGGCCGGCCACCCCGGACGTCGTGACGACCGTGCGGACCCCGCTGTCCTCCAGCAGGTACGCGATCCGCCCCGCCGGGTAGCCGGGGTCGATCGGCACGTACGCGCCGCCCGCCTTGAGTATCGCGAGCAGCCCGGCCACCAGGTCGATGCCGCGGTCCGCGCACAGCCCCACCAGCACGCCGGGGCCGGTCCCCGCGGCCTGCAGCAGGCAGGCCAGCCGGTCGGCGCGGGCGTCCAGGTCTCCGTAGGTGATCTCCTCGGCGCCGCAGGTCACGGCGATCCGGTCGGGGGCCTTCGCGGCGCGCTCGGCGAAGATCTCGTGCAGGCAGCGGCCGGTCATGTCGCGTACATCCCCCAGTGGTGCGGGGTGAGGCCGGTGTCGTGCATGCTGCCGGGCACGAACATCCTGGCCCAGGTGCCGCCGCCGCGCTCGGGCGCGATGCGCTGCTGGAAGTACAGGTCCCGCACCTTCTCGTCCTTCACGTGCAGCGCCAGGACCTTGTAGTAGGTGCTCAGCGACTTCATGTGGATCAGCCAGTGGATGCGGTCGGCCGCGCCGAAGGCCTCCTCGTAGACGAAGACGGTGGCCTCGCCGGGCAGGTTCTCGTTGATGGACTCGGCGGCCTCGCGGGCGAACGTGCGTCCCTCGGACCGGAAGTCGTAGTCGAGCTGGGCGGTCCGGTGCAGCAGCAGGCCGCAGTTGCCCGAGTGGACGAGCTGCTCGTAGGGCTGCGGCACCTGCTCGCGGGCGCCGGGCAGCCCGGTGATCTCGCCCTGCTGCAGGTAGACCGTGGACTGCTTCTCGCGCTCGCCGTCGACCGCGGTCCCGTACATGCCCCAGAACTGGGGCAGCAGCACGGTCTCGGTCATGCTGCCGTCGACGAAGATCTCGTCCCAGCCGCTTTCGGCGGTGTTGTCGCGGTACTCGCCGTCGGAGGTGCCCATGTGCACCATCTGCTCGTAGGCGTGCAGCGAGCTGAGGTGGATCAGCCAGTGCAGCCGGTCCTTGGTCCCGAACGTCTCCTCGTACAGGAAGACGCTGGCGACGCCCACCTGCTTGGCGGTCACCATCTCGGCCATCATGCGGGCGAACTTGCGCCCCTTGGCGTGGGAGCCGTTCCTGACCTGCGCGGTCCGCTCGACGATCACGCCGGCCGTGGCCGAGTTGATCAGATCCGCCGCGGGCACCGAGGTCTGCTGCTCGGCCGGCGGGATGACGGGATTCGGGTTGGTCATCGTTCCACTCCGTCTGTCGGCTTGTTCGTCACGCTAATGAGGGCCCGCCGTGCTGCCTGCTCAATAGTGAGCAGGGGCTTCACAGCGGGATGTTGGTGTGGTCGCCGCGCAGCGGCACGGCCTTGAGCAGGGCCTCGGCGAGCCGCCGCCGGGTGCCGGCGGGCTCGATCACCTCGTCCACGACGCCGATCTCCACGGCCTTGCCGACGCCGCCGGCCTCGCGTTCGTGCTCGGCGACGAGCCGGCGGCGCAGCTCCTCGCGCCCGTCCCGCGGGCCGTCGCGCAGCTTCCTGCGGTGCAGGATGTCCACGGCGGCCTCGGCGCCCATGACGGCCACCTCGGCGGTGGGCCAGGCGTAGACCGCGGAGGCGCCCAGGGCGCGGGAGTTCATGGCGACGTACGCGCCGCCGTAGGACTTGCGCAGCACCAGCGTCACCCGGGGCACGACGGCCTCGGCGAAGGCGTGCAGCAGCTTGGCGCCGCGCCGGACCACGCCGTCCCACTCCTGCCGGACGCCGGGCAGATAGCCGGGCACGTCCACGAGCACGACGAGCGGCACGCCGAGCGAGTCGCACATGCGGACGAACCGCGCGGCCTTCTCGGCCGCCGCCGCGTCGAGGCAGCCCCCCTTGCGCAGCGGGTTGTTGGCGATGACGCCGACGGTCCTGCCGGTCAGCCGGCCGAGCGTGGTGACGAGGTTGGGCGCCCACTTCGGATGCAGCTCCTCGCCGGGGCCGTCGAGCAGCCGGGCGACGATCGGGTGCACGTCGTAGGCGCGCCTGGCGCGTTCGGGGAGCAGGCCGCCGAGCTCGGGGTCGTCGCGGGCCTCCCAGGGGCGCAGCTCGCCCTGGCCGCCGAGCAGGGTGGTGATCCGGCGGGCGGCGTCGATGGCGCCCTCGTCGTCCGGGGTGGTGAGGTGGGCCAGGCCGCTGCGCCTGCTGTGCGGGTCGGGGCCGCCGAGCCGTTCCATGTCGACGTCCTCGCCGGTGACCTTGCGGACGACGTCCGGGCCGGTGACGAAGACGCGCCCGCTCTCGCTCATGATCACCACGTCGGTGAGCGCCGGGCCGTAGGCCGCGCCGCCGGCGGCCGGGCCGAGCACGACGGAGATCTGCGGGACGGCGCCGGAGGCCCGGACCATCGCGGCGAACACCTGGCCGACGCCGTCGAGCGCGGTGACGCCCTCGCCCAGCCGGGCGCCGCCGGAGTGCCAGAGGCCGACGACGGGCGCCCGCTCCCGGACGCCGAGGTCGATGGCCCGGACGATGCGGGCGCAGCCCTCGGCGCCCATCGCGCCGCCCATCCGGCCGGGATCGGTGGCGTAGGCGACGGCCGGTCCGCCGCCGATGCCGCCGCGGGCGGCGAGCACGCCGCAGCCGTCGTCGCCGTCGTCGTCCCCGGGCAGCGGCCGGACGGTCCCGGGGTCGAAGAGCGCGCGGACCCGGTCCCGCGGGTCGCGGTTCATCCCCAGGTCACCGGGAGGGCGTGCACGCCGTACACGAACATGTCGGAGCGGAAGGGCACCTCCTCCAGCGGCACCGCGAGGCGCAGCCCCGGGAGCCGGGCGAACAGCGTGGACCAGGCGATCTCCAGCTGGGCGCGGGCCAGGAGCTGGCCCATGCACTGGTGGATGCCGAAGCCGAAGGACAGGTGCTCCTGCCGGTCGGCGAGGTCGCCGAAGCGGCCGAAGTCCAGCCGGTCCGGATCGGCCCACACCTCCTCGTCGCGGTTGGCCGCGGCCAGCACGACGACCACGCCCTCGCCCTTCCTGATCAGCTTGCCGCCGACCTCGACGTCGGCGGTGGCCGCGCGGCGGGCGCCGTAGTCGATGACGGTCTGGTGGCGGATGATCTCCTCGATGGCGGCGGGCAGCGCCTCGGGACGTTCGCGCAGCTCGGCCAGGCGTTCGGGGTTCTCCAGCAGCGCCACGGTGCCCACGCCGATCTGGTTGGCGATGGTCTCGTAGCCGGCCACCATCAGCAGCGTGGCGATGCCGACGACCTCCTCCCGGCTGACCTTGGCCGCCTCGCGGTGGGCGCCCAGGCGGCTGAGCAGGTCGTCGGCGGGCCGCTGCTCGCGCTCGGCGACCAGCCGCTCCAGGTAGTGGCGCAGGTCCTCGCGGACCTTCATGCGCTGCTCGGGCTCCACGTTGCGGTCGCCGATGACCTTGGTGGTCTCGTGGAAGTAGTCGCGGTCCTCGTACGGCACCCCGAGCAGCTCGGTGATGACCTGGGAGGGCAGCGGCAGGGCCAGCGTCTGGACCAGGTCGGCCGGCGGGCCCTGGGCGGCCATCTCGTCGACGAGCGCCTCGGTGATGCGCCGGATGGCCGGGCGCAGCGCCTCGACCCGCCTGCGGTTGAACTCCGGCAGCAGCAGGCGGCGCAGCCGCGAGTGGTCGGGCGGGTCCATCCTGATGAAGGTGCCCGGCCCCGGAGGCTGCGAGGTGAGCCTGGCCGGGAAGCCGGGGGTGGCGAAGTCGGAGCTGAACCGGGCGTCGCC
The DNA here is from genome assembly GCF_044465465.1 of Nonomuraea sp. NPDC049655. Classification (NCBI taxonomy): domain Bacteria; kingdom Bacillati; phylum Actinomycetota; class Actinomycetes; order Streptosporangiales; family Streptosporangiaceae; genus Nonomuraea; species Nonomuraea sp. NPDC049655. Next base: position 140,631 of record NZ_JBITLS010000018.1, read on the forward strand.
GAGCACGGCGCGGGCGTCCTCGTACCGCGTCACCAGCCAGACCTCGCTCCCGTCGAAGTCCAGCCGGACGCGCGTGATGGGCCGCCCCGCCTGCAGGTCCCGGTACTCGGACGGCGGATCCAGCGGGCACGTCCGGGGGATGGGGTAGGAGTCCATGCCAGCAGCCTCGCCCGCGCGCCCGGCCGCGTCTGCTCAACTGTGAGCAGGCCCCTGCGCGCAGGCCGGCACGAGCGGACATGGCGGGCGGACATGGCGATGGCGGGGCCGCGCACGGCCCCGCCACCCGGTGCTCCGGGGTCACGCCCTGGCGGCACGCCCCTGGTTGGGTGCGGCCTTCTGGTCGGCCTTGCCCGCCTTCGACCTGCCCATCGACATGTCGCGCAGCGGGACCTCCTTCAGGAAGAGGCTGGCCACCAGGCCGATGCCGACCGCGATCGCGCAGGCCAGGAACAGGTCGCCCAGCGCGTCGGCGAGCACCGCCGGCGCGACGCCCTCGCCGCCCTGACCGGCGACGCCGAGCCGGGACGACATGATCGAGCCGAGGATCGCCAGCGAGACCGGCCCGGCGATCATCCGCCAGAACTGGATCTGGCTGGTGCCGACGCCCACCTGCTCCATCGGGATCGCGCTCTGCGTGACGGCCGTGGCCATCGGGAACGCGATGCCGATGCCGACGCCGATGAGCACCATGGCGACGATCGGCAGGCCCTGCCCGCTGTCCGGCCCGACGGCCGACAGGATCAGCAGCCCGGCGACGATGGCGGCCATGGCGAACACGCCGAGCAGCCGGTAGCGCGGCATGGCCGTCATCGCCTTGCCGGCGATCGGGGCCATGAGCATCAGGCCGAGCATCATCGGGATCAGCAGCGTGCCGGAGTGGGTCGCGCTCACGCCGAGCACGCCCTGGTAGAGCAGCGGCACGTAGAAGGCCGTGCCCATCATGGCGAACGCGGAGAAGAAGGCCACCACGGCCATGACGGACACCTGGTTGCTGCGGAACAGCGCGAACGGCACCAGCGGGTTCTTGGCCACCCGCGTCTCGACGAAGTAGAACGCCACCAGCAGCACGGCGCCGCCGATCAGCAGGGCCAGCACCTCGGGCGAGGTCCAGGCGTGCCGGTCGCCGGTGAGCGTGAGCCCGATCAGGATCGGGACGAGCCCGGCCACGAGCGTGACGACGCCGGCGAAGTCGATGTCGCGCCAGCTCGCGCCGCTGCGCACGAACGGGACGCCGATCAGCACGGCGGCGATCGCGAGCAGCCCGATGGGCACGTTGACGTAGAAGACCCAGCGCCAGCTCCAGTTGTCGGTGATGAACCCGCCGAGCGGCGGCCCGATCACCATGCTGAGGCCGGAGAAGCCGAAGAAGACGCCCTGCATCTGGGTGCGGCGCTCCGGCGTGTAGACGTCGGCGAGCAGCGTGAAGACGTTGGCCATCAGCACGCCGCCGAACAGCCCCGCCAGCCCTCGCGCGCCGACGAGCTGGGGCATCGTCTGGGCCGCGCCGCACAACCACGACGCCACCAGGAAGCCCGCCAGGCCGACGAGCAGCACCGGTTTGCGGCCGAACATGTCGCCGAGCTTCCCGGCGATCGGCACGACGACGGCGGCCGCGACGGCGTAGGAGACCCCCACCCACGCGTACAGCGACAGGCCGTGCAGGTCGGCGGCGATCCGGGGCATCGCCGCCCCCACCACCGAGACGTCGATCGACGCCAGCGCCAGGGCCAGGAGTGCGCCGATGGTGGCGAACAGCTGGCCGCGCGTACTCGAACCGGTTTGGTTCATGTCATCGCCTCCCTTGTTCTTGGCAGCCGTCCCACTTCTTCGCGGACCCATGCCGACTCCAGCCCACACGAAAGCGCCCCACGGGTCTGCTCAACACTGAGCATCCGGGGAGCGCCCGGCTTCCTACCATCGGCCGCATGACGACGAACCCGGCAGAACTGGTCAGCGCCCGTCGGGGCGATCATGTGGCACTCGTCGTGGACGGCGAGCGCGAGCTGCGGGTGGCCGACTGGACCGCCCGGTCGGAGGAGCTGGCCGCCCGGCTGGCCCCGGTCAGGACGGCGCTGCGGCACGACGACTGGATCGGGCACGCGGTCGCCGCCGTGGCCGTGCACCTGGCCGGCGGCACCGTGCTCGGGCTGCCGCCCGCGCTGCCGGAGGAGGAGGTCCGCGCCCGGCTGGCCGAGTGCGGGGTGGGCCAGGTGCTGCCCGGCCCCCTGGGTGACGCGGCGGGCGCCCGGGACGACGACGTCGCCGAGATCCTCTACACCTCGGGCACGACCGGCCGCCCCAAGGCCGTGGCGGTCCCCGTCGCGAACCTCACCTACGGCCACGAGGGCCGCGGGAAGCTGTTCACCGGCGTGGACGGGGTGCTGGCCGCCGTCCCGCTGGGCACGAACGCCGGGCACAGCGCGCTGATGACGGCGATGACCGCCCCGGCGACCACGCACGTGCTGACCGACCTCGGGCCGGAGAACGTGGCCCGCATGCTGGAGAAGCTGCGGGTGCCGATGGCGATCGTCCCGCCGTCCACCGCGACCCGGATGGTGGCGCACGGCTGGCACGAGCGGTACGACCTGTCCGGCCTGCGGGCGCTCATGCTGGGCTCGGCGCCGGTGCCGATGGCCACCGTGGCCCGGCTCATGCGGGCGCTGCCGGGCGTGCGGATCGTCATCGGCTACGGCTCGACGGAGTCGGCCCCCGCCTTCGTGCACCGCCCGGTGGAGACGCCCCCCACGCCGGACGACGAGGGGCTGCTGGGCCGCCCGAGCGCGGGCACCGAGGTGCGGGTCACCGACGCGGGCGAGATCTGCCTGCGCTCGGCCGCCCCCCGCCGTTACTACCTGAACGACGCCGCCGCCGACGAGCGCACCTTCCGCGACGGCTGGACCCACATGGGCGACCTGGGCGAGCTGGACGGGGAGGGCAGGCTGCGCTTCTTCGACCGGGCCGCCGACGTCATCACCGCCGGCGGGCGCCGGATCTCCTCGCTGCGGGTCGAGCACGCCCTGCACTGGCATCCCGAGGTGGTCGAGGCCGCGGCGTTCCAGGGGCCGCAGGGCGTCACGGCGGCCGTCGTGCTGCGCTCGCCGGTGCCCGAGGAGGAACTGCGCGCCTTCGCCGCCGACCGGCTGGACCCGGCCGAGCGGCCGGCGCGGTACGTGGTCGCGAAGTCGCTGCCGCGCGGGCCGATCGGCAAGACGCTCAAGCGGGTGCTGGCGGGCTAACCGGCGGTGGCCAGCTCGTGCAGCTTGGAGACGGTCTTCCAGTTGCGGGCGGTGGCGGTGACGCCGAGCTTCTTCTCCCAGAAGGAGTAGGACAGCTTGGTGTTGCGCACCCCGTCGGGGCACCAGACGTAGATCTCCTTGCCGACGTGCTTGAAGACGTCGGGCTTGAAGGCGTCGGGGTCGAGCGCCTTGATCGGCCCGGCGTCGGGCTTGTCCGACAGGAACGTGACGAGGTGCAGGGCGTCGTCGGCGGCGACGTCCCCGAGCGGGTTGGCCTTGAGGATCTCGCCCAGCTCGGCGCCCGTCCTGGCCAGGACGGGCACCGAGACGCCGAGGTCGCGGGCGAGCGCGGCCTGGATCTCGGCCGCCGCCTTGTCGGGGCTCTTCCCGCTGGTGTAGACGACGTTGCCGCTCTGCAGGTGCGTCCTGACGTCCTCGAAGCCGAGGCCCTCCAGCAGCTTGCGGAGCTCGGCCATGCTCACCATGTTCCGGCCGCCGACGTTCACTCCGCGCAGCAGCGCCACCTGCCTGGACATGTCGCTCAACCCCTTCTGCCCGCCACCGCCTGGGGACGGAACTGCCTGATGCGCTCGACCAGATAAGCCGCGTCGTCCTTTACCCACCAGATGAGCGCCGAACCGTAGGAGTGCTGGCACTGCATGCCGAGGACGTAGAGGCCGGGGGACGCGGTCACACCGCGGTCCTGCGTGATGCCGCCGCCCTCGTCCTGGACGGGCGCGTGCACCCAGGAGTAGTCGTAGCGGAAGCCGGTCGCCCAGACGACGGCGTCGACGTCGGCCGAGCGGCCGTCCTCGAAGCGCATCGTGCGGCCCTCGGCGTCGACCGTGCGGCCCACGAGCTCGAAGCGGTGCCGCTTGGCCAGCTTCTTCAGGCTCGGCCCGACCAGGATCGTCTTCTTGTGCAGCCGGTCGCGCTCGCCCATCAGCGGCTTGGCGATCAGCCCGAACTTGTCGCCCCACCAGTGCAGGCCCTTGCCCAGGAACCGGCGGCCGAAGTGCGGCAGCGGCGAGCCCTGCGACAGCAGCACGCGGCGGCCGGCGGCCAGCTCGGGCGCGATCTGGGCGCCGGAGTTCGCGGCGCCGACCACGACGACGGTCCCGCCCGGCACCTGGGACGGGTTGCGGTAGCGGCCGGTGTGCACCTGGTAGACCTCGGGGTCCAGCCTGCCCGCGAGCTCGGGCACCTTCGGCACCCGGTAGGCGCCGGTCGCGATGATCACCTGCGGCGCCTCGTACGTGCCCTTCGTGGTCTCCAGCCGGTAGCCGCCCTCGATCGGCTCCAGGGAGGTGACGCGGGTGCCGAGCCTGACCGGCAGGTCGAACTCCTTGCCGTACGCCTCGACGTAGTCGGCCATCTCCTCCTTGGTGGGGAAGCGGTTCTTCCGGCCGGGGAAGCGCAGGCCGGGCAGGGCACAGTACTCGGCGATCGTGAACAGCTCCAGGGAGTCCCAGCGCTGCCGCCACGCCTCGCCGAGCCGCGGTTCCTCGTCGAGGATGACGAAGGGGATGCCGGCCTGTTTCAGGTAGTAGCCCGCGACGAGCCCGCTCTGGCCGCCACCGACGACGATCACTTCAGTGTCCATGCGGCCATCGTCGCGCGCGGGCGCGAGGCGGTCTGCTCAACACTGAGCAGTTCCTGACATGCGAGTACGCGGAGCCCCCGGCCCCGCGTACCCGACTGCGTGCAGCGCCTACTTGAGGTTGAAGTTGAGGGTGACCTCCGCCGAGCCGTCGGTCTTGGAGACGTACCCTCCCTTGCCGCTCAGCCCCTTCAGCTCCTCCGTGCCGGAGTTCGGCACGACGGACCAGTCGGCCTTGGCCACGCCGCCGTCGAAGGTGCCCGTCGCCTGCAGCACGAAGGAGCCCTTCTTGCCGCGGACGCTCCCGACGACCTTCTGCAGGCCGACGAAGCTGGCCTCGGTGTCGCTGGCGTAGGCCATCAGGTACTCGGCCTGCCCCTCGCCTTCGATGTCGCCGGTCCAGGCGTTGGTGACGTGGGCCTGAGTGAGCTTGGGCTGGCCCTTCTTCTCCTCGTAGGGCTTCTCGTCCCAACCGGTGATCTGGTACGAGCCCTTACCTTGGGTGGTCATGTCAGCTCCCTTTTTTGCTCTCTTTTTCGCTACCCCTGACCCTGGGCGCTATGCGTCGGCCGTCGGTCAACGCTCGCGTCCGAGGACGATGCAGGTGTTGAAGCCGCCGAACCCGAAGCTGTTGGACAGCGCGTAACGGATGTCGGCGGCCCGCAGCCTGCCGGGTGCGAGCCGGCAGTCGCGGTTGATCGGATGGCGCAGGTTCAGGTTGGGATGGACGAAGCCGCGGCGCATCTGCACCACGGTCGCGATCGCCTCCACCACGCCGGCCGCGCACATGCAGTGGCCGACCAGCCCCTTGGTGGAGTTGACCCACGGCCGGCCGAAGCTGTCGCCCAGCGCCCTGCGCAGCGCGGCCAGCTCGGCCACGTCGCCGCTGGGCGTCGCCGTGGCGTGGGCGTTGACGTAGTCGATGTCGCGCGGCCCGACGCCCGCGTTGGCCATGGCGTTGACCATCACCTTGGCCTCGCCCTCCTCGCGCGGGTCGGGCAGGCTGTTGGCGTCCAGCTTCAGGTCGTAGCCGCACAGCTCGGCCAGCGCCGGCGCGCCGCGGGCGGCGGCCGAACGGGCGCTCTCCAGCACGACGCAGCCGGCGCCCTGACCGGGCACGAACCCCTCGTGCTCCTCGTCGAACGGCCGGCACCTGGCCTGCTGCGGCTCCTCGACGCCGGCGACCGCCCCGAGCGTGGCCAGGCCGCGCTTCTCCATCGGCGACAGGTCGGTCATGGCGCCCACCACCAGGCAGACGTCCACCGCCCCCGACTCCACCAGCCGGCTGCCGTTGATGATGCCGACGTTGCCGCTGGCCGAGGCGCCGCCCACGGTGTAGCCCTCGCCCCTGATGCCGAACACCTGGCTGAGCGTGCCCACCCGGTCGGTGTCCATGAAGTGCAGCGCGAACCTGGCCGGCAGGTGGGCGGGGTTGTCCTCGTACTTGGGGTGCAGGTCGTGGGCGTAGCCGGAGCTGAGGTTGTGCCCGGCCACGACCAGGCCCATCCGCTCGGGGTCGGCGCGCGCCTCGTGCAGCCCGGCCTGCTCGTACGCCTGCATGGCGGCGACCAGGTCCATCTGCAGCGGCTGCGGCGAGCGGTTGGCCGCCCGCAGCGCGTTGCGCACGATCTCCTCGGGCAGGCGGCGGCGGGCCGCCACCGCCTCCCGGAAGCGGAAGCCCTTGACCAGGGCGGCCAGGCGCGGCCCGCCGTCGCCGGGGTCGGGCACCGGCCCGATCCCGCACCGTCCGGCCCGCAACGCCCTGGTGAACGACGGGACGGTGGAGGCGATCGAGCAGACGATGCCCATGCCGGTGACGACGACCTTCATGAATGCCTCGCCAGCAGGTCCACCAGGGACCGGATGTCGTGCACCTCCTGGAACTCCGACACCGGCACGGTCAGCCCGAGGTCCTCCATGCTCATGGTGACCACGTCGGCCCGGTCGACGCTGTTCGCGCCCAGGTCGGTCAGGGTGCCCTCGGTCGTCACGTCGCCGGGCCGCAGGTCCGGCAGCACCCTCAGGACGTTCTGCTTGACGGTCTCGAAAATCTCCGCATTTGTCATGGTGCCAGCCATTCGTAGGTTCGGTGGTAGTCCTTGGTCCCGGTGTTCACCAGGAGGTCGCGGTCGAAGCGGGCGCGGGCGAGCAGGTGCTCGTACGCGCCCACGTCGACCTGCCTGTCCCGCTCCGGCACGAGGCAGGTCAGGGTCTCGGGCAGCAGCGCCGCGTACTCGTCGAAGCCGAGCTCGCAGCGGCCGTCCAGGTGCTCGCCGATCCGCATCGCGGCCAGCGTGCTCGCCGACTCCTCGTCGACCAGGCCGCTGAAGAACTCCGATGAGCAGCCCGAGCCGTAGGAGTAGAGGCCGACCCGGGCCGGGCCGTCCAGGGTGGCGTGGTCGATCAGGCTGGCCAGGGCCAGGTAGACCGAGCCGGAGCAGAGGTTGCCCACCCGTCTGGGGTAGGCGAGCGAGGGCAGCACCCGCCGCTCGAAGTCCTCCTCGACCGACGCCGTGCCGCCGCCCGACTCGCGCATCAGCTTGCGGTGCGCGGCCTTGACCATCCCGGCGAACGGGGTGTGCATGGCCAGATGGTCGAAGGTGGTGGCGAAGTCGGCGTCCTCGACCCTGGACCGGTAGCCGGCCAGGCAGCTCGTCAGGCAGTCGAGGTAGGCGAACAGCGAGCGGTCGGAGTCGGCGATGTCGAACGTCGGCCCCGGCCGGGCCGAGTCCATCGTCTCGTAGCTGTGGTTGCCGAACGCCCCCAGATCCAGGTCCAGGACGCGCGGCCGGTCGCTGATCAGCACGGCCGCCGCCCCTGCGCCCATGGCGGGCTCGGCGTAGGCGGCGCGCTCGTCCACCAGCGCCACGTCCGTCGCGATCACCAGCGCCTTCGCGCCGGGCGACACGCCCGAGGCGACGTACGCGGCGGCGAGCTGGACGGCCGCCGTGGCCGCGTAGCACGCCTGCTTGACCTCCACGACCCGGCAGCTCCTCGGCAGCCCCAGGTATTCGTGCACGTAGGAGGCCACCGACTTGCTGTAGTCGAGGCCGGACTCGGTGGAGGTGATCAGGATCTCGATCCGGTCGTCGCCGGCGATCGGCCGGGCGGCGTTGACGGCGTTGGTCACCGGGTCCTCGAAGGGCAGGCCGACCGAGCGGTTGCGCATCATCAGGTTGCCCAGGCGCTCGGCGTCGAGCCCGCGCCCCTCGAACAGCTCCGGCACCGGGATCTGGGCCAGGCCGCAGTAGACGTTGAGTGCCTCGATTCCGACGTTCACCTCACACGCTCCCACAGGAAGTCGACCAGGGCGTCGATGCTGGGCACGCCGCCGAAGGAGGACAGCGGCTCGCGCACGCCGAGCCGGTCGAGCACGGCCAGGATGATCTCGACCCGGTCCACGGAGTCCGCGCCCAGGTCCTTCAGGTGCGCCCGGCCGTCGATCTCGACGCCGGGCAGGATCTCGTCGATCGTCTTGTGCACGACGCCCTCGACGTGTTCACGCGTCGTCATCGGTGTCTCCCCTCCTGAGAACGCGCAGGGTGCTGACCGCGATCGTGCGGCCCCGGTCCTCCATGACGAGGTTGACGATCTCCTCGTTCTCGTCCTGCGGCGCCGGCCAGCACTCCAGGCTCACCCGCAGCACCGAGTCGGCGTTCGCGTTGCCCAGGTAGCACAGCCGCTGGTCGAGCACGACCCGCCGGAGGAAGTCGGCGACGCCGATCCCCCGGCTGCGCCAGAAGCGCAGCAGCACCCAGTCGACGATCGCGAAGTAGGAGGCGAAGTAGAGCAGGCCCACGCCGTTGAGGTCCCTGGACGGCTCCACCGGGTAGTCGGCGGTGAACGTGACCGGGTCGTCCGGTTTGCGGGCCAGGAACGTGCCGGTGCTCCGCGCGTGGCCGTAGATCTTCCGCGGCGAGTACGCGCCGGGCAGCGTCGGCAGGTGCTCGTGCCTGAAGTCCACCGGCGACGACTTGACCAGCCCCTCGTTGCTGCCGGGCGCGCTGCGCGAGATCCAGCGGTTGAAGGTCTCGACGTAGATGCAGCCGGGGTCGTCGAAGGCGTAGAAGCGGTCGGGGTCGAGCTCGCCCGTCCGGCCGCCGCCGCGGCCGATCCGGTGCAGGGCCAGCACCGACTCGCTGCCGAAGCCGAACAGCCGGGAGGTGACCTCCAGCTCGTCGCCGAACGTCAGCGCGTTGACGTGCAGGTCGCGGCTGCCCCTGACGTGGAAGTAGTAGAACGACAGGTACGTCGGGTCGCCGGCGGCGTTGCGCGCGTCGAAGGCGTTCGTGCCGCACAGCGCGCTGACCGTGTCCCAGGTCCAGTCGCCGACCTCGCCCATGAACAGCGAGCTGGGCCCGCACATCCCTGGCTTGACCAGCTCGGTCCTGGTCACGGTGCTGTCGTCAATTCTGTTCATCATGGAACTCGCAGATCAGCCGGTTGACGTGGTCGGGGCTGGTGAGCTGCGGGAAGTGACCCGCGTCGGGGATCTCCTCGTACCGGGAGTCGGGGATCAGGGCGTGCAGCAGGTGCGCGGTCTTGGCCGGGATGACGGTGTCGTACCGGCCCTGGACGATCAGCGTGCGCGCCCGGATCTCCGGCAGCCGGTCGCCCAGGTCCGGGCGTTCGGCGAACACGTCCAGGTAGCGCAGGCCGACCTGCGGGGCCATGCTCTCGGCGCGCAGCAGCAGCCGCATCAGGGCGTCCCGCCGCTTGCGCAGCCGCTTGGACCCGCTGCCCTCGATGACCCGGTCGAAGTCCTGGGTGGCCACCACCTCCAGCTTGTCGATGTCGCCGACCCGGTTGCCGATGCGGCAGGAGCTGCCGATCAGGATCAGCGACTCGGTGTCGTCGGGATGGTCGAGCGCGTACGCCAGGGCGACCAGCCCGCCGAACGACGCCCCGGCCACGTGCGCCGGGCCGCCCGCCACGTCGTGGCAGAGCCGGGCCAGGCCGCTGAGCGACAGGTCGGCGGCGGCCGTGGTCGCGCCGACGCCCGGATGGTGCACGCTCGTCACCCGGTAGCGGTGGGCCAGGCCCTCGAACTGGCGGGCGTAGACGCCGGCGCCGATGTTGAAGGGGTGCATGAGCAGCAGGGCCGGTCCTGAGCCGGCGCTGAACAGCTCGACGTCGCCGTCCGCGGTGGTGACGATCTCGTGCTCGACGTCGGGGTGGTGTTCGCGCAGGATCGCCAGATTGGGGTTGTCGGGGTTGCTCCGGGTCTCGTTCTTCCGGCCTTCGGGACGGGCGGATTGCGGGGCGTCGGCCTTGCGGCGGGCGGATCGCGAGGCGTCGGCGCCGAGGAGGGCGCCCAGGCGGGCGGCGGCGTCCTTGGCCTCCTCGACGCTCAGGCCGACCGGCACCGCCAGGCGCACCACGCCCTCGCGGCCGAAGTGCGGCGCGCCCCTGATGCCCGTCTCGCGGAAGATGCGCACGTGGTCGGCGTCCTTCAGCAGCACGCAGTGACCGCCGGGCGGGCCCTCCAGCGCGACGCCCGCCTCCGACAGGCCCTGCCGGAGCGCCGCCACCGCGTCCGCTCGGGCGCGGACCTGGTCGGCCACCGTCTCGCGGTCCTCCAGGGCGGCCGCCATGATCCGGCGGTTGGCCAGGCCGACGTCACTGCCCCACGTCTCCAGCCGCTCGGCGACCCGCTCGCGCAGGGCGTCGTCGCGGGTGGCGAGCAGGCCGCCGAACGGCACCCCGAAGTCCTTGGACAGGCTGATCGTGGCGCTGTCGGCCAGTTTGAGCAGCTCGCCGACGACCTCCCACACGTCCCGGCCGTCCGCGACCGCCACCGCGTTGTCCACCACGCGGGCGCCGTCGATCACCAGCGGGACGCCGTGCCGGGCCGCGGCCTCCTTGACCGCGCGCAGGCTCGCCAGCGGGGTCGGCGCGCCGCCGGCCGCGTTATTGGCCACCTCCACGCAGACGAACGACACCGGCTCGTCCCCGGCCAGTTCCGCCTCCAGCGCCTCGACGTCGATCTCCGGGCCGCCGGGCAGCTCGACCGGCTTGAAGCCGTTGTCGGCCAGGCTCAGGAACCACGTGGGGAACAGGCCGTTGTGCAGCACCCGACCGCGCCGGCCCGGCCACGACCGGCACAGCAGCGCCTCGGCCGCCCGGCCGGAGCCCGTCGGGACGACGAAGGGGAACGGCAGGCCGTCGATCTCGGTGTCCGGGCGGGCGGCCGACCGTTCCGTCAGGCGCCGCAGCCGCTCGGCGATCCAAGGGGCGTCCAGCTCGGCCCAGGAGTCGGTGATCAGGTCGGTGGTGACGTGGTGGGCGGGGACGCGGGCCGGCTCGCCGCCGTACCGGTTCAGCAGTCCGGCCATGTCCGGCATGTCCGCTGTCGGCTTGGCTTCGGGCTTGGCTTCTGGCTTGGCTTCGGGCTTGGCTTCCGCCGGCTCCTCGGTGGTGGCGGGGCGCAGGTCCGGGTCGGCGATCATGAGGATGATCTCCGAGACCGGCGTGCGGTCCTCCCCCTCCGGCTGGCACAGGTAGATGGGCACGTTCACCGGCCGGAACTTGTTCTTGAACTGGAAGTTCCCCTCGCCGAAGATGCCCGCGGAACGCAGCTCGTCCAGCGCCTGGCGCACGTCCGGGGCGGCGTTGGCCGACTCCTCCGTCTCCACGCCGAAGCTCGCGCCGAAGCTGAACATCGTGCAGCCCTCCTCCACGAGCCGCTCGATGATCTGCACGATCGCGAACTCCAGCCCGCCGAGCGGCATGCCCTTGGGGTAGAACTCGACGTCCAGCAGGTAGCCGTTCTCCGACGGGATCTTCGTGATGACGACGGCGTTGGCCACCTCGTCGTCCAGGTAGGTGACGAAGACGCGGTGCCTGCCGTCCAGGCGGCCCTCCTCGATCTCCCGCCGGACGACCGACACGTACGGGTTGACCATCTGCTTGCGGCCGGCCCAGTCGTCCACCAGCCCGGCCAGCCTGCGGTCCATCTCGGGGTCCTCGCCCGAGCGGTACTCGGCCGTCCGGCACTCGCCCGCCTTGCAGAAGCGCCGCACCATGTAGCGCAGGCGTTCCATCCGGCCGCCCTTCAGCGTGAAGGAGCCCAGGTCGTCGAGCCGCTGCACGGCCCCGAACGGCGTCGCGCTGTACGGCTCCCCGGCCACCTCGCGCACCGGGAGGAGGGACAGGAAGTTGGGCCGCAGGCCGCGCGCCCGCGCGTAGGCGGTGTACTCCTCGACCAGCTCATGGAAGTACTCCTCGGAGCCGGCGTAGCTCCAGGCCAGCAGGTTGCCGCCGTTCTCGGAGACGTGCAGGTAGCCCTTGCGCGCCGAGCCGATGAAGGCCAGCGGCGCGATGTCGCGTCCGGCCAGGCCGCCCTCCTTGGCGTGGCGGCGGTCGATGCCTGCGACCAGGTCCCGCAGGTCCGGGTGCCGGTGCAGGTCCCGCTTCAGCAGCACGGCCGGCTCGCCGTCGCGCGTCCTCGTCTCGAACGGTGCCGGCCCGTCCGGCTGCTCCGGGGGCTGTACGGACTCTGTGCCGCGCTCGTCGCGCAGGTGGGCGGCCAGGTCGGCGGGCGTGGGGTGGTCGAACAGGAGGGTCTTGCGCAGCGCGCCGACCTGCTTCTCCAGGACGCTCACCACGCGCAGCATCTCAAAGGAGGTCAGGCCGTTGTCGGCGAAGCTGCGGGCGGGGTCGAGCGGGCGCTCGATGATCGCGCCGACCAGGTCCGCGAGCTGGTCCTCCAGAGTGCCTGCCTTCCCTCGCGCCTGCTGCGGGGCCTTGGCTCGCGCTGGGCCGGGCTCCTGCGCCTGCTCGGGCATGCGGGTGCGCTTCGGGGCCGGTTCCGCGGCCTTTTGCGCTGGTTTCGGGGCGGGTTTCGGTTGCGGTTTTTGGGTGGGGGCGGAGTCGGTGATGGCTGATTCGACGGCGCGGGCGAGCCGGTCCACCGTGTCGTACTCGTACAGCTCGGCTGCCTGGAGGTCGAGGGAGAAGGCGGTGTTGATCGCCTTGACCAGTTCCATCCGGAAGATGGAGTCGAGTCCCAGCTCCTCGAAGGGGGTGTCCACGTCCACACCGGCGGGATCGGCGTCCAGGATCGTGGAGAGCCGTTCGCGCAGCATCTCCTCCACCCCGGCGGGCCCGCCGGCGCTTCCGGCGGGCGCGACCGGCGTCTCGTCCAGTCGCGCGGCCTCCGCCCGCTCGGCGGCGGGGGCCGGAGCGGGGGCGTCCGGCGTCCGGCCACCCTTGGCGGCGCGCAGGCGGACCTTCCCGTCGCTGGTCCGCCGCACGACCGCGCCGTCCGAAGACGCGGCGGACGGCACGGCGGCCGGGGCGGCGGCGCGGGACGGCTCGGGTGCGGTGAACCAGTGCTCGACGCGGGCGAAAGGCGGGCCGGGCAGCGAGACCCGCACCGGGCGCGGCCCCTGCCACAACCCCTGCCAGTCCACCTCGCTGCCGGAGACCCACGCCTCGGCGAGGTCCTCCGGCCCGGTGCCCCACGGCGCCGGGGCGTCCCTGCGGGCGGTGCCCCTGTGCACGCCCGCCGGTTCGCCGCTCAGCGCCCGTACCGCCTGCTCGCGATCGCTGACCACCACGGCGAGCCGTTCGGACAGGTGGCGGCGTCCGTTCTGGAGGGTCCAGGCGATGCGGTCGAGCCCGATCTCCGGATGTTCCCGGATGTACCGGGCGACGTTCCGCGCGTACTCCTCCAGGGCCTCCCGGCGGGCCGCCGACAGCACCAGCACCCGCGGCTCCCCCGCCTTCTCCGGCGGGACCTGCTGCCGGTACGCCTCCAGCACCACGTGCGCGTTCGTCCCGCCGAAGCCGAACGAGCTGACCCCCGCCACCCGGTCCGGCCCGTCCCAGGGCGTGAGCCGCGTGTTGATGGTGAACGGGCTGCCCTCCAGCCGCACGTACGGGTTGGGGCGCTCGTAGTGGATCGTCGGCGGCAGCGCCCCGTGACGCATGCAGAGCAGCACCTTGAGCAGCCCGGCGATGCCGGCCGCCGCCTCCAGGTGGCCGATGTTGGTCTTCACGGTGGCGAGCGCGACGTGCGGGACGTCCGGCGCGGGCCGCCCCCGGTCGGCGTACAGCCGGGCGAACGCCTTCTTCATGCCCTCGATCTCGATCGGGTCGCCGAGCCTGGTGCCGGTGCCGTGCGCCTCGATGTAGGTGACGCGGGCGGGATCGACGTCCGCCTTGCGGTAGGCGTCGACCAGCACGCGCGCCTGCGCCTCGGGGTTGGGCGCGGTGAGCGAGCTGGCCCGGCCCCCGTGGTTGACCGCGCTGCCCCTGATCACGGCGAGGATCTGGTCGCCGTCCGCCAGCGCCGTCCGCAGCGGCTTGAGCAGGACGGCTCCGCAGCCCTCGCCCCGGCCGTAGCCGTCGGCGCGCTCGTCGAACGTCTTGCAGACGCCGTCCTCGCTGATCATCCCGGACTTGGCGAAGGCGATGTAGAGCCCCGGGCTGAGCGTCAGGTTGACGCCGCCGGCGATGGCCGCGTCGCACTCGCCGTCCTCGATGGCGCGTACCGCGTGGTGCAGGGCGACGAGGGAGCTGGAGCAGGCGGTGTCGACCGCCTCGCTCGGGCCGCGCAGGTCCAGCAGGTGGGAGACGCGGTTGGCCAGGATGCAGTCGGCCACGCCGCTGGCCGTGTGGGCCTCGACCGGCACGCCGTGCTCGCGCAGCAGGTCGTCGTAGTCGCACGCGGACACGCCCGCGAACAGGCCCGTCCTGGTGCCGGCCAGGTCGGCGGGGCGGTAGCCGGCGTCCTCGACGGCCCGCCAGACGGTCTGCAGGAACAGCCGCTGCTGCGGGTCCATCATCGCCGCCTCCTTGGGCGAGATGCCGAACAGCGCGGCGTCGAAGGAGCGCACGTCGTCGAGGAAGCCGGCGCGGACGTTCGCCGTCTCGGGGTTCTCGCGCAGCTCGCGCCGGTCCTCGGGGACCGGGCGGGTCAGGTCGCGGCCCTCGGTCAGGTGGCGCCAGAAGTCGTCCAGGTCGGCGGAGCCGGGCAGCATGCCCGCCATGCCGACGATCGCGATGCCACCCGTCGCGGGGGTGTCCGTCGCGGGGGTGTCCGTCGCGGTCCCAGCCGTCGTGCCGGTCGCTGTACCGGTCGCTGTGCCGGTTTCTGTGCCGGTCCCTGTGGTCGGTGGGTTGTCAGGGGTGGTCGGGGAGGTCCCGGCGCCGGGCCGTGGGGGCGAGGTCACGGTCTCCGGCGCCGGGCCTGGCTCGGCGTCCTCCTGCCCCCCGGCGGGGGCGGCGAGAGGTTCTGCGGCGGGGGCGGGTGGGGTGTGGGCGGCGGCGATCTCGGCCGGGTGCTCGGCGAGCAGGTGGTCGCAGAAGGTGGTCAGGTCGGTGGCCTCGAAGAGCACGGTCGGCAGCAGGTCCAGCTTGTACCGCTCGTTGACCTGGTCCACCAGCTCGGCCATGGAGATCGAGTCGAACCCCATGTCCATCAGCTCGGCGTCGAGGTCCACGTGCTCCTCGCCCACCAGCAGGAATCCGGCCGCCGCGCGACGCAGCTCCGCCCGGACCGCCTCGATCAGATGGTCGTCGGACCCGGTCGTCTCCGTCGCGGACATGGGCTCACTCATCTCCATAACCTCGGATTCGGGGTTCGCGGGCGGCTGGGACCGTTCGGGGGCGGGCTCGGCGGGGCCTTCGACCACGGCGAAGCTCGTCTCGGCTCCGGCCAGCCCCCGGGCGAAGGCGGCGAGCCCGGCGGCGGTGCTCATCGGGACGCTGCCCCAGCGGCGTTCGAACAGCCGGCGGGTGGCGTCGTCCACCTTCATGCCGCCCTCCTCCCACAGCGGCCAGCCGACGGCGAGCGTCCTGCCGTGCCCGAGCCGCGCGCGCCGCTCGGCGAAGTGGTTGAGGAAGGCGTTGGCGTAGGCGTAGTCGATCTGCCCGATGTTGCCGGTCTCGGCGGCCACCGACGAGAACAGCGCCAGGAAGTCCAGCGGCTGGCCGCGCAGGGCCTCGTCCAGCAGGACAGTGCCCAGGATCTTGGGCTCCAGCACGGCCCGCGTGTCCTCGGGACGTTTGCGCACGGCCCGCGCGTCCCGGTGGATCCCGGCGGCGTGGATGACGCCGTGGAAGGGGCCGTACCGGTCGCGCAGGTCGCGCAGGTCGGCGGCCGAGCACACGTCGGCGCGCACGTAGACGGCGGGCAGCCCGGCGATCCGGCGCTCGATGTCGTCGCCGGGCTCGGAGCGTCCGGTCAGGACCAGCTTCGCCGCCCCGCGCCCGGCGAGGAAGCGGGCGAACGCCAGCCCGATGGCCCCGGCGCCGCCGGTGATCAGGTACGTGCCGTCCGGCCGGACGTCCAGCCCGGACGGCGGCGGCTCGTACGGCTCCATGCCCTTCACCAGGCGGACGCCGTCGCGGTAGGCGACCTCGGAGACCCGCTGCTCGGGAGCGGTTCCGGCGGCGGGCGCCCGCAGCTCGGCCGCGACCTGCGCCGGGGTGGCGCCGGTGACGCACACGCCGCTGAACGCCGTGTGCTCCAGGGCCAGCGTCCTCAGGGCGGCGGCCAGGGCGGTGTGGTGCGGCTCGCCGGTCGCGGCGGACACCACCACCCTGAGCGGGCCCCCGTCGCGCAGGACGGCGGTGGCCGTGCGCAGCAGGACGTCGAAGGCGGCGGTCCCGGGGAACGGGTCCGAGGGGGCGATCACGATGGCGTCGGGCGTCCGGTCCAGGTCGCCGAGCTGCCGGGCGGCCTGTTCGGGGGGATCGTCCGGGGGGAAGGCGTCGCCGGGGCGGAGTTGGGCGCCGCCGAGCGCTTCGGCCAGCCGGTCGTCGTCGGTGATCACCAGGAGGGCTTCCGGTTCCCTGGGTCCTTCGGGGAGTGCGGCGGGTGTCCAGCGAGGCCGCAGGTAGGTGCAACGCCCGTCGGCGGCCTCCCCCGATTTCTGGTCGGACGCCGGCCCGGCGGCGAGCTCGGAGCCCGTCCGAGAGGCGGCCGCGTCGGCGGGCGTCGGCTGAGGGGCCGGAGGTCGGGGCAGGGGGCTGGGTCGGTCGGCGGGCTTGCCGGCGGGCTCACCGGCGATCTGGTCGGTGGGGTGGGTGGTGGGGTGGGTGGTGGGGGTGGTGGGGAGCCAGTAGGGGCGGCGGTCGAAGGGGTAGGGCGGGAGGGTCACGCGGCGCGGGTGGGGGGTGGGCCAGTTGGCGGCCCAGTCCACCCGGGCCCCCGCGACCCATCCGGCCCCGAGCCCCTCCGCGCCGTCCTCCGGCGGAGCCTGGCCGGCGCCTGGCTCCGCCGTCCCCACGAGGACGCCTGCGGCCTCGCCGTCGCCCGCGAACGAGCGCAGCCGGGCGGCCAGCTCGTCCAGGCCGGCTGCCCGGACGGCGAGCCGTTCGGGCAGCTCGGCGCGGCCCACCTGGGTGGTGTAGGCGAGCTCCGCCAGCCCCGCCCGCCCGCTCGCCGCGACGTCGGCGACCTGGCCCGCCATGGCGCGGAGCTGGTCGCGGGTACGCGCCGAGAGCAGGATCACCTGCTCCCCCGCGTCGGCGGGCTCCGGCGGCGTCCCGGCGGTGGGCACGTACTCCTCCAGGACGACGTGCACGTTGGCCCCGCCGGCGCCGAACGAGCTGACCCCGGCCCGGCGCGGGAACGTCTCGCCGTCCAGGAAGGGCCGCTGCCAGTCGGTCAGCCGGTCCGGCGGCCGGAAGGGGGACGCGGTGAAGTCGATCTTGGAGTTGGGCGTCTCCAGGTTCGCGCAGGGAGCCACCTGGCCGTGCTGGAACTGCAGCAGCACCTTGGTCAGCCCGGCGATGCCCGCCGCCCCCTCCAGGTGCCCGATGTTGGCCTTGACGGAGCCGACCATCCGGTCCACGCGGTCCCCGTCCGCGAAGCTCTGGGAGGC
The DNA here is from genome assembly GCF_044465465.1 of Nonomuraea sp. NPDC049655. Lineage (NCBI taxonomy): Bacteria > Bacillati > Actinomycetota > Actinomycetes > Streptosporangiales > Streptosporangiaceae > Nonomuraea > Nonomuraea sp. NPDC049655. The sequence continues at coordinate 158,303 of NZ_JBITLS010000018.1, forward strand.
GAAGGCCCGGGTCAGGCTGGCGATCTCGATGGGGTCGCCGAGCGCGGTGCCGGTGCCGTGGGCCTCGACGTACGAGATGGTCCGCGGGTCCAGCCCGGCCCGCCGGACCGCCTCGGTGACCAGGTCGGCCTGGGCGCTCGGATTGGGCACGGTGTACCCGGCGGTCTTCCCGCCGGCGTTGGCGAAGGCGCCCTTGATGACGCCGTAGATCCGGTCGCCGTCCCGCTCGGCGTCGGCCAAGGGCTTGAGCAGCACCGCCCCGACGCCCTCCCCCGGGACGAACCCGTCCGCCGCCTCGTCGAACACCTTGCAGGCGCCGTCGGCGGCGAGCATGTTCAGCGAGCAGAGCGCCACGAAGTGGGCGGGGTGCAGGATCAGGTTCACGCCGCCCGCGATGGCCTGCGCGCACTCGCCGCGCCGCAGGCTCTCGCAGGCGAGCTGGACCGCGGCCAGCGACGACGAGCAGGCCGAGTCGACGGCGAGGCTCGGCCCGCGCAGGTCGAAGAAGTACGACACCCGGTTGGCGATCGACCAGTACGCCGAGTGCGCCCCCGCGAACCTGCCCTCCGGCCAGCCCTCGGCCGCGGCCATGCGCCCGTAGGAGCCGTACATGGTGCCGACGAAGACGCCGGTGCTCGGCTGCCTGGTGTGCTCGCTCAGGTAGCCGGCGTCTTCGAGCAGGGTCCAGGCGGTCTCCAGGAACAGGCGTTCCTGCGGGTCGGTGATCTCGGCGTCGCGCGGCAGGATGCCGAAGAAGGGCGCGTCGAACTGCTCCACTCCCTCGATGAAGCCGCCCCATTTGCTGTAGGTGCGCTGCTTGCGTCCGCGTTTGGGGTCGTAGAGGGCGTCCAGGTCGAAGCGGTCCGCCTCGGTGATGCAGTTCGCGCCCTTCGCCAGGTTGCTCCAGAAGGCGTCCAGGTCGGGGGAGGCCGGGTAGCGGCCGGTCACCGCGACCACGGCGATGTCGAGGGCCTGCGCGGCGGGCTCGCGGCGCGGCGCGGGCCGCGCCGGCTCCTCCGGCGCGGGTTCCTGGCCGAGGGCCGCGCGCAGGCGCTCGCCGTGCTCGTTCTCCAGGTACGCGGCCAGCTCCTCGATCGTCAGGTTCTCGAACAGCAGGGTGGACGGCAGCGGCCCCAGGTCCTGCTCGAACCGGTGGATGACGTTCTGGCTCACCAGCGAGTCGATGCCGAACGTCTCGAAGGTGGCGCGCTCGTCCAGATCGGTGCTCCCGTACTTGAGCACCTCGGCGAACACCCGCTTGACGTAGCCACGGGCGCCGGTGCCGGGAGCTGTGGCGGCCGCCGTCTCGCCCACCAGGACGCACTGGTCGAGCTCCGCGACGGGCGTGCCGGGGATGCCCAGGGTGCGGGCGGGGGTGAGACCGGCGTCCCGGAACGCCCGCTGCCATTGCGGCGCGCCGAGCAGCGGGCTGTGCGGCAGGCGCAGCTCCTCGTCGGTGAAGCGCCACCAGCCCGGGGTCAGCCCGAACGTGAGGGTCAGGAAGTCGGCCGCCCTGGTCACCTCGTTGACCAGCAGCCGTCCGCCGGGACGCAGCAGCGCGGCGGCGTTGCGCAGCGTCCGGCCGACGTCGGCGGTGGCGTGCAGGACGTTCGTGGCCAGCACGACGTCGTAGGTCCCGGGTTCGAAGCCCTGCTCGGCCGGGTCGCGTTCCACGTCGAAGAGGGCGAGCACGAGGTCCGGGCGGCGCGCGCCGAACTCCCGCTCGCCGTGGCGCAGGAACCCGGGCGAGACGTCGGTGTAGGTGTACTCGACGTCCTGGCCTTCGAGGGCGTCCAGCACGAAGCCGGTGCTCGCGCCCGTGCCGGCGCCGATCTCCAGGACGCGGCGGGGGCCGCCGCGGGCGACCTCCCCGGCCAGCAGCCGGTTGAAGTGGTCCGAGACCGCCTGCCCCTTGTAGACCTGCTCGACCAGGCTCATCGAGCCGCCGGGGAACAGCACCTCCATGGGGTCGCGCTCGCCCGCCAGCACGCCGGGCAGCGCCTCGACGCAGGCGGTCAGCAGCTTGACGTGCGGCTCCAGGTCGGGGAAGCGGGCCAGCACGTCCGCCGGCGACGTCTGCGGCGCGGGCCCGTCCAGCAGGTCGAGCACGGCGGCGCGCAGCCGTCCGCGGTCCGCGCGCACGTTCTCGACGGACCTCACCCGGTCGGCCGACCGGTGCAGCAACCCGCGGGCCAGGTCGTCCAGCGCGGCGAACGCCGTCCGCGCCCGTTCCAGCTCACCGGGCTCGCCGGTCCGGCCGGGCTCGGCGGCGGCGTCCGGGCTGCGGACGCCGATGTGGGCCAGTCCCTTCGGGTCCGCCTTGACGACGAGCGCCTGCCGCGCGCCCGAGCCCAGGACGGACGCCAGCGCCGCCATGCCCTCCTCCGGCTCGATCGAGCCGATGCCCAGCTCGGCGAACCGGCCGTCGTAGCCGCCGCCGGAGACCGCGCCGACGCTGCCCCAGTAACCCCAGTTGATCACGCTGACCGGCCGGTCGGGCAGGCTCAGCGCGTAGGCGTCCTCGAACGTGCTGGCGGCCGCGTAGTTCGCCTGGCCGCCCACCTCGACGAACGAGGCCGCCGAGGAGAAGTAGGCCAGGAAGTCGAGCGGCAGGCCGGCCAGCGCCTCGGCGAAGACGGCGGCGCCGGCCACCTTGGGCGCCAGCACCTGGGCGAACGCGTCGTCGTCCATGTTGGCGAGCGTCATGTCGCGCAGCACCAGAGCGGCGTGGAAGGCGCCGTGGAGCTCGCCGAACCGCTGCCGCGCCGCCTCGACGGCCCTGCCGAACGCGGCCCGGTCGGCAACGTCGGCCCGCAGGTACACGGCCTGGCCGCCGAGCGACTCGATCTCGGCCAGCTGCTCGCGGATCTCGTGGCTGATCTCGCGCCGCCCGACCAGGGCCAGCCGCGCCCCTGCGGTGGCGGCCAGGTGCCTGCTCAGGGTGCGTCCGAGGCCGCCGGTCCCGCCCACGATCAGGTAGGCCCCGCCGTCCCGGTACGGGCTGCGTCCGGCGGTCAGGGGCAGGGGTTCCAGGGTGCGGAGGTGACGGTGGCCGTCGCGGAGGGCGACCAGCTCGTCGGCGCAGCTCTCGGCGCGTACCAGGCGGGCGAGGTCGGCGGGCGGCTGCGGCGCGGCGCCGACGTCGATGACGGCGACGGTCCAGTGCGGGTGCTCGGCGGCCACCGCCCTGGTCAGTCCGATCACCCCGGCCGCGTGCGGGACGATCTCCTCGTCCCCGACCCGCACGGCTCCGGCGACGACCACCTTCACCGTGGGCCGCCGGCCGCCGCGCCCCTTCTCGGAAAGCCGCTTGACCAGGCGGAACACATCATGGGTGGTGGGGTCGCCGGCGGGCGGGCCGTTCCGGTCGGGCAGGGCGAGGACGTACACGGTGTCGTACCGTTCCTCCGGCGTTGCGGGTGAGGCGAGCGGGGCCAGGCGGCCGTCCTCGTGGGTGTCCAGGAGGGCGCGGGCCAGCGGCTCGGCGGCGGGGGTGTGCAGCACGAGCGCCCTGCCGCCGCCCGCACCGGACCCAGTGGCGGGCTCGGTCCGGCGCCAGACGGGGGCGAAGATCATGCCGTCCGCCGGGCGGGCCGGCCGGGTCCGCAGGACGACCCCCCGGAACTCGGCCCTGACCCGCCCTGCGGAGTCGGCGAGGCGGACCGTGTACCCGTCCCGGCCCTCGTCGGTCACGTGGGCGTGGGCGGGGCCGGTGAGCGGGCCGTCCAGCTCGGCCGACTCCACGCTGAACGGCATCGCGGGCTCACCGCCCTCGGGACGCAGCGCCGCGAGGGTCTGGAGCGCGCCGTCCAGCAGCGCCTCCCAGCGCGCGCCGTCGCGCAGGACGCCGAGCGCCTCGCCGCCGCCGACGCGGACCTCGCGCAGCACCCGGAACCCGGGCCCGTAGTGCAGCCCGGCGCGGTCGAAGGCGCGGTAGAGGTCGTCGGCCGAGCGGCTGTCCGCGCAACGGGCCTCGACCTGGGCGACGTCCAGCCGCCCGAGTGCGCCGTCGCCGGTCCGCAGGGTGCCGCGGGCGTGCCCGTCCAGCTCGAAGCCGCCGTCGTCGCGCACGACCACGTCCAGGGCGCGGGCCTCGCGCACCTCGAACGGGCGCAGCCACCGTACCCGCTCGAAGCGCACCGGACCGGACAGCCCGCCGCGCTCGGCGGCGATCGTCAGGAGGGCCACGCCGGGCAGCACGGGGGTGCCGCCGATCCGGTGGTCGGCGACCAGCCGGTCGTCGGGGCGGATCCACGTCCCCGGGGCGGGCCCGGCGGGGTGGTCGTCGCCGGGCCCGGCGCGGTGGTCGTCGCCGCCGATCCAGTGGCGCCGGTCGTCCGCGAACGGGTATCCCGGCAGCGGCACCCGCCGCCCGCCCGCCGTCAGGTCGTCCCAGGGGAGGTCGTCGCCGCCGATGTACCGCTCGGCGAGGCGTCCCGCCTCACCGCGTGCCGGGCGGGCGCCGTCGCGCAGCTGGCCGCGCAGGTCGGCGAGGTCCCCGGCCACGTACGCGCACCGGGCCCCGGCCAGGTGCGGCCTGCCCACGGCGAGCGTGCGGGCGACGTCGCGCACGTCGAGCTCCGGGTGGGCGTCGAGGTGGCCGGCCAGGCCGGTGCGCAGCCGGGCCAGGGCCTGCTCGTCCGAGGCCGACAGGGGGACGACGACGTCCTCGCGGCCTCCGGCCCGCGGTTCGCGGGAGGGCGGCTCGGCGACCACGACGTGGCAGTTCGTCCCGCTGAAGCCGAAGCTGCTCACCGCCGCGACCCGCTCGCCGGAGCGACCGGGCGTCCAGGGCGACAGCTCCGTGACCACTTCGAGCGCGCCGTCCGCGAAGTCGATCTTCGGGTTGGCCCGGACGAACCCCGGCGACGGCGGCAACTGCCGATGCCGCAACGCCAGCAGGGTCTTGAGCAGCCCGCCGATCCCCGCCGCCATGGTGGTGTGGCCGACGTTCGCCTTGAGCGAGCCGATGCGGCACGGGCGCTCGCGGTCCGCGCCGAACACCTTCGCCAGCGCCTTGACCTCGATCGGGTCGCCCAGCTCGGTCCCGGTGCCGTGCGTCTCGACGTAGTCCACCGCGCCGGGACGGATCCCGGCCCGCCGGTGCACCTCGGTCAGCAGTTCCGCCTGGGAGGAGGCGCTGGGCGCGGTGATGCCGTTGCTCGCGCCGTCGCCGTTGACGCCGCTGGCCCGGATCACGCCGTGGACGTGGTCGCCGTCCGCCAGCGCCCGGTCCAGCCGCTTCAGCACGACCACGCCGACGCCCTCGCCCAGCACGATGCCGTCGGCCGACTCGTCGAAGGGCGCGCAGGTGCCGGTGGGCGAGAGCATCCCGGCCTTGCTGCACCAGATGTGCATCCTCGGGGTGTTCATCACCGCCACCCCACCCGCGACCGCCGCCTCGCACTCGCCGCGCCGGATGCTCTCGCAGGCCAGGTGCACGGCCACCAGCGAGGACGAGCACGCGGTGTCCACGGCCATGGTCGGCCCGCCGAAGTCCAGCAGGTACGCGATCCGCGCGGGCAGCACCGAGGAGGCGTTGCCGAGGAAGGCGTGCCCGGTGTCGTCGCGTCCGGCCGCCGCCAGCAGGCCGGCGTAGTCGCCCGCGCCGCAGCCGACGAAGCACCCCCACGGCCGGCGACCGGACCTGGCGGCGTAGCCGGCGTCCTCCAGGGCGTGCCACGCCTCCTGGAGGAACAGCCGCTGCTGCGGGTCCATCGTCTCGGCCTCCAGGGGCGAGATGTTGAAGAAGGCCGCGTCGAAGGCGTCGACGTCGGTGAGCATGGCGGCCCACTTGCTGTACGTCCGGCCCGGCGCCATGCGGTCGGCGTCGTACACCCGCGAGACGTCGAACCGCTCGGGGGGCACCTCGCGGATGCTGCACCGGCCGTCCGCCAGGTTCCGCCAGAACGTCCGGAGGTCGGGCGCGTCCGGGAACCGCCCGGCCATGCCGATGACCGCGATGTCCCCCTCCCGGACAGGCGTCTTCTCTCGTGCGGGGGTGGGCTCCTCACGGGCGGGGGGCTCTTCGGTGGGCCTCACCGCCTCCAGGGTGACCGTGCCGGTGTTAGCGGGAGGCTCGGCGGTCGTGGTGTCCGGTTCGGCGCGGTCGCCGTCGAGCGAGGGCAGCCGGACCTGGCCCGCCCGCTCCTCCGGATCGCCCGGTTCGGGCGTCTCGTCCCGCTCGGCGGGGGTGGGCTGTTCGGGCACGAAGGGCCGCTCCTCCGGGACCGGCTGCTCGGGGGCGGGACGCGGCGGAGGCACGGTCAGCCCGTCGGCGGCCACGGCCTCCCGTACGGCGTCCACCAGAGCGGGGACGGTCGGGTGGTCGTAGACGGCGACGGAGTCCAGGTCGAGCCCGAAGCTCCGGTTCAGGTCCCGGACGATCTCCACGGCCCCGATCGAGTCCAGCCCCATCTCGCTGAAGCTCAGCGAGTCGTCCACCTCGTGGGCCTGGAGGTAGAGGTGGCTCATGAGCGTGCCCTCGATGACCCGCCGCACCTCCCCCGGCTCAGGCCCGCCCCCCGCAGAACCCCCGGCCTTCGGTGACGCGCTTCTGCCCGTGTCCGCCTTCGGGGCGTCGCCTCTGAAGGTGTCCACCTTGGCGAAGTAGTCGTCGACGCGGGCCAGCGACTCCTCCCCCAGCACGCGCTCGTGCATCCCCGACTCCCCCGCGATGACGCCGGTCAGCCGGTCGAGCACCCGTCCGGCCAGCTCGGACTTGAGCGCCCGCAGGGCGGGCAGCGGCAGCGCGGCGATCGAGCGGGCGTGCCTGAGCGCCGCCTTCAGCACGGCGCCCTGCGGCAGGACGGTCACCCCGGCCCCCCGCCGGGCCAGCTCCTCACCCGTCACGGACCGGCCGGTGTAGAGCATCTCGTGCGCCGCCGACCGGCCGAGCCGCTCCTCCAGGATGTACGTCGCGCCCATCCCGGGCGTGAAGCCGAACTTCATGAAGTTGGCGCTGTAGACCCCCTCGGCCGCCATGATGACGAGGTCGGCGAAGAGCCCGAAGGCCAGCCCGCCGCCCGACGCGTGCCCCTGGACGGCGGCGACGACCGGCCGGTCGCACCGCAGCAGCCCCTCGTACAGGAAGGGCACGTCCGTGAAACGTCCCTCGCCGCCCGCGAGGGTGCGCAGGGCCTCCGGGGTGGCGCCCATGCTGAAGACGTTGCCGCTGCCGGTGAGCACGACCGCCTTGACGTCCTCGCGCCCGGCGATCTCGGCGAACGCGGCCTGGAGGTCGTCGATCAGCTCCCTGGTGAACATGGACGCCCCGGACCCCATCACCACCAGCGCCACCCCGTCGGGCAGCACCTCGAACCGCAGCCCTTCCCCGTCCGGCACGAGCTCCACGGCCTGCTCCTCCGGCGTCTCCACGGCCGGCGGCTCGATGGGTGACTCGGCAGGCTGCTCGGGGGTCGCGGTGGCGCGCTGCCAGCGGCCGAGCCAGCAGCTCTCCTCCTGGAACGGGTAGACCGGCAGCGACACCAGCCGTCCGCCGTCATGGCACTCGCGCCACGGCACCTCGGCTCCTCCGGCCCAGGCGGCCGCCACCTCTTCCAGCCGTCCGGCCCGGTACAGCCGGACGCAGTCCGCCGCCGACGGCCTCCCGTCCTCGCCGCCGGAGCCGGTGAAGACGCCGGGGCCGGGGTTCGCGCCCGCCGCGTACGCCTCCAGCCCGTCCCGCAGCTCGGCCACGTCGCGCACGACGAGCGCCAGCCGCTCCGCCATGCCGGTCCGTCCGACCTGCGAGGTGTAGGCGAGGTCGGCCAGAGCCGTGCCGGGCCCGGCCAGGTCGGCGACGGTGTCGTCCAGCGAGAGGCCCTGTCCGAGCTGGATCAGCGCGGCCGGGTCGAGGCCGAGGTCGCCCAGCGAGTCGGCCGGGTCGAGCTGGTCGGCGGGGATGCCGAGCAGCGCGGCCACCCGTTCGACGGCGCCCCGGGAGCTTGAGAGGGAGCCGTCCGCCGTGGCCGTCTCCGCCAGGAAGCGGGTCCAGGCGCGGGCGTAGTCGCGCAGCGCCTCGGGCGTACGGGCGGAGAGCACGACCAGGCAGGGCCCGTCCGCGCCCGGCCCGGGAGCGGGCTCCGGCGCCTCCTCGACCAGGACGTGCGCGTTCGTGCCGCCCGCGCCGAACGCGCTGACCCCGGCCCGCCGGGGTGCGCCGTCCGCGCGGGGCCAGGGTTCGAGCGCGCGCTGCACGTGGAAGGGCGTGGCGGCGAAGTCGATCTTCGGGTTGAGCTCGTCGGCGTGCAGGGACGGCGCCAGTTGCCCGTGCTGGAGCTGGAGCAGCACCTTGGTCAGCCCGGCGATCCCGGCCGCGCCCTCCAGGTGGCCGATGTTGGACTTGACCGAGCCGATCGCGCAGTCCGCGCCCTCCGGCAGGGCCTGGCGCATGCCCTCGACCTCGATCGGGTCGCCGAGCGAGGTGCCGGTGCCGTGCGCCTCGATGTAGCCGATGCTCGCCGGGTCCCAGCCGGACCTGCGGATCGCCGTGCCGATGAGCTGGGCCTGCGAGCGCGGGCTTGGGACCGTGGCGCCGCTGGTCCGGCCGGTGTGGTTGACGGCGGTGGCGGCGATGACGCCGTAGACGTGGTCGCCGTCCGCCAGGGCCCGCGAGAGCGGCCTGAGCAGGACGGCCCCGACGCCCTCGCCGGGCACGTACCCGCTGCCGCCGGCGCCGAAGGCGCGGCACCGGCCGTCCTCCGACAGCCAGTGTCCCTGGGCGAGTTGCAGGTACTTCTGCGGGTGGACGGTCGCGTTCACGCCGCCGGCCAGGGCGAGGTCGCACTCGCCGCGCCGCAGGCTCTCGACGGCCAGGTGCACGGCGGTCAGCGAGGAGGAGCAGGCGGTGTCCAGCGCGATGCTCGGGCCGTGCAGGTCGAGGGTGTAGGAGACGCGGTTGGCGATGGAGGCGTGCATGGCCGTGGGGGCGACGCCGCCCTCCCCGCCCTCGACGAGCTGGTAGTGGTTCCACATCACGCCCGCGAACACGCCGACGTTGTGCGCCGACAGCGACTCCGGCGGGTGGCCGGCGTCCTCCAGCGCGTGCCAGCAGGTCTGGAGGAACAGCCGTTCCTGCGGGTCCATGCGTTCGGCGTCGCGGCGGGAGATGCCGAAGAAGGCGGGGTCGAAGCGGTCGACGCCGTCGAGGAAGCCGCCCCACTTGCCGTACGTCCTGCCACGGGCGCCCTTCTCGGGGTCGTAGATCTCGTCGTGGTTCCAGCGGTCGTCCGGGATCTCCTCGATGCAGTCGCGTCCCTCGGCCAGGTTGCGCCAGAAGGCGCGCAGGTCGGGGGCCTGCGGGTACCGTCCGGCCAGCCCGACGACCGCGATGGGCTCCTCGCCGCGCAGTTCGCCGGGCTCGCCGCCGCCCGCCGCCCGCGCCTCCGCGCGGGGCGTGGCGGCCGCGGGCCGGGAGGCCGGGCGGGGCGAGGGTTGCGGCGGGGCGGGCGGCAGCAGCGTGGGGACGCGGTCCGCGTCGCCGTGCAGCACCGTCACGACGTCCTCGCTGCCGCTCAGGGCGCGGTCGAACACGTCGAGGGCGGCCTCGGTGGGCAGCGGGACCATCCCGGTGGCCGTGCGGGCGCGCTCGACCGTCTCCGGCCCGACCCGCATCCCGCCCTCGGCCCAGTACGGCCACGCGATCGCCAGGGTCCGGCCCGGCCGGTCCCGCCGCGCCGCCCGCCGCCGGGCGAACTCCTCCAGGTACGCGTTCGCGAAGGCGTAGTCGGCCTGCCCCGGGTTGGCCAGCGACGCCGACACCGACGAGAACACCACGAAGCAGTCCAGGTCGTCGTCCCTGGTCGCGGCGTCCAGGTGGCGCACGCTCAGGGCCTTGGCCGCCACCACGGCCTCGATGTCGGCGGCCCGTTTGCCCGGGTAGAGCCCGTCGCGGTTGACGCCCGCGCAGTGGACGACGCCGTCGATGCGGCCGTGGCGCGCCCGGACCGTGGCGAGGGCGCGCTCGACCTGGTCCGGGTCGGTCAGGTCGGCGGAGATCTCCGCGTTCCTGCTGACCGGCACGGCCGTGGCCTGGTGGCGGCGTGCCAGGTGCTCGGCGAGGAGGCGGCCGATGCCGCCCGTCCCGCCGGCGATCACGTACACGCCGCCCTTCCTGATCGGGACGCGCCCGCCGGGCTCGGGCTGCTCGGGCTGCTCGGGCTGCTCGGGCTGCTCGGGCTGCTCCATCGGGAGCCAGCGGCGCACCAGGCGTTCGCCGCGCTCGTAGCGGATCTCGGGCTCGGCGGAGGCGTCCCGCAGCACGTCGGCGGAGGAGGCAGGGGCGTCGGCGGGGGCGGGGGCGTCGGCAGGGTCCAGGCGGATGCTGCGGCAGCGGATCAGCGGGGTCTCGGCGGTGATCGTCCTGGCCAGCGCGCCGACGGCCTCGTGGGCGGGGTCGTCGCCGGTGTGGGCGTAGGTCAGGGTGACCGGCCGCTCCGGCTTCGCGGCGAGGACGGCCTTCGCGGTCTCCCAGACGGCCAGGCACGGGTCGGCGGGCTCCCCCGGCGTGGCCCGGATCACCAGGTGCCGGGAACCGTCGTACCCGGCGCCGGGGGTGATCTCGCGGTACTCGCCGGGGTCGTCGCCGTCCTCGGGTTGCGGCACCCACACGTCGCGGAAGCAACGCGTCTCGCCCGGCTCGGGCTCCGGCTCCGCCGGGGCGAGGTCGTAGGCGGAGGAGAGGTGGGCGGCGAGACTGTCGATGTCGCCGTACTCGAACAGCAGGGTCGGGTAGAGCCGCCGCCCGACGATCTTCTCCAGCCGTTCGCTGATCTCCACGAGCGTGACCGAGTCCAGGCCGAGGTCGTAGAAGCCGGTCCCGGTGGGCACCTCGCCGGGCGGGCGGCCGAGCGGCCCGGCGACGAGCTCGCGCAGGCGGCCGACCAGGTCGCCGGAGCCGTTGTGGCCGGTGGCGGACGGCTGCTCCGGGCGGGCCGGGTCGTCGAGCAGCCGCTCGATCAGCCGCGGCGACCTGATGCGCTTGCACGACAGCCCGCCGAACCCCGCGACGAAGCGCCCCCGCTCGTCGTAGAGGCCGAAGTCGTTGGTGATCACGTCGCCGGACGGCGCGATGCTCTCCGGGCGCGGCGCGTACACGTGGAAGGCCGCGCCGAGCCGCCGTGGCGCGCGGAACTCGGCGATGTAGACCGGGATGAACGGCTCCCGCCCCGACGCCTGGGTCTGGCCCAGCCCGGCCAGGGTGGCCGCGTCCAGCCGGGCGGGGTGCAGGTGGAAGCCCTCATGGCCGGGGGCGGGCGCGTCCTGCCGCAGCTCGGCGAGCAGGTAGCCGTCGCCGTGGTGCAGCCGTCCCGCGCATTTCATCGGGGCGCCGTGGCTGATGTCCTCGGCCCTGGCGCGGGCGTACAGGTCCTCCATGTCGCCGTGCCGCCGGGCGCCGCGACGGAGGGCGTCCAGGTCGATCGGGCCGGGCTCGGGGCCGGTCGGCGTGCCCACCTTGCCGGTGAAGTTCCGCCGCCAGCCGGACAGCGGCGTCCCGTCCCTGCTCCAGCGGCTCTCCGCCCGCACGTCGGCGCCGTCGACGGTGACGCGGATCTCCCGGTCGGCCTCCGGCTTGGTGACGATCGCCTCGGTGAACAGCACCTCGCGCAGGACGATCTCCCCGGCGTCGCGCCCGGTCGCCATCAGCGTGCGGAACACCAGATCGAGGAACGTCACCCCGGGCATGACGGACACGTCGTGCACCCGGTGGTTCCGCATGATGAAGTCGGTGTGCTTCAGCGTGGTGTGACACTCGATCGCGGGCATGGAGTCAGCGCCTCCCCGTGGTGATGTTCAGGTCGAGCAGCGAGCTGGCGTCGTCCGGCGGACCAGGATCGGGACCGGGACCGGGAGCGGTGCCGGAGGCGCCGGCCGGAACCGGGTCGCGGGCCGGGTCGCGGGCCGTGTCACGGGCCGTGTCACGGGCCGGGGCCGGGTCGCGTTCCAGCCACAGGCGCCTGCGCCGGAAGACCGGCGCGGGGGCGGGCTCGCGTTCCGGCCGCACGCCAGGCCGCGGGTCCGGCTCGCTCAGCACGAGGTGCGCGTTGGTGCCGCCGAGCCCGAACGAGCTCACGCCCGCCACCCTGGGCGAGGGCCAGTCCCGCGGCTCGGTGGCGGGCTCGAAGGGCGAGGCGGCGAAGTCGAAGCGCGGGTTGGGCCGCTCGCAGGACAACGTCGGCGGGATCCGCCCGTGCTCGACGGCCAGCGCCGCCTTGATCAACCCGGCGATCCCGGCCGCGCTGAGCGTGTGCCCGATGTTGGTCTTCACGCTGCCGATCGCGCACGTTCCCGGGTCGCCGCCGCCTTCCGCGAACACCCGCGTCAGGGCGCGCAGCTCGATGGGGTCGCCGATGAGCGTGCCGGTGCCGTGCGCCTCGATCAGGCCGATCTCGCCCGGCGTGCGGCCGGCCGCCGCCAGGGCCCGGCGGACCACGTCGGCCTGGGCCTCGGGGTTGGGCGTGGTGACGCCCATGGTGCGTCCGTCGTTGTTCACCGCCACCGCCTCGATGACCGCGTGCACCCGGTCGCCGTCGGCCAGCGCCGCGCGCAGCGGCTTGAGCAGGACGACCCCGCACCCCTCCCCCGGCACGAACCCGTCGGCGCGCTCGTCGAACGTGTGACACCGTCCGGTGGGCGACAGCGCCTTGGCCGCGCTGAGCTGCAGGTAGTCGTTCTCGTCCAGGAGCACCTCCACCCCGCCCGCCAGGGCGACCTCGGCCTCCCCGGCGAGCAGGCTCTGCGCGGCGAGCTGCACGCCGACCAGCGAGGAGGAGCAGGCGCTGTCCACCACGAGGTTGGGGCCGCGCAGGTCGAAGTGGTGCGCGACCCTGGCCGCGATGAAGTTCTGGTCGGAGGCCAGCCCGCCCGGCCGGACGCCGACCCGGCGCCCGTAGTCGGACATGCGGGCTCCGGCGAACACGCCGGCCCGGCGTCCGCGCAGTTCGGCGGGGTCGTAACCGGCGTCGGCCAGGCAGGCCGCGCAGCACTCCAGGAACATGCGGATGGCCGGGTCGAGGGCGCGGGCCTCGTCCTCGCCCAGGCCGAAGTAGTCGTTGTCGAAGTCCTCGATGCCGTCGACGAAGCCGCCCCACTTGCTGATGCTGCGGCCGAGGGCCGGTTCGGGCGAGTACAGCTCGCGGTGGTCCCAGCGGGAGGCGGGCACCTCGCGCACGTCGCACCGGCCCTCGGTGAGGTTCCGCCAGAACGCGGCCACGTCCGGGGCGCCGGGGAACCGGCAGGCCATGCCGATGATCGCGATTCTGCGATCCTCGGCGCCCGGAAGGGCGGACCCGGAGGCGCCGCCCGGCGCACTCTCCCGGCCCTCCCCCCGCGCGCCCGTCTCGGGGACGCCCGTCTCGGGGGCGTCCGGGAGAACGGCGGTCGGCTCGGGGACGTTTGGACGGTCGGCGGTCGGCTCGGGGGCGTTCACGCGGTCGGTGTCCGGCTCCGGAACGCCCAGGCGGTCGCGGAGCTGCTCCAGCGTCGGATAGTCGAGCAGCAGCGACGGCTCCAGGCTCTCTCCGAGCCGTTCCTCGATGCGCTGCACCAGCTCGGCCAGCATCACCGACTCGACGCCGAGGTCCCCGAACTCCGCCGTCGGGTCCAGGGCGTCCACGGGGATGCCGATCGTCTCGGAGAACAGCACGGCCAGCCAGTCGGGTCCACCGGTCCGCGCCGGCTCGGAAACCGGGCGGGCGGAGGCCGGGCGGCGGTCCGCCCGCTCGGGGAGCCGGATCAGCGCCGGGACGTCCACGGACGCGCCGGACGGCGGGCACGGCAGCACGGTCGCGCCGCGCGGCAACCCGATCACCCGGTCCAGCACCCGCAGCCCCTCCCGGTCGCCGAGCGACGCGAGCCCGACGGCCTCGCCGACGTTCGGCTTGCCGCGCGCCCCGCCGGACTCCCGCCACTGCGGCCAGTCGACCGACCGGAACTCGGTCCGCCCGGACCGCCGCCTGACCCCGGCGCAGTAGTCGAGGAAGGCGTTGGCGGCCGCGTAGTCGGCCACCCCGGCGGCCAGCGCGGGCACGGCGGCGCACACGGAGGAGAAGGTGACGAAGAAGGCCGGACGGTCGCCGGCGCACGCCTCGTCCAGCGCCTCCAGGAGGTCGGCCTTGGGCGTGAGCACGGCCCGCAGGTCGTCCTCGGACTTGTGGGCCAGCGACGGACGGCCCTGGCTGGAGCGTCCCGCGCAGTGGACGACGCCGCCGATCGGGCCCAGCTCGCGCCGCACGCCGTCCAGGAAGGCGGCCACCCCGGACGGCGGCCCGGTGTGCACGACCACCCGGGCGCCCGCGCGTTCCAGGTCGAGGACGGTGGCGACGGCCTCCTCACCGGAGCCGTCCCACTGTTCGCGCGGCGGCAGCGGACGCGCGCCGAGCAGGGCGAGCCGGCGCGCGCCGCGATCGGCCAGGTGGCGGGCCACCAACGCGCCCAGCCCCCTGGTGCCGCCGCTCACGACGTAGACGGCCGCGGGGTCGAGCCGCGGCTCGGCGTACGGCGCGGACAACTCCCGCAGATCGGGACGGAACCGCTCACCGTCGCGGTAACAGACCTCCCCGTACGGCTCAGCGGCCGCCCATTCGGCGCGGATCTGCGCCGCCGTGGGCCGGTCGCTGTCCAGCACGGTGGCCGTGACCGCCGGGTACTCGGCGGCGAGCATCCGCACGAACCCCGCCATCCGCGCCCCCGCCAGGCTCGGCGACGCGCCGCCGAGGTCCAGCAGGCCGCTGGTGACGTGCAGGATCCGGAGCGGGCGGCGACGGGCCAGGGCGTCCCGCAGCTCGGCGAGCCGGTCCAGCTCGCCCGCCGGGTCGGCCTCGCCCAGGTCGCGCAGGTCGATCCAGCCGGTGAACTCCTCCGGGACGGGGTCGCCCGCGCCCACGGGCACGACCTGGTCGCCGAGCGAGCGCGCCAGCTCCTCGGAGGCGTCGCCGAACAGGCACACCACGGTCCCGCCGCCGAGCGTCCCGGGGTCGTGGGCGGGCTCCCCGGACGGCGCCCAGGTCCGTTCGAAGAGCGGCGTCTCGGCGACGGCCGGTCCCCGATCACCGACGGCGGGCTCCCGGTCGGCGGCGGCCGGTTCCGGGGCGTCGGCGGCGGGCTCCCGGTCGCCGGAGGCGGGTTCGAAGGGCCAGCACCGCATCCGGTCGAACGGGTACGACGGCAGGCCCACCAGCCGCGCGCCCGGCGACGGCGTCCAGTCCACGTGGCCGCCGTCCACCCAGTGCCGCCCCAGCTCCAGCAGGTCGCCAGGCCGTCCGGACAGCTGGTCGCCGGACCACCCGGACGGCGGGACGCCGGGACGGGTCCGGCCGCGCAGCACATCGGCGGGCTCCGACCGGGCGAAGCGCTCCAGCCGTTCGCACAGCTCCGCCACGTCCGCGACGACCAGCGCGAGCCGTTCGCGCAGCGGTTCCCGGCCGGTGCGGAGGGTGTGGGCGACGTCGGCGAGACTCTCGGGCGTCGCGCGCAGGTGGCCCGCCAGCCGGCCCGCCATGGCCCGCAGCCGCCGCTCGTCGTGGGCCGACAGCACGATGAGCTGCGGTCCGTCGTCGGGCGTGCCGGTCGCGGCGAGCGTGGCAGTCGCGGTGGGCGTGGCGGGCGTGCCGGTCGCGGTGGGCGGGGCCTCTTCGATCACCGCGTGGGCGATCGTCCCGCCGGCGCCGAACGAGCTGAGGCCCGCCCGCCGGGGCGCGCCGCCGGGCCCCTCGGGCCAGTCGGCCGCCTCGCGCTGCACGCGGAAGGGGATCTCGTCCCAGGCGATGTCCGGGTTGAGCTCGTCGGCGTGCAGGGAGGGCACCAGCCGCCGGTGCCGGAGCTGGAGCACGATCTTGGTGAGCCCGGCGATGCCTGCGCCCGACTCGACGTGCCCGAGGTTGGACTTGACCGACCCGATCGGGATGCTGCCCGGCGCGGCCCCCACCTGCCCGAACACCCGCATGAGGGCGTTGATCTCGATGGGGTCGCCGAGCGCGGTGCCCGCGCCGTGGCATTCCAGATAGCCGATCCCGGCGGGGTCCACGCCCGCGTCGGCGAGCGCGCGGGCGACGAGCTCGCCCTCCTCGACGGGGCTCGGCACCACCCAGCCGTTCGTCCGGCCCGAGTGCACGACGGCGGTGCCCCTGATCACGGCGTGGATGCGGTCGCCGTCCGCCTTGGCCCTGGACAGCGGCTTGAGCAGGACGACCCCGGCGCCCTCGGCGGGCACGAAGCCGTCGCCGCCCGCCCCGAAGCTGTGGCAGCGCCGGTCACCGGCGGTCAGCCGCATGCGGGCGTGCTGGACGAACTTGTTCGGATGCAGGTTGAGGTTGACGCCGCCGGCGATCGCCAGCTCGCACTCCCCCTGGCGCAGCGACCGGACCGCGAGGTGCAGCGCGGCCAGCGACGACGAGCACATCGTGTCGACCGACATGCTGGGCCCCTTGAGGTCCAGGTGGTAGGAGACGCGGTTGGCCACGCCGCCGAGCGTCGCGCCGGTGTCCTGGGGCGTGCCGCGCTGGCTCTGCTCGACGCCGAAGAAGGGGTACTCGTTGTACATCACGCCCGCGTAGACGGCGACGTTCGAACCGTGCCGGTCGCGCAGGCGGGTGCGCGGGTAGCCGGCGTCCTCCAGGGCCTCCCAGGTGACCTCCAGGAAGACGCGCTCCTGCGGGTCCATGAGGGCCGCGTCGCGCGGGGTGATGCCGAACAGCAGCGGGTCGAAGTCGGTGACGCCGTCGAGGAAGCCGCCCCACATGAGGTCCACGGGCCAGCCGTCGCGGGTCCTGTCGGCGGGGACGCGGGAGAGCGAGTGCCGCCCGGCCGCCAGGTTCTCCCAGAACATGCCCAGGTCGGGGGCGTCGGGGTAGCGCCCGGCGATCCCGATGACGGCGATCGCGCCGTCGTCTGCGCTGTCCGTCCCGGCGGAGCGCGGTTCGGTCCGATCGGTCCGGTCCGTCGGGGGCGGGGCGGGGGTTCTGGCGGACAGCGCGGCGGCGACCCCCGCCAGGTCCTTGTGCTCGAAGAAGAGGGTGCGCGACCGCTCGCCCAGGTCCCGCTCCAGCCGCGCGTTGAGCTCCACGATCTGGGACGACGTCAGCCCGTACTGCTCCAGCGGCACCCGCGTCCCCAGCCGGTCGGCGTCGATGCCCGAGACCTCGGCGTAGACGCCCTTGAGGTAGTCCTCCATGTCCCCGGCGGCGGCCTCCGACGCGACCGGCTCCGCCCGTTCGATCCAGTACGGCTCGGCCTCGAACGGGTAGGCGGGCAGCGCGACCCGTGCGGGCGGCTCCGGCCAGAACCGGGCCCAGTCGACGTCCTGACCGGCCACCCAGGCGGCCGCCGCCTCGGCCTCCGCGCCGGTCGGACGCCCGCCGGAGCCTCCGGCGAGCACGGACGGATGCGTCCTGCCCGCCGCGAACGCCTCCAGCCCCTCCCGCAGCCCGGCCGCGTCACGGCAGACGACGGCGAGCCGGTGCGCGAGGGCAGCGCGCCCGGTCTGGGTGGTGTAGGCGATCCGGCGCACGTCCCGCTCCCCGGTCTCGGCCAGGCGGCGGGCGGCGGTGACCAGCTGTTCCGGGGTCGCGGCGGACACCAGGACGGCGTGCTCCCGTCCGTCCTCGGCCGCGCTGCCCGGGGTCTCCTCGGGAAGGGGCGCGCGGACGACGGCGTGGGCGTGCGTGCCGGTCGCCCCGAAGGCGTTGATCAGCGCCCGCCGCTCGCCGGTCCACGGCTGCGGCTGCTCCGGCACGGTGACCGCGTCGGTGGGCGGCTCGGCGAGCAGAGTGGGCGCCAGCCGTCCGTGCCGGAGCTGCAGCAGCACCTTGGCGAGCTGGGAGGCGCCGGACGCGGCTTCGAGATGGCCGATGTTCGGCTTGAGCGTGCCCGCCGCGACGGGCTCGGCCCGCTCGCCGAAGACCTCGGCCAGCGCCTCCGCCTCGGCCGCGTCGGCCAGGGCGGCGCCGGCCGCCGCGCACTCGACGTAGGAGACGTCGCGGGGCCCGGCCCCGGCCCGCTCCAGGGCCCGGCGCATGGACGCCGCCATGGCGTCGGCGCTCGGCGCGGTGAACCGCCCGGTACGCCCGGTGTGCGCGACCCAGGTGGCCTCGACCACGCCGTGGACGGCGTCCCCCGCCCGGACGGCGTCCGCGACGGGCCGCAGCAGGAAGGTGCCGACGCCCTCGCCGACCGTCCAGCCGGGCCGGTCGGGGTCGAAGGCGGCGGCGCCGGCCTCCTCGGCCAGCAGGCCGAGCCCGGCCAGCAGCCCGGCGTGGTAGGGGTCGGCGAGCAGGTTGACGCCCGCGACCACGGCCGCGTCGCAGTCGCCCGTACGGATGGCCTGGGCGGCCAGGTGCAGGGCGGTCAGCGTGGACGAGCACGACGTGTCCACGGCGATGCTCGGCCCGGTGAAGCCGAAGAAGTACGAGACGCGGTTGACCATGTCGGACGCGGTCGCCGAGACCACGGCCGGGCCGCCCGCGCGCCAGGCGGCGGCGCCCGCGTGCTGGTAGTCGTGCCACATCGAGCCGACGAAGACGCCCACCCTGGGCGCGGTCGCGTGCAGCGAGGCGGGGGTGTGACCGGCGTGCTCCAGGCACTCCCAGACGCTGTGCAGCAGGAGCCGGAGCTGCGGGTCGAGCGTCGCGGCCTCCTTCGGCGAGACGTGGAAGAGCAGGCTGTCGAAGCGGTCGATGTGCTCCAGGTAGCCGCCGGGACGCTCGCCCCTGGGGCTCGGGCCCAGGCTGCGGGTGCCGGTGCTGAGGTTGTGCCAGAAGCCGTCCAGGTCGTCGGCGCCGGGGTAGCGTCCGGCCATGCCGATCACGGCGAGCCCGCCCGGCCGCTCCCCGTGCGCCGGCTCCTCGGGCGCCGGCTCCTCGTGCCGGGCGGGCTCGGCGCGGAGGGCCGGTTCCGTCTCCGGGGTGGAGGGCACGGGGGCGGAGAGAACGGGAGTGGCGAACACGGGGGTGGCGTCGCCGGTCGCGTACTCGGCGGGGCCGCCCAGGAACGCCTGGAGGAAGCGGTGGCCGTCGTCCAGGTCGAACTGGTCGCGCACCTGGTCGAAGGCGACCTCGCCGATGGGGCAGAGCCCGATGCCGCAGGCCGCCTGGCCGGTCATCAGGAGCTGGCCGAGGTAGCCCGCCTCCAGGGTCAGGTAGCGCAGGCTCTGCTCGCCGTACAGGGGCTCGATGCCCTTGGTCTGGCCGATGAGGTAGAGGCTGAAGCCGGCGCGGTCGTACAGGTCGCGGTTGTAGACGAAGTGGGCCGTACGGTCGAGCTCCGGGCGGCCGTTCACGAGCTGGAGCGCGTGCTCGACCGGGTTGTAGTAGTAGATCCCCTCGGCGACGCCGCTGATCGCGCCCTTGGCGACGTGCAGGTACGCCTGCACGGCGTAGGTGTCCCCGGCCGACGGGTACAGGTGGCGCGCGCGGTCGCCGAGCCGCCGTTCGCGCAGCAGCCCGAGCAGCCGGCACAACGACCGGTACGGCAGCGAGCCGGGCGCGAAGTCGCGCACGCTGGCCCGCCAGGCGTAGTGCTCCTCGGGCACGTCCAGGCGGTCGAGGCGGATGAGGCTGGCGTCGGGCTCCAGCGGGCGCAGGTTCCATCGGCCCGCCTTGAACGCCTCCCGGTCCTCGGGCGAGAAGAAGTCCACCTCCCCCGGCCCGTCCGCCTCGACGTCGGCCCGCACAGGCTGCTCGACGGGCTTCTCGGCGGGGGGCTTCTCGGTGGCGGGCTTCTCGGTGGCGGGCTTCTTCGGCGCGGGCTCGTCGGCGGGGGCGCCGACGACGGTGGCGATGCCGGTGACGGTCGGGTTCTCCAGCAGCAGCGCCACCGGCACCCGCCTGCCGTACCGCTTCCGCAGCGCCTTGGAGACCTGGACCATGGTGAAGGAGGTGACGCCCTGGTCCCACAGGTCCTGGCCGGGATCGACCTCCTCGACCCCGATCAGTTCGGCGAACAGCTCGGCGATCTCCGTCACCGTCCGCCCCGTCACCGCGGGCTCGGGCTCCGGTTCCGGCTCGGGCTCGGGCTCGGGGGCGCGATCGGTGAGCGGCCACGGGAGCGCGTCCCGGTCCAGCTTGCCGTTGGCGGTGGCCGGGAACGTGCTCACGAACGCCACGTGGTTGGGCACCATGTACGCCGGCAGCGTCCCGGCCGCGTGCGCCCGCAGCTCCCCCACGTCCGGCTCCGCGCCCTCGGCCATCACGTACGCGACCAGCTTCCGCTCCCCCGACCGGTCGTCGCGGGCCAGGACGACGACGTCCCGCACGCCCGGATGCTGCCGCAGCCGGTGCTCGATCTCGCCCAGCTCCACCCGGAACCCGCGGATCTTCACCTGGTTGTCGGCCCGCCCGAGGAACGTGATGTTCCCGTCGGGCAGCAGCGCGGCCCGGTCGCCGGTCAGGTACATGCGCCCGCCCGCGAACGGGTCCGGCACGAACCGCTCGGCGGTCAGCTCGGGCTGGTTGCGGTAGCCGAGGCTCAGGCACCTGCCGCCGATGAACAGGTCGCCCTCCTCGCCTTCGGGGCAGGGCCGCCGGTCCTCGTCGAGGATGTAGTAGAGGGCGTCGTCGATCGGCCGCCCGTACGGGATGCTCCGCCACGACGGGTCGACCTCGCCCACCTCGAACCAGTTCGACCAGACGGTGGCCTCGGTGGCGCCGCCCAGGCTGACCACCCGCGCCCGCGGGAAGGTCGCGCGCACGGCGTCCGGCAGCGGCAGCGGCGTGTAGTCGCCGCTGAGGAAGACCAGCCGCAGGTCGCCGGTGCCCTCCCCGCCCTGCCGCTCGGCCAGCAGCGGGGCGAGCTGGTTGAGCGTGGTGGGCGCGGAGTTCCAGAACGTGATCGGCTCGTCGATGAGCACGTCCAGCAGCAGTTCTGGGTCGCGCTGCTGGCCCTCGTCGGCGATGTAGAGCGAGGCGCCCCGGCCGAGCAGGCCGAAGATGTCGAACACCGACAGGTCGAAGCCGAGCGAGGTGACGCAGAGCCCGACGTCGGAGGCGTCGAAGTCGAAGGTGCGGTAGCACCAGTCGAGCAGGTTGAGCAGCGGCCGGTGGCTGACCTCGACGCCCTTGGGCTTGCCGGTGCTGCCCGAGGTGAAGATCACGTACGCGAGGTCGTCCACGGTGCCGGCGAGGGGCGGGTCGCCGCGGTCGTCGCCGCCGGCGTCCAGCTCGACGGCGCGCACGCCCTCGGGCACGGCCCAGCCGGGCGTCTGCGCGCAGGTGAGGACGATCCCGGCGGCGGCGTCGTCCAGCATGACGGCGGCCCGCTCGTCGGGCAGGGACGGCTCCACCGGCAGGTAGGCGCCGCCCGCCTTGTGTATCCCGAGGACGGCGGCCACCATGTCGGGCCCGCGGCACAGGCGCACGGCGACCACCGTCCCCGGCCCCACGTCCAG
Source organism: Nonomuraea sp. NPDC049655 (assembly GCF_044465465.1). Taxonomy (NCBI): domain Bacteria; kingdom Bacillati; phylum Actinomycetota; class Actinomycetes; order Streptosporangiales; family Streptosporangiaceae; genus Nonomuraea; species Nonomuraea sp. NPDC049655. The sequence continues at coordinate 179,682 of NZ_JBITLS010000018.1, forward strand.
CTCCTTCAGCCGCCAGGCGACGGCGTTGGCACGCCGGTTCAGCTCCCCGTACGTCATGGTGCCGCCGGCGTGCCGCAGCGCGACCGCGTCGGAACGGGCGGCGGCCTGCCGCTCGAACAGCCGGTGCGCGGGGCGCAGCCGGTCCTCGAAGGCCGCGAACAGCTCGGCGAGGTCGGGGAACTCCGGCTCCAGCGCGTCCCAGTGGTAGTGCAGCCGGTCGCCCTCCCTGATGACGATGCAGTCGAGCGCGACGTCCGGGGTGTAGGTCATCCAGGGCCCGGCCTCGACGCCGTCCGGCAGGGGGTGCTCGGTCAGGTCGAGGGTGCTGGTGTAGACGACAGGGAAGGCGTAGGCGCGGCGGCGGCGCTCCTTCATGACGTGGCCGCGCAGCGTGGCCAGGCCGGTCAGGGCGCCGTTCGCGGCGTCGGCGGCGATCCGGTCGGGGTAGGACTCCGCGTCGGTGACCCAGCTCAGGGCGGTGTGCTCGCCGGGTCGCCGCGGCTCTGACTCGGCGGTCCAGCGCACCACGGACACGCTGAACGGATCGGCGAAGCGCCCGCGCAGCGCGCCGGCCAGGGCGGCGAAGACGGTCTCGTCGGACACCGCGGCGACGCTGCCGCTCAGCCGGACGCGGCGCGCGGGCGTGGTGGCCAGCTCGGGCCCCGGCGGCAGGTCGCGGAACCGCTCGTCCCAGTAGCCCCCTTCGCGCGGACGCTCCGGGGCGGCCGGAGCCTCGGCGGGCGGCCGCGGCTCGGCGGACGGGTCGGCGTACAGCCTGAACAGCTCGCGCAGCACGATGTGGATGCTCCGGCCGTCCAGCACGGCGAGGTCGACGGCCGCGTGCACCGTCTCGCCGCTGACCCGCAGCTCCCAGTGCGGCCAGCGGCCCAGCGGGAACGCCCGCCCGGCCATCTCCGCGACCGTCTCCCCCGCCGTCTCCCCCGCCGTCTCCCCCGTCTCGGCGCCGGGGATCTCGGGGATGTCCCAGTTCTCCGGCGCGTGCGGCCTGACCCGCAGCGTCCCGTCGTGGGTGACCTCCGAGCGCAGCGCGTCGTGCGCGGCCACCAGGCGCAGCCAGGCCCGTTCGAGCCGGTCCCGGTCCAGGTCGCGGACGTGGAAGCTGTGGTGGACCTGGCAGCCGTCGTACGGGTGCGAGCCGCCCGCGCGGGCCACGTAGTACGCCTTCTGCAGCTCGTTGAGCGGCCGGATCTTCTCCTCGCCGGTGTCGGCGGCCAGGGCGCGCAGCGCGTTGGTGAAGCGGGCGAACAGGGTCTCCGGCTCGCCGGGCGCGAAGCAGCCGGGCACCAGGTCCCAGCGCACCCGCAGCTCGCCGTCGTGCTCCCACATCTGGTGGTCGAGCGCGACGCCGGAGGTCTGGCTCAGCGCGTACGTCACCGGCGGCACGGCCTCGTCGGGCCGGGCGTCCAGCAGGCTGGTGAAGACCACGGGCAGCGCCGTGCGCTCGCGCAGCTCCCGCATGACGGTCACGCCGGGGACGCCCGCGTGGCCGAGGTCGCGCCACAGCCGCCGGTGCACCTCCTGGACCGCCTCCGGGAGCGGCTCGCCGAGCGTGCTCTCGGCGGCGAACACGGCGGTGCCGGTGAACGGCCCGACCACCTCGTCCACCTCGCGCGGCAGCCAGGCCCGGCCGGTCGTGGTCACGGCCAGGGAGCAGTCCTCGCCCCTGCCGACCGTCTCGGCGAACAGGGTCAGCACCAGGGCGGTCGGCGAGACGTCCAGCTCGGCGGCCCTGGCGCGCAGGGCGCCCCACTGGGCGGCGGTCAGCGAGCCGGTCAGCGCGGAGCGCGGCGACCCGTCGGGCACGCCGGCGGCGGGGCCGGGCGGCAGGTCGGCCAGGCGTTCCCGCCAGTAGTCCAGGTCCTCCTGGTGGCGGGGGCCGCGCCGCTGGGCGTCCAGCGCCAGCAGGCAGTCGCGGACGGACAGCCCGCTCTCCTCCAGCGTGTGGCCGGGGTCGCGGTAGCAGCGCCACCAGTCGCGCAGCAGCACGTCGAGCCCGCGGCCGTCGGTCACGCTCGCGTCGATGCCGAAGTGCACGGTCCCGGGCGTGGTGACCTCGACGGCGAACGGCGGCCAGACGCCGGGCTCGTAACGCCGGTGCGCGAGGCGTTCGCGGGCGCCGGGCTCGTCCACCGGCAGGTCCCAGGAGGGGGCCCGCTCCAGGATCCGCTGGGTGCCGTCCTCGCCCAGCTCCAGGCGCAGGGCGTCGTGGTGGTCGACGACGCGCTGCCAGGCCGCGCGCAGGCGGTCGGGGTCCACGCCGGGCACCTCGAACTCGCGGTAGACCTGGCAGCCGACCGGGTCGGGGGTGGCGTCCTCGTCCGCGCCCATGACGTACGCCTGTTGCAGGGGCGTCAGGGGGAACGGCTCGTGCCGGTCGCCGGGGGCCGGGCTGATCTCCGCCACGGTCACGGGGGTGTCGCGCTCCGCCGTCCCGGCCAGCTCGGCGATCCGCGCGGCCAGTTCGGCCGGCGTCGCGCAGCCGCCCAGCCGCTCGACGGGGAGGTCCAGCGAGAACTCCCGCTGGATCTCGAACCACACCCGTACCGCGGAGATCGAGTCGAGTCCGCTGTCCTTGAGTGAAGCGTCGGGGGTCAGCTCCGCGCCGCCGGGCAGCACCTCGGCCAGCAGGCGGATGACCGTCTCCGTCACGCGCTCGTCGTGCTCCATGGGCCTCCTCCCTCACTGCGACGCTAGTGAGGACGGCGGGCGCTGCCTGCTCAAGACTGAGCAGGCGGCGCAAGGCGATCGGCCGTAGCTTTCTGACCATGCCTGGTTCCTGGATAGCGGGCGGCGAGCCCAGAGCCGACGCCCGCATCAGACTGTTCTGCTTCGCGCACGCGGGAGGCGGCTCGGCGCTGTTCCGCAAATGGGACGACCACCTGTCGCCGGACGTCGACGTCTGCCCGGTGGTGCTGCCGGGGCGCGAGTCACGCCTGCGCGAGCGGCCCTACAACCGCATGGAGCAGCTCGTGGGGCCGCTGTCGGAGGCCATCGAGCCGTACACCGACCGGCCGTTCGCGCTGTTCGGGCACAGCATGGGGGCCGTGGTGGCCTGGGAGACGGCCCGCCGTTTCCCGCCCGCGGTGCTGTTCGTGTCCGGACGCCGCGCGCCGCACCTGCCGACCCGCCGCCGCCGCTTCACCGACCTGTCGGAGGACGAGCTGCTGAGCGAGCTGGGCAAGCTGAACGGCACGCCGTCGGAGGTGATGGACCAGCGCAGCCTGCTGGAGGTGTTCCTGCCGGGCCTGCGCGCCGACTTCGAGCTGAACGAGTCGTACACGCCGCTGCCCGGCCCGCGTCCGGACTGCCCGATCTCGGCGCTGACCGGCGACGCCGACCCGGAGGTCGACCCGGACGAGATCAGCGCCTGGGCCGACGCCACCGGCGGCGGTTTCACGTTGCGCGTGTTCGGCGGCGACCACTTCTACCTCAAGGGCCCGCGGCCCGAGGTGCTGACGGCGGTCCAGGAGGACCTGAACCGCCATCTGCTCAACGTCTAGCCGTCCTCAGCGTCTAACCGTCCTTGGACAGGTCGCGCAGCCGGGCTTCGAGCAGCCCGGCTGCGGCCTCCATCAGCCGGTCGGCGATGACGTCCACGTGCCTGGCCCGCCAGTCGGCCAGCTCCGTGCCCGCCACCCACCGGTTGAACGCGCCCATCGCCGGCCCGCAGTGGACCTGGTAGTCCACCTGCCGCCCGGTCTCGCCGCGCAGCGCCAGCCTGATCGTGTGCACGAAGTACCAGCGGAAGACGAGCGCCATCCGGTGCTTGGGGTCGCGCTCGGCGCGGGCCAGCTCGGCCGGCCGGCGCGCGGCCAGGAACGCCCGGGTCTCCTCCCACACCTCCTCGAAGGAGCGGCGGAAGAACTTGTCCTGGATCGTCCGCCTGGTCCGCTCGTCGATCTCCTCCAGCGAGCCGTACTGGCGGTAGAGCTGGTAGAGCTTGTTGGCGCGGGCCGGGAACAGCGTGCCCTTCCTGGCGACCTGCACCTGCGCGCCCATCTCGAACATGTCACCGGCCGGGGCGTAGGCGGTGTCCTGCACGTCGAGCCCGGCCAGCAGGTCCTTGACGGCGTCGGACGTCCCGGCCTGCGGGGTGCACTGGTTGACGCTGCCGGTGACGATGAAGTCCGCGCCGAGCACGAACGCCGCGGCGGCCGCCTCCGGTGCGCCGATGCCGCCGGACGCGCCGACCCTGATGCGCCGGGCGTAGCCGTGGGCGGCCATCTCCTCGTCGCGCAGCCGCAGGATCGCCGGCATCAGCGCGTACGGAGAGCGCCCGTCGGTGTGCCCGGCCGAGTCGGCCTCGACGCAGACGTCCGCGCTGACCGGCAGCTCGGCGGCGACCTCCGCCTCGGCCGCGCTCAGCGCGCCCTCCCGGACGAGCCGGTCCAGGACGGCCTGCGGGGCGGGCCGCATGAAGGCGGCGGCGACCTCCGGCCTGGAGACCTTGGCCACCACGTGCCGGACGGCGACCGGCCGCCCGGCCGGGTCGCGGTGCGCGCCGCTGTAGCGGTAGCGGACGAGGGGCGCGGTGATGTGCGGGTAGGCGGCGGCCTCGACGTACCGCACGTCGCGGCGGAGCAGCAGGTCCACCGTCTCGCGCTCCAGGCCGTCCTCGTCGAAGCCGTAGAGCAGGTTCACGCCGTAGGAGCCGTCCGGGCCGAGGGCGGACTGGACGGTGTCGAGCGCGTCGGAGATCTGGTCCAGGGTGAGGCCGCCCGCGCCGAGGAAGCCCATCAGCCCGGCCCGGCCCATCCTGATCACCAGCTCGGCCGAGGCGATGCCCTTGAACATCGACCCGGCCAGGTAGGCGTGGCGGACGCGGTAGTCGGCGCGGAACTCGGCCGAGCCGAGCACGATCCCGGCCTCCCGGACGGCGGGCGCCTCGACCGGTTCCCGGACGGGGGGCTTCTCGGCCGGTTCCCGGACGGGGGGCTTCTCGGCCGGCTCCTGCTCGGCAGAGGGCTCGGGCGGGTAGCGGCGGGTGACCGTCCACAGCTTGGTGAGCACGTCGCCGGGGCCGATCTCCTCCAGTTCGGAGACGCCCTGGTCCATCAGGTAGCGCAGCCCGTCCACCCACCGCACCGGGTTGCAGATCTGGCGGCGCAGCAGCTCGGCCGCCTCGCCGGCCCGGTACGGGCGTCCGGTCACGTTGGAGACGACGGGCACCCGCGGCTCCTCGATGCGGACGCCCTCCAGCGCCTCGGCGAAGGCGTCGGCGGCCGGTTCCATGTAGCGCGAGTGCGAGGGCACGCTCACGCTCAGCGGCACCCACTTGCCGGGGCCGCCGCGGCTGAGCGCGTCCAGCTCGTCCTTGGGCCCGGCCAGGACGACCTGTTCCGGGGAGTTGTAGTTGGCGATGTCGACGCCGGTGCCCGCCACCAGCTCCTCCAGCCGTTCCCGGTCGGCGCCGAGCACCGCCGCCATGGCGCCGCCGCCCGCCGCGGACATCAGCTCGCCGCGCCGCTTGACCAGGCCGAGCGCGGTCTCGAAGTCGAAGCAGCCGGCCGCGAACAGCGCCGCGTACTCGCCCAGGCTGTGCCCGGCCAGGTAGTCGGGCCGGCCGCCCTCGTCCTGCTGGGCGAGGAAGCTCAGCGCGTTGACCGTGAACAGGGCGGGCTGCACGTAGCGGGTCTCCCGCAGCCGCTTGGGGTCGTCGCACAGCTCGGCGACGGAGTAGCCGAGGATCTCGTCGGCGCGGGCGCACAGGTCGGGGTACCGCTCCAGGACGCCCGCGCCCATGCCCTTGCGCTGCGACCCCTGCCCGGGGAAAACCCACACGACGGACATCAGGCGCGTTCCTCTCTAGCGTTCCCAGGGGAATCTCTTCTCGGTCGCGTAGTCGACGAGCCTGCGGCGCACCTCGGGGCTGGACATGAGCCGGCCGAACTCCTTGACCGCCACCTGCTCGGTCTCGTCCGACAGGATCCACAGCTCGCGGAAGTAGCGCTTCATGTCCGTGACGATCGACCTGTCCAGCTTGGTCAGCCGGTAGGCCAGCCGCCGCACGAGCGCCTCCGGGTCGTCCGACACCTCGTCCACCAGGTGGAAGGCGGCGGCCTCTGCGGCGCTCGCCGGCTGGGTGCTCAGCGTCATCGCGTACGCCTTCTGAAAGCCCGTGCGCCGGATCAGGAACGGCAGCACGCAGCACGGCAGCAGCCCCCACAGCGCCTCGGGGAGGCTGAAGGTGCTGCGCTCGCTGGCGAAGACGAAGTCGCTGGCCGCGGCCAGGCCGACGCCGCCGCCGGCCACCCGGCCGTCCACCCGGGCCACCACCGTCACGGGCGTCTCGGTGAAGCGGCGCAGCAGGCCGTAGAACGCCCGGCCGCCGTCGGCGACGTCGCTGCCGGCCGCCTCCTCCAGGTCCATGCCGGTGCAGAAGACGCCGTCGCCGCCCTCCAGCAGCAGGATGCGGCAGCCGGGCGCGCGCTCGGCCTCGTCCAGGGCGGCGCCCAGCTCGTCGATGGCGCGGTCGTCGATCGTGCGGCTGCGCAGCCGGTGCCGCAGGGTCGCCGAGGTCAGCTCCATCTGTACTCCCGGTGGAAGTCCGCGATGCGGTCCAGCACCAGCAGGCCGCGACCGTCGAAGGCGTCCTCGTACAGGTCGCCGTACGGTTTGGGGTCGAGCACGGCGTCCCGCACCCCGAAGGCGCGGTCGGCGCTCAGCTCGGTCAGCGCGTCCAGCTCCGCGACGCCGATCTCGCGCCGCTCGTCCAGCGCCCGGCCGATGCCGCTGCGCCCCTGGGCCGGGATCACGCCGCTGTAGAACTCCGACGCGCAGCCCGACCCGTACGAGAACAGCCCCGCCCGCTTCGGCGCGTCGAACGCGCCGTGGTCGATGAGCGAGCACAGCGCCAGGTAGAGCGCGGCCGAGTAGGTGTTGCCCACCCGCACGCCGTAGGCCAGGGACGGCGCGACCCGCGCCGCGAAGTCGGCCTCGATCTCCCGCGCCCCCATGCCCTTGAGCTTGCGCAGCAACATCCGGTGCGCGCCCTTCACCATCCCGGCGAACGGCGTGTGCAGCGCCAGGTAGTCGAAGGTGTCCACGATGTCGGCCCCGGCCACCCGCCGCCCGTAGGCCGCGAAGCACTCCTCGGCGCAGCGCATGTACGCCAGCAGCGACAGGTCCGGATCGACGGCGTCGGTGTCGTGGCGCGGCCGGGCCGTGTCCATCACCTCGAAGGTGTGGTAGCCGCTGGCGCCCGGGTCGAGCCGCAGCACCCGCGCGTCCGCGCCGACCAGCATCGCCACCGCGCCGGCGCCCTCGGAGGGCTCCCAGTAGGTGGACTTGGCGGTGCCGCTGGCCGCGTCCGTGGCGATGGCCAGCGCCTTCACGCCAGGGATCGGGCTCGCGCCGACGACGGCGGCGGCGCACTGCAGCGCGGCCGTCCCGCCGTAGCAGGCGTGCTTGACCTCGAACGAGCGGCACGCCGGGTTCAGCCCGAGATGGTGGTGGATGTAGGTGCTGATCGGCTTGCCGAAGTCGAGCCCCGACTCGGTGCCGACGACCAGCAGCTCGATCCGGTCCTTCTCCTCCGGGGCGAGCGCGTCCAGCAGCGGCTTGGCGGCGTTGACCGCGTTGGTGACCGGGTCCTCGCAGGGCAGGTTGACCGAGCGCTGCTCCATCATCAGGTTGCCGAAGCGGTTCACGTCCAGGCCGCGCGCGTCGAACAGCGCGCGGACGTCCGTGTACGCCCTGCCGACGTACGCGTTGATCGCCTCGATCCCGAGAGCCATGGCCTAGGGCACCATCAGGACGTCGTGGATGCTGGTCGGCACGAACAGCCGGTCCCACTGCCCGCCGCCGTGCCGTTCCGGGACCCGTTCCACGTCGTAGACCTCCTTGCGCATGCCCTCGCCGCGGTCCAGCTCCCGCACGGCCTGGTAGTCGTCCAGCTCGCGCAGGTGGATGAGGGCGTGCAGGCGGTCCTGCCGGCCCCACGTCTGCTCGTAGATGAAGGCGGTGGCGCGGCCTTCGAGGTTGGCGTTGAGGTAGCGGGACCAGTCGTAGAGGAACTGCCGTCCCTCCTCGCGCAGCTCGTAGCGCGCGTCGGCGGTGCGCAGCACGATCGCGCCGGCGGTCGCCGAGTTGAGCTGCTCCTGCTGCGTGGTCTGGTAGGTCGCGGGCGGCACGAACGTGCCGGGCACGTCGTGCACGTCGTCGGTGAACCCGTGCTGCGGGCACATGACGGTCTCCTGGAGACTGCCGTGCACGAACATCTTCTCCCAGTTGCCGCCGCCCTTCTTGGGCAGCCGGTCCTTGAGCGAGATCTGCTGGAACGCCTCGTCGTGGTCCACCATCTCGATGAGCTTGCTGTACTTCTCGGGGGACTTCATGTGCACGAACCAGTGCAGCCGCTCGCGTACGCCGAAGACCTCCTCGTAGCAGAAGGTCGTGGCGACGCCGGCCTGGGCGCGGTTCATGTAGTCGAGCAGGTCCACGCTGAAGTCGCGGCCCTCGCGGGCCATGCCGTACTCCAGCATCCCCACGCGGTGGATGATCAGGCCCGCGTTGCCCGAGTGCAGCAACTGGTCGGGGGGCAGGGTGGTCTGATACTGCGCCGGCTTCGTCATGCCCCGAATGTCGCCCACAGGGGCGGGAAGCTCCGCTCAATATTGAGCAGGCCCCCGGCGCGCCCGTCGCGGGCGGGCTCAATATTGAGCAGCAGGACGGCGGCCCGATCGGCCTAGCCTCTCCTGTGCCTGACATGCCTCTGGGAGCCCACGAACTGCTGGTCTTCATGCTGCAGCTGGGCCTGCTCCTCGGTCTCGCCGTCCTGCTCGGCCGGCTGGCCGTGCGCCTGCGCATGCCCGCCATCGTCGGCGAGCTGACCGTGGGCGTGCTGCTCGGCCCGTCGCTGCTGAACCATCTGGCCCCCGCCCTGAAGTTCACCCAGCTCCACCTGCTGGACGCGGTGGGCCAGGTCGGCGTCCTGCTGCTGGTCGCCATCACCGGCGTCCAGCTCGACTTCGGCCTGGTCCGGCGGCGCGGCGCGACGGCCGTCAAGGTGAGCGTCGCCGGTCTGGTCGTGCCGCTGGGGCTCGGCGTGGCCGCCGGTTTCCTGCTGCCCGCCTCCCTGCTCGTCGAGGGCACCAGCGTGACCGTCTTCGCGCTGTTCCTGGGCGTGGCCACGTGCGTCAGCGCCATCCCCGTGATCGCCAAGACGCTGACGGACATGAAGCTGCTGCACCGCGACGTCGGCCAGCTCTGCCTGACCGCGGGGATGGTGGACGACGCGTTCGGCTGGTTCATGCTCTCGGTCGTCTCGGCCATGGCGACCACCGGCGTGCGCACCGGGCAGATCGTGTTGTCGCTGGTCTACCTGGTCGCGCTGGTGCCGTTCGCGCTGTGGGTGGGCCGGCCGCTGGTCCGCTGGACGATGCGGGCGGCCACCCGCTCGGACGAGCCGGGCCCGGCCGTGGCCACCGCCGTGGTGCTGGTGCTGCTGGCCGCCGCCGGCACGCACGCGCTCGGCCTGGAGGCCATTTTGGGGGCGTTCGTCTGCGGCGCGCTGATCGGACGGTCCGGCCACGCCGACGCCGCGTGGCTGGCCCCGCTGCGCACGATCGTCCTGAGCGTGCTCGCGCCCCTGTTCTTCGCGACGGCCGGCCTGCGCATGGACCTCACGCTGCTGGCCAGGCCGGACGTGCTGGCGGCGGCCGGGGTCGTGCTGGGGGTGGCGATCGTCGGCAAGTTCCTGGGCGCGTACCTCGGGGCGCTGCTGAGCCGGTTGAGCGCGTGGGAGGCGTTCGCGCTGGGGGCGGGCATGAACGCGCGCGGCGTCATCGAGGTGATCGTGGCTATGGTCGGGCTGCGCATCGGCATCATCGACACGGCGATGTACACGATCGTGATCGTCGTCGCGATCGTCACCTCGCTCATGGCGCCGCCGATCCTGCGCGTCGCGATGAGACGCGTCGAGCTCACCGCCGAGGAACGCCTGCGCCGGGCCGAGCACGAGCAGCTGGTCGAGCCCGGCCGCCGCGGCTGACCTATCGGGGGACGACGATCGCCGTGGCCAGCAGCCCGGGGGCGGCCGTCCAGCGGCCCGCGAACTCCGCCAGCGGCGCGTCCGGCGGCAGCAGCCTGGCGCGGAAGCGGCCGTCGAGGGAGAAGGCGAGTGAGCCGTCGTGGAACCCCAGCCACTCGCCGGTCAGCGGGAACCACGCCTTGTAGACCGACTCCTTGGCGCTGAACAGCAGCCGGTCCCAGCAGGTGCCGGGCCGCAGGTCGCGCAGCTCGCGGACCATCGCGGCCTCCTCGGGCCTGGCCACCATGCGGAAGACGCCTTCGGGGAGCGGCTCGTGCGGTTCGGCGTCGATGCCGATGCTGCGCACGTCGCCGGCGTCGGCCACGGCCGCCGCGCGGAACCCGGCGCAGTGCGTCATGCTGCCCACCGCGCCCGCCGGCCAGCGCGGCGCGCCGCGCCGGCCGGGGACGATGGGCGCGGGCGGGATGCCGAGGGCCGCCAGCGCCTCGCGGGCGCAGTGGCGGACGGTGGCGAACTCGCGCCGGCGTTTGGCGACCGCCTTCCTGACGGCGTGCCGCTCCTCGGGGAAGAGCCGCACGCCGGGCGGGTCGCCGTAGGCGGTGGAGACGGCGACGTTGTCCGGGACGAGCGTCTCGATCATCGAGTGTCCCTCCTCCTGGGCCGGCGGGTGCCCTTCCGTCTACCCACGGGCCGCCGTCGTCACCGCTCTCCGGCGAGCGGTTCGAGGACGAGGACCGGGATCAGGCGCTCGGTCTTCGTCTGGTAGTCGGCGTAGTCGGGGTAGGCCGCCACCGCCCGCCGCCACCAGGCGTCCTTCTCCTCCCCCGACACCTCGCGCGCCCGGTAGACGCCGGTCGCCGTGCCGTCCTGGAGCTCGACGACGGGCTCGGCGAGCACGCTGGCGTACCACTGCGGGTTGACCGGGGCGCCGCCCAGGGACGCGACGGCCGCGTAGCGCCCCTCGTGCTCGACCCGCATGACCGGCGTCCTGCGCAGTTTGCCGGTCTTCGCGCCCCGGTAGGTCATCAGCACGACGGGCCGGTCCTTGATCGTGACGCCGTCGGTCGTGCCGGTGCGCATGATCTGCTCGACGTGCTCGCGGACCCAGTCCGACGTGCTGGGCTCGTACTCGCCGGTCGGCCCCTGCCCGGCCCGCCGCGCCGCCTCCGCCGGGCCGTGCCGCCGGCCGGGGCGCTTGTCCACGTTGTCGGTGAGGGTGTTGATCAGGGCGGGCAGCCCGGCCACCGTCTCGGCCGGCAGCCCGGCCACGGTCTCCTCGGCCAGGTCGACCCAGAGCCGCTTGACCTGCTCGGCCAGCGCCCGGCCGCTGTCGGTGAGCTCGACCACGCTGGCCCGCTTGTCGGACGGCGCAGGCGTGCGGCGGATGTGACCGGAGGCCTCCAGCTTGCGGCTCATGAGCGTCACGCTGGGCGGCTCGCATCCCAGCGCCTCGCTGAGCTGCGCCTGGATCCTCGGCCCGGTGCGGGCGAGTTCGAGCAGCAGCGCCTCCTGCCCCGGATGCAGGCCGAGCGGGGCCAGCAGGGCGGCTGCCCTGGCCCGGTGGCGCAGGCTCAGCAGGCGGATCGCCTGGTTGACGGCGTCGGCTTGCGCGAAGTCCATGATCGCTCCTTGACGCAAATTAGTTATGTGCATAATAGTTATTCGCGTAACCAATCCTACACGGCCGGGCACCGCCCACAGGAGCCGGGATTGCGAAGAGCCCCGACGCGGCGCGTCCCCAGGGCAAGCAGACAAGAACGGAACACCTCATGACGAGCATCGGCGCCGCCGCCCGGCGGGCCACCCCACGAACCATCCCGTCCTGGCTGATCCTGGCGCTGGCCTGCGCCGGCCAGTTCATGGTCATCCTGGACGCCTCCATCGTGAACGTCGCCCTCCCCGCCATCCGCGCGGAGCTCGGCTTCACCCCCACCGGGCTCGCCTGGGTGGTGAACGGCTACCTGCTGGCCTTCGCCGGCTTCATGCTGCTGGGCGGCCGGGCCGCCGACCTGTTCGGCCCGCGCCGGACGCTGGTCGCCGGGCTGCTGCTGTTCTCCGCCGCCAGCCTGGCCGCCGGCCTGGCCACCGCGGCGGAGGTCCTGGTCGCGGCCCGCGTGGCACAGGGCGCCGGGGCCGCCATGATGGCCCCCGCCACGCTGGCCGTGATCAACACGTACTTCACCGAGCCGGGCGCGCGTGCCAGGGCGTTCGGCGCCTGGTCGTCCGCGGGCGGCGTCGGCGGGATGATCGGCGCGGTGGCAGGCGGCGCCATCACCACCGGCCTGTCGTGGCGCTGGGTCTTCCTGATCAACGTGCCGGTCGGCGCGCTGCTGATCGCCGTGGCCCTCGCGGCGCTGGTCACCGTACGAAACGCGCGGCGCGAGCCGCTCGACCTGGCCGGCGCGGTCACCGCGACCGCCGGCCTGGCGGCGCTGGTCTACGGGGTCATGCAGAGCGCCGAGCACGCCTGGTCGTCCGGACGGGTGCTCGTGCCCGTGCTCGCCGGCCTGCTGCTGCTCGCCGTCTTCGTCGTGGTCGAGGCGCGCTTCGCCGGAAGGCCCATGCTGCCCCTGCGGCTGCTCCGGATCCGGGGGGTGGCCGTCGGGAACGGCATGCTGCTGCTGTTCGGCGGGATCACCATCGCGATGTGGTACTTCACGTCGCTGTTCCTGCAGAACGTCCTGGGCTTCAGCGCGCTGCTCGCGGGGCTCGGGCAGACGCCCGCGGCGGTGACGTTCATGCTGGTCGCCCGGGCGTCCGCCACCCTGCTGCCGCGGGCCGGGGCGCGTGCGCTGACGCTCGGCGGCGGCGCGCTGTTCGTGGCCGGGTTCGGCTGGCTGTCCCTGGCGCAGGCCGGCAGCGGCTACCTCACCGGCGTCCTCGGGCCCACGCTGCTCGTCGCGGCCGGCATCGGGCTGACCTTCCCCACCCTCATGGCCGCGGCGACCGCCGAGGCGCCCGAAGGATCGGCGGGCGTCGTCGGGGGCCTGGCCAACACCACCAGCCAGGTGGGCTCGTCGATCGGCCTGGCGGTCCTCGCGACGGCCGCGGGCGCCGCCGGCTCCCCCGAAGCCCTCGCCGACGGCTACGGCCTGGTCTTCCTCATCGCGGCCGGGCTCGGCCTGGCCCTGGCGGCGGGCGGCTTCCTGCTGCCGCGCCGCGCCTGACCCACCCCCACCCCTTCCACCAAGGAGATTTCCATGTCCATCGCCTTCGATCCGATCGCCGTGGGCGGCACGAAGCTGGCCAACCGGGTCGTCATGGCCCCGATGACCCGCAGCCGCGCCCGCGACGGGCTGGTGACGAGCCTGACGGCGCGGTACTACGCCCAGCGCGCCTCCGCCGGGCTGATCGTCACGGAGGGCGTCCAGCCGTCGGTGATCGGCCAGGGCTATCCCTTCACGCCCGGCCTGCACAGTGCGGCGCAGGTCGCCGCCTGGCGGGAGGTCACCGGCGCGGTGCACGCGGCGGGCGGCAAGATCTTCGCCCAGCTCCTGCACACCGGCCGGATCGGCCATCCGGTGCTGCTGCCCGAGGGGGCGGTCCCCGTCGCGCCGTCGCCGGTGGCCGCGCGCGGGCAGCTCTTCACCCCCGACGGCGTCAAGGAGTTCGTCACCCCGCGCGAGCTGACGGAGCCCGAGATCGAGCGGACCGTCGCCGACTTCGCGGACGCCGCCCGCAACGCCGTCGAGGCCGGCTTCGACGGCGTGGAGCTGCACGGCGCCAACGGCTACCTGATCCACCAGTTCCTCGCCCCCGGCAGCAACCGGCGCACCGACGGCTGGGGCGGCTCGGCGGCCGGGCACGCCAGGTTCGCCGTGGCGGTCGTCTCGGCCGTGGCCGGCGCGATCGGCGGCGACCGCACCGCGTTGCGGATCTCCCCCGGGATGCCGAACAACGACATGCACGAGCCCGACCCGCGGCCGGTCTACGAGGAGCTGCTGGGCCGGACGTCCGGGCTGGGGCTGGCGTACCTGCACGTCATGGAGGCCGCCGACCGGGAGCTGACGCGTGCCCTGCGACGGCTCTTCCCCGGCCCGCTCGTCCTGAACCCGCACACCGGCGACCGCCCGACCGGCCCGGAGGACCTCGCGCTGATCGAGGACGGCACCGCCGACCTGATCGCCTTCGGCCGGCTCTTCCTCGCCAACCCCGACCTGCCCCGCCGGCTGGCGACCGGCGCGCCGCTCAACGCCCCGGACCCGGCCACCTTCTACGGCGGCGACGCCGCGGGCTACACCGACTACCCGGCCCTGCCCGCCTGACCGGCCGGTCGCGGGGCGCGGACCGGTTCGGGGGACGCCATCCTTTTTGATCTTCAAGGATGGCGTCGGCCGGAATTTCGGTCGGCCGATAAAGCGGCTCCCTTGTGGAGAAGGCGGTCGGAGGCGGTGTCAAGGAAGGTCCGCGCCCCACGCCCCGGCGGCGATTGGCCCAGACCCGCGCGAACAGGACGCCACCAGCCTCGATGCGCGCCTCCGGCCGCCGGAGTCACCGAAACGTGATCGGCGCTCCTTTCCCATGCATTCTTCGCCTCGCGCATGATTCAGTGGAAAACAATTCATCGGCGAATTCAGGGCGGGTGGATCGCCGAAAATTCACCGCCGCCCGATCGCTGTTCAAATGATTCGGGAAAAGCGCATTGTCCGATCAATTGCGTCCCGGAATTCAGCGAACAAGGCTGCGGAACCGTCCTGGAACGATCCATATGCGAGAGGCCGCCGGAGATGCCAGCATCGTCGGATGACCCGAGAGGTGGAATCCGTGAGCGAGCCCGCGATCCGTCCCAACGAGACGACGGTTCCGGTGCTGCCCTGCCCTTCCCCCGAGCAGACCCTGGAGTTCTTCGAGGCGCTCGGGTTCACCGTCACCCACCGGCAGACCCGGCCCTACGTCTATCTGGCGATGCGCTGGAGCGGGTTCGACCTGCATTTCGGCCCCGCGCCGAAGGACTTCGACCCCGCCCGGGACGCGACCGGGGCGTGCCTGGTCCTGGTCGACGCCGTGGCGCCGTACCACGCCGCGCTCGTCGCGGCCATGCGCCGGGCCTACGGCAAGGTGCTGAGCTCGGGCCTGCCGCGGATCACCCGCTACCGGCCCGGCGCGTCCAGGTTCACGCTGATGGACCCGTCCGGGAACTCGATCATGTTCATCCAGCGGGACGAGCCGGCCGAGCTGGAGTACGGCGGCTCCACGAAGCTGACGGGCCTGGCCAAGGCGCTGGACAACGCCCGGATCCTGCGCGAGTTCAAGAACGACGACCTGCAGGCCTACCGGGCGCTCAAGTCGGCCGTGCGCCGGCACGGCCCGCAGGCTCCGGCGGCCGAGCGGGCCATCGCCCTGTGCCACCTCGCCGACCTCGCCACGGCGCTCGGCGAGCCCGCCGAGCCGTGGCTGGCCGACCTGCGCGGCACCGAGCTCACCCCCGACGACAGGCGGCGCGTCGAGTCCGAGCTCGGCCACCTCGCCGATCTGAGTGAATGGCTCGGGCCGAGCTGACGGCGGGCAGAGCGGCGGCGAACGGCCGGGCCGCGGCGGGCGTCAGGAGGCGGGGGTGTTGTGCATGATCTTGACCATCCGCACCTTGCCGTTGGGCTCCGGGGTGATGCTGTCCACCGTGCGCGCGGTCACCTCGAAGTCCTTGGCGACGGCGGCCACGGCGTCGCGGACCCGCCCGGCCAGGTCGGCGGGGGCCGACGGCGAGGGCACCAGCAGGATCTCCACCGCGCCCGGCCGGTACTGGAGCACCTGCACGCCGCGCACGCCCGCCGTCGGCATCACGGCCGGGTTGGTGAGGAAGTTGGCGTGCACCGTGCGCCCGTCGGCGGCCACGACGCGGTCCTCGGTCCGTCCCTGGATCCGGCGGATGATCGGGGTGTGGAAGGCGCGGCACGGGCAGTCGTCCGGCTCGATGAGCACGCGGTCGCCGAGCCGGTAGCGGATCAGCGGCATCGCCTCGGCGTGCAGCCGGGTCACCAGGACCTCACCCTCGCCGTCGGCCAGCGACACGCCGCCGTCGTCGTGCAGCACCTCCACCACCACGTCGGCCGAGCGCAGGTGCATCGCGCCCTCGGGGCAGGTGCGGCCGATCGTGTACGCCTCCACCGAGGCGTACACCTCGTGGCCGCGCGCCCCGAAGTAGTTC
Source organism: Nonomuraea sp. NPDC049655 (assembly GCF_044465465.1). Taxonomy (NCBI): domain Bacteria; kingdom Bacillati; phylum Actinomycetota; class Actinomycetes; order Streptosporangiales; family Streptosporangiaceae; genus Nonomuraea; species Nonomuraea sp. NPDC049655. The sequence continues at coordinate 195,839 of NZ_JBITLS010000018.1, forward strand.
AGCACGTGCTCGCGGGCCTCGGGGGTGAGCGTCTCGCCGGCGAAGATGACGGTGTGCACGCGACGGTAGGCGATCTTCCTGCGGCGCAGCTCGTCCACGAGGGTGACGATGCAGCCGGGGAAGCCCCACAGGAACGTCGGCCGTCCGCGCAGGAACGCCTCGACCTGCTCGTCCAGGCTGCGGCTGGTGTTGACGTGGACCGTACGGGCCAGGCCGAGCCGCTGGAGCCGGTGCGGCCGGAACTCGCCCACCCGGAAGTAGCCGATCCGGTCCCAGGGGCGCAGGCCCGAGGCCAGCAGGTCCTGGAGGTAGGTGGCGCGCAGGTAGCCGAGGTCGCCCTCGGAGTAGAAGGGCCGGATGGGCACGCCGGAGGAGCCGCTGGTGGGCGCCTCGCGGGTGTTGTCGGGGGTGAACCCGGTGGCCATCAGCTCGGCGGGCGGCAGGTCCCGCAGCGTCGTCCGGTTCAGCATCGGCAGCTCGGCCAGGTCGGCGGCGGTGGACAGCGCCGCCACGGCGTCGGCCGGGAACACGCGGCGGTAGTACGGCACGTTGGCGTGCGCGTGCCGGACGAGCCCCGTCAGCAGCCGGTCCTGCACGACCTGGAGCCGGGCCGGGTCCATCCGGTCCCGTGAGCGCGCCAGGTACAGGTTCCGCACCACCGGCACCACCGGGATCGTGCTGGGCAAGCCCTTCATGAGGTCTCCTTCTTCAGCGTGGCCAGCATGACGCCGCCCTTGACCACCTCGCCCGCGCAGTACGCCAGCAGCGCGCCGAACGCCGTCGCGGCGGGCACCAGGAACCAACCGGCGGCGGCGACCACCGCGAACTGCAGGCACGCGGCCACCGCGGCCAGCCGCCGTCCCCGGTCGTCGGTGTTCTCCACCAGCAGGAACGCGGGCAGCACGGCCACCGTCAGGGCCGCCTCGGCCAGCAGCGCCGCGCCGGTCGCCACCATGCCCCGCTGGCCGCCCGCCAGCACCACCCCGAGCACGACCACCGCCAGGGCGCCGGCCGGCACGGCGGGCGCGAGGATGCGCCGCGCCATCCGGCGGGCGCCGGCCTCGCCCGTGCCCTCGATCCAGACCGCCACCCGCGGCTGGAGGATGCGCAGCAGGTACGACACGCCCATCACGACCACCGACAGCGCCACCGACCACACGTAGAAGACGCTGGTCTGCTGCGCGTCGTCCAGGTGCGCGAAGTACGCGAACGTCACCGAGGTGGCCGCGACCGCGGTCACCTCGCCGACGCTGAGCAGCGCCGCCGCGCGCACGGCCGGCCGGTAGGCGCCCTTGTCCGCCTTGCCGGAGCGCCCGCGGATCAGCCCGGCCGCCAGCACGGCGTTCAGCACCGCCAGCACGCCGACGTGCAGGGCCAGCAGCGCGTTGGCCCGCATCCCGGTCAGGGCCACCAGCCCCACGCCGGACGCCTGCGCGACGGCGAGCGTCAGGTAGGCGAACACGTCGGCCCGCGCCCGCCCGCGCAGCCGGTTCAGCGCCGCCATGACCGCGCAGCAGCCCAGCCCGCAGGCGTAGGCGGCGGCCGCCGCGTACCGGGCGGGCGCGCCGCCGGGGTCGGCCGCCGCCAGGGCCAGCCAGACGGGCACGGCCAGCGTGAACGGCGTGGCCGCCAGCAGCATGAACAGCGGCCGCAACGTCTGCCCGCCGCGCCGCGGCACCAGCGCCAGCGCCGCCTTCTCGATGCCGCTGGACGTCAGCGCCAGCAGCCAGCCGGACACGCCGTTGGCGGTGGCGTACAGGGCGAACTCGTCGGCGCCCCAGAGGCCGAGCAGCACCAGGTTGGCGGTCCACAGGGCGGCGCGGAACGCGCCGCGCCCGGCGAACAGGGCCGCCGTCACCGCCACGAGGCGTGGCGGCGGCCTGCGGCGCAGGCTCACGGTCACGGGCCGGCCTGTGCCGACTCGACGAACCTGCCCTTGCCGCCGGGGGTGAGCGTGACCCGTTCGGCCTGCTCGAAGCGCACCTCGACCGGGCCGCCCACCTGCTTGGCCAGCCCGTCCCGGTAGGCCGCGGCCACCTCGTCGAAGTCCCGGCCCGCCTCGGGGACCAGGTGGACGGTGACGTTGCCGTCGGCGTCCTGGCGGACCATGCTCTCGGCCACGCCCGGCGTCCACATGGCCAGCGACAGGAACGTGGCGGTGTAGACGCGGTGGCCGCCGGGGAAGGTGATGTAGTCGTCGGACCGGCCGCCGGTCACCCGCATGCGCGTGAACCGGTTGCCGCAGCCGCACTCCCCCGGCACGATCATGCCGCGATCGCCCAGGCGGTAGCGGATCAGCGGCATCGCCCGTTCCCTGAAGTGGGTCACCACGACCGCGCCGTCCTGGCCGTCGGGCACCGGCATGCCGTCGTCGTCCACGATCTCCAGGCGGACGCGGTCCTCGTCCACGTGCATCGCGCCCCGGTCGCACTGGGTGGAGACGGTCAGCACCTCGTAGGCCGAGTACTCGTCGTACACCGGCACGCCGAAGCCGTTCTGCAGCAGCTCGCGCACCTCGTCGGTGAGCAGTTCGGAGTCGGTCATGACCATGCGCAGCGTGCGCCGCAGCTCGGCCACCTGGGCCGGCGAGGCGGCGCGCAGCAGCCCGCGCAGCACCACCGGGTAGCCCATGATCAGGTGCGGGCGCACCTTCAGCACGTCGGCCAGGATCTTCGCGTCGCCCTGCCCGGCGCCGATGACCGTGCGCGGGAACAGGCCGAGCCGCTGGAACCAGCGCAGCGGGCGGGGGAACGGCTTGATGTGCGCGATCCGCCACCACGGCCGGTAGCCCGACAGCAGGAAGCGGCGGAAGATGGTCGCGCCGTGGTAGCCGTAGGCGGCCACGTCGTGCCGCACCTCCAGGACGCGGCCCGTGGTCCCGCTCGTACGGTCCAGCCGGTAGTCCTTGGTGCTCAGGCCGGGCGTGTGGAAGCGGGACAGGTCGCCGTCCAGCACGGTGGCCTTGTCCAGGATCGGCAGCTTCGCCAGGTCGGCCAGGCTGTGCAGGGGCACGTCGTAGCGCGGGTCGGCGTAGTGCGGCACGTGCGCGCGGGCGAAGGCCAGCAGGTCGCGCAGGCCGTCGAGGGTGAGCCGGTCGGTCTCGGCGCGCGGGCGGCGGATGGCGCGGAAGGCGTCCACGACGTGCCGCACCTCCCGCACGGCTACGCCCAGTCCATGGCTCACAGGCCGTCCCCGATCTCGAAGCGGAGCAGCCCGATGGCCTCGGCCAGCACGCCGGCCAGGGCGTCCCGGCCGGAGGCGGCGGCGGTCAGGTAGCCGAGCTTGGCGCCCGCCCGCGTGTAGCGCTCCACGTGGTCGCCGGGGGCGGCGGCCAGCACCAGGTCGACGACGCCGGGCAGCGCCCTGACCTGCTCCTCGCCGTCCACCCTGACCAGCTTGCCGTCGCGTTCCGCGTTGAGCACGCGGACCGCGCCGTACCGGGTCGCCGCCGGGGTCAGGGACGGCGTCTCGCCCATGGCCGACAACACGTACTGCTCGACCACGTCCACGCCGTGCACCAGGCCCAGCAGCTCGGCCAGGCCGTTGCCGCCCAGGCGGGCGCCCATCTCGACGAGCACGACCTCGCCCGCCCCGGTGACCAGCACGTCGGCGCTGAGCGGCCCTTCGCGCAGCCCGGTCTCGGCGCAGATCGCGTCGAGCATCGGGCGCACGGCGTCGGTGACGTGGTCCGGGCCCGGCATGGTGTGCTGGACGGTGATGAACAGCGGCGGCGGGGTCAGCTCCCGTTCGGCCAGGCCGATCAGGGCCACCTTGCCGCCGATCACGAACGCCTCGGCCGTGTAGTGGGTGCCCTCCAGGAACTCCTCGGCCACGACGCGGCCGGACAGCGACCACTCCCTGGCCAGCCCCACGGCCTCGGGCAGCTCGTCCGGCGCGTGGCACAGCGACACGCCGCGGCTGCCGGAGGAGTCCACCGGCTTGACCATGAGCGGGAAGCCCAGCTCAGGGGCGTCGCGCAGCACCTCCTCCGCAGCGCCGCTCACGTGGCGGGGACCGGGCAGGCCGAGCCGGGCGCACATCGCGCGGAACCAGCCCTTGTCGACCGAGCCGCGCACCGCGCCCTCCGACAGCCCGCACGGCAGGCCGAGCCGGGCGGCCAGGGCGAGCTGCGAGGGCAGGTTGACGTCGCTGGCCGGGGAGACCACGCCGGCCAGGTCGTCGCGCTCGGCCAGGGCCCGCGCGACCCGCGGCACGTCGCGGGTGCTGAGGTCGAGGAACTCGTCGGCGTGCGCGACGCCGGGGGCGTCGGCCCGCATGTCCACGCAGATCGTGCGCACGCCGAGGCGGGCCGCGGCGCGGATGGTGCTGATGGCGCCGTCCGCGCCGCCGAGGACCGCGATGGTGCGGCCGGCGCCGGTCACGTGAGCCTCCCGGCGAGCAGGTCAGCGGAATCGACCGGCACGTTGGCCTCCCGTACGAGGAACAGCGGCGGACGGGCCTGACCGCGAGAGATGTGCAGAAGCGTGCGGGCCATCATGCTCAGCCCGAACAGGGCGGCGGCCAGCGCCAGCCCGAACAGCAGCGCGCTGCCGGTGATCCCGGCCAGCAGCGCCACGGGCAGGCCGATCAGCCCCGCCCACACCGCGGCCGAGATGGGCCGCGACGAGAAGCCGAAGAACAGGTCCAGCGAGTGCCTGGCCAGCCCGCGCACGGTCACCTTGGACGAGCCGTGCACCCGCGGCCGGTGCGCGGTCGGCACGGTCGTCCAGGCGCGCGTCAGGCGCGGCAGCGTGGCCAGGAAGTACGGCGTGCCGAGCCGCAGGTCCACGATCCGTCGCGCGATCTCCGTGCGGACCAGGCGGAACGTCGTGGCGCGCGGCGGGATCTCGATGCCCAGCAGCCGCCGCGCCAGCCAGTCGTGCACGATCGACGCGGTCCGCCGCGGCCAGGGGTCCTTGCGGTCCACCCGGATGCCGAACACCGCGTCGTACCCGTCGGCCGCCCGCTCGATCAGCCGCTTGGCCTCGGTGGGCGGGAACTGCAGGTCGGCGTCGAGGTGCAGCACCCAGGGGTTCCGGGCGTACCGATAACCGGCCGAGAAGGCGGCCTCCACGCCGAAATTCTTGGACAACGATATGAACGACACACGATTGTCACTCTCGGCGATCGCGCGAATGCGCGCGAGCGTGTCGTCCGTACTGCCGTCGTCGACGAAGAGAATTTCGAGTTCTCCCTGGTCACCCAGCGCGTCTGCGATTTCGCGATAGGTGTCAGGGATGTTGTCGGCCTCGTTCAGGCACGGAACGACCACGGTGAGTGCCAGGCCGTCCGGCGGAACCGGAAGCGGATGCTCATTCATGGAACGGTCTTCACCACGTGTATCAACCCCGGTTCACCCTGTGACAGGGCCCGGGCATTCCCACCCGGCTACGACCCCGGTTGCGGAATATATCCATACGTGTCAGACAAAAGCTAGGTATTGATTTCTTTACGGCCGGTTTGTTAGGAAGATCTCCGACGCGGGGCCGCTGGGTCATGCGCATTGTCAGGGGGCATTCATGTTTGTGCTCGGCATCAGCCAGGTCCACGACTCGGCGGCGGCCCTGGTGGCCGACGGGAAGATCGTGGCCTTCGCCGAGGAGGAGCGGTTCACCAGGGTCAAGCACGACGGCCGGTTTCCCGCGCAGGCCGTGCGCTACTGCCTGGAGGAGGCCGGCATCACGCTGGCCGACGTCGACCACGTCGCCTACTACTGGCAGGCGCCCCGCGAGACGTTGCACGCGCTCGGCCACTTCGCCCGGCACCTGCCCCACACGCTGGCCGTCTTCCGCAACGACGCCGGCGACTACGGCGACAAGGCCAGCGGCCTGCTGGAGACGCTGTCCGACCAGAAGGGCCAGGCCCACCCGGACGACTACAACGTGGGCGGCGCGCTGCTGCTGCACCTGCGGCGCGGGTTCACCCTGGAGAAGATCCTGCGCGAGTCGCAGAACTTCCGGGGCCGGACGAAGTTCAAGGTCCACCTGATGGACCACCACCGCGCCCACGCCGCCAGCGCCTTCTTCATCTCGCCGTACCAGGAGTCGGCGATCATCACCTGGGACGGCATCGGCAGCGACGGCACCTCCACCTACCTCGGGCTGGGCAAGGGCGGCCGGATCCACGACATCCGCCGGGTCAAGTTCCCGCACTCGCTGGGCGCCATGTACGCCGGCGTCACCGGCTACCTCGGCTTCAACCCGACCCGGGACGAGGGCAAGGTCATGGGCCTGGCCGCGTACGGCACCGACCGCTACGTGGACGACTTCGCCGACCTGGTCCGCCTGGGCCCCGACGGCCACTTCGAGCTGGACCTGAGCTGGTTCCGGCACCACGCCACCGGCAAGCACCAGATGTCGGCCAAGTTCCTGGAGCGCTTCGGCCCGGCCAGGCCGCGCGAGCGCGCCATCCCCAACCAGCACTACGCCGACGTCGCGTACGCGCTGCAGGCCACGCTGGAGCGCACCGGCCTGCACGTGGCGCGCTGGCTGCAGGCCAAGACCGGGCAGACCCGCCTGGTCACCGCCGGCGGCGTCGCGCTGAACAGCGTCATGAACGGCCGCATCCTGCTGGAGACGCCGTTCGAGGACTTCTTCGCCCAGCCCGCCGCCGCCGACGACGGCTCGGCGCTGGGTGCGGCGCTGCTGCTGGGCGTGGAGAAGTACGGCATGCGGCGCCCGCGCGACGAGGAGTACATCTTCCTCGGCCCGCAGTTCGGCGAGGAGGAGATGGAGCGGGCGCTCCAGGACGCCGGCCTCGACTACCGGCGCACCGACGACATCAACGACACGACGGCACAGGCGCTGGCCGACGGCAAGATCGTCGGCTGGTTCCAGGGCCGCATGGAGTGCGGGCCGCGCGCGCTCGGCAACCGCTCGATCCTGGCCGACCCGCGCCGCGCCGACGCCAAGGACCGGCTCAACGAGAAGGTCAAGCACCGCGAGCCGTTCCGCCCCTTCGCGCCCTCCTGCCTGGCCGAGCACGCCGGCGAGTACTTCGCCAGCGGCTACCCCTCGCCCGTGATGCTGCTCGTGTTCGACGTGCTGGAGCACCAGCGGGACAAGGTGCCGGCGATCACGCACGAGGACGGCACCGCCCGCGTCCAGACGGTCTCGGCGGCCGACAACCCGCGCTACCACGCGATGATCTCCCGCTTCGCGGAGCTGACCGGCGTGCCCATGGTGGTCAACACCTCGTTCAACGACAACGAGGAGCCCATCGTGTGCACCCCCGAGGACGCCGTGCGCTGCTACCTCAAGACCGACATGGACGCCCTGGCCCTGGGACCGTTCTTCACCGAGAAGGACGTTCGTTGAGGCGTTGGCTGTGGCTGGCGCCCGCCGTTCTGGGCGCCGGGGCGGCCACCCTGATCATGGTGATCCTGCCGCCCGACCGTACTCTGGACAACCCGCTCGAAGCGCTGTGGAAGGTCAGCCCGCTGGTGTTCGCGGTGCTGGCCGTGGCCGGGTTCCCCCGGCGTCCGGGGCTGGGCATGGCGCTGATGTGCGCGCTGGTCGTGGGGTACATGGGCGTGCTCGACACGGTCAACGTGCTGCACATCTTCTCCTACGCCGAGTCCGCCGACCAGAAGGCCGCCTTCCCCGAGCTCTACCAGTTCATGCTCTTCATGAACTCCTTCACCGTGCTGGCCGTGCTGTTCGCCTACCGGCTGGGCGGGGCGCGCTCCGACCGCGTGCTGAAGGTCGGGCTCGCCAGTGTCCTGGTGGTGATCTCCGGGCTGAACGACCTGTCGATGTGGCTGCTCGGCGACTGGCCGCAGGGCCGGCCCGGCACGCTGACGTGGGCCTCGCACATCGCGGTGTTCGTCGGCGGGCCGCCGAGCGTCGCCGTGGCAGTGATCTTCTTCCTCGTCCACCTCGCCCTGGCCGGGGTCGTGCTGGCGCTGCCCGTGCGGCGCTGGCTTGACCGGCTCGTCCCCGCGGCCGCATGAACGCCGACTTAGTCGTCGTCGGCTCCGGTCTGTTCGGGCTGACCGTGGCCGAGCGGTGCGCGTCCGAGCTGGGGATGCGCGTGCTGGTGCTGGAGCGCAGGGACCACGTCGGCGGCAACTCCTACAGCGAGCGCGAGCCGCAGACCGGCATCGAGGTCCACCGGTACGGGTCGCACCTGTTCCACACGTCCAACGCGCGCGTGTGGGAGTACGCCCAGAGGTTCACGTCGTTCACGCCGTACGAACACCGGGTCTATTCAGTGCACAAGGGGCAGGTCTACCCGATGCCCATCAACCTGGGCACGATCTGCGCCTTCTTCGGCCGCCACCTCAGCCCCGACGAGGCCCGCGACCTGGTCGCCCGGCAGGCCGCCGAGGTGACCAGCGCCGGCAACCTGGAGGAGAAGGCGATCTCGCTGATCGGCCGGCCGCTGTACGAGGCGTTCATCCGGGGCTACACCGCCAAGCAGTGGCAGACGGCCCCGGCCGAGCTGCCCGCCGAGATCATCGGCCGGCTGCCGGTGCGCTACACCTTCGACGGGCGCTACTTCGACGACCTCTACCAGGGCCTGCCCACCGACGGGTACGCCGCCTGGCTGGAACGCATGGCCGACCATCCCAACATCGAGATCCGGCTCGGCGCCGACTTCTTCGACCTGCGGGAGAGCCTGGCCGGCGCGGTGCCCGTCGTCTACACCGGGCCGCTGGACCGCTACTTCGGCTACGCCGAGGGCGAGCTGGGCTGGCGGACGCTCGACTTCGAGACGTCCGTGCTGCCGACCGGCGATTTCCAGGGCACGTCGGTGATCAACTACGCCGACGAGGACCTGCCGTGGACGCGCGTCCACGAGTTCCGCCACCTGCATCCCGAACGCACCTGGTACCCGTCCGACGCCACCGTGATCATGCGGGAGTACTCGCGCTTCGCCGGCCGGGCCGACGAGCCGTACTACCCGATCAACACGCCGCAGGACCGCGCCCGGCTGCGCCGGTACCGCGACCTGACCAAGGGCGAGCGGGACGTCTGGTTCGGCGGACGCCTGGGCACCTACCAGTACCTCGACATGCACATGGCCATCGCCGCCGCCCTCACCCTGTACGAAAACCGCCTCCGCCCCCGCTTCACCCCCCACACCTCCGAATAGGACGGCCCCCTCCCGCACCCGGGCTTGGGGCCGTCTCCCCCCACACCTCCTGGGAGGGCGGCCAGCTATCGGGGCCGGGGCCGTCGTCGCGCGCGGCTGCCTTCTCGCCCCCACCGCACCCTTTCGCCTGCCCCGGGGAGCGGGCCGCCCGTGGGGCGGGCGGCCCGGTCGCCGGGTTTCAGGGGGTGGCCTGCCAGGAGGTGCGGACGAGGGCGCGTTCGGTGGCGGCCAGATGGGTCGCCGCCGCGAGCCAGGCCCGCGCGTACCCGTCCGGTTCGGCCTCGGCCAGCCTGCCGAACACGTCACGTTCACGCCGGTCGGCCTCGTCGGCGAGCGCGACGGCCAGGTCGGCGGCCGTGCGGAACCCGGCGCGGCGCAGGGACGCGGCCTGCCCGCGGGCGTCGCCGCCGCGCGCGGACTCGGCGACCGCCCTGCGTCCGCCGGAGACCGCCAGCTCGACCAGCCGGCGCACCCGCCACAGCGGCGCGCCGTCCAGCGGGTCCACCTCGGCGTACGCGTCCCGGCCGGGCGAGGGGCTGGCGTCGGCGGGTGGGGGGCAGGCGTCGGCGGGTGGCAGGTGCGAGCCCTGGAGGCGGTCGTAGCCGAGGTCGGCCCGGCCCTGCCACTCGGGGGGCAGCCTGAGCGTCACCTCCTCCCCCGCGACCGGCCCCACGGCGAGCGGGACGAGCGTCGCCGCCCGGCCGGGCTCGACCCTGGCCACCACGCGCACCCGCAGGCCGGGGCGCGAGGCGAGCCGCCGCAGGTTCTCGACGTACGCGAGCTCGGGATGACGGTTCGCCGGAACCAGCCGGACCACCGGCCCCTCACCGCCGACCGCCGCCCCCCCGGCTTCCGCCGTTCCCTCGGCTTCGGCCGGTTGTGGCGGGGCGGTGGGTGGGAGGTGGCGGGCCAGGACGTGGTCGCCCGCCGCGCCGACGATCACCAGGTCGCAGCCGACCGGCTCCCGTACCTGCTCGGCGGACTCCTCCTCGCTCCACGCCCCCGCCGACAGCCGGGCCCCCACCGCTTCGGACAGCGGCCGGGCGAACAGCGCGCCGAGCGGCCCGTCCGTCCAGGCCAGGCCGGCGACCGGGGTGGCCCGTACGCCCTTGCCCGCGCCGAGGCGGCCGTCCGGGGAGACGGTGGCCCCGGCGATCAGCAGTCCGCCGCGGGCCAGTTGCGCGTGGCTCATCATGGCCGCCCCGATGGCGACGGTCGCGGTCGCCGCGCCACGGGCACGGGCCGGGCCGCCGGGCTTGACGTCGGCCACCGAGAACCAGCGTCCGTCCTCGGTGAGGAGGTGGGTGACCACCCCGCCGTAGCCGGTGCTGCTGATCACGGGCTCGCGGAAGACGCCGTACACCTTCAGGCCGCCGTTCGGACGGTAGCCGCGCCGTACGGTGCCGACCAGCGCCGGGTCGGGATCGGACGCGGCCAGCCGGCCCACGGTGAGCAGCAGCTCCCGCAGGGCGGAGACCAGGTCGGCGAGGCGGTGGCTGTCGTAGCGGGCACGGGCGGCGCGCAGCCCGCGCACCACCCGCAGCGTGGCGGCCTCGGCCCTGGGCAGCCCGGCCAGGCGGGCGGTGTGGGCGGCTCTGAGCAGCTCAGCCTGCGGCACCGCGCCCGCGCCCGGCACACCCGCCGACAGCACGGCGGCCGCCGCCCGCCACAACCCCGCGGCCGCCGCCACCTGCGCCGCCCCGGGCGCAGCCGGAACGACCGCCTCCCCTGAGCCCGACCCGGACGCGGCATCCGCCTGCCCGGACCGTGGACCCGACCCGGAGTCGCCACCCGCCTGGCCGGCTCCTGGGCCGGGCGCCGGCTCGGCACCCGCCTGGTCGGTGTCCGGTCGCCGGCCGGGTTCGGTGGCCGGCTGGGCGGGACGTCCGTCGGTGGAGGGCGTGTCCGGTTGCCCGGAAGGGGAAGGGGATGTGTCCGTCTCCACGTCCAGGGGCAGGGTGTCGGCCGGGTCGGCCAGGGGGCAGGCGGTGAGGAGGGCGGCGCGGTGGAGGCAGCGGGGGGCGAGGAGGCAGGAGCAGCGGGCCTGCCCCTCCTCCGCGATCACCCCCGACGGCCCCGGCGACAGCGTGACCACCGCGTCCTCGCCGCACGTGACCACCACGTCGATGCCGTCGGCCACCCGGTCGAGGGCGGCGTACTGGTCGACGGCCGCGTCCAGCTTCTTGCGCAACCTGCTGGTCAGGCCGTCGACGGCGGCGGCCACCACGTGCGGCGCGGCAGGCGGGAGCGTTGCAGAGGTGTTCACCGGACTTCTCCCCGGAGGCGGTCCCCCACCCAGCGGGCGAGGGCGAGCGGGCTGAGCGCGGCGACCGGCATGCCGGCCGCGACGAGCTGCTGGGCGATGGGCAGCGAGTAACGGGGCACGCCCTGGTCGTCGAGCGCCGCGCAGCCCATCAGGTGGACGCCGGACCCGGCCAGCGAGCGCACCTCCGCGAGCAGGCCGCCCACCGGGTAGCCCTCCTCGAAGTCGCTGACGACGACCACGAGCGTACGGCTCGGCACGGTGACCAGCGTCCGGGCGTGCGCGAGCCCGGCGGCGATGTGCGTGCCGCCACCGACCCGCACTTCGAGCAGCAGGGACAGCGGGTCCTCCACCCGGTCGGTCAGGTCGATCACCTGGGTGGAGAACGTCAGGAAGTGCGTCGAGAGCGTCGGCACGCCCGCGAGGACGGCCGCTGTCAGCGCGGACCACACGACCGACGCCTCCATCGACCCCGACACGTCGACCACGAGGATCAGCCGCCAGTCGGCCTCCTTCCTGGCCCGCGTGCTGAACACCGGCCGTTCCGGCACCACCACGAGCCGCCCGTCGTCGAGACGGCGGGTGTGGGCCAGGTTGGCGCGCAGCGTGCGCGGCAGGTCGAGCCGGCCGCCGGGCCTTCTGGTCGGACGCGGGTTGGCCAGGCCGGTCAGCGCGGGTCTCAGCCGGGTCGCCAGCTCGCGGGTCAGCTCGGCGACCAGGCGGCGGACGAGCGGCCTGAGCTTGGCGACCTGCTGCTCGGGCAGCCCGCCGGCCAGCGACAGCACGGACGTCAGCAGCTCGACGGACGGCCGCACGGCGGCGGGGTCCAGCTCGGCGAGCACGTCGTGCCGTCCGGCGTCGGCGGCCCTGGCCAGCACTTCCTCGCGTACGTCGCCGCCGAACAGGGACTCCAGCTCGTCGGCCCATTCGCGGGCCGTGGGGAACGGGTCGCCCTGGCCTCCGGTGTCGCCCTGCTGCCCGAAGTCGTCGGCGCCCTCGCCGCGGCCGGCGCCGTAGAGCTCGTCCAGGGCGCGGGCGTACGGGCGGGCGCCGGCGGGCAGCCGTTCGCGCTCCCGCCCGAGCAGCAACCGCCACCGGTCGGCGGGGCCGATCCGCGTCCCGCCCTCCACCCGCCGCCCGGACACCGGTTCCCCGCCCTCCGCCTGGCGCGTGGACACCAGAGGCACCGGTTCCCCGCCCTCCACCGGCGGGACCGGACCGCCCTGCGCGGCCGGGACGCCCTGCGAGGCCGGGGCGCCCTGCGAGGCCGGGGCGCCCTGCGAGGCCGGGGCGCCCTGCGAGGCCGGGACGTCGTGCGGGGTGAGGAGGCCGAGGGTGTGCAGGGCCGTCAGGCCGGCCAGGTCGGCGGCGGTCCAGGTGGCCAGCAGGTCGGGCGGCGCGTCCAGCGTCAGGTCCGGACGGTCCCCGAGCCGCTCGGACACCGCCGCCAGCAGCCGGCCGCGGGCCGCCGGGGCGAGCGTGTCGAACCCACCGCGCAGGGCGGGCAGCCGGTCGAGGAACTCCTTGTCCGCCAGCTCGTCCACCCGGTCCATCAGCGGGCCGAGCGCGGCGGGCGCCGCCTGGAGCAGCGGTCCGGCGGCCGTGAGCACGCCGGTCAGCAGCAGGCTCAGCCGGCGGCGGCCGTCCGGGGTGGTGGCGGTGTCGATCCAGCCGGCGGCCCGCGCGCCCAGGAGCTCGGGGCCGTCCAGGTCGAGCAGCACGCGGGCGGCCAGCGCGGCCCCCTGGACGAGCGGCGCCCCGGTGCTCGCGAGCGCGCCCAGCGCGTCGTCCAGCCGCAGGCCCAGCCGGTCCTCCCCGGCCCGCGTGGCGAGCGCGACCAGCGCGACCGCGTCCTCGGGCCGGTCGCTGCCGGCGAGTCCGGGCAGCGACCGGACCGCGGCCTCCAGCAGCGTGACGGCCAGCTCGCCCGCCTGCTCGCGTCCTTCCGGCGTGGTGCCGGGAAGGTGCTCGCGGCGCAGCGCCTCCAGCAGGTCGAGGGCGTCGAGCAGCTCGGGGAGGGTGGCCGTGGCGGGCAGCGTGCCGGCGGCGTCGGCCAGCCGCTGCCCGACCAGCTCCGGCAGGTCGCAGCGGGCGGCGGCGCGCAGCCCGTCGAGGATGGTGCGGCAGGTGGGGCCGCCGTCCGCGGACTCGCGCCGGTAGGTCTCCCGCAAGGTGCCCGCCGCGGCCTGCGCCGGGGTCACGCCCCGGACGCCGGCCAGGTCGAGCAGCGCGGGGGCGGCGGGCGTCCAGGACAGGCGCCATTTGGTGGTGAGCGCGCCGGCGTCGCCGGTGCCCGCGACCTGGATCGGCTCGCCGTAGCCGATGCCGCACACGTGCAGCCGGCGCAGCAGCACCTCCCGGCGCGCGTCCAGGTCGGAGCGGAGCGGGTCGAGGCGCACCTCGCGCGGGTCGGGGTCGTCCGGGCAGGGCAGCCTGAGCGCGGCCAGCTCCTCCTCGACGGCGGGCCCGAGCCCTGAGCGGGGGGTGCCGGGGGCGGTGCGGCCCCTGGCCGTCCCGACGAGCACCGTGTCGAGCGCCTTGGCCAGCGCGCGTCCGCGGCCCAGGGGTTCGCCCTGGCCGAGGACGGTCGTCACCGCCTCCAGCAGCTCGCCGCGGCCGGGGGCGGGCAGGCCGCGCAGGCGGGCGAGGTCGCACGCCAGGCGCAGCGTCTCGACGGCCTCGCCGGTGCCCGCCGTGTGCCCGGCGGCCCGCAGCTCCCTGCACAGGTCGGTGATCGCGCGGGCGGCGCCGTCCCTGACCCGGTCCGGTACGCCGTCCGCCTCGAACACCGCCTGCTGCCAGCGCGGGTCGCGGATCCCGGCCGGGTAGCCCGACCGGGAGTCGAGCAGATCGAAGGCGTACGGGACCAGCGAGGTGACGGCCCGCACTCCATCGGGCGCGGACCCGACGGGCGCGGACCCGGCGGGCACGGACCCGGCGGAGGCGGTGGGAGCGGAGTCGGAGGGGGCGGAGGCGGGGGCGGAGGCGGAGGCGGGGGTCTCGTCGGTGGTGAGCAGGGCGGGGGCGTGGAAGGCGCCCACGACCGCGGCGACCCGGCGTCCACCGGCCGCGGCGGCGGACACCACGCGGCGCATGTACGCCTCCCGCGCCAGGTCCCTGGCCTGGACGCCGCCGCCCGCTGCCGCGTCGCGCCGCAGCGCCCAGCCCACGCCGAGCGCGGCCCGGCGGACGGCCTCCGGCTCGCAGCCCGGCGCCAGGACCTCGACGGCCCGGTCCCACATGTCGTCGCCCACCCGCCCGGTGCCCGCGGCGGTCAGCGCGTCGGCGAAGCGCGGCCCGCCGGCGGCTTCAGCCTCAGGCCCGGCGGCCTGCCGGCCCTCGGCGGCCTCAGGCCCGGCGGCCTGCCGGCCCGGGTCCGAGAGCGGGAGGTCGCAGCACAGCACCTCCACGCCGCGCTTGACCGCCCACCGGATCGCCACCAGCTCAGGGGAGAAGTCGGCGAACGGGTAGAAGCCGAGCCCGTCCGCGCCGTTCCCGGCCAGGGCGACCGGGGCGATGGTGGCCGGGTCGGCGAGGTGGGGCAGCCACTGCTGGAAGTCGGCGGGCAGCTCGACGCACACCGTCTCCGGGTCGGCCGCCTCCAGCAGCTCGGGCAGCACGACGGCCAGGGCCGGACTGTGGTGCCGCACCCCCACAAGGTACGGCCGGGTCGCGGCGGCCAGCCCGGCCACCACCACCCGCGGATCCGCCGGGTCGAGGGACGCGGCCAGGTCGAGCGGCGCGGCCGGTGCGGCCGGGGCGGCCGGGGTGTGGGGCGTCAACGGAGGTTCTCCCGCAGGTCCCAGAGGCGGCGCCACATGGCCGAGCCGTCCTCGGCGCGCCGCCGCACCGGCCCGTCCCAGTAGCCGAGCAGCCGTCCGTGGTCGGCGGGGTCGTCCTTGCGCACGACGCCCAGCAGGTGGCCGGGCACCAGGTCGAGGACGTCGCCGCCCGGCAGGTACGCGGCCGCGACGCCGAGCGAGGCCGCCACCTGCACCGCCTCGGCGGTCGACATCACGGTGCCCGGCCGCTCGACGTCCCAGCCCTCGCCGGACCGTCCGGTGCGCAGGTCGCGGAAGACCGTGACCAGCACCTCCAGCACCGCGTCGTCCACGGCGAACCCGGCGCCGGCGCGCTGGACGACCGCCGTGGCCTGCCGCCGCACCAGGGACGTCTCGGCCGCGGCGTCGGAGATGGGATCGACCGTCTCGAAGTTGAAGCGCCGCTTGAGCGCGGCCGACATCTCCGACACGCCGCGGTCGCGGAGGTTGGCCGTGGCGATCACCGTGAACCCGGGGACGGCGGCCACCTGCGCGTCGTCGGTCCCGGCCAGCTCGGGGACGCTGACCCGCCGGTCGGACAGGATGGACACCAGCGCGTCCTGCACCTCGGGCAGGCAGCGGGTGATTTCCTCGACCCTGGCCACCCGCCCCGATCGCATGGCGGTCAGCACCGGGGAGTCCACCAGCGCGCCCCGGCTCGGCCCCTGGGCCAGCAGCAGCGCGTAGTTCCAGCCGTAGCGGAAGGCGTCCTCGGTGGTGCCGGCGGTGCCCTGGACGGTGAGCGCGCTGGTGCCGCAGACCGCCGCGGCCAGCAGCTCCGACAACATCGACTTGGCCGTGCCGGGCTCGCCGACCAGCAGCAGGCCGCGCTCGCCGGCCAGCGTCACGACGCAGCGCTCGACCAGCGCGCGTTCGCCGACGAACTTGGGCGCCACCTTGAGCTTGGACGGCAGGCCGTCCCGGGCGGGCAGGGAGAGGGTCTCCTCGCCGCTGCCGCAGATGAAGGTCACGACGGCGCGCGGCGTCAGCAGCCAGCCGGGCGGGCGGGGGCCGTCGTCGTGGGCGGCGAGGAAGGCCAGTTCGGTGGCGTACCGCTGCTCGGCGGAGACCACCTGCGTGGCGGGGGTCGCCTCGTCGGTGAGGGTCATGGGGTTTCGTGTCCTTCGTGTGGTGATGACAGGGTCAGCGGCGGCGGCCGCGTTTGACGTCGAGCTGCTCGAACCGGGGCACGTCGCCGTCCTGGACGCGCCGCCAGGCCCTGGCGTACAGGTCGGCCACGGGTTCGCCGGGCACGAGGAGGCCGCCGAGGCCCGCGTTCGGGCTGAACATCGGGAGCTTCCACTGCTCCAGCGGGAGCCGCGGCGTGCGCTCCTCCGACCAGCCGCCGGTCAGGAACAACGAGCGTCCGGCGCGGGCGCGCACGGCCTGGACGACCAGGTCGGTGCGGGCCAGCTCGGCCCGCGCGGCCTTGAGCCGGGCCGGCTTCCAGCCGGTCCACCGGGCGGTGTTGCGGTCGGTGGGGTCGGGCATGGCCAGCAGCATCAGGTAGACGGCGGCGGCGTCCTCGCCGAGGCCGTGCGCCTTGGCGACGTCCACCACCAGGTCGGGCACCGAGCGGGTGGGGTCCTGCGGCCACCAGGTCCCGTCGGCGTCCCGGTCGCCCTGGGCGGGGTCGCCGGGGTCGGCCAGCAGCGCCGCGAAGCGCGGGTCGAGGGCGGTGCGCAGCGCGGACACGGCGGGGAACGAGCCGTTGAGCCCGATCAGGGCCCGCAGGTAGGGGTCCTCGCCGGCCGCGTCGAGCAGGTGCGGGCGGAGCGCGGGCGAGGGCTGGCTGTCGTAGGTGGCCATGACGACCGCGCCGTACCGCTCGTAGCCGTCGCCGACCTCGGTCGGCGTGCCCGCGACCTTCTTGAACGCGGGCAGGCCGACGTACTCGTCGAGGTCGATCAGCAGCCCGGGGTGGGCGAGCCGGTCGCGGACCGCCGACAGCGCGGCGGGCAGCCCGGCGCGCAGCGGATCCCCGGCCGGCAGCCGGTGGGCCAGCCAGGCGGCCGTGGCGACGGCCGTGACCAGCGACCGCCCGCCGAACCCGGTGCCCTGGCCGACGGGGTGGACGCGGTCGCCGCGCACCTCCCACTCCAGGTCCACGCTCAGCTCGGGAGCGGCGGCGGGGTCGAGCACAGCGCGCAGGGCGGGCGCCGGGTCGCCCTCGACGGTGCGCAGCGCGCGGGCGGCCTCGCCGAGCAGCCATTCGGGGAGGGCGAGCCGCTGCCCGACGCGCTCGTTCCACACCCGCGCGGCGGCGGCCGCGTCGGGGCCGTCGGTCCACAGGCGGGCCGGGTCGGCGGGCAGCAGCGCCGCTGTGACGGCCCGCCGCACGCCGGCGCCGAGGGCGCGCAGCTCGTCCTTGGCGACGGCGGCCTCGGCCACCTTCACGCCGATCGTCGCGCGGGCCTCCTTGTCGAGGTAGGTCCGCTCGTAGGTGTCCACCTGCGGGAACCCGGCCACGACCAGCCGCGCGGCGGTCCGGGAGACCCCGGTGAGCCGGGCGAACTCCTCGGCGGCGGCGTCGTGCCAGGGCGCCGGGCCGCGCGCGGCCAGCTCGGTGAGGAACGCCGCGAGCCAACTCGCCTCCCGGTCCCCGCCGACGGGCGAGGTGTCGCGGACCGTGTAGGGCGCGGGCACCTCGAACACCCCGGCGGGGTCGTGGCACAGCGCCGTCCATTCGAGCCCGTCGACGTCCGTCTCGCGCAGGTCGAGGAAGACGACGAACGCGCCGCCGCCCAGCGGCAGCACGCCCGAGAGCGAGCCGTCCGCCGGGGTGCCGTCCACGGCCACCATGTGCTCGCGCCTGAGCGTCACCGTCATGCGGCGCCAGCGGGAGGAGCCGGACGCGACCGGCAGGCCGCCGTCGCGCAGCTCGCCGAGCAGGACGCCCAGCGCGTCCCGGTGCTCGGCCGGGGTGGTCGGCGCCGCGCACCGGTACGCCACGGCGGCGCAGTGGTCGAGCAGGCGCTCCCACCGCAGGCCGGAGGCCGGCAGTCCGGGCAGGCGGAGGTGGTTGGCCACCTGCGGGCGGTCCTGCCCGGCGGTCACGGCCCCGCCCACCGCGCGGATCTGCTGGAAGGCGGCGTCGGCGTTGTGGCGGTGGTAGCCGCGGCCGTCGCCGAGGCCGTTGAGCGCCTCGTCCAGCAGGTGGTCGGCGGGCCCGGACGGGCCCCGCTCGGCGGCCGGGTCGCCGGCCAGCGCGCGGTTGAGGTTGGCCACGACGGTGCGCACCGCGTCCTGCTGGGTGGCGGCGAAGCCGACGATCCCGGCCACGCCCTTGACCAGCGCCTCGTGGGTGATGCCCGGCAGCAGCGCGCGGACGGCCGCCGCCAGGTCGGCGCCCTGGGGCGTGGCCGCTTCGAGCAGGGCCGCGGCGGTCTCGCGGTCCGCGCGGCGCAGCGCCGCCGAGCCTTCGAGGTCGCGGGGGCGCAGGCAGTACCAGTAGCGCTCGGGCGGCAGGATGGGCGTGCCCGCGCCGAACGCGCCCGGCTTGGCGTCGGTCCGGTACTCGGCCAGGACGACGCCGTCGGCGTCCACGAGGCTGATCCGGTAGCTGCCGCGGACGACGGCGCAGGCCCGCTCCGCGCCCGGGAAGGTCAGCACGCGCACCGGCACGCCGGCGTCCGGCGGCAGCGTCACCGAGATCCCGGACAGGTCCTCGGCGCGGTGGGAGCCGTCGGGCAGCCTGACCACGCGCAGGCCGTACAGGCCGTCCACGGGGGCGCCGACCGGGGTGGGCTCGTCGGAGGGGGCGGGCAGCAGCCAGCCCTCGGCGGGCCGGACGTACGGGGTGCCGGCGAGGAAGCCGGGCAGCGACTTCCTGCCGACGCCGCCGCCGGCGGGGTCGAACTCGTACCAGCCGGTGTCGTGCTCCGACCAGGTCCACGTCCAGAAGGACGTGCCGTCGGTGAGCAGGTGCCGCTCGTCGGGGACGGCCGTGTCACCGGCGTGCAGCACGCCGTACCCGGTGGTCCGGCCGCCGCCGGGCACGGCCAGGCTGACCGGGTCGTCGCCCTGGTAGTAGTCCAGCCGCGTGCCCCGGCTCCGGTCCTTCCCGTCCAGGTCGCGCACCCGGTCGGCGGAGGTGTGCCAGTAGCCGCGCAGGCCGTTGGCGCGGTCGCGGGAGTCCCAGTAGACGAGCAGCTCGCCGTCCACGTAGTGGAAGCCGGGATCGCTCCAGGTGTCGTCCCTGGGGACGCGCAGGTCGTGGGTGAGCAGGACGCCGTCGGCCGAGAGCACCCGGGCCTGCGCGGTGCCCGCGACGACCAGGTTGGGCCAGGCGTCGCAGACGACGAGGTCGTCGATGTCCTTCTCCGGCACGAGCTGGGTGGCGGCCTGCTCGAAGGCGGGCCAGCCCAGCTCGTCGATCACGCCGGACCGCAGGGCGCGGGCCAGCACCCCGGCCACGTCGGCGTCGGTCACCGCCTGGCGCACCGCGTCCTCGGCCAGGGCCAGGGCCTCGCCGGGCAGCCAGGACAGGCGGCGCAGGGCGTCGGGCAGGTTGGGCAGGCCGGCGGCGGCCGAACGGCGGGCGACCAGGCGTACCCACTCGGCCAGCAGCGGACGCCCGCCCGGCGAGGCGGCCAGGGCGCGGACGGTGGCCCTGCCCACGTCGTCGGCGTCGAGGTGGTCGGCGCCGTGCCGGAAGGCGGTGTGGAAGCGGCCGTCGGCGGCCAGGGCGAGCAGGTCGCGCCGGTCGTCGTGCTCCGCCCAGTGCGTCAGCCGGAGCCGGGCGCCGTCGCCGGGGTCGGCCAGCGGGATGCCGAGGGCCAGCAGCAGGTCGATCAGGTCGGCTTCGTCGTCGACCGCGATCGTCGCGCCGGTCGCGGTCAGCTCGGCGCGCAGCCGGTCGGCCATGCGCTCGATCAGGGCGTGGAGGGCGGGCAGGCGCGGCGCGACGCCCCAGGCCCGCTGCCGCGCGGCGAGGAACCTGCGCAGCCAGCCGGCGGCGCCGTCGGCCGGGCGTTCGGCCTCGGGCACGTCGGTGTGCAGGCCGGCGGTCGCGCCCGCGCTCTCCAGGATGTCGAGCCAGATGCCCGGCAGCTCCCGGTCGTGGCTGTCGGGGATGACGTTCAGCAGCGTGCCGCGCAGCTCCGGCCGCTGCCTGGCCAGCGCCGCGACGGCCGGGGCGTGGGACTTCCACCAGCCGGTCGGGGCCTGCATGGCGGCCGGCAGGGCCAGCACCTCGGCCAGGTAGTCCTGCTCGGCCGCCTCGGCGTCCACGCCGGCGGCTCTGGCGAGCCTGCGGATGTCGGCGGCCATCTGCGCCGAGGGGGCGAGGCCGCCGGCGGTCCTGCGCACGCACAGCCGCGCGTACCTGTTCAGTGCCTCCGCGGCGGGCAGGCGGGCGGTCAGCTCCTTGGCGTACCCGGACAGCGCCTTGACCGGCAGCGCCCCGGCCAGCGCGAACTCCAGGAACACCGCGTCGAGGCGGTCGTCGTCCACGGGGAGGCCGTGCTGGGCCTCGGCCCGGCGGGCGGCGGAGAAGAGCTGCCCGGCGTACTGGGCGTTGTCGGCCGCGGCGAACACGCGGGCGGCCTGCTCGTAGAAGGTCGGCAGGAAGTGCGGGACGGCCGCGGCGAGCTGCCCGGCCAGGCGCTGGTAGGCGTCGAGCGCCGTCTTGGGCTTGGTCCTGGCCTGACGGGCGACGCGCTCCAGCTCCGGCACGACGGCCAGGGCGTGGTGCCCGTCCTGCGGGTGGTGGACCAGCACCCATTCGGGGAAGCCGAGCGAGCGCCGCAGGCCCAGGCCGACCACCGCGGCCTCGCCCTCGGGCACCAGGCCGAGGAAGCCGCCCACCGCGTCCTCGGCGCCGCTCAGCTCCTCGGTGACCAGACGCACGATCACCCGGTCGTCGAGGCCGGGGTGCCGGTAGGCGCGGGCGACCAGCGGCACGGCCCGCTCCCCCGCGCCCTCGGTGCCGGCCGGCAGCACCGCGCCGGCGTCGAGCAGCTCCCGCGCCTCGGCGTTCTGCGAGATGTCCCCGGTCATGCGCCCTTCCCCTCTTCGACCTGCCGGCCGGCGTGCAGCGCGGCGGCCATCCTCATGCCTTCCGACCAGGCGACCGGGCCGACCTCGCGCAGCGTGAGCGTCCTGCCGTCCTGGTCGCGCCAGGTGAGATCGCCCGTGGACGTCTCGCTGTCCCAGTAGGGCTCGCCGATCCAGACGGCTGCCTCGGTGAGCCGGCCGGCGTCGCGCACCTGGCAGGTGGCGTAGCCGCCGGAGACGCGGTAGCCGAGCTGGGTGGCGCGGGCCGCCACGCCGAACCGGGAGGCGTACGTGCCGCCCGCGAAGTCCTTCACCTGGCGCACCCCTTCGCCCTGGTCGGCGGGCTTGCGCCAGATGGCCCGGTGGATCTGCTCGACCTTCTGCGTGATGCCCAGCTCGGCGGCGAACTCGCGCAGGTCGTCGAGGTCGGGCAGGAGCACCGGGTGCGGCAGCGTCACCGTGCGCGGGGCCAGCCTGACGGTCTCGCCGTCGAGGTTGACCATGCGCAGTTCGCCGGAGGAGGTCGCGTCGCGCAGGAAGCCCACCTCGTCGGGGTCGTCGCCGACGACCGCCATGTCACGCAGCGCCGTCTGCCACGCCTCGTCCGGCCACACCCGGGCGATCAGCTCGGTCGGCACGGGCAGCGAGGACACCATCCAGGCGTCCACGTGCGCCACGCAGGACGCGGCGTGCCGGTCGAGCCATTCGGCGAAGCGGCGCAGCCGGTCCGCCTCGGGGTGCTCGCGCACCGCCTTCGGCAGCGTCTTCAGCTGCCGTCCGGCCGAGCGGCCGGACGTGGCCCTGGCCGTGACCCGGCCCTCTATCAGGGCGACCTCGTACGCGTCGCCCGCCGCCAGCCAACCCAATTGCCGCCGCCTCTCCTCGCGCAGCCATGGCATGCAGCCATGCCGTCAAGCCATGGGAATGTGTCGCGGCGCGGATCTCCCGCCGCCACGTTGCGCGGAACGTTATCGGCGATCACTGACAAATGCCTACCGACTGCCCGACGGCCCGGTTACGGCGCCGGGTCCCCTCGGCGAGCGGGGTCCGTCCGGGACGGCGTGAATCGCGTGCGTACCGCCTGAAGACCGTCCGTACCGCCCAAGGACCGTCCGTACCGCCTAAGGACCGTCCGTACCGCCTAAAGAGCAGGGCAGGATCGGCGCGCGCAGGCTACGGGCGCGGGCGGCGGGGGTAGGCCAGTCCGGGCCGGGCGCGCCGACCGGGGAACGGGCGCGCGGCTCGCTCGACAGGGGGATGGCCGGTGAAAGTCGTCGTCGATCTGACGCGGTGCCAGGGGTACGGGCAGTGTGCCTTCCTCGCGCCCGACGTCTTCACCATGCGCGAGGAGTCCCTCCTGTACGACCTCGACCCCGGCGACGAGCGGCGCGAGCACGTGCTGCGCGCGGCGGCGGCCTGCCCCGTCCAGGCCATCCACCTCGACTGGACGGCCACCCGGCTCACGCCCGAGCCGCCCGGCCCGCCGGCGCGCGGGATGACCGACGGGCGCATCGTCATCGTCGGCGCGTCCCTGGCCGGGGCGCGGGCCGCCGGCGTCCTCAGACGGGAGGGCTTCACCGGATCGCTGACCGTGATCGGCGACGAGCCCGCCGAGCCGTACGACCGGCCGCCGCTGTCCAAGCAGGTGCTCATGGGGCAGGTCGCGCCCGACCACGTCATGCTGCCCCACCTGCGCGAGGTCGAGGCCGAATGGTTGTGGGGCACCCGGGCGACGGGCCTGGACGTGGCCGGCAAACGCGTCCTGCTGGCCGACGGCCGCGAGGTCGGCTTCGACCGGGTGCTGCTGGCCACCGGCACCCGCGCCCGGCCCTGGCCGCACGAGGAGCAGGCCCGGCTGACGGGCGTCCACACGCTGCGCTCGATGCGGGACGCCGCCGGCCTGCGGGAGGCGCTGGCCGCCCGCCCCAACCGGGTGCTCATCCTGGGCGCCGGGTTCACCGGCAGCGAGATCGCCTCGGTCTGCCGCGAGCTGGACCTGCCCGTGACGGTCGTCGAACGCGGCCCGGCCCCGCTCGTCAACGCCCTCGGCGGCGTGATCGGCGACGTCGCCGCCCAGCTCCACCGCGAGCACGGCGTGGACCTGCGGTGCGGCACCACGGTCACCGCGCTGGAGGGCGACGGGCAGGGGCGGCTGCGCGGCGCCCATCTGTCGGACGGCAGCACGGTCGAGGCCGAGGTCGCCGTCGTCGCGCTCGGCTCGGTGCGCAACGTCGAGTGGCTGCTGGACTCGGGGCTGGCCGCCGGTGTGTGGGGCGTGGCCTGCGACGCCGGCTGCCGCGCCGTGGACACCAACGGCCTGGTGACCGACGACGTCTTCGTCGCCGGCGACATCGCCCGCTTCCCGCACCCGCTGTACCAGTACCAGTTCATGACGCTGGAGCACTGGGGGAACGCCGTCACCCAGGCCGAGATCGCGGCCCACAACATGGTCAGCGACCAGACCCACCGCTGGCCGCACCTGTCGGTGCCGGTGTTCTGGTCCAGCCAGTTCGGGGTCAACATCAAGTCGGTGGGCGTGCCCACCTTCGCCGACGAGCTCGTCGTCACCCAGGGCTCGACGGACGAGCGCCGCTTCGTCGCCGTCTACGGCTACAAGGGCCGGATCACCGCCGCGGTCACCTTCGACCAGGGCATGTGGCTGGAGTTCTACCAGCGGCTGATCGAGCGGGCCACGCCCTTCCCGCCCGCCTTCCGGCACATGGACATGCGGGGGGAGGCGCGGCCCGTACCGGCCCGGGTGCCCGAGCGGCTGGTCGCGGCCGAGGGGGCGACGGTCGTGGTGACCGGCCACGACCCGGCCGAGCGGCGCGCCTCGCTGCGGCACGAGCCGCAGAGCTGACCCGGCAGGAACTCAGGACAGGAGTGCAGGACATGACCTCGGACGCCGCCATGCAGCGCATCCTCGACCCGGCCGGCCGCGCCGACCCCTACCCCTTCCTCGGGGAGCTGCGCCGCAACCCGGTGACGCGGCTGGCGGACGGCTCGTACGTCGTCAGCACGTACCGGGAGATCGTCGAGCTGCTGCACGACCCGCGGGTCAGCTCCGACCGGCGCAACCTGGCGAACGCGCCGGAGGAGCCGGAGCACGCGCCCGCCTTCATCAGGCTCGACCCGCCCGAGCACGACCGGCTGCGCCGCCTGACCATGCGCCACTTCGGCCCGCCGCACTCGCCGGGCGTCGTGGACGGGCTGCGCCCGATGATGCTGGCCACCACCACCGAGCTGATCGACGCCCTGGCCGGCAAGAACCGGGCCGACGTCGTGGACGAGGTCGCCTACCCGCTGCCGATCGCCGTCATCTGCCGGCTGCTCGGCGTGCCGGCCGAGGACGAGCAGCAGTTCCACGCCTGGGCCGACCAGATCGTCGAGACGCTCGGTCCGGGCGAGGAGGACCGCGCCGAGCGGGCCCGCGAGCGCCAGGCGGTGTCGCAGAACCTGGAACGCTACCTCGCCGGGCTGGCCGAGGCGCGGCGGCGGGAGCCGGGCGACGACATGTTGTCCGGGTTCGTCACCTACGAGGGCCCGGACGGCCGCATGACGCCCGAGGAGGTCGTCGCCACCTCCCTGCTGCTGCTCATCGCCGGGCACGAGACCACGATCAACCTCATCGCCAACGGCATGCTCACCGTGCTGCGCGACCCCATGCTGCTGGAACGCCTGCGCGCCGACCCCGACCTGGTCATCACCACGGTCGAGGAGCTGCTGCGCTTCGAGCCGCCCGTGCAGCTCGTCTCCTCGCGGGTCACCCTCGACGACGTGGTGGTCGGCGGCGTGACCATCCCGGCCGGCTCGCCCGTCGTGCTGGCGCTGGCGGCGGGCAGCCGCGACCCGGCCCACGTGCGCGAGCCCGACCGGTTCGACCCGTGCCGCCGGCCGAACGAGCACCTGGGGTTCGGGGGCGGCGTCCACTACTGCTTCGGCGCGCCGCTGGCCCGGCTGGAGGCGCAGATCGTGCTGGGTGAGCTGGTGCGCAGGGTGCGCAATCCGCGGCTGGTCGCCGACCCGCCGCCGTACCGCCCCAGCCCGGTGCTCCGCGGCCCCCGCCACCTCCTGATCGACTACGACGGCATCGCCCCGGCCTGACCCGCCCACGGCGCCCCCGCTGGAGCCGGAAGCCGGAGGCTGCCGTCGCTTCCTCCCGGTTCGGGCGTTTCGCGGGGTTGTGACGTTGATCTGTGACTTCGGGTGCAGTTGAATGAGCGGGTGCGTGCTGGGCGGGTGGTGTCTCCTGTTCTGGTTGGGCGGGAGAAGGAGCTCGCCCGGCTCGTCGCGCTGGTCGCCGGGGCGCCCGCCGTGGCCGTCGTCGAGGGCGAGGCCGGCATCGGCAAGTCCAGGCTGACGGCCGAGCTGCTCGGCGGTCCCGCGGTGGCGGGCCTGCGGGTGCTGAGCGGGGCCTGCGTGCAGATCAGGGAGCCGTTCCCGCTGGGCCCCGTCGTCGAGGCGTTACGCGGACGGGCGTCCGAGCTGGCCGGCGCGGCGCTGTCACCGGTCGCCGGGGCGCTGCGCGAGCTGCTGCCCGAGCTGGCCGGGGTGCTGCCGGAGACGCCGCCGCCGCTGGACGACCGGGCGGCCGAGCGGCACCGGGTCTTCCGCGGGCTCGCCGAGGTGCTGACCGCGCTCGGCCCCGCCGTCCTGGCGGTGGAGGACCTGCACTGGGCCGACGGGCAGACGGTCGAGTTCCTGACGTACCTGATGTCCGTGCTGCCGGGCACGTTGCGGGTGGTGCTGACGTACCGGAGCGAGGAGGCGTCCGGGGCGGTGCGGGCCATCACGGCCCGCGCCCCCGACACGATCACGGCCGAGCACCTGGTGCTGCCGCCGCTCGACGCCGCCCAGACCCGGGTGATGGCCTCGGCGATCCTCGGGGCCGAGGAGGTGACGGCCGAGTTCGCCGAGCACCTGTGCGGGCGGGCCTCCGGCCTGCCGCTGGCCGTGCAGGAGCTGCTGGCGCTGCTGCGCGACCGCGGCACGCTGATCCGGTGGGAGGGCGGCTGGGCGCGGCGGGCCTTGGAGGAGCTCGACGTGCCGAGCGGCGTGCGCGCCTCGGTGCAGGAACGGGTGGCCCGGCTCTCCCCGGGCGCCAAGGAGGTGGCCGAGCGCGCCGCCGTGCTGCAGCTCCCGGTGCCCGTCGCGCTGCTGTCGGGGCCCGACGTCGGGGCGATCGACGATGTGCTGGGCTCAGGGCTGTTCGCCGACACCGGCGGCCTGGTCGGGTTCCGTCACGTGCTGGCGGCGCAGGCGGTATACGAGGCGATCCCGCTCGGCCGCCGGCAGGCCCTGCACGCAGCCGCCGCCGACACCGTACGCGAGCTGCGCCCAGTGCCGCTGGGCCGGCTGGCCCACCACCTGCGCCAGGCCGGCCGGGCCGGGCAGTGGGTGGCGGCCGCGATCGAGGCGGCCGAGCAGGCGTCCCGGCTCGGTGACGACGCCGAGGCCGCCCGCCTGCTGGAGGACGTCCTGCGCGGCGCCGACCTGCCCGCCGCCCGGCGGGCCGAGCTGACGGTGAAGCTGGGCTGGGCCGCGCTGGAGCTGCTGCGCCCGCCGCCGGTCGCCGACCTGGTCACCGGCGCGCTGGAGCAGGACGTGCCGCCCCCGGTGCGCGGCCACCTGCGCCTGCTGCTCGCGCTGCACCTGGAGCGCACCCGCACCGACGGCGCCCGCATCGGCGAGGCCTTCGCGCGGGCCGCCGACGACCTGGCCGGCGAGCCGGGGCTGGCGGCGTGGGCCATGGCCGGGGTCGGCCGCCCGCCCAGCGGCCTGCCGCCGGAGGAGAGCAGGTCGTGGCTGGAGCGGGCGCTGGCGACCCTGCCCGCGGTCGCCGACCCGGCCATGCGGATGCTGGTGCTCGGCAAGATCGCGATGATCTTCGTGGTGATGGGCGACCCGCGCTGGGCCGTGCTCGCCGACGACCTGCTGCGCGAGACCGGCGGACGGCGGCTGCTGCGCCGCGAGGTCAACGCCTACCGTTCCATCGGGGGCGCGGCCCTGTTCAGCGGGCACCACCGGCGGGGCCGCCGCCTGCTGACCGCGGCGGTCGAGGAGGGCGCCGAGCCCGACCTGCGCGAGCGGCTGGAACTGCGCTGCCTGGTGAACCTGGCCGCGGCCGACTACTTCGAGGGCTCCTGGCAGGGCCTGCCGGCCAGGCTCCAGGAGCTGCGCGACCAGTTCGGCGACGAGCCGCACGAGCGCATCCTCCTCGACATCGTGACCGCCTGCCTGGCCGTGGTGCAGGGCCGTCAGGAGGCCGCGCTGCCGTCGTTGCTCGACGCCGCCGCCGAGGCCCGCACCCGGGGGCAGTACGACGACCTGGTGCTGCCGCTGGCGATGTCGCTCCGGCTGAGCGCCGCGCGGGGCGAGCCGGAGGCGGCGATCGAGGCGGCCGTCGAGGCGGGCCGCCACTGGGAGGCGAGCGAGCTGTGGCCGGTGGCGGTCCGCGCGCTGCCCGCGCTGACCGAGGCGCTGCTCGTGGCGGGCCGTCCGCAGGAGGCCGCCGACGTCGTCGCGCGGCACGCCGCCCGGCTGGCCGGGCGCGACGCGCCGCTGGCCGGGCCCGCGCTCGCGCAGGCCCGCGGCCTGCTGGCGGCCGCCGGGGAGCAGTGGGCGCGGGCCGCGGCCGAGTTCACCGCCGCCGCCGACGCCTTCGAGACGGTCCCGGCGCGGTACGAGGCGGCGCAGGCGAGCGAGCAGGCCGCCGCCTGCCTGTTCGCCCTCGACGACCCCGAGGCGGCCGTCCGGCTCGGCCGGGCCGTCGCGGTGTACGCCGAGCTCGGAGCGCGCTGGGATCTCGACCGCGCGACCGGGCTGGGCCGCAGGTGGGGCGTCCGCCCGGCGGCGCAGAGCGCGCCCGCGCAGGCGGGGAACGACCACGCCCTGTCGGCCCGGCAGGAGCAGGTGGCCCGGCTGGCGGCCGAGGGGCTGACCAACCAGGAGATCGCCAGGGAGCTGTTCCTGTCGCCGAAGACGGTGGACAAGCACGTCAGCGCGGCCATGCGCAAGGTGGGGGCGCGGTCGCGGACGGAGCTGGCCCGCCACCTCCTCCCCAGCGACTAACCCCAAAATGGGGATTTTTCCCCATAGGGCACCCCATACCCCACCCCATACGTCTGCCGCGACACTTTCGGCATGTCCGACACCATCCAAGACCCCGACCGGCCGGACCCGGACGACCCGGCCCCCGACGTCCCCTCCCCGCACGAGGAGACCCCGGAGCCCCCCCGCCCACCGGACGGCTTCGAACCCGTCTGACCCTTCCGGACGGTCACGGAACCCCGCCCTTCCCGGACGGTCATGCCCCCGTCCACACCCTCACGGACGGTTCCTCCTTCCGGGCCATGAGCCCGCCGCCGCCGTCCGAACCCCTCCCCCGCCAGAAAGGCCACCATGGCACTGCCCCGCCCCCCGCTGGCGCGCCGGACAGGCGTCCTGCTGACCGCGGTCACCGCGCTCGCCGGCGTGCTGACCGCCGGACCGGCGACCGCCGCGACACCGGACACCCCCGCACCCGGCGCCCCCGCCGCCCCCGCAGCGCACACAGCGCCCACAGCGCCCGCGCAGCCCGCGCAGCCCGCGCAGCCCGCCAAGGACGTCGCCCTGTCCGGGGTGCGCGCCCAGAAGGTCGTCGTCACGCTGATCACGGGTGACAAGGTCCAGCTCACCCGGTCCGCCACCGGCCGGTACCGCGTCGAGCCGGCCCCCGGCACCCGCCAGGACGGCCGCCGCATCAACCTGTTCACCCAGTTCACCCCGGACGGCGTCTTCGTGCTGCCGGACGACGCGGTCTCCGCCGTCCAGGCGGGCCTGGTGGACAGGCGGCTGTTCGACGTCAAGTACCTGGCCGAGAACGGCTACTCCGACGAGGTGGCCAAGCGGCTGCCGGTCATCGTGCAGTACCCGGGCGACCAGCCGGAGGCCGCGGTCAAGCGCTCGGCCGCCGCCGTCCCCGCCAGCGAGCCCACCCGGACGCTGGAGAGCATCCACGCCTCCGCCCTCGACGTCACCAAGGCCGAGGCGGGCGCGTTCTGGGAGGCCGTGCGCGGCGGCCGGCCCGCCGGCGAGGGCCTGGCCAAGTCGCCCGGCACGCTGCGCGGCGGCATCGCCAAGCTGTGGCTGGACGCCAAGGTCAAGGCCGACCTGGACGTGAGCGTCCCGCAGATCGGCGCCCCCAAGGCATGGGAACGCGGCCAGGACGGGACCGGCGTGAAGATCGCCGTCCTGGACACCGGCGCCGACACCGGCCACCCCGACCTGGCCGGCAGGATCGCCGACAGCAAGTCGTTCGTCCCCGACCAGCCCGTCCAGGACGGGCACGGGCACGGCACCCACGTCGCCTCGACCATCGCCGGCACCGGCGCGGCCTCGGGCGGCAAGTTCAAGGGCGTCGCCCCGGGCGCGCAGCTCGTCGTCGGCAAGGTGCTCGACAACACCGGCTCCGGCCAGGAGTCGTGGATCATCGAGGGTATGGAGTGGGCCGCGCGCAGCGGCGCCAAGGCCGTCAGCATGAGCCTCGGCGGCCCGCCCAGCGACGGCACCGACCCGCTCAGCCAGGCCGTGAACGACCTGACCGCCGAGACCGGCACGCTGTTCGTGGTCGCCGCGGGCAACCTGTACGAGGCCGAGACGATCAGCATGCCCGGCGCGGCCGACGCCGCGCTGACCGTGGCCGCGGTGGACAAGAGCGACAAGCTCGCCGCGTTCTCCAGCCGCGGGCCGCGACCCGGCGGCGGGCTCAAGCCCGACATCGCCGCGCCCGGCGTGGACATCGTGGCCGCGCGGGCGGCCGGCACCGCCATGGGCTCCCCGGTGGACGACCACTACACCGGCGCCTCCGGCACCTCCATGGCCACGCCGCACGTGGCCGGCGCGGTCGCGATCATGGCGCAGCGGCACCCGGACTGGACGGCCCAGCAGCTCAAGTCCGCCCTGATGTCCACCTCCACGGACGACGGCTTCACCGTCTACGAGCAGGGCGCCGGCCGGGTGGACCTGGACCGCGCGACCC
The DNA here is from genome assembly GCF_044465465.1 of Nonomuraea sp. NPDC049655. Lineage (NCBI taxonomy): Bacteria > Bacillati > Actinomycetota > Actinomycetes > Streptosporangiales > Streptosporangiaceae > Nonomuraea > Nonomuraea sp. NPDC049655. The sequence goes on from NZ_JBITLS010000018.1 coordinate 226,035, forward strand.
GGCAGCAGGTGTTCGCGACGAGCGGCGGCGTGGACTTCGGCCTGCTGGAGACCGGCAGCGCGGCGAAGACCGGCGAGATCTCCTACCGCAACCTGGGCGACCAGCCCGTCACGCTCACGCTGAAGGCGGCGATGGGCGCCGCCAGGCCGGTCCTCGCCGACGCGACGCTGACCGTCCCCGCCGGCGGCACCGCCGCCACCACCGTCACCCTCGACCCGGCCGAGCTGCCCGTCGGCCTCTACAGCGGGGCCGTGACGGCCGAGGCGGACGGCGTCCGGCTCAGCACGCCGCTCGGCGCGGTGCGGGACGTCCCCAAGTACGACCTGACCATCCGCACCATCGACCGGGACGGCAGGCCGCGTACCCCGTCGGCCATGAGCGTCCTGGACGTCGACGGCAACAAGGGCGAGCTCGGCCCCAACCGCATCGACGACGTGGGCCTGGTGGTGAGCCGCGTCCCGGCCGGCACCGTCAGCCTGCTGCAGGTGCTCGACTGGGTGGACGCCGACGACCGCGCCAACCGGGCCTGGCTGTTCGAGCCCGAGCTGACCGTCACAGGCGACATGGAGATCACTCTCGACGCCCGCAAGGCCACCGAGGTCAGCTTCCGCGCGCCGAAGACCGCGCAGCCGCTGAACAACACCTACGACGTCTTCTTCCAGCGCTCCCTGCCCAACGGCAAGGTCTTCGGCGGCACGCTGCTGTCCGGTCGCCCGCTCGGCGGCTGGGAGAAGGTGTGGGCGCTGCCGACGAAGAAGGTCACCAAGGGCGGCTTCCGCTTCGCCGGCCAGTGGGAGCTGGGCGTGCCCGAGGTCACCATGACCATGCGCACGCCGAGGCGCACGACCCTGCACCCGGTCTCCCGGGTCCACACGATCGACTCCGGCGAGATCCACCCGGGCTACGTCCCGTTCGAGGGCACCAAGGACCTGCGGGTGGTCGACGCCGGCAAGGGCCGTCCCGAGGACCTCGCGGGCAAGGACCTGCGCGGCGCGCTCGTGCTGATCGACGCCGAGCCCGCCGAGGGCATCTTCGGGGTGGCGTGCGGCCTGCAGATCGAGCGGGTGGGCCCGATCAGGGACGCGGGCGCCGCCGGCGTCCTGGCCTTCAACGAGAAGGCGGCCACCTGCCCGATCCCGCTGCCCATCTCGCAGAAGCCGTTCAGCGGCCCGTTCCAGCCGGTCAACATCCCCGTCGCCTACGTCTCCAACGCCGAGGGCCTGAAGATCCGCGAGGAGGCCGGCCGGGGCGGGGTGACCGTCCGGGTCGAGGGCACGCCGAACACGCCGTACTCGTACGTGTTCCGCCCGTCCGTGGACGGGCGCGTCCCCGACTCGATGCGGTACGAGGTGACCGAGCGCCGGCTCCACCGGGTCGACCTCGACGTGCACGCCGGGCCGTACACGAAGTACATGAACTGGCGGGCCTCGTGGCGGACCGACGACATCTCGTACACGACGACCAACACCAACATCCTGCAGTGGTCGGCCCCGCTGCCCGAGCGCAGGACGCAGTGGATCTGGCCGCTCGACCCCAAGGTCGTGAGCGAGGCGGGCCTGTCCGCGCTGGTCGCGTCCGCGCCGGGCGAGGAGGTCCAGGAGACCCGCTACCGGCACGAGGTGTTCGACCGGCCGGGCACCACCGTCCAGAAGTGGTTCGCCACCCCGAGCACGCCGGGCGCCTCGACGGCCTCCGACAAGCTGTACGCGCTCGGCGGCCCCGCGGACGCGCCCCCGCTCAGGCAGCTCGTGATCGGCGTGCCGTGCGCGATCTGCGTGCACGACGGCAACCTGTGGGTGACGCCGTCGATGGTCAACGGGGTCGGGGACCGGCGTGACGACGGCGTCGCGTTCGGCGACCTGGTGCCCCAGTACGAGCTGCACCTGTACCGCGACGGCAAGGAACTGCCGAACGCCCCCCTGCCGGGCTTCGACACGCTGCCGCGCTACCCGCTGCCCAAGGAGCCGGGCACCTACCGGCTGACGGCCAGGAACGCCCTGTCGGACATCGAGTGGACGTTCACCGCGCCGCCGGCCAAGGAGCAGCTCAGGCCGGGCGCCAACTGCTACGCCTGGTTCGTCGACGGGCTGGTCGAGCAGTGCCGCACCACCCCCGCGGTCTACGTCAGCTACGACCTCGGTGACACCCTGTCCGCCGGCAACACGGTGGCGGCCGGGCGCAGGCACACGTTCGAGCTGGAGGCCTACCACGGGCCGTCGGCGGCGAAGATGCCGGCGATCGCGGGCGTGCGGCTGTGGACCAGCACCGACGACGGCGCCACCTGGCAGCCCGCCGACCTCAGGCGGGGCCGGGACGGTGTCTACACCGCCGGCGCGAAGTACCCGGCCCACCGCGCCACCAAGGGCGCGGTGAGCCTGAAGGTGGAGGCGTGGGACGCGGCGGGCAACCGCCTCAGGCAGACCACCCTGCGCGCCTTCGACCTCCGCTGACCCCGCCGACCGCGGCCGCCCACCCCGCGGGGGGGGGGGGGCGCCCCCCCCCCCCCCCCCCCCCCCCCCCCCCCCCCCCCCCCCCCCCCCCCCCCCCCCCCCCCCCCCCCCCCCCCCCCCCCCCCCCCCGCCCGCCCACCCGGCGGCCGCGGTCACCCGCCGGGCGGGATCCGCGGGTCCTCCCGGCGCGGTCACCAGTCCAGCGTGACGGGCGAGTCTGGGCGTACGCCTTCGAGCAGCCCCTCGACCAGCCCGGCCAGCCCCGGCGGGAAGACCCGCTCGGTGGCCCGGCCGAGCTCGCCCGCGCTCCACCAGCGATGCCCGAGCCCGTCGTCAGCGGGCTCGGGCAGCTCCATGCCGGGCACCCGGGCGAAGAAGTACGTGTGCACGGTGTGGAACCGGTGTCCCCGCACCGACCACTCCCCCGCGTTGACGGCCACCGGCCCGCCCAGGTCCGCGGCGGCGAGCACGAACCCGGTCTCCTCCCGCACCTCCCGGCAGGCCGCCTCCGCCACCGTCTCCCCCGGCTCGACCGCGCCGCCGGGCAGGTGCCAGGCGGGCTCGGCGGGCCACGGGTCGGGCGGGACGAAACCGAACATCAGGACGCGGCCGGCGGGCTCGGCGAGGACGACGCGGGCCGTGGGACGGTACGTGATCACCTGCCGGAGGGTACCGGCAGGCCGTACGGCGGCGCGCGGGCCGCCGCCCTGCCGATCCGCTCATGGCGGTACGGTGAGCACCCGGCGGCGTACGGCCACCGGGACGGAAAGCGAAGGGACCCGCGCACCATGAACGCCACCGGACCGGACAAGGGCCCGGCGGCGGCCTGGCGGCGGGCCCGCGACCGGCACGGCTGGCTCGACCACCTGTCCCGCGCCGTGCTGCGCTACGACAAGGCCGACGGCGGCCGGTTGTCGGCGGCCCTCACCTACTACTCCTTCTTCGCCACCTTCGCCCTGGCCCTGCTGGCGTTCGGCATCCTCGGCCACGTCATGGACGACCCGACGGTCCTCGCCACGGTCCAGCACTACCTGAGCGAGAACTTCCCGCGCCTCGACGTCCAGGCGTTACGGGAGGCCGGGGGCACGGCCGGCGCGGTGGCCTTCGTCGCGCTGCCGATGACCGGGCTGTTCTGGATGGACACCCTGCGCTCGGCCACCCGGGCGATCTGGGGGCTGGAGGAGTATCCGGGGCGTTTCCTCCTGCGCCAGCTCATCGACCTGGGCGTGATGGCCGGGCTCGGGATGCTGCTCGCCCTCTCGCTCGCCGTCGCCTTCGCCGCCGAACGGCTGCTGACCTGGCTGGCCGTGCTCACCGTGGGCGTCGAGGCCCTTCCGGCCCAGTGGGTGCTCACCGCGGCCGGGATCGTGCTCGGGCTCGGCGTGAACACGCTGCTGGCCATGGCGCTGCTGACCGCGCCGCCGCGGCTGCGGGTGCCGCTGCGCCGCGTGATCGGCCCGGCGCTGGTGATCACCGCCGGGCTGGAGATCCTCAAGACGATCGGCCAGGTCTACGTCAACCTCACCGCGGCCAATCCCGCCTACCGGGTGGTCGCGGGCGCGGCGGGCATGCTGCTGTTCCTGAAGGTGCTCAACCAGCTCATCCTGTTCGCCACCGCCCTGACGGCGACCGCCACGTCGGGCCACGTCAAGGATCTGGCCGTGCGGCGGGCCCGTTGACAGGGTAACCAACCAAGCGCATGCTCGTTTCGGCGAGGGGGCCGACCGGCTCTCCCCTGTCGAAGGGATCATCGATGCGACCAGCCTCACCGGCCTCCGACGACCTCACCCCCCGCGGGCGCAGCCGCCGTACCCTGCTCGTCGCGGGCGGGATCCTGGTCACCGGCGCGGCGCTCGGCCAGGACCCGGCCTACGCCGAGGCCGACTACGACGTGGTGGTGGTCGGCTCCGGGGCCGCCGGGATGACCGCCGCCCTCACCGCCGCCAAGCGCGGCCTGAGCACCGTCGTGCTGGAGAAGGCGCCGACGTTCGGCGGGTCGGCGGCGCGGTCGGGCGCGGGCATCTGGATCCCGTGCAACGAGGTGATCCTGGCCGCCGGGGTGCCCGACACGCCCGCCAAGGCCGCCGCGTACCTGGCCCGCGTGGTGGGCGACACCGTCCCGGCCGCGCGGCAGCAGGCGTTCCTGAACGCGGGGCCGCAGATGATCTCGTTCGTGACGCGCAACAGCCCGCTGCGCTTCCGGTTCATGGAGGGGTACTCCGACTACTACCCGGAGTTCCCCGGCGGGATGCCGGGCGGGCGTTCCATCGAGCCCGACCAGTTCGACGGCAACCTCCTCGGCCCGGAGCTGGCCCGGCTCAACCCGCCGTACATGGCGACCCCGGCGGGCATGGTCGTCTTCAGCGCCGACTACAAGTGGCTGACGCTCGCCCTGGTCAACCCCAAGGGCGCGGAGGTGTCGGCGGCGTGCCTGCTGCGGGGCACGCAGGCGGCGTTACGCGGCGAGAAGCCGCTGACGATGGGCCAGGCGCTGGCCGCCGGGCTGCGCGCCGGACTGCTGGCCGCCGGGGTGCCGGTGTGGCTGAACACCCCGCTGCTCGGCCTGCACGTCGAGGGCGGCCGGGCCGCGGGCGTGGTCACCCCGGCCGGGGTGGTCAGGGGCAGGCGCGGGGTGATCGTCGCATCGGGCGGGTTCGAGCACAGCGCGGTGATGCGGGCCGAGTTCCAGCGCCAGCCCATCGGGACGAGCTGGACCGTCGGCGCCAAGGAGAACACCGGCGACGGCATCGAGGCCGGCGAGCAGGCCGGCGGCGCGCTGGACCTGATGGACGACGCCTGGTGGGGGCCGGTGATCCCGCTGCCCGGCGAGCCGTACTTCTGCCTGGCCGAGCGGACCCTGCCGGGCTGCGTCATCGTCAACGGCGCCGGCCGGCGGTTCGTCAACGAGGCCGCGCCCTACAGCGACGTCGTGCACGTCATGTACGACCGCAACACCCCGTCCGACCCGCACATCCCCGCCTGGCTGATCATCGACCAGCAGTACCGCAACAAGTACCTGTTCAAGGACATCGCGCCGCTGCTGCCCTTCCCCGACTCCTGGTACGACAGCGGCGCCCTGTTCAGAGCCCCGACGATCGAGCAGCTCGCCCGCAAGATCGGAGTGCCGGAGGCCGCCCTGCGCGCCACGGTCACCCGCTTCAACGGGTTCGCCCTGGCCGGGCGGGACGCCGACTTCCACCGCGGCGACAGCGCCTACGACCACTACTACGCCGACCCGTACGTCCGGCCGAACCCGTGCCTGGCGCCGCTCTGGCTGCCGCCGTTCTACGCCTTCAAGATCGTCCCTGGTGACCTGGGCACCAAGGGCGGCCTGCGCACCGACGCCCGCGCCCGCGTCCTGCGCGCCGACGGCTCGGTGATCCCCGGCCTGTACGCCGCCGGGAACGCCAGCGGCGCCGTCATGGGCCACAGCTACGCGGGCTCGGGCTCGACCATCGGACCGGCCATGACCTTCGGCTACGTGGCCGCGAACGACCTGGCCGGCGGCTGACCGTCAGTCGGCCGTGTACGTGATCGACCGGACGTCGTAGCCCCTCGCCGTGGAGCCGCGGACGTGCATGAACATCGCGCCGCCCTCGTAGGACCAGGCGCACGCGTAGCCCTTCGGCTCCTTGGCGCAGCCCTGGAAGTGGTGGGTGACGCCGCGCGGGTCGTACCTGACCCGGAACAGCGTCCGCACCGCGTCCTCGGCGCCGACCTCCAGGGCGGCGTACCGGTCGCCGCGCTTCCAGGCGGCGAACAGGTGCCCGGCCGCGGCGGACGGCCGCACGACGTGCCGGGACAGGTAGACCTTGGTGACCTTGGAGCCGGTCACGGCCATCGCGATGCCGTTGAGGCCGCCGGGCACGCGCACGCTGGTGTGCACGTACCGGCACACGCCGCGCGAGCAGCCGTCGAAGCGGTCGGGCGCGCGGTAGGCGTAACCGAAGATCGTGCGCACCGCGGCGGGGGTGGCGACCCCGGCCGCGGCGGCGCGGTCGCCGGCCAGCCACGCGCGGAACAACTCGCCCGCCACCTTGCCGGGGGCGGGCGCGGCCGCGAGCGCAGGGGCGGTGGCGAGCGCGGGGGCGGCGGCGAGCGCGGGCGCGGCGGCGAGCGCGGGGGCGGCGGGAAGGCCGAGCGTCAGCGTGGCGGTCGCCGCGAGGACGGCGCCGCCGAGAACCAGTCGTCTGGACACGCCCCGACGTTAGGACCCGCCCCTTGCGCAGGGATTGCTCCCGACTTGCAACCCTTACCCCCGCCCCCGCTTCCCCCGTGCCGGGGCGGATGCTCAGCGTGACGGCCTGTTCACGGATGACAAGCCGGGATCGTACAGTGTCAGGATGACGGTCGAGATCACGTGGTCGCGGCGGCGCGCGGCGACCGGCCGTGCCTCGCCGTCGCCCGCGCACCTGACGTAGCCGTCATCCTCACGGACGAGAAGGACCACCCCCATGGCTCAGATCAGTCCCCCCAGCCCGCCCGAGGCCGGCAGCGGCCAGCCCAGCCTGAAGCGGGTGATGGGCCCCGGCCTGTTGCTGCTGTTCATCGTCGGCGACATCCTCGGCACCGGCATCTACGCCCTGACCGGCCAGGTCGCCGGCGAGGTGGGCGGCGCGGCCTGGCTGCCCTTCACGATCGCCTTCGTCGTCGCGCTGATCACCGCCTGCTCCTATCTGGAGCTGGTGACCAAGTATCCGGAGGCCGCGGGCGCCGCCCTCTACGTGCACAAGGCGTTCGGCAAGCACGCGCTGACGTTCCTGGTGTGCTTCGCGGTGATGTGCTCGGGCATCACGTCGGCGTCGGCGGCCTCGCGGGCCTTCGCCGCCAACCTCGCCACCGGGTTCGGCCTCGACGCGGGCAACGGCGTCATCCTGCTGATCGCCGTGGGGTTCATGCTGCTGATCCTGGCCGTCAACCTGCGCGGCGTCGGCGAGAGCGTCAAGCTCAACGTCGTGCTCACCGCGGTCGAGCTGTCGGGGCTGCTGATGGTCATCGTGCTCAGCGGGTACTTCATCTCCGGCGGCCACGCCGACTTCTCCCGCGTCATCGCCTTCGAGACGCCCTCCGACAAGGGCGTGTTCCTGGCCGTCAGCGCCGCGACGTCGCTGGCCTTCTTCGCCATGGTCGGGTTCGAGGACTCCGTCAACATGGCCGAGGAGACCAAGAACCCGACCCGGATCTTCCCGCGCATGATGTTCGCCGGCATCGGCATCACCGGGGTGATCTACGTGCTCGTGTCGATCTGCGCGGTCGCCGTCGTCCCGGTCGGGCAGCTGGCCGCCAGCGAGACGCCGCTGGTCACGGTGGTGCAGACGGCGGCTCCCGGCGTGCCGATCGCCTCGCTGCTGCCGTTCATCTCGATGTTCGCCGTCGCGAACTCGGCGCTGATCAACATGCTGATGGCCAGCCGGCTGCTGTACGGCATGAGCAAGCAGGGGGTGCTGCCGCCGTTCCTGTCGGCGGTCCACGCCACCCGGCGCACGCCGCACGCGGCGATCCTGTTCACCACGGTGATCGCCATCGGCCTCATCACGTTCGTCTCGCTGGTCCCGGACAGCCCCGTCGTGGCGCTGCTGGGCGGCACGACCTCGCTGCTGCTGCTGGCCGTCTTCGCGGCGGTCAACGTGGCGGTCCTCGTCCTGCGCCGGGACGTCACCGGCGCCGAGCACTTCAACGCGGGCCGGGTGCTCCCCGTGGTGGGCACGGTCACCTGCCTCTACCTGGTGCTGCCGTGGTCCTCCGGGCGTCCGGCGGGCCAGTACGAGATCGCCGGGATCCTGCTGGTGATCGGCGTGATCCTGTGGGCGGCGTCCTGGTCGTCGGCCAGGCGCCGGGCCGCCCGGCGACCATAAGACCGGCGGCCACAAGACCGGCGACCTTAAGCCCGGCGGAAGCAGACCGTAAGCAGGCTCCGGCAAGCTGGGAACCACACAGAGCGAAACCGGAAGGGACATATCAGATGCGCAAGGTCAAGCTGCAGCTCCAGATCACCACGGACGGCTTCGTGGGCGGCCCCGCCGGCGAGATGGACTGGGTCACGTTCCCCTGGACCGACGACATCAACGCCCACGTCGCGGCGCTCTGGGAGCCGGTCGACACCATCGTGCTGGGCCGCAAGCTGGCCGAGGGCTTCATCCCGGCCTGGGAGTCGCGGCCGGCGGGCGAGACCGAGGAGGGCATCGACAAGATGATCAACACTCCGAAGGTCGTCATCTCCCGCAGCCTCACCGAGTCGCCCTGGAAGAACGCCGTCGTGGCGGGCGGCGACCCGGCCGAGACCGTCGAGGAGCTGAAGGCGAAGCCCGGCGGCGACGTGATGGTGGCCGGCGGCGCCTCGATCGGCCGGCAGCTGATCTCGCGGGGGCTGATCGACGAGCTGCACCTGTTCGTCAACCCGGTCGCGATCGGGGCCGGGCTGCCGCTGTTCCCGGCGGGCGAGGGTTACCACCGGCTGCGTCTGGCCGGCGCGCGCGCTTTCGACTGCGGCGTGGTGGGCCTGCACTACGAGCCGGAACGGTCCTGAGAGGTCCGCCCTCCATCGTGGCGGGCCGTGCACCGCGGAAGGCGAAAGAGAGCACGTGCCCGGGAATGGCCTCCCGGGCACTTCGCTTTTTGGTCAGAACGCCGCTGACCAGGAGATAGTCCGGCCGTCAATGACGTAAAAGCGAAGGCCCGGGAGAATGGCGGTCAGTCCACCTCGACGGCGGCCTGGGCGAACTGGGCGGAGTAGAGGCGGGCGTAGGCGCCGTCCGCCGCCAGGAGGGCCTCGTGGGTGCCCTGCTCGACGATTCGGCCCTCCTCCATGACCAGAATGAGGCTGGCGTCGCGGATCGTGGACAGACGGTGGGCGATCACGAAGCTGGTCCGGCCCTCGCGCAGCGAGCTCATCGCCCGCTGGATGAGCACCTCGGTACGGGTGTCGACCGAGCTGGTGGCCTCGTCCAGGATGAGGATCGCCGGCTCGGACAGGAACGCGCGGGCGATCGTGATGAGCTGCTTCTCACCCGCGCTGACCGTGGCGCCCTCCTCGTCGATCACCGTGTCGTAGCCGTCGGGCAGCGTGTGGGCGATGCGGTCGACGTGGGCGGCGCGGGCGGCGGCCTCGATGCGCTCACGGGTGGCGCCCTCGGCCCCGTAGCCGATGTTCTCGGCGATCGTGCCGCCGAACAGCCAGGTGTCCTGGAGCACCATGCCGATGTCGGCGCGCAGCTCCTCCCTGGACATCTCGGCCGTGTCGACGCCGTCGAGGGTGATGCGGCCGCCGGTCACCTCGTAGAACCGCATGATGAGGTTGACCAGGGTCGTCTTGCCCGCTCCCGTGGGGCCGACGATGGCCACGGTCTGGCCGGGCTCCACGGTCAGCGACAGGTTCTCGATCAGCGGCCGGTCGGGGGCGTAGCGGAAGGAGACGTTCTCGAACGCCACGCGCCCCCGCAGCTCGGCGGGACGGGCGGGCTCGGCCGGCTCGGCCGACTGCTCGGGGGCCTCCAGCAGCTCGAAGACCCGCTCGGCCGAGGCGACGCCCGACTGGACGAGGTTCGCCATGCCGGCCACCTGGGTCAGCGGCTGGCTGAACTGCCGGGAGTACTGGATGAACGCCTGCACGTCGCCCAGCGAGATCGCGCCCGAGGCCACCTTGAACCCGCCCACGACGGCGACCAGCACGTAGTTGACGTTGCCGATGAACATCATCGCCGGCTGGATGAGCCCGGAGATGAACTGGGCGCGGAAGCTGGAGGCGTACAGGGCCTGGTTGTGCTCCTCGAAGGTGGCGACGGCCTCCTGCTGGCGGCCGAAGATCTTGACCAGGGTGTGGCCGCCGTACATCTCCTCGATGTGGCCGTTGAGCTTGCCGGTGGACGACCACTGCTTGACGAACTGCGGCTGCGACCGCTTGCCGACGACGGTGGTGACGTAGACCGACACGGGCACCGTGACCAGGGCGATGAGCGCCAGGATCGGCGAGATCCAGAACATCACCACCAGCACGCCCACGACGGTCAGCACCGAGGAGATGAGCTGGCTCATGGTCTGCTGGAGGGTCTGGGCGATGTTGTCGGTGTCGTTGGTGGCGCGGCTCAGGATCTCGCCGCGCGGCTGGCCGTCGAAGTAGCTGAGCGGCAGCCGGCCCAGCTTGGCCTCGATCCGCTCGCGCAGCCGGGACGCCGCCCGCTGGACGATGGTCGTCGTGAGCCGGAACTGCGCGATGCCGAGCAGCGCCGCCACCACGTAGATCGCCAGCACCCAGCCCAGGACGTGGGCCAGGGCGGTGAAGTCGATGCCCTGGCCGGGCACGACGTTCATCGAGGCGACCATGTCGGCGAAGTTGTCCTCGCCCTTGGCGCGCAGGCCCGCCACGGCCTGCTCCTTGGTGAGCCCGGGGGTCAGCCGGGCGCCGATGATGCCGGAGAAGATCAGGTCGGTGGCGTGGCCGAGGATCTTGGGCCCGGTGACGGTGAGCGCGACGCTGGCCGTGCCGAGCGCCAGCACGACGCCGAGCATCGCGCGTTCGGGCCGCAGCAGGCGCAGCAGCCTGCGCAGCGTGCCGCCGAAGTCGAGCGCCTTCTCGGCCGGGCCGGCCATCATCCTGCCCGGCCCGAAGGCGGGCTGCGGGCGGCGCGCGGGAGCCTGGGCGGTCATGCCGCGGCCTCCTGTTCGGTGAGCTGGGACAGCACGATCTCGCGGTAGGTCGGGCAGGTCTCCATGAGCTCGGCGTGGTCGCCGCTGCCCACCACCCGCCCCTCGTCGAGCACGAGGATGAGGTCGGCGTCGCGGATCGTGTTCACCCGCTGGGCGACGATGACGATCGTGGCGTCGGCGATCTCCTCGGCCAGGGCGGCCCGCAGGCGGGCGTCGGTGGCGTAGTCGAGGGCGGAGAAGGAGTCGTCGAACAGGTAGATCCCGGGCCGGTGGACGAGGGTCCTGGCGATGGCCAGGCGCTGGCGCTGGCCGCCGGAGACGTTCGTGCCGCCCTGGGAGATCGGCTCGTCCAGGCCCCCGGGCATCGCCTCGACGAACTCGCGGGCCTGGGCGATCTCCAGGGCCCGCCACAGCTCCTCGTCGGTGGCGCCGGGCCGGCCGTAGCGCAGGTTGGAGGCCACGGTGCCGGAGAACAGGTAGGGCGACTGCGGGACCAGGCCGACCGCGCGGGACAGCGCCGCCGGGTCGAGGTCGCGGACGTTGACGCCGTCCACCAGCACGTCGCCGGCGGTCGCGTCGAACAGCCGCGGGACGAGGTTGAGCAGCGTGGTCTTGCCGCTGCCGGTGCTGCCGATGATCGCGGTGGTCCGGCCCGGCCGCGCGGCGAAGCTCACCCCGCACAACACCGGGTCCTCGGCGCCCGGGTAGCGGAAGTCGACCGACCGCAGCTCCAGCTCGCCGCGGTGGCCGTCGGGGGTGACGGGGTCCGCGGGCGGGTGGACGGTCGGGTCGGTGCCGAGCACGTCCTCGATGCGCTCGGCGCAGACCTCGGCGCGCGGGATCATCATGAACATGAACATGGCCATCATCACCGACATCAGGATCTGCATCAGATAGGAGATGACCGCGGTCAGCGCGCCGACCTGCATGGTGCCGTCGGCGATGCGGTGGCCGCCGAACCAGATGACGGCGACGCTGGAGACGTTCACGACCAGCATGACCGAGGGGAACATCAGCGCCATCAGCCGGCCGACCCGCAGCGAGACGTCGGTGAGCCGGTCGTTGGCCACGCCGAAGCGCTCGCGCTCGTGCCGGTCGCGGACGAACGCCCGGATGACCCGGATGCCGGTGATCTGCTCGCGCAGCACCTGGTTGATCCGGTCGATGCGCTCCTGCATGGTGCGGAACAGCGGCCGCATCCGCCAGACGACCAGGCCGACGATGACGATCATCACCGGCAGCACGACGAGCAGCAGCGACGACAGCGCGGTGTCCTGGCGCAGCGCCAGCACGATGCCGCCGACGCACATGATCGGCGCGGCCACCATCATCGTGAACGTCATCAGCACGAGCAGCTGCACCTGCTGCACGTCGTTGGTGGTCCGGGTGATCAGCGACGGCGCCCCGAACCTGTTCACCTCCTGCGCCGAGAAGCCCTGCACGCGGTGGAAGATCGCGGCGCGCAGGTCGCGGCCCAGGGCCATCGACGTCCTGGCGCCGTAGTAGACGGCCACGATCGAGCAGACGATCTGGACGAACGTCACGCCGAGCATCACCAGCCCGACGCGCATGATGTAACCGGTGTCGCCGGTGATGACGCCGTGGTCGATGATGTCGGCGTTGAGTGTGGGGAGATAGAGCGTGGCCAGTGTCTGCACGAACTGGAAGAGGACCACGAGGGTGATCTCCTTCCCGTACGGCCTGAGCTGGACCCGCAGCAGGCGCAGCAGCATCAACGGACGCTTTCTGTGATGGGGGTGCGGTAGGAGGGCAGCAGCAGCCCGTCGAGCAGGACGGAGACGAGCTCCTCGTCGTCCATGTCGCCGAAGTCGTCGGACAGGCCGAAACCGCGGTGGACGCTCACCGAGACGAGCATGAGCAGCAGTTGCGCCGTGGCCATGGGCGAGCGGCGCAGATGGTCGCGGTCGGGCTCGACGAGGGCGGCGATCGCGGCGGTGATGCGGGCCCGGCTGTCCAGCATGTGCTCGCGGAACTCGGCGTCCTCGGCCATGAGCTCGCGGGGCACGGTGAAGAGGTTGACGTTGGCCTTCATGCCGGCCCGCAGCAGCGCCGCCACCTCACGCAGCCGGGCGCGCAGCCCGGCGGTGGCGCCGATGGCGGCGAGCGCTTCCTCGGCCGGACGGGGGTCGAAGGCGCTCATCAGGGCCGCGCGCAGCAGCGTGGCCTTGTCGGGGAAGACGCCGAAGATCGTGCCCTCGGCCACGCCCGCGGCCTCGGCGATCTGGCGGGTGCTGACGGCGGTGCCGTGCGCGCGCAGCAGGGGGACGGTGGCCTCGATGAGGGCGGCACGGCGGTCTTCGGGCGCCATCGCGGGCACCCGTCGCCTCTTGGTCATGCGGACGAGCGTAATGAGTGAGTACTCGCTCGTTCAAATCATTATTTGCCGGACATGTGGATCGGCAGGTCAGCCCGCCGGCTTGTCGTCGGCCAGGTTCTTGAGCCACACGCCGGCGCCCCGCATGAGCACGTCCAGCTCACGGCGCAGTTCGGCGTTCTCGCGGCGCAGCCAGAGCAGCTCGTCCCGCTCCTCCAGGGAGAGCACGCCCGTTTCCTCCGGCTGGACCGGCCGCGGGTGGTGGCGGCCCTCGGGGGCCGGGTCGTGCGTGCGGAACGCGTCCCCCCAGGGGCCGAGGACGTCGGCGGCGGCCGGGGCGGGCCCGGCCGCCGGCGCCGGGGCAGGGGTCGTGGCGGGGGTCGCGGCGGGGGTCGCGGCGGCGACAGGGGCCGGGGCGTCGGCGGTCTTGGTCTTCGGCAGCGTGAGGGTGACCAGCGCGGCGACCACCGCGACGCCGCAGCCGATCAGGAGGGCGGTGCGGAAGCCGGTCTCCGAGGGCAGCGTGTGGCCGCCGACCGTCACGGTGAGCTGGGCCAGGACGACGCCGATCACGGCGGCGCAGACCGAGGTGCCGATGGAGCGCATCAGGGTGTTGAAGCTGTTGGCTGAGGCGGTCTCGCTCCTCGGGACCGCGCCCATGATGAGGGCGGGCATCGCGCCGTACGCCAGGCCGACCCCGGCGCTGCCGACGCAACCGGCGATCATCAGGCCCCAGCTCCAGCCCATCAGGCCGAGCGCGGTGCCGTAGCCGGCCGCGATGACCAGCGCGCCGACGAACAGGCTGGTCTTGGGCCCGCGGGCGGCCGACAGCCGGGCGCCGAGCGAGGAGACCGCCATCATCATCAGCCCGGACGGCGCCATCCAGAGCCCGGCGGCCAGCATCGACTGGCCCAGGCCGTAGCCGAGCGCCGCGGGCAGCTGCAGGATCTGCATGAGGACCAGCGACTGGGCGTACATGGCGAAGCCGACGAGGATCGAGGCCACGTTGGTGAGCAGCACCTGGGGGCGGGCGGTGGTGCGCAGGTCCACGAGGGGGTCGCGGACGCGCAGCTCCCACAGCCCCCACAGCAGGGCGAGCAGCACCGCGCCGCCGAGCAGCCCGAGGGTGGTGCCGCTCGACCAGCCCCAGTCGCCGCCCTTCGACACGCCGAGCAGCAGGCAGACCAGCGCCGCGCCCAGGCCGAACGCGCCGACCAGGTCGAGCCGGCCCCGGACGGCGGCGGTGGGCGTGGCCGGGACCAGCAGCCAGATCAGCACCCCGACCAGCACGCTCAGCGCGGCCGAGCCCCAGAACAGCACCCGCCAGTCGGCGTACTCGGCGACCGCGGCCGAGATCGGCAGCCCGAGCGCGCCGCCGATGCCCATGGACGAGCTCATCAGCGCGATGGCCGGACCGACCCGCTGAGGCGGCAGCAGGTCGCGCAGCGCGCTGACGCCGAGCGGGATCATGCCGACGCCCAGCCCCTGGAGACCGCGTCCGGCGATCATGGGGATCAGGGAGCCGGACAGCGCGCACACCACCGACCCGGCGACGAGCGGCACCGAGCAGACGAGCATCATGGTGCGCTTGCCGTAGAGGTCGCCGAGCTTGCCGATCACGGGGGTGGCGACCGCGCCGACCAGCAGCGTCACGGTGATCACCCATGACGTGTCGGCGGCGCTCGCGTGCAGCAGCCGCGGCAGCTGGCCGATGAGCGGCACCACCAGCGTCTGCATGAGCGAGCCGACGATGCCGGCGACCGCGAGCACGCTGACGATCCCGCCGCCGGAGCGCGGGCTGGGCGCGGAATGCACCATTAATCCCCCTATTGTCCGAATGCACCCTACACAGGATGTGCCCCCTGCACAACCTGTGCGCCCTGCACATCGGCCTGGCCGCAGAAGGGGCCCTACGCGACGCGAGCCGCTGAAAGGCCAGGTCAGCCGCGGTCGCGGGCGCCGCCGTCGAGGACCTGGTCGATGTGGGCGGCGAGCTCGACGTCGCGCTCGGTGACCCCGCCGGCCTCGCCCGTCGAGAGCCGGAAGCGGATGCCCTCCGCCGTGCGCTCGATCCCGGCCTGGTGCCCCAGCGTTGCGCCCTCGTTGTGCACCGCCTCGCTCAGCCAGCCGTAGCTGTCGGGCGTGATCGGCACGTCCTTGACCAGGGCGTCGCCGTCCCGCCGCCAGCCCTCCAGCGCCGCCAGGGCGGTGTCGATGTCCTCGTCGGTCAGGCGCTCGGCCATGTTGCCCCCCAAGTCGTCGGCTTCCCGACGCTCGGCTACCACCGATGGGCCGCTTCACACCCGCCAGTCCCCTCTATAGCGTGTAGTACTACGGTTCGTAGAGGCGACGCGGCACGCGGGCGCTGGTGGCGGGGGCGGCGATCAGCGGGCCGGCGGACGGGCCGCGCCTCGGCGCTCGCCGCGAACCTGCTCGCGGCGTCGGGCCCGCGGACGCTCATGCGGAGCGAGCCCCTGATGGCGATCGGATCTGACACTCGGAGCGCACGCCTGCGCCGTTTCTGACATAGGGGTTGACGCCGCCGGAACGCCCGGCCACCGCCGCCGAGGCCCTGACAGGCCGGTAATCACAAGATCGTTTATATAAATGCTTGAATTACAGCATTTACGACCTGACTTACTACGCATTTCGGACAAGTCATTTCTGTCAGGACGTACAAACTGTTTGCCGAAACACGGTGAAATGTGATCAGTTTACGGACGTGAGAGATTTTCTCATTGTCGGGGGCGGCGTCGCGGGCGCCTGTGCGGGGTTCTTCCTCGCCAGGTCAGGCACCGTGACCCTGCTCGAGGCCGAGCAGGTCACCGGCCACCACTCGACCGGACGGTCGGCGGCGCTCTTCTCGGAGTACTTCGGCAACCGGGCCGTCCGGGCTCTCACGGCGGCGAGCAGGGACTTCCTCGCCGCGCCTCCACCGGGTTTCGCCGACGTCCCGCTGCTGAGCCCGCGCGGCGTGCTCGCGCTGTGCCCGCACGGCGGCGAGAGGCTGTTCGACGAGGTGCTGGCCGAAGGGCGGCGGGCCCCGACTCCGGCGGTGGAGATCGACCCCGCCGAGGCTTCGAAGCACTGCCCGATCCTGCGTCCTGGCCGGTTCAGCAGGGCGATGCTCAAGCCCGGCGCGATGGACATCGACGTGGACGCCCTCCACCAGGGCTTCCTGCGCGGCATCAAGGCGCGCGGCGGCCAGGTGGTCACCTCCGCCCGGGTCCGGGCGCTGTCGCGCACGGGCGGCGTCTGGCGGGCGGTCACCGACGCGGGCGAGCACGCCGCGCCGATCCTGGTCAACGCGGCCGGGGCGTGGGCCGACGAGGTCGCCGGGCTGGCCGGGGTGCGGCCGGTGGGCCTGCGCCCGCTGCGCAGGACCGCGTTCCTGGTGGACCTGCCAGAGGGGACGGACGCCCGGTCCTGGCCGATGGTCACCGACGTGGCGGACACGTTCTACGTCAAGCCCGAGTCCGGGCGGCTGCTGGTCTCCCCCGCCGACGCCACGCCCGTCCCGCCCTGTGACGCCCGCCCCGACGACCTGGACGTCGCCGTCGGCGTGCGGCGCGTCCAGGAGGCCACGACGCTGGAGATCCGCAGCGTCCGGCACGCCTGGGCGGGGCTGCGCAGCGAGGTGGCCGACGGGACGCCGGTGATCGGGCCGGAGCCCGGCGCGCCGGGGTTCGTCTGGCTGGCCGCCCTGGGCGGCTACGGGGTGCAGACGTCGCCCGAGGCGGGCCGGCTCGCCGCCGCCGCGGCGACGGACGGGGCCGCCGAACCGGCGTACGCGCCGGGCCGGCTCCGGAACGACTTGGAACGCCTATGAGGAAGGCGACGGGGGCGTGTGAGGCAAAGGGGCCGGTCGCCGTTCGTACATTCCTGACAGAGAGGTGGAGATGACCGGCAACACCCGCGGCTTCACCGGCCGGGCGGTCGACTTCGGCCCGTTCCGTCCCGTCCCGGCGTTGATCGAGGAGCAGACCGACCGGTGCCCGGAGCGGCCGGCGGTCACCTACGACGGCAGGACCCTCACCTACAGGCAACTGGACGACCTGGTCAACGGCCTGGCGGCGACGCTGGCCGGGCACGGCGTGGGCAAGGGCGACGTGGTCGCCGCCCTGCTGGTCAACTCGCTGGAACTGCCGGTCGCGTACCTGGCGCTGATGAAGCTGGGCGCGGCCTTCGTGCCGCTCGACCCGTCGTGGCCGGTCGAGCGCGTGCGCGACACACTGGACGTGCTGCCGGACGGGCCGATCCTGTGCGCGGGCGGCGAACCGCTGCCGCCGGGCGCGGCCGATCGGGCGGTGATCGTCGGGATCGACACGATCGTCCCGACCGCCGAGCGCCCGGCGGTCGAGCTGGGCCCTGACGACCTGGCGTACGGCTACTTCACCTCCGGCACCACCGGCACCCCCAAGTGCGCGATGAACCGGCACGGCGGCCTGGCCAACCGGCTGCGCTTCATGACCCGCTACTTCGCCGCGACCGGCGACGACGTCGTGCTGCAGAACAGCAGGCACACCTCCGACTCCGCGCTGTGGCAGCTGTTCTGGCCGCTGACCACGGGCGGGCGCACGGTGCTGCCCGTGCAGGGCGACTTCCTCAACCTCCGGCACACCATCGACCTGATCGCCCGGTACGGCATCACCACCGCCGACTTCGTCTCCAGCGTCTTCAACGCCCTGGTCGCCATCGTGGACGGCGACGCCGCCGCCCTGCGCGCGCTGTCGTCCCTGCGCCGGCTCGTCGTCGGCAGCGAGGCGGTCAGCCCGCGCGCGGTGCACCGTCTGATGGCCCTCCTGCCCGGCCTCGACCTGACCAACGGCTACGGCCCCACCGAGGCGTCGATCGGGATGGTCTTCCACCGGGTGTCGGCGGCCGACGGCGACGCGGTCCCGCTGGGCCGCCCGATCGACAACTGCTACGCCGTCGTGGTGGACGACGACCTGCGCCCGGTCCCGCCCGGCACGACCGGCGTGATCGCGATCGGCGGCGTCTGCCTGGGCGCGGGCTACCTGGGCGACCCGGCCGCGACGGCCAGGGCGTTCGTCGGCAACCCGTTCCCCGGCGAGATCCCGGGCGAGCGCCTCTACCTCACGGGCGACCTCGGCCACCTGGACGACGACGGCCGCCTGTTCTTCGCCGGCCGCAAGGACTTCCAGGTCAAGATCCACGGCGTGCGCATCGAGCTGGGCGAGATCGCCGCGGCGGCCCAGCGCTGCCCCGGCGTGCTGCAGGCCGAGGTGCTGGTGGCCGAGCAGGCGGGCGTCAAGGCGCTGGCGCTGTTCGCCTCCGGCAGGGGCCTGACCGAGGCCGCGCTGGCCGCCGAGCTGCGCCGCACGCTGCCGCGGACCAGCGTCCCCCGCTACTTCTTCCCGCTGGCCGAGATGCCGCTGCACGACAACGGCAAGGTGGACCGCGGCCGGCTCCAGGAGATCCTCGACGGCCGGCTGGCCGAGGACACCGCGCTGCTGGCCGAGAGCGCGCCGACCGCGTGCCTGGGCGACCAGGTGCTGCGGGCGATGCGCTCGGCGCTGGGCTGGCCGGGCCTGACCGCCGAGACGCACTTCGCCGAGTCGGGCGGCGACTCCATCCAGGCCCTGTCCGTGGTCCACATGATCACCGCCGAGACCGGCGTGCGCGTGGACGTCAAGGACCTGTACGACCACCCGACGGCCGGCGCGCTGGCCCGGCTGATCGAGCGGCGACGGCAGGACCACGAGGCCATCGAGGAGGAGTCGGTGCTGATGGCGCGCGACTCCGTGGTGCCCGACGGGGAGCCCATCCGGCGGGCGTCCAGGCCGGAGCGGCTGCGCACGGTGCTGGTCACCGGGGGCACCGGGTTCGTCGGCAGCCGCCTGGTGCACGAGCTGCTGAGCCGCGGCGGGCTGCGGGTGTGCTGCCTGGCGCGGGCGGCCGACGACGAGGCGGCCACGGCCCGGGTCGTCGCGGCGCTCGCCGAGCGGGGGTTGTGGGAGCCGCGCTTCGCCGACCGGCTGGAGGGCTACGCGGGCGACCTGTCCTTACCCGGCCTCGGGCTGGACGGCTCCACCTGGGAGCATCTGGCCCGAGCCTGCGACCTGGTGCTGCACAACGGCGCGATGGTGAACTTCCTGTTCGACTACCGCGCCCACCGTCAGGCCAACGTGCGCGG
Source organism: Nonomuraea sp. NPDC049655 (assembly GCF_044465465.1). Taxonomy (NCBI): domain Bacteria; kingdom Bacillati; phylum Actinomycetota; class Actinomycetes; order Streptosporangiales; family Streptosporangiaceae; genus Nonomuraea; species Nonomuraea sp. NPDC049655. Next base: position 245,620 of record NZ_JBITLS010000018.1, read on the forward strand.
CACGATCGAGCTGGTGCGGCTGGCGATGGCCCACCACCCGGTGCCGCTGCACTACGTCTCGACGCTGGGCGCCCTGCAGACGGAGGCGCTCCACAGGGGCGAGCGCGTCCCGGAGGACTGCGACCCGGCGCTGGCCAGGCCGCCGGGCGGCGGCTACAGCCGGTCCAAGTGGATCGCCGAGCGCTACCTGGCCGAGGCCCGGCGCCGGGGCGCGCTGGTGACCGTGCTGCGGCTGGGCGAGATCATGCCGAGCGCCGACAACGGCTATCCGAACCCGGTCGCCTTCACCCACCTGCTGCTGTCGGCGTTCGTGCGGCTCGGCGTGCGTCCGGACGTCGCCACGCGCACCGACTACACGCCGGTCGACTACGTCGCCGCGCGGGTCGGGGCGGCGGTGGCCGACCCGGAGGTCTGGGGCCGTACGCTGCACGTCTTCCGCGCCGAGAGCGTCCGCATCGACGACGTGCCGGCGCGGGCGGGCGTGCCGGTCACGCCGATCCCGTGCGGCGACTTCGCGCGGCTCGTGCGCGAGACCGGCCGGGCGAGCGGGGACCGCGAGCTGATCACGCTCGCCTCCCTGCTGCCCGCCGCGGCGGACGAGGAGGAGCTGCGCCGGGCGTTCGGCGGGCTGCTCACCGACAACCCCGCGCTGTTCCGCAAGGACGAGTGCCACAGGCTCGAACAGCGATGGCGGCTCGGCGAGGGCACCCTCGACGGCCCGATCGCCGCCTACCACGCCCGCCTGGCGGGCACGGCCGGGCAGCGGGTGCCCACCGGTTGATCAGGAAAGGTCAGGAATGCGCTACCGCAAGATGGGAAACCTCGGCTGGGAGGTCAGCGAGGTCGGCTACGGCATGTGGGGCATCGGCGGCGGCCCCGGCGGCTTCACCGGCTGGGACTACGACGTCGCCCCCCGCTGCCTCGACGAGGCCGTCGAACTGGGCTGCACCTTCTTCGACACCGCCTGGGTCTACGGCCGCGGCGTCAGCGAGCAGCTGCTCGGCGCGCTGCTGCGCCGCCACTCCGGCCACCGGCTGTACGTGGCCACGAAGATCCCGCCGAAGAACCGCGAATGGCCCCCACGACCGGACGACACCCTCGACGACGCCTACCCCGCCGAGCACATCCGCGAGTACACCCACCGCAGCCTGGACAACCTGGGCGTCTCGCGCATCGACCTCATGCAGTTCCACACCTGGGAGGACCGCTGGGCCCGCGACGAGCGGTGGCAGGAGGCGATCAGGGACCTCAAGAGCGAGGGCCTGATCGACGCGGTCGGCATCAGCGTCAACCGGTGGGAGCCGGCCAACTGCTTCGCCGCGCTCGACACCGGCCTGATCGACGTCATCCAGGTGATCTACAACATCTTCGACCAGGCGCCCGAGGACGAGCTGTTCGACCGGGCGCTGCGCGAGGGCGTGGGCATCATCGCCCGGGTGCCGTTCGACGAGGGCACCCTCACGGGCACCCTGACCGCGGACAGCACGTGGCCGGAGGAGGACTGGCGCAGCACGTACTTCGGGCCGGAGAACCTGGGGCCGAGCGTCGAGCGGGCCGAACGGCTCAAGGCGGCGCTCCCTGAGGGGCTGTCGCTGCCGGAGGTCGCGCTGCGGTTCGTGCTGCACCATCCGGCGGTCAGCACGGTGATCCCGGGGATGCGCAGGCCGGCGCACGTGCGGGCCAATCTCGGCGTCTCCGACGGGCGTCCGCTCGACCCTGACCTGCTGAGCGAGCTGCGGCGGCACCGCTGGGACCGGGTGCCGGCCTGGTGGTCGGGGTGAGCGGGCCGCTGGTCGCCATGTGGGCGCACTCGCGCTCGGCCTCGACGGCGTTCCTGCGCATGATGATCGAGCGGGGCGACGTGGCCGTCCTGCACGAGCCGTTCCTGGCGCTGACCGAGGAGGGCTCGCTGACGCTGCCCGCGCCGGACGGCGGCGAGGTGACGGCCCGGTCGGAGAAGGACCTGCTGGTCCGGCTGGCCGAGCTGGCGCGGGCGCGGCCGGTGTTCGTCAAGGAGGTGCTCGACTACGAGTACCCGCACCTGTTCAAGCATCCCGAAGACCTGGCGGGGATCGTCCACACGTTCATCGTGCGCGACCCGCGGCCGACCATCGCCTCGCACTACGCGATCAAACCGGCGGTGACCTGCGACGAGATCGGCTACGAGCGGCTGTTCCTGCTGCACGAGCTGGTCCGGGAGGCGACCGGCCGGCGGCCGCTGGTGATCCGCACCGAACGGCTGATCCGCGAGCCGGCGGCGGTCGTCGAGGAGTTCTGCGCCTACACCGGCCTGCCCTTCCTGCCCGGCTCGCTCAGCTGGGCCGCCGGTGACCGCCCGGAGTGGGGACGGACCCGCCGCTGGCACCTGGACGCGAGCGGCAGCGCCGGGTTCGAGGACCGCGGCAACGTCTACGCCGCGACCGTGGACAACCATCCGGCCCTGCGGGCCTTCTACGACCACCACCTCCCCTTCTACCAGCGCCTCGTCCAGGACGAATAGGGAGCATCCATGTCAGAGTCACCGGGCCGGCTGTTCGCGCGGGCCTACGCCGAGGACCCCGGCCACGCGGAAGTGACCTTCGACTACACCATCACCGAGGCGCACGAGCCGACCAAGGACCGGCCCCGCCTGACCGTGCGCAACCTGCTCAAGGTCGTCCCCGTCGAGGGCGACACGGCCCGGTTCTGGACGGAGTCGCCGCCCGGCGAGGAGGAGCGGCGGTCGGTGCGCGACTCGGACGTGCGCCGCGAGGCGGCCTTCAGGTTCGGCATGTCGGAGGCCAAGGTGCATCCGATCCGGGCGTGGGTGCAGATCCCCGACGGCCTGGCCGCCGACCCGGACGCCCTGGCCACCTTCCTCGACTACCGCCTGCTGGTCCGGCTGGCCACGGCCGAGAACCTGGCCCTGACCACCGCCCTGCTCGGCCATCCGGAGATCGCCCGCCTGCCGTACGACGACTACGTCCACGGCGTGCTGTCGGCCTGCGACGAGGTCGAGCAGTCGGGCGCGACCCCGCACGCGATGATCGTCAACCCGCGCGACTACTACCACCGGCTGATCGGCCGGGGCGGGCTGCTGGCCGAGCTGGCCGAGGGCAACGGCATGAAGGTCAGCCGCAACCGGTGGGTCGCCCCCGGGGACGCCCTGGTCGGCGACATCTCCGTGGCGGCCAGGCTGCTGGACGCGGGCCGCTCGGTGATCCGGGTGGCCGAGCCGCCGCCCGGCACGTTCGCCCGGCCGGGCGTGGCCGTCTGCGCGGAGGTGTACGAGGGCGTCGCAGTGCATCTGCCGGGGTTGTTCTACCTGGTCACCCCCGCCGGGGAAAACACCGTATTTCCCACTTCATAGCAATCGAGTAGAACGAGAACGACGAAAGGCGGTGACCGTGTCGGACACGAGCCAGGAATACCGGCGCAATGGTTGGTGGCGCGACGAGACCTTTCTGGACGACTTACGCCGCAACACAGGTACGTCTCCCGACAAGGCGGCACTGATCAGCCGGCGGGTCGCCGACGGTGTCACCGACGTCGTCACGTACGCCGAGCTGGGCGCGATGACCGACCGCATCGCGCACGGCCTGGTCCGGCTGGGCGTGCGGCCGGGCGACTTCGTCGCCATCCAGCTGCCCAACCGCAGGGAGACGCTGCCCCTCGCGCTGGCGTGCATGAAGGTCGGCGCGCGCATCGCCCCGCAGATGCCCATCTACCGGCACCGCGAGCTGGACTTCATGATCCGGCTGACCGAGGCGAAGCTGTTCGTCACCACGAGCCGGATCGGCCACCTGGACACGGCCGAGACGGGGATGACCCTGGCCCGGGAGATCCCGAGCCTGGAGCACGTGATCGTCGTCGGCGGCGACGGCCCGCCCGGCTCGCTCGACTTCGACGAGCTCCTGCTCAACCCGGAACCGGGCGACCCGGCCGACATCGAGGGCCGCGAGCTGGGCCCCGACGACCCGTTCCTCATCCTGTTCACCTCGGGCACGACCGGCGAGCCCAAGGGCGCCCTGCACAGCCAGAACACCCTGTACGCCGACATCAAGGGCTACGCGGAGGCGTTCGGGCTGGACCCGAGCCTGGTCATCATGACGGCCCAGACGTCGATGCACTACGTCGGCCTGGTGATGGCGTACCTGACGGCGCTGACGCTGGGCGGCACCGCGGTCACGGCCGACGCCTGGGATCCAGGCGTCTACCTCGACCTGATGGCCGACCACGACGTCACCATGTACTACGGCTCGCCGCCGTTCGCCCGGGAGATCAGCGAGGAGCAGGCGGCCCGCCCGCGCGAGCTGCCCAGCCTGAGCGTCTTCGTCTCCGGCTCGGCCCCCGTCCCCCCGCACCTGGTGGAACGGGTCACCGAGACGCTGGGCGTGCGCGTGTACGCGCTGTGGGGCATGACCGAGAACGGCGGCGTCACCATGACCAGGCCCGAGGACCCGCCCGAGCGGGCCGGCGAGAGCGACGGCACGGTCATCTCCGGCATGGAGGTGCGCATCGTCGACGAGGAGAACAAGCCGGTCGAGAAGGGCGAGATCGGCGCGCTCCAGGTACGCGGCGCGGCCCAGTGCCTCGGCTACTACCTGCGCGACGAGATCTACGCCAAGTCGATCACTCCGGACGGCTGGTTCGACACCGGCGACCTGGCCCGCGACGACGGCTACGGCGGCGTGCGCATCTCCGGCAGGACCAAGGACGTCATCATCGCCAACATGTGCCTCAAGCTGCCGGTCAGCGACATCGAGGCGCTGCTCGGGCGGCATCCGGCGATCCGCGACATCGCCCTCATCGGCATCCCGGACCCGGCGCTGGTCGAGCAGGTGTGCGCCGTCGTCACGCCGTCGGGCGAGCCGCCCACGCTGGAGGAGTTGCGCGCCCACCTCAAGGAGGCCGGCGTGAACGACTGGTTCTGGCCCGAGCGCCTGGAGATCGTCGAGGAGATGCCGCGGACCGTCACCGGCAAGATCCGCAAGGTCGAGCTGCGGGAGCGGTTCGGCGCGGCGTCGGACTGAGGTGGCCGGCTCACGGGCGCTCCCGCTCGCCGTCCTGTGCGGGAGCGCCTTCCTCGGCGCGATCGACGTGCAGCTCGCGAACATCGCCTTCCCCGACATCCTGCGCAGCTTCCCGCGCAGCAGCCTGCCGGAGCTGTCGTGGGTGTTCAACGGCTACGCGATCGTGTTCACCGCGGCGCTGCTGCCGGCCGGCGGCCTGGCCGACCGGTTCGGCGCGCGGCGGGTGTTCCTGACCGGCCTCGCGGTGTTCGTGGTCGGCGCCGCCCTGTGCGCGGTCGCGCCGTCGGCCGGCGCGCTGATCGCCGCCCGGGTCGTGCAGGGCGTGGGCGGCGGGGTGATCACGCCGCTGACGCTCGCGCTGATCCTGCCGTACTACCCGCCGGAACGGCGGGGCACGGCGATCGGGCTGTGGAGCGCGGCGCAGTCGGTGGCGACGGCGTCGGGGCCGTCGCTGGGCGGCATGCTGGTCGGCGTCTGGGACTGGCGGACGGTGTTCTTCCTGCACCTGCCGGTCGGGGCGGCCGTGCTGGCGGGCGCCTGGCGGATCGTGCCCAAGGGGGCGGGTGAGGCGGCCACGTCCCGGCTGCCGGACATCGCCGGGCTGCTGCTGCTGGTGGGGGCCATCGGGCTGCCCTCGCTGGCGATCGTGCAGAGCGACGCGTGGGGGCCGGGCAGCCCCGGCACGATCGCGGCGCTGGTCGCGGGCGTCGTCGTGGCCGTGCTGTTCGTCCGGCGGGCGCGCACGCATCCCGCGCCGATCGTGGACCTGGGCGCGCTGCGGGCGCGCGGCACGCAGCGGGCCAACCTCGCGATGTTCCTGGTCGGGCTGGTGATGTTCGCGCTGCCGCTGGCCAACATCCTGTTCCTGACCGGGATCTGGGGGTACTCCGTGGCCGCCGCGGGGCTCGCCGTCACGCCGGGGGCGCTCGCCCAGGTGCTGACCGCGCCGCTGGCCGGGCGGCTGGCCGCCAGGACCGGCCATCGCCTGCTCGCCCTGTGCGGGGTGGCGCTGCTGGCCCTGTCCACGGCGTACCTGGCGTTCGCGACGGGGGACTCCCCGGCGTACCTGACGGTGGTGCTGCCCGCGGTGGTGCTGTCGGGGGTCGCGGTGGCCGTGCTGATCACGTCGCTGAGCGGCGCGGCGGTGGCCGAGATCCCGCCTGCGCGGCTGGCCACCGGCACCGCCCTGTCGGTGACCTCGCGGGCCGTCGGGGCCGTCATCGGCGTCTCGGCGCTGGTGCTGGTGCTGTCGGGCGACCGGCTCGGGGCGATCGGGGCGTATCAGGGGGTGTGGCTGACGATGCTCGGCCTGTGCGCGCTGGTCGCCGTCGCCGCCGCGGGCCTGCGCGCCCCGCGGTCCGAGCCCGCCGCGCAACGCGCCTGACCGGCGCACGGCCTCAAGGGACGGGCCCGTCGAGTCAGTCGGGGGCGTAGGCCAGGACGTGGTCGTGCAGCAGGCGGCCGGCCCGCGGGTCGTCCCGCTCGAACGCCTCCACCAGGGGTTCGTGGTCGGCCGCGTTCTCGTGCGGCCGCATCCGGAACAGCCGGATCGACACGTGCGTCCAGACCTCGACGCCGAGCGACTCCCACACCGACACCAGCAGCGCGTTGCCGGACGCCGCGACGATCTCCCGGTGGAAGGCGACGCCGTGGCGGACCTGGTCGTCGAGGGAGCCGGCGGCCGCGGCGGCGTGCAGGCGGGCCACGTGGGCGCGCAGCGCGGCCACCGGCGGCCGGCCGAGGCGGGTGGCGGTCTCCTCCAGCCCGGCCCGGACCTGGTAGACCTCGCGCAGGTCGTCGAGGGTGAAGCCGCGCACCCGGGCACCGCGGTGGGGCGCCGACTCGACCAGCCGGAGCGCCTCCAGCTCGCGCAGCGCCTCGCGTACGGGGGCCTGGCTGACCTGGAGCTCGGCGGCCAGGCGGCGCTCGACGATGCGCTCGCCGGGCTCCCAGCGGCCGCTGATCAGGCCATCGAGCAGCACTTTCCTGATCTCCTCGCGCAACGGCGGCCGCACCACGGGCTCCACAGATAATCCTTTCATCGGATGATCGATCATATGGTGTTTAATGGAAGCATGGAGAAAGACCTGGATCCACAGGAGACCGCCGAATGGCTCGAATCGCTTGAGGCGGTCCGGCGGGCGGCCGGCCCCGATCGGGCCGATTACCTGCTGCGCAGGCTCGCCACGAGCACGCGCTATCTCAACACGGTGCCCACCGCCGAGGAGCCCGCCTACCCCGGCGACCTGGCGCTCGAAGAACGCGTCGCGGCCTACGACCGGTGGAACGCCGCCGTCATGGTCAGCCGGGGCAGCAAGCTCGGGCTGGGCGGCCACCTGGCCACCTACGCCTCGGCCGCCTGGCTGTACGAGGTCGGCTTCAACCACTTCTTCCACGGCACGGACGACCAGGTCTTCTTCCAGGGGCACGCCTCCCCCGGCGTCTACGCGCGGGCCTTCCTCGAAGGGCGCCTGAGCGAGGAGCAGCTCGACCTGTTCCGGCGCGAGACGCAGGGCGGCCTGCCGTCGTACCCGCACCCGAGGGCGATGTCGGGCTTCTGGCAGTTCCCGACGGTGTCGATGGGCATCGGCCCGCTCAACGCGGTCTACCAGGCACGGTTCAACCGCTACCTGCACAACCGCGGCATCAAGGACACCTCGCACAGCCATGTCTGGGCCTTCCTGGGTGACGGCGAGATGGACGAGCCGGAGTCCACCGCGGCGCTGACGCTGGCCGCCAGGGAGGGGCTGGACAACCTCACCTTCGTGATCAACTGTAACCTCCAGCGGCTCGACGGCCCGGTACGCGGCAACACCCGGATCGTGCAGGAGCTGGAGAGCGTCTTCCGGGGCGCGGGCTGGCACGTCGTCAAGGCGCTGTGGGGCGCCGAGTGGGACGGCCTGCTCGGCTCCGACGAACTCGTGGCCAGGCTCGGCGAGGTGCCGGACGGGCAGTTCCAGACGTTCGCCGCCGCCGACGGCGCCTACATCAGGCAGCACCTGTTCCAGGGGCTCGACGTGCCGTACTCCGACGACGACCTGCGGCGCATCGTCGGCGGCTCGCGGGCCGGGCACGAGCCGCGCAAGGTGTACGCCGCCTACCACCGGGCGCTGCAGAACCGGGGCGCGCCCACGGTGGTCCTGGTCCAGACGGTCAAGGGCTGGACGCTGGGCGCGGGCGTCGAGGCGCGCAACGCCAACCACCAGATGAAGAAGCTCACCCTCGACGAGTTCCGCGTCATGCGCGACCGGCTCGGCCTGCCGGTCCCCGACTCGGCGCTGGCCGGGGAGCTGCCGCCGTACCTGCACCCGGGGCCCGGCTCGGCCGAGGCCGAGTACGTCGCCGAGCGCCGCCGGGAGCTGGGCGGCCCGATCCCCCGCCGCACGGTCGCCGGCCGGCCGCTGCCGCAGCCGGGCGAGCGGCCGTTCGCGGCCCTGGCCAAGGGCTCGACGCAGCCGATCGCCACCACGATGGCGTTCGTCCGGCTGGTCAAGGACCTGATGAAGGAGCCGGAGACCGGGCGGCGCTGGGTGCCGATCGTGCCCGACGAGGCCAGGACGTTCGGCATGGAGTCGCTGTTCCCCACGGCCAAGATCTACTCGCCGCTCGGCCAGCGCTACGAGTCCGTCGACCGGGAGCTGCTGCTGGCGTACAAGGAGGCGGTGGACGGGCAGATCCTCATCGAGGGCATCACCGAGGCCGGCTCGATGGCCTCCTTCACCGCGGCGGCCACCAGCTACGCCACCCACGGCGAGCCGATGGTGCCGTTCTACATCTTCTACTCGATGTTCGGCTGGCAGCGGACCGGCGACCAGATGTGGGCCCTGGCCGACCAGCTCGGCCGCGGCTTCCTGCTCGGCGCGACCGCCGGCCGCACCACCATGACGGGCGAGGGCCTGCAGCACGCCGACGGCCACTCCCAGCTCCTGGCCTCCGCCAACCCCGCCTGCCTGGCCTACGACCCGGCCTTCGCCTACGAGGTCGGCGTCATCGTCCGCGACGGGCTCAGGCGCATGTACGGCGAGGCCGCCGAGGACGTGTTCTACTACCTGACCCTCTACAACGAGCCGCTGCCCCAGCCCGCGATGCCCGAGGGCGTCGAGGAGGGCATCGTCAAGGGCATCTACCGCTACTCCGCCGGCGGCGGCGCCGCGCACCTGCTGGCCAGCGGCACCGCGATCCACTGGGCGCTGGAGGCCCAGCGGCTGCTGGCCGAGGAGTACGGGGTGGGCGTGGACGTCTGGTCGGTCACCTCGTGGAGCGAGCTGCGGCGCGAGGCCATGTCGGCGACCGGGGTGCCGTACCTGCGGCAGGCGCTGGCCGGGACCGAGGGGCCGGTGATCGCGGTCAGCGACTGGATGCGGGCCGTGCCCGACCAGATCAGGCCGTGGATCGACCGGCCGTGGACCTCGCTCGGCACCGACGGGTTCGGGCTCTCCGACACCAGGGAGGCCGTGCGCAGGCACTTCGGGGTCGATCCGCGGTCGATCGCGGACGCCGTGCTGAAGGCGGTGGAGGAGTAGCAGCGGGGGCGACTCGTCCCGGCGTAACCGTATTTATCGAGGAATCTCCCTAAGTTAGGGCCTGGTGCACCAACCGTGTTCTGCTGATCCCGGGGGGAGACGGGTGAGAACACGGTTGCGCCGGTCGCTGCGTACGCGGCTGGCACTGCTCGCCGGCATCGCCATGCTGCTGCTGAACGTCGTCGTCAGCGGCTTCGTCATGTTCGGCATCCACGACGACGTCGCCGACGTGCGCGCCAGCGACGTGTCCGGGCGGGCCCTGCGCGTGCTCCTCATGGTCAAGCGCAACCAGCTGCCCCAGGTGCTGGAACCCCTCGGCCTCGACGGCATCCAGGTCGTCGACCCGGCCGGACGGGCCGTCGCCTGGACGCCCAACCTGGCCGGCGCCCCCCGCCAGACCGCCCACGTCCCCCGTGACCAGGCGAACTACGTCAGCAGGAGCTGCGACCTGCCGGCCTTCCCCGGCCGGTGCGAGCTCGTGGTCGCCCTGCGCGCCTTCCAGCCCGAGGGCACCTGGATCATCTACGCCTTCGACCCCGCGGTCCCCTGGTTCGTCAGCCCGCAGGTCGTGCTGTTCCAGATCGTGGTGTCGGCGCTGCTGGTCGGGCTGACCTTCTTCGGGGTGTCGCGGGTCGTGGCCAGGACGCTCGCCCCCGTCAGCAGCATCACCAAGCGGCTCGCCGAGATCACCGCGGACGGCGGCGGCCTGCGGGTGCCCGTCCCGGACACCGACGACGAGATCAGAGCCCTGGCCGAGACCGCCAACCAGACGCTGGAACGGCTGGAGACGGCGCGGGCCCGCCTGGAGGCCGCGATGGAGCAGCAGCGCAGGTTCGCCGGGGACGCCTCGCACGACCTGCGCAGCCCGATCACCGCCATGCGCGCGCAGGTCGAGGAGGCCATGCTGCATCCGGAGGAGACCGACTGGCGGGAGACCAGCACCCAGGTGCTGGCCAGCCTCGACCGGCTGCAGGCCATCGTCACCGACCTGCTCACGCTGACCAAGCTGGACGCCGGAGCGCCGAGCGAGCGTGAGCCGGTGGACCTGGGCGAGCTGGTGGCCGCCGAGACCGCCAGGCCGCGGGCCAAGCGCGTGGTCACCAGCCCGGACGAGGGCGTGGTGGTCATGGGCGACCGGCTGCAGCTCACCCGTCTGCTGACGAACCTGCTGGACAACGCCGAGCGGCACGCCGAGACTCAGGTCGCCGTGACGGTCCGGCAGGAGGGCGGCCGGGCCGTGCTGGAGGTCCTGGACGACGGCGCAGGCATCGAACCGGCCCAGCGCGAGCTCGTCTTCCAGCGCTTCATCCGCCTGGACGACTCCCGCAACCGCGACGCCGGCGGCACCGGCCTCGGGCTGCCGATCGCCCGCGAGATCGCGACCGCGCACCACGGCACGCTGACCATCGAGGACTCCCCCAAGGGCGCCCGCTTCGTCCTCCGCCTCCCCCTCGCCTGACGGGTGCGGAGCCGCGGGGTCTGGCGCTTGGCGTGGCCGCGGGGTTCCGGTGCTTGGCGTGGCCGCGGGGTTCTAGTGCTTGCCGTGGCCGCGGGGTTCTAGTGCTTGCCGTGGCCGCGGGCCAGGCCCTTGCCGTGCTTGGCCTTGGCGGCCTGATGGCCGACCTTCCGCCCCTTGCCGGAGCCGGCGGCGGACGTGGCGCCGGACCGGGCGCCGGACCGGGCGCCGGTCACGGCGGGCCGCTGGGCCGGCGGCTGGGCGACGGGCTGGGCGGGCGGACGGCGGCGGGAGCCGCTCTGCTCGGCCGCGCGGTCGGAGGCGCCCTCCGAAGAGCGGTCGCGCGCGATGGCCACGGCGTGCATGATGCCCTCGTGCTCGGTGGCCTGGTTCGGCGCCGGGTCGGCGTAGGAGGGCGTGCGGGTGGCGGCGGGCGGGCCGCCGTCGCCGTTCCAGGACGTCGTGAGGAGCACGCTGGCGACGAGCGCGGCCAGGGCGGTGAGCTGCCGCCAGCGCTGCGGCCTGCCCGGCTGCGGGATCGACACCGAGAACGGCAGCAGCTCGCGGTGCGCGCGAAGCCCGCGCGCGGCGTCGGGCATGGTCCGGCGCACGGCGTGGTTCCGCTCGCCGGTCCTGCGTACCGCGCGGTCCGAGCCCGGGATCCGCCGCCTGGCGTCCGGCCGCGCCCCGGCGACGGCCCCCACGTCCCGGACGCCCACCGGGACGGGATCGGCCACCGCGACGGGATCGGCCACCGGGACGGGATCGGGAACGGCTTCCGGGGCGGGGAGGGAGACCTCCGGGGCGGGCGCCGCGGGGAAGCGGGTGGGAGGAAGGAGGTCGCCGGTGTTGGGCAGGGGATCGGCCAGGGGGATGGCGGCGGTGTCGTGGGGTTCCTCGTCGCGCAGCGCGGCCACCCGGGTCAGGCGCCGCCGGGCCTCCTCGCCGTCGATCCGGCGGGCGGGGTCCTTGGTCAGGAGACCGGCGATGACCGGCGCGAGCGGCCCGGCCAGGTGGAACGGCGCGGGCTCGGAGGTGAGCACCGCGGTCAGTGCGGCCAGGTGGCCGCTGTGCGGGAAGGGCGACTGGCCCTCGACGGCCGCGTACAGGGTGGCGCCGAGGGACCACAGGTCGGCCTGCGGGGTCGCGTGGCCGCCGCGCAGGCGTTCCGGGGCGATGTACGCGGGCGTGCCCACCACCATGCCCGACTGGGTGATGTCGGCCTGGTCTTCGAGGGTGGTGGCCAGGCCGAAGTCGGTGAGCAGGGCGTGCCGGTCGCCGTTCAGCAGGATGTTGCCGGGCTTGACGTCGCGGTGCACGATGCCGTCGGCGTGCGCCGCGCTCAGCGCCTCCAGCACCTGCAGCCCGAGGCGCGCGGCGTCGGGCGGGGACAGCGGCCCGCGTTCGGCGATCACGTCGGCGAGGCTGCGCGAAGGCACGAGCTGGAGCACGATCCACGGCCGTTCGTCGGCCACCACCACGTCGTAGACGGCGGCGATGTGCGGATGGCTCAGCCGGGCGGCCAGCCGCGCCTCCCGCATCGTCCGGCCGAGCAGCCGCTCCCGCTCGGTCCCCAGCGCGTGCCCGAGGGTGACCTCCTTGACCGCGACCTGCCGGTCGAGCAGCTCGTCGTGGGCCCGCCAGACCCGGCCCATGCCACCGCGGCCCAGTTCGGACAGCAGCCGGTAGCGTCCGGCCAGCAACCAGCCCGCACAGTGCGAAAGTGACATGCCGCCCTGCCTACCCGATCATCCCGCCCTCATGCAACGGCCGCACAGGCTTCGAGTCGATCCTGTGAGGAGGGCGGGCGCGGGGTCACCCGTTCGTGGGGAAGCCGAGGTTCACACCGCCGTGGGACGGGTCCAGCCAACGCGAGGTCACCACCTTGCCCCGCGTGTAGAACTGCACCCCC